>CAZDEO010000102.1:0-16200 GCA_964504445.1 uncultured Anaerolinea sp. | reverse complement strand
CGGAAACGGCCGTTCTGCACGGGGACCATAACGCTGCTGCCCAAAAGCGATGCCTTAATGTGGGAAGTCATGTCATCGGGTCCTTCGTAAGTGTGGAGATAGTAGGGGGCCTCCTCTGGCACCATCTGGTTAAAATGGGTCTCGAAATCCTGGCGTACTGTGGGATCGGCATTTTCGTTCAGCGTTAAGGAAGCTGAGGTGTGCAAAATAAACACCTGGGCCAGCCCCACTGTGTAGTCACTCAGTTCGGGAAGTTGGGCCAAAATTTCGCGCGTGACCAGGTGAAAACCACGCCGCTTCGGAGAAAGTGTGATTTCTTTTTGTAACCAGCTCATGCCTGCACTCCTTTACGCTACGTTAATTATATGCCGAGACAGCGACATGAAAAAATTAGGGAAGGTTTGGCACGGCCGTGACCCTTATGCTATCGTTAACCCCAAGTAAGGAGAAGGTAGAATGGACGAGCTGTTGCGCTTTCAAGAAATACCCAAAACCCAAAACCTGTACATGATTGCCGGGTGGCGGCAGTGGGCCGATGCGGGTTCCATTTCCTCTGAACTGCCCCAATACCTCATCGAGCAGACCGGCGCCCAAAAAATTGGCGAGCTGAAACCCTACGGCTTTTACGTTTTTCAGGTGCCCGGTACCCACCACATGTTTCGCCCCATTGTGCAGCTTGAGGATGGTTACCGCCAGACCCTGCAAAAGAACCGCAATGAATTCTACTATTTTGGCGATGAGATGAATGGCCTGATTGTTTTTATTGGGGATGAACCCCAGATCAATGTAGAACGGTACGCCGAATCCTTTTGCGAGGCATGCCTGACCTTGGGTGTGCAGCGGGTTGTAACTTTGGGGGGCGTGTATGGCGCCATGCCCTATGATCGTGATCGTCGGATTTCCTGCCTTTACAGCCTGCCGTCCATGAAGGCCGGTCTGGAGGACTTGGCGGTCCAGTTTTCGGATTACGAAGGCGGGGCAACCATTGGCGCTTATCTGGTTGACTGCGCCGAAGAGGTGGGGCTGGAGATGGTGGATTTCTATGCCTTTGTGCCAGCCTACAACTTTTCCCAGTCTAGCGTTGACCCCCAAGGTTTGAGTATTGAGAATGATTACAAAGCCTGGTATGACGTCATGCGCCGTATTAACCATTTGTTTGGATGGGGGCTGGACCTGACAGATTTACAACAGCGCAGTGATGAGCTATTGACGGCTATGGAACAAAGGCTGGCTGTTTTGGAACAGGAGATGCCTGAACTGAATGTGCGCGAGTTTATGGCGCAGCTTGATGAAGAGTTTACAGAACACCCCTTCATGCCTTTGGGTGACGTCTGGGCAGATGAACTGGATGATTTGTTTGGCGATTTTGAATAGCAAGGGGCTAGGGTGAAAAACGGCCGTTCTGCCAATCTGGGTAGCGCCCGCGAAATTGATCAAAATGGTAAAAAGCAGCAATGACCAGGGCATGAGTAATGTAGCCTTCCTGCACCAACGTCGGCAAGTTAGCCAGGTCAACTTCCTCCAGGGCAATATCCTCCGCGCCGTCAAAAGTGGGCTTTTGTACGGGACGGGCATGCCAGGCCAGGTAAGTATGGCATTGGTTGTTGAGAAAGGCCGGATTGGGGGTGACGCTGCCCAGATAGATGATTTGCTCAGGAGCGTACCCTGTTTCCTCCAATAACTCCCGCTGGGCGGCGGTGGCTGGGGATTCGCCGTCATCGACCATGCCGCCAGGAATCTCCACGCAAATTTCTTCGCGACCATGCCGGTACTGCCGAATGAGCACTACTTTACCTTCGGGGGTAACGGGTATCACATTGACCCAATCCCCCGCTTCCAGGGCATAAAAGGTGTGGGTGTTGCCTGTGCGGGGCGAAACGGCCGTGTCTTGCCGTAGCTTGAAGATGTAATAGTCGCCAAGCTCTTTGCTGTGCTGCTTTTCCCATTTTTGAACCATAGGCACAATGGTAACGCAAAAGAGTGCGGAAGGAAACGGCCGTTCTGCACTCTGAGAGGATGCCAAGACCCGGCCTCTTTGCCTTGACCACCCCCAACGCCAATGTTACCATCTCCATCAAGAGATGGCGGGCAATGCAGGCCTCTTACAGCACAAAAATCCCTGCGTTACCCAAAAGGCGCAGCTGCTATAGTGATGACCCGCTATAACCCTAGGGTGGAGTTGGAAATAGATGGTAATTAAAGATACCCGGCCGCGCTATCCGCGCCGTGGACCCTCCTGTTTGCTCGTTTTTTTTGTCCTGATCGGCATTGGTCTCTCGGTTTTCGTTATGCTAAACCGTGACGAAGTGCGCGCAGTTATCATCCCTACGCCCATTCCCACCCCCACGCGCTCTGCCACAGAATACGCCTTGTTAGCAGACCTTAGCGAACAAGACCGGGAATTTGAAGAGGCGATTGAATATTTTCAAACCGCCATTCGCCTGGATGCGACGCGCCCAGAGTTTTACATTCGCCTAATTAATTTGCTGGTGGCGCAAAATCGGGCGGAAGAGGCGATTGAGGCAGCGGAGCAAGTTATTATTCTAGCCCCAGACAATGACCGCGTGTGGACGGCCGTGGCTTCTGCTTACCTGGCCAATGGCAACCGCCTGGATGATATGGGCGATCCTGCCGGGGCCAGCCTGCAATATGCCCAGGCCTGGCAAGCTGCCCGCGAAGCCATCAATATCAACCCCGAAAATGGCACCGCTTATGCCTATGCCGCGGGAGGGCTGGTTCTGCAAGGCGACCCTAATAAATATGCCCAGGCTGAAGAACTGGCTGACTTTGCCATTTTCCTGGAACCCAATAATGCCTGGGCCAGATATTACATGGGCCTGGTCTTTGTTTACCTGGGGCGTTACCAAGAGGCCATCGCCCAATTGCAACTGGGCATAGAGGCTGACCCATCTATCCCTGACTTGTACTACAGCCTGGCCTACAACTACTACGCCGATGGCAGCACGCCCCTGGCCATTGTTACTCTCGAAGACGCGCTGAGCATTGACCCCGATTATGCCCCCGCTTATGATGGCCTGGCCCACATGTACCTCCAACTGGGCGAAGATGCTTTGGCTGAAGAAAATGCCATCAAATCTGTGGCGTTGAACCCTAACGTGGCTCGCGCGCAGGGGCGCTTGGGTGAAGCCTATTTTCGCCGCAGCAACTTCCCCAAAGCCGTGGAACATTTGGAGTTGGCAACAGCCATGTACGGCCGTCCCACCGCCCTGAATGCTCGCTTTTTTAACATGCTAGCCTCAGCCTATTACCGTACAGACGAAGAACTGTGCATAAAAGCTGAACCCCTCTTCCGGCAGGTTATAGAGGTTTCCCCACCCGATTCCCTGGTGGTGGCCCAGGCCACCGAGGGCTTGGAAGTGTGCCGCCTGGCGACCCTGAGCAGCGCCCCTTAGCCGCCTTAGCACTCATTTCGTCAGACTGCTAAAAAATCCTTGACAACCCCCGATTCTATGCTACAATGTCAGCGGTTTGGCTAGCACTCTATTTTATGGAGTGCTAAATTCCCAACAGATTGCTTAAAAAACTAATAATTTTATAGAAAAGGAGATTTGGTTATGTCTATTAAGCTCAAACCATTGGGTGATCGCTTGGTAGTGGAGCCTAAGGAACAGGAGCAGACCACAGCCTCTGGTCTTGTGCTGCCTGAAACGGCAAAAGAAAAGCCGCAAGAGGGCGTGGTGCTGGCTGTTGGTCCTGGTCGCCGCGATGAAGATGGTGATCGCATAGACATGGACGTGGCCGTCGGTGACGTGGTGCTATATGCCAAGTATGCCGGCACGGAAGTGAAGCTGGGCGAGAAAAAACTCCTGATTCTGAAGGAATCAGACGTTTTAGCAATTGTTGAAAATTAAGTACGGAGAAAAATAAATCATGGCTAAGCAACTTGTTTTTAGTGAAGATGCACGGCGTAAGTTGAAGAAAGGTATTGACACGGTGGCAACGGCCGTTTCCACCACCCTCGGCCCCAAAGGCCGCAACGTCGCCCTGGACAAAAAATTTGGCGCCCCCACCATCACCCACGATGGCGTCACCGTCGCCAAAGAAATTGAACTCGAAGACCCCTACGAAAACATGGGCGCCCAACTCCTCAAAGAAGCAGCCACCAAAACCAACGACATCGCTGGTGATGGCACCACCACCGCCACCGTCTTGGCCCAAAACATCGTCCACGAAGGGCTGAAGAACGTGGCCGCTGGCGCCAACCCCATGCTCCTCAAGCAAGGCATCGAGGCCGGCACCTCTGCCCTGGCCAAGAAAATCAAAGAGATGGCCGTCAGCATTGACAGCCGGGAAGAAATCGCCTCTGTCGCTTCCATCTCCGCCCAAGACCAGGAAATCGGCAACCTCATCGCCGAAGTTATGGACAAAGTTGGCAAAGACGGCGTCATCACCGTCGAAGAGTCCCGTGGCCTGGAATTCGAGACCGAGTACGTCGAAGGGATGCAGTTCGACCGTGGCTACATCAGCCCCTACTTCGTCACCGACTCCGAAACCATGGAAGCCGTCATCGAAGAACCCTACATCCTGATCCACGACAAGAAAATCTCTTCCGCTCAAGACATCGTGCCCATTCTGGAAAAACTGGTGCAGTTGGGCAAGCGTGAGCTAGTCATCATTGCGGAAGACGTTGATGGCGAAGCCCTGGCAACCCTGGTGCTGAACAAACTGCGCGGCATGATCAATGCCCTGGCCATCAAAGCCCCTGGCTTTGGCGACCGGCGTAAGGCCATGCTGCAAGACATCGCCATCCTCACCGGCGGGCAGGTCATCACCGAGGAAATGGGCCGCAAGCTGGACAGCGTGCAAGTGAGCGACCTGGGCCGCGCTGCGAAAGTGGTCTCCACCAAAGATGATACCACCATCGTAGATGGGCACGGCGAGCAGGCACAGATCAACGCCCGCGTCGAGCAAATCAAAGTGGAAATTGACCGCAGCACCTCTGACTACGACCGCGAAAAGCTGCAAGAACGCCTGGCTAAATTGGCCGGCGGCGTGGCCGTCATTCGCGTTGGCGCCGCCACCGAGGTGGAGCTGAAAGAGAAGAAGCACCGCGTGGAAGATGCCCTGAGCGCTACCCGCGCCGCCGTGGAAGAAGGTATTGTGCCTGGTGGTGGCGTGGCCCTCATCAACGCCCTGCCTGCCTTGGATAGCGTAGAAGTAGCTCCTGGCGATCCGGCCACCGGCCTGAATATTCTGCGTGCCGCCTTGGAAGCCCCCATGCGCAAAATTTCCGAGAACGCTGGGCAGAATGGCGACGTGATTATTCAGAACGTGCGCCGTGCCCAGGCTGAGAAGGGTGATACCAATGTGGGTTACAATGTCATGACCGGCGAGTACGTCAACATGATTAAAGCTGGCATCATTGACCCGGCTAAGGTGACCCGTGGCGCACTGGAAAACGCAGCCAGTATCGCTTCCATGATTCTGACCACCGAAGCGCTCATTACCGACCTGCCAGAGAAAGAAGCGCCCCCAATGCCTGGCGGTGATCCCGGCATGGGCGGCATGTACTAAGCCTGATTTTTTGATGACCCTAAGACCCCTCTGCTTGAGAGGGGTCTTTTCTTTTGGGGGGAGTTTTTGTACACTGGGCAGAAACGGGTTGAGTGGGTGGTTTGTTCGTCGGTTGGTTGGGGACTTGGCAATAAGCGAACGAGCCAACCAATTGAACAAAGGAAATTTGATGGGAAAACAACTTCTGGCAAAGCTTTTGCCTCCCTTAGAAAAAGTCAAATGGCCACAAAATCTCCACATTACGGATTTGGGGCGGCGCACTTATGAAATCAGCCTGGATGACGTAAATATGTATAAGGATGACCCCAAAGTGTTGGCGGGGGCCTTGCGCACGCTGTTGACCAGTGATTCACGGCCGTACACTTTTGCCGGGGTTGCCTACACCTTGCTGGCTGCTTCTCGGGAACAAGATGGCAGCTATGCGCCCGAAGGGCTGGACGCCGCCATGGCGTGGCTGGAAAAAGCTCAGGAAACAGAACCCGACATTGTCGACATCAACGTCGTGGAGGCCTTTGTGTACATTTACGCAGGTCGGCTGGATGATGCGCGCATGGTGCTGGATTATTTGCAGGAGCTTGACCCCCACAGTTACTACCTGCAAACGGCCGAATTAACCTACTGGCTGGCCTGCAAAGACCTGACGCAGATTGAGTATTGGTTTGGGCGCGCCTCCGAGGAGGCCCGCACCGTGCCCCAACGCCTACGCCTGCTGGCGCAGATTGCGGACGCCTACACAGGGTTTGAAATGTGGGACGAGGCGCTGGCCAAATACAAGGAAGCCATCCACTTTGACGCGGACAACCATTGGCTGTATCACCAGGTCAGCGAAATTTACTGGCAGCAGGAAAATTTTGCAGAAGCGGAGCATTTCAACAAGCGGGCATTAAAAGTCAAGGATTTTCCTGAAGGGCGGCAAATGGAAGCGGCCATTAAGGAAAAAATGGGGAATACAGGCATGCTGGGCCGGTTGTTTGGCGGCAGTTAGCGCGGGTAACCTGTAACCTGTAACCTGTAACTTCTAACAGGTTACAGGTTTTGCAAAAACGCCACGACTTGCTGATAGATTTCTTGGGGGGTGAAGGGGCAGGTGTCTAGGTAAAGGTCGCAGTGCTGGCGGGCATGGGCCAGCCGTTGGTGCTGCTCTGCCAGCCGTTCCGGGCCGTAGGTAACGTGTGGGCGGCGGCGAAGGGTAGTGGGGTAGTCTACATCCAAGTAAATGAGCAGATCGGGTTGGGTGATGCGCTGCCACATGGTGGGCACGTAGGAATGTTCCTGGGCGGGCTGGCGTGCCTGGTAACCGGCCTGGCGTAGCGCTTTGACCAGCGTGGTCTTGCCGGCAGCGCAGGGGCCCACCACGGCAATTCGCAAGTCTGGGTCTGGGGCGCTCATAGGGGGAGGTGAACCTCCATGCGGCGCACTTCGTCATTTTGTGTGCCTGTTCCCACGTGGGCTACCAGTACGCTAATGTCGTCTCGTGGACGGCCGTTATCCTTGACTACTGCTTCATTTAGCAGAATATCGGCAATTTCTTGGGCGTTGGTCTTGTGGGCGGCAAGAATACGGGCAACGGCCGTTACCGGATCATAGGTGTCGGTGCCGCTGAACCCCCCCGCATGGCGCAGCCCATCCGTAAACACCACAATGGTCATTCCGGGCACAATGGGCAGTTCCGTGATGATGGGTTTGGTGTTGCGGTGCGTGCCCACGCTGCGGCACGGCTCATCTAGCAGCAGTAAGCCATTTTCCGGCGTGTGTACAATTACCGGCGCCTCGTTGTTGCGCGAAATGACAAAGGTTTTGGTCTCCGCATCCACCGAGAGAATATTCAGCGTGGCCGTTACCTTGCCTTGCCGGTGGGTGTACAGGTAATCGTGGGCGGCCCGCGCCGCCGCGCCATCCCGCACCCCTTCGGCCAGCAGTTGGATGGCTTTGCGCGCCACCATGTTGCTGATGGCTTTGGCCGACTTGCCGCTGCGCTGCCCATCTACCAGCACAAAGGAGATACCCCCATGCGGCCGTTCAATCATCTCCAGCGTGTCGCCACTTTCGCGGGTAGCGTATTTGCTAATTTTAGCCACGGCAAAGTGAATGTCTGTGTCCATTACAATTCCTCCGGCCATTCCGTGGTGGGGCGCTGATTACGGCACGCTTCCAGCAGCAGCCCCATTTTCTCATGTCTTTCGCAATAGAGAATGATCTCTTGGGCCAATTCCTTCTTGACCCCTTCCGGCAGTTCATCCTTATCAATGCCCACGTCAAAGCACAGGGATTCTAGCTCCACCTTGCTAAAGTGCCTGGTCAGCAGTTCGCGCAGGCGAATGCGGTTTTGCAGCAGAAGGCCGGCGTGTTCCTCGTTGAGCACCGTTTCATAAAATTGGGCGACTGCCAGCTTGCGCGTGGAAGTGCTGTTGCGCTGCTCTACACTCATTTCGGCAATGGTGCGGGTTTCGCCGTCCGGCACAAAAATGGCGTCCCAGCCATAGGCCTGGCTCACTTGGGGTTCGGCCACAATGCGTCCTTTTTGTTCGCCATGAAAAACTAATACCCGCCCATCAGCAGCATGAAAACCCAGGTCAGTGATCACGGTAGCCGAGCGGTCGCGGAAGGGTTCTAGCATTTTGCAAATGCCTCCCGCGCCCACGCTATCAATGAATAGGCCCGAGACGCTGCCGGGCAAGTCACGCCAGGCGTGAATGAGCAGGTTGGTTTGCTCCACTAAGAAAGGCAAATGGGGCAGCATCGGTTTCACCAGCTCGATTTTGCGGCGGATGAGGATGGCCAGGTCAGTGGTGACCATGTCTTCCACGTTGTGCCTGGCCCAGCGCAGGTCGGCGTATTTGCCCAACAAAAACTGGTAATCCTGGAACTTGTTTTCTGAGGCAGTCACCAGATATAGGCGTTCGATGCGGTGGTGGTTCATAAAACAGCTCCTCTATCGCTGCAGGCGCCAATCCAGAGCGGTGTGGCGCTGGGTGGTTTTGTTGTTTTTTACCGCCAGGGCAATGGCTTTGCGCGTGCCGACCAGGATGACCAGCTTTTTGGCGCGGGTAACGGCCGTATACAGCAAATTACGCTGCAACATCATGTAGTGGGACATGACCACGGGCAGCACCACACAAGGGTACTCGGCGCCCTGACTTTTGTGCACGCTAATGCAGTAAGCGTGGACCATCTCGTCCATTTCCAGGAAATCATACACCACCGGCGCGCCGTCCAGGTTGACGGTGATAGTTTGCTGCACGATGTCCATCGCGGTGATGCGGCCAATGTCTCCATTGTAAACGTTTTTGTCGTAATTGTTCACCGTCTGCATCACCTTATCGCCCACGCGAAAGATGCGCCCACCCAGGCGGCGCTCCACCTTTTTGCCGCCGGGTGGATTCAACGTGGCCTGCAGCCGTTCGTTTAACGCCGTGACGCCCACGGCGCCATTGTACATAGGGGCCAGCACCTGGATGTCGTCCAGCGGATCGAAGCCGAATTTGTGGGGCACACGTTTGTGCACAATGTCCACCAGGAGATCGGCCGTTTCCGCCGGGTCTTGCTTGATAAAGAGGTAAAAGTCGCTGTCATCTTCACCAGTCAGCGGCATTTGCCCCTGGTTGATGCGGTGGGCGTTTTGGATGATGAGGGAGCCGGCGGCCTGGCGGAAGATGGTTTCCAGGCGGATGACAGGGGCTACGCCAGAGGCGATGATATCGCGCAGCACGTCTCCCGCGCCTACGCTGGGCAATTGGTCTACGTCGCCCACCAGCAGCACGTGGCTGGCAGGGTCTATTGCTTTCAGCAGGTTGTTGGCCAACACCAGGTCGAGCATGGAGGCTTCGTCAATGATGACCATGTCGGCGTCAATGGGGTTTTGCTCGTGGCGACCAAAGCCTTCGGCGGGGTTGAACTCCAGCAGGCGGTGGATGGTTTTGGCGGCGCGGCCCGTGGCTTCGGCCAGGCGTTTGGCGGCGCGGCCCGTAGGCGAGGCCAGAGCGTAGCTGCGTTTGTGGGCGTCTAACAGGTCTAGCAGGGCGCGCAGGGTGGTGGTTTTTCCGGTGCCGGGGCCGCCGGTGAGGATAGTGACTTTGTGGGTAACGGCCGTTGCCACTGCCTCCTTTTGCTGCGCCGATAGGCTCATTGACAATTGACGATTGACCATTGCTAATTGACGATTTCCCACCCCCGCCAGCCGCGACGCCTTTTCCGCCACCAGCGCCTTCACCCGCTGCGTCACCCCAATTTCCGAGTAGTAAAAGGGGGTCAGGTAGACGGCCTGCTCCTCCTTGAGCACGGGGGCCTGGCGACTGGAGACTGAATACTGCAACGCCTCCACTCCTCCGCTCCCTGCCACTGCTGACAAATTACTGTTAACTGCATACTGCAACCGCTCCCGCTTCACAAAGTCGCTGCCTTCCAATTGCTCCAGCACCTGGGTCACTTTGGCTGCCTCCACGCCCAGAATTTCCGCCGCTTCCGGCTCCAGCTCTTCCTGGGGCATGTAGACGTGGCCCTCCTCGGCCATGCGGTTCAGGGTGTAGGCGATGCCCGCCTCGATGCGCGCCGGGTCGTCGGGGGCTAACCCCAGCGCCTGGGCGATTTTATCGGCCGTTTTGAAGCCGATGCCATAGATGTCCCGCACCATCTGGTAAGGCTTATTTTGCACCACGGCCAGGGCGTCATCGCCATACTTTTTGTAAATTTTGATGGCCAGGGCGGTGGAGACGCCGTGGGATTGCAGGAAAATCATCACGTCTTTGATGGCCCGCTGCTCCGCCCAGGATTTGAGAATGCTGCGCACCCGCTTCTGGCCGATGCCCAGCACGGTGAGCAACCGTTCTGGGTCGTGATCAATAACTTCCAGCGTCTCGTCGCCGAAGCGGTTGACGATGCGCTCGGCCATGACGGGGCCAACGCCACGAATCATGCCGGAGCCGAGGTAACGCCGGATGCCTTCCGTGGTGGCGGGCAGGGATTGTTCGCACAGCTCTACCTGAAACTGACGGCCGTGTTTGGCATGAGCCACCCATTGCCCAGTGAGCTTGAGCCATTCACCCGGGTTCACTTCGGGCAGGTTGCCGACCACGGTGATGAGGGCGTCACGGCCCGACGCATATTTGAAGGGCAACATGCCTCGCGTGTCCGGCTTCAGGCGGATGACGGAGTAGCCATTTTCGGGGTTGTAGTAGGTAATGCGCTCCACGGAGCCGCTGATCTGTTCCCGTTCGCTCATGGAAATATTGTACGCTGACATGCAAAAATCGGGAAACTGCCTGGTAGATTTGAGTCTTTGGCTAAAGAGCGCCGGACGTCGGGGGCCTTGCTCTGATGACATTTGTCACTTACAGTGCAGGTGCTGCTTTGCTATACTGCCTACAAAAGAAATAGGGGCTGGGTGCATCACAGGCGTAAAAGGAGCCCGCTGTGTCCCGGAATAACATTTTGCAATGGCTGCAACACCTATGGCAGCATTCTTTGGCAGCACGCTATAGCGTTTGGTTTGGGGTTGTCGTTGGCTTTGGGTCGGGTTTGAAAGAACTGTTTGATTTCGAACCCTGCCCGGTGCGTACCGCCTTTGCATTACTTCTGGGGATTGGCGGGCTATCATTGGTGGTATGGTTTTTTCAGGAGGGTAAAGAGACTCGCAGGGTATGGAATTTGCTACTCCTCTTGGGTTGCTGGGTTCCTACAACGCTCTATTTTTCTTACCTCGCCACGGAAACATGTAAGAACGAGTGCCCTGCCGTGGATTTGCATGCCGCGCCAAAGACGCTCCTTCCAGGTGAAGTGGCGAATATGCTGGTAACCGCCAGTGATCCGGAAAATGACGAGGTTACTTTTGAGTGGGAGGCAACGGCGCCTGGTCTATTTCGTGCAGGTCCTTCGTATACAACGACGCAAAATGAGTACACAGCTCCGCTTTTTACGCCGCCGCAGAGGGTAGAAATTACTGTATGGGCAGATGACCATCATTGTGGGCGAAAAGTGCCCGCCGTCGTTTTTTTGAGTATTCAAACGATTATTTCCACCCCCACCACAACGCCCACGTTTACCTTGTCTCCCACACCCACGGCCAGCTCGACTCCTCCGGCCACTTCCACTGCGTCATTGACGCCAACTTTAATGGAGTCGGTGACGCCTACCTTTACGCCCTCTTCTACCCCTACGCTTACACCTACGCCCTCGTCTACGCCCAGCATAACGCCATCTTTCACCCCGTCCCCGGATGCGGGAGGGTTGCCACCCCCACCTGATGATGTGCCCCCGACGCCTGTTGAGACTGCGCCAACGCGCACGCCACCCCCTGGCTAACCGGAAGAGGTTAGAATGTGCTTGCAGACGTTTTGCCGATGGAGTATGCCATGAATATTTCCCGCCAATTCAGTTTGGCCATCATCCTCTTCTGCGCTTTGTTGCTGGCCTTTGCGCTGTCCTATATGCATGAAGATGCGGTTACGGCGCCTATGCTGGAGGCGATGATACCAGTTCCAACGTTGAGGATTACGGCCGTTTCCCTCAACCAGCCCCAGGCAAGCACCTCCCTGCTGATCAACGAAATAGATTACGATCAACCTAGCGTGGACACAGCCGAATTCCTGGAACTCAAAAATGTCTCTACGGAACCGATTAACCTGGCCGCTTATGAGATTTATCTGGTAAATGGAGTAGGAGGGGATGCGGCCGTTTACCAGGTAATAAGCCTGCCTGACGTCGAACTATCACCGGGCGGATACTTTGTGGTTTGTGCGAATGCCGCCACGGTGCCAAACTGCGATTTGGACGTTAATCCCGACGAAAATTTAATCCAAAATGGTGAACCGGATGCTGTGGCAATTATCCTCGCTGGGGAGGTTATAGATGCTGTAAGTTATGAAGGCGCTACCGGCGCTCCTTATACTGAAGGATCCGGCATTGGCCTTTCAGACAGCGCCTACATAGCCAGTCTGGGTATTGCGCGCTACCCCGACGGTGCGGACACGGATCAGAACAATATTGATCTCAGCCGGCGCTGCATAACCCCAGGGGAAAGAAACAAGGTCAACAGCACCTATTGCAACGTCACCATCACCCCCACATTGACCCCCACACCGCTGCCTACGAATACGCCACCGCCTGCGACAACCTTTACTCCCACACCGCTGCCCACCAGCCCGCCGCCCACGCCGGAACAAACCTTCACGCCATCCCCCACGCCGACTCCGTCCATGACGCCCACGCCCACGACCACACCGCTGCCGGTTACGCCAACGGCCGTTGCCGTGTACCTGCCCCACGTCAAAACGATCTTTTATTCCACGGAGCCAAATGGCAACGCGGCCCAGGCCAATGGCCCGATTCCGTCAGGCGAAGTGATTTACGGCCGTTTTGATCCCAACGACCAGCGCAGCGACTATTACTACTTCGACATGGATTACCCCTACACCATCTATGCCACCCTCACCAATATCCCCTCCGGCGAAGATTATGATTTAGTTATTCGGGATGTGCACCTGAATGTGATTGGCTACTCGGCCGAGTTTGATAATGCGAAAGAGCAAGCGCTGACTGCCATGGTTTACCCGGGTCGCTATTTCATTCAGATCTACAACCCCTTTGCCACCTCCAGCAGTAGTTACTATACCCTGCGCGTTATCTACATCTACGAAGGATTACCATAAAGGGCAGGTCAATAGACATTTCCAGCATAAGGCTGGTTCAATTTGCGAATCATGACGCCTACCTGAAAAAACCCAAATCCCTCTTGACATTGACTTTGCGCTGGCTATACTGTGTGACGTTGGTAACAGACAACATTATTATCACAAAAATGAGGTTTATCATGAGACAACATTGCAGGTGTATGGGGCGGGAATAGTCACTTCTTCGTCTCATCCTGATAAAAAGCAAGGGCAGGCTGAATATCCGACGAAGACCGGTGGTGGCTATTCTCGCGAAGCAACGAAAAGTGACCGTTGCGGGAGCCTGATAGAGAAAGCTGCGACCGTTTTTTGTTGCCTGCTACCGGAAAGGCCGGCAGTTCTGAGAGGCGCATAAGCAACCGGGCGTGTGCCATAAGAATTCGGTGGCAGACCTTGTCAAAAAAGCTGCAAGGCTGTAACAGCCCAAACATAAAATTTGCTTTGCATTAGGAGACAACCGACACCATGTTGTTAACAACCGATAAACCAGAACAAGCATTTTTTGCTGCTGAGTTATCCCACACCTTAGAAGAACAAATAGGAAACACCCCTTTACTGCGGCTGCACAAAACGGCCCGCGCATACGGGGTGCCGGACACAGTAGCCGTTTACGCCAAAGCGGAATGGTTTAACCCAGGCGGTTCCGTCAAAGACCGCCCGGCGCTGAACATCATTCGCACGGCCGAATGGCAGGGTAAACTGCGCCCCGGCATGACCATTCTCGATGCCTCTTCGGGAAATACGGGCATTGCCTACGCCATGCTGGGCGCGGCGCGGGGCTACAAAGTGCGCCTGGTGATGCCGGAGAACGTCAGCCCGGAACGCATTGCCATCCTGCGGGCCTACGGCGCGGAGCTGATCCTGACGGATCCCCTGGAAGGGATTGACAAGGCCATCCGCGAAACGCGGCGCATGGCTGCCGAGGACCCCAACCTCTTTTACGCCAATCAGTATGACAACCCCGCTAATTGGCAGGCCCATTATCTGACCACGGCTAATGAAATCTGGCAGCAGACGCAGGGACAGATCACCCACTTTGTGGCCGGGGTGGGCACCAGCGGTACCTTCATGGGCAATACGCGCCGCCTGCGGGAGCTGAATCCGGCTATTCGCTTTATCTCCGTGCAGCCCAGCGGCCCATTTAATGGCCTGGAGGGCTTAAAGCATATGGCTACCTCCATTGTGCCCAAGATTTACGATCCTACGCTGGCAGACGAAAATCGCGTTATTGATACGGAAGATGCGCAACGGATGGCCAAGTTTTTGGCGCGCCAGGAAGGGATTTTTGTGGGGTTGTCGGCGGCTTCGGCGGTGCACGTGACCATGGGCGTGGCGCGGGAGCTGGACCACGGCGTGGTGGTGACGGTGTTGCCAGACAGCGGGTTTAAGTATCTCACCCAGGCCTTTTGGACAGAAGAATAATGAATGGTGAATGATGACTTTGATGTTGATTTTAACGCCAGAAGTTGATGAGCAGATTCAAGCGTATGCAGCGGCGGCGTACCCGTATGAGGGGTGTGGCCTGCTGTTGGGGATGGCGGAAAACGGCCGTAACCGGGTCACCGCCATCCATCCTCTGCCAAACGCCTGGCCCAATGCCGCTGAGCGGCGCACGCGCTTCCACATTGATCCACAGGATTGGCGCGAGGCAGAGTTGGCGGCAATGGCGAATGGGCTAGATGTGGTGGGCATTTTCCACAGCCACCCCGACCACTCACCGGTGGCCTCGTCGCGGGACCTGGCCTGGGCTACCTGGTCCGGTTATTCCTACCTGATTACCGAGGTGCGGGCAGGACGGCCGTTAGGCAGCCGCTCGTGGCAACTTGCAGAAGATCGTAGTGGATTTGTAGAGGAAGGGATAGAGATTTGGAGATTAATCCGTAATCCGTAATCCGTAATCCGTGGCCCGTGGTCCGTGATCCGAAATTTTCAGGAGAGGTAACGATGGCAACCATTCGCATTCCGGCCCCGTTACGGCCGTATACCAACAATCAGAGCAGCGTCACCGTGGTCGGTGACAGCGTCGCCGCGGCCCTGGCGGATTTGAGCGCACAATACCCGGCGCTGCACCAACATTTATTTGATGGGGAAAAGCTGCGTAGCTTTGTGAATCTATACCTGGATAAGCAGGACGTGGCCCAACTACAAGGGCTAGACACGCCGCTGGCCGAAGGAGACACTTTGTTAATTATTCCGTCCATTGCCGGAGGCAACCATGAAATCGCTCATTGACCCAGCCGCCATTGCCGACATCCAGCTAGCTCACGAAGAAGTGCAGCGCTACAGCCGCCACCTGATCATGCCGGAGGTTGGGATGGCCGGACAAAAGAAGCTGAAGGCCGCCAGCATACTGCTCATTGGCGCTGGCGGATTGGGGTCACCCCTGGCTATGTACCTGGCAGCAGCGGGAATCGGCCGTATCGGCCTGGTAGACTACGATGTGGTGGATTACACCAACCTGCAGCGGCAAGTCATCCACGGCACAAAAGACGTGGGGCGCCCCAAGCTGGAAAGCGCCAAAGCGCGCATCCTGGACATCAACCCCCACGTGCAGGTGGACTCTTACGAGGTGCCACTGACATCAGAAAATGCGCTGGAGATTTTTGCCCCCTACGACATCATCATTGATGGTACCGACAATTTCCCCACCCGTTACCTGACCAATGACGCCTGTGTGCTGTTGGGTAAGCCCAACGTCTATGGCAGCATTTACCGTTTTGACGGGCAGGCGTCTGTCTTTTATGCTGCCGAGGGGCCATGCTACCGCTGCCTTTTTCCCGAGCCACCACCGCCAGGGCTGGTGCCTAGCTGTGCGGAAGGTGGCGTATTGGGCATTTTGCCCGGCGTCATTGGCGCAATTCAGGCCACCGAAGCTATCAAGCTCATTTTGGGCGTGGGGGATTCGCTGGTTGGGCGGCTGATGCTGTACGATGCGCTGACTATGACAGTGGAAGAGGTGTATTTGCAGAAAAACCCTAACTGCCCGGTATGCAGCGAAAAT
>CAZDEO010000101.1:4779-16702 GCA_964504445.1 uncultured Anaerolinea sp. | reverse complement strand
CACCAGCCGCTCGATGAAGTCGAAGAGGCGCTGGCGCGGCGTGTCGTTGGCGGCAGCATTCTTGCCTTTGGGCAGTTCGCGGCAGGCGGCCACAAATTGCGGCGGCGCGCTGGGGTCGTCGGGGTCATCCACCAGCGAGGTGAAGATGACGGCGCGGGCGGCGGCCAGGGGGCGGCGCGCCCACCACAGGTGCAGGGTGCTGGGGTGGCCGTGGCGGATGGACTTTTCGCGGGCGCTGGCGGCGTTGATGGCTTCCAGAGGGAGGGCGACTTCGATGAGTTTTTTGCGTTGGGGCATGGTTTGGTCCTTGTAACCCAGGTTGCTAACCTGGGTTGCGGCTAGAGGCCGGCGGTGATCAAATCTCGCAATGTCTCAATGAATTGGGCGGGCGTCTGGATGTGCAGGCCCGTCTGGGCCGCAACCTGCGGCGTGAAATCCTTTGTATTCAACGTCAGGAACCTGTCTGCATTGGACTGCACGGCCGCTGCCAAAATCGGTGCATCCTTAGCCTCGATGATGGGCAGCCAGCGCGCAAAGGCAGCCGGGGATGGGTCTGGCACAATTTCCAGGTTCAGGACAGCCATCATCTCGCTGAAAATGGGCAAAGCCTGGGGCAGCTTGCGGCGCAAATTGCGTTCAGCCTCATCCAGCACCTGCGGGCAGACCACTAAACGGAACAAACCGGTCTCAGCCAGCATCAGCACGGCGCGGCTGGCCCCAGAACGAGAATCTGCGCCAGCAATGAGAACGTTGGCATCGGCAAAAATCCTACGCATGGGTGGCGGCGTTTTCGTTCTGCCGTTCGTGATGAATGGCGGCTCTTTCTTCGGCCAATCCTTGCAGCAGCTCGGCGAGAGAGATGTGACCTTTTTCCATTTCGGCCGTGAATTGTTCAGTCAGGGTGGGCGTTCTCATGGAACGGGGCGTGAACAAGATGATGTCGTCAATCTGCACCAGGGTTAAGATGTCTCCCTCGTTGGCGACAAGTTTTTCACGCACCGGCCGGGGGATGGTTAGCTGGCCGCGTTCGCGTAAGCGCACGGTGTAGGTTTGGGTTGTGCTGGTCATTAGCGGCGTCTCCTTGCAGAAAATCGCATAATCAGAAAATCAGATGGTTTCAGTATAGCATAAATGTTGTTGCAGTGCAGTTTGTAGTGCAGTTTGTAGTGCCGACTTCAGTCGGCTGCCTGCTAAAAGCGGGCACTAGGACTCTCTCTCCTACATCAATCCGGGGTTACGTGGGTGGGGTGCTGAGGGCAAGCAGGTCGGGTAGATCGTAGTTGACGCTGGTGGAGAGGAAGTCGGGTTCGGTGTGGAAGGGTTGGCGGATGTAGCGGGGCGGCAGGGAACGGCCGTCGCTCACCTCTACTAACGCCAGGATAAACTGCTCTCCCTTGTTGAGGCCGGCGATAATTTCATTCTTGGTCACGGTGACAGTCTCGGCGCCGGCTTTGCGCCCTTTGACTTCGAGGAAACGGAGACGGCCGTTGCTGGGGTCCAGGCTTTCAATGTCATAGCCCAGGTTCTCCTGGCTCACGTCGCGGGGATGGTTGCCCAGGGCAATTTCCGCCGCCAAGACGGCCTGCATGGCGATGGCCTCGGTAATGCGCCTGTGCTGCAGCTCTGCCGGGGTTTGCGTGCCCAAGAGCAGACCCAGGGGCAGCACCAGCGCCCCACCTACGATGACGGGCGGGGCGGGCATGAGCTGGCGCTCGCGGGCCAGCTCCGCTTTGCGCAGTTCCAGCCGTTCGGCCAGCTCGTCGGCGCGCTTTTGGGCCAGTTCGGAGTTGAGGCGGGCGTTGGGCTTCCCGGCCCGCTCCTGGCTGCGCAGGTCAGCGGCGCGTTGGTCCCAGTAGTTAATTTCGCGGGTCAGGCGTTCTTGGACGGCCGTCAGGGTCTTGTCAATGAGGGCTTCGCGGCGCTGGCGCACGGCCTCCAGATGGCGGGGCAGCAGGTGGGCGATGGCGTGGCTGCGGGCCTGCTGTTCCAGGCTGGTGGCCGAAAAGCTGGAGGCGGAAAGGGTGTCGGCGCTCCATGTGCTCTTTTCGGCAGCGGTGGCGGGGCGGTAGTTGAGGTAGGGGGCATGGCCGCCGCGGCGCATCTGGCCGGCACCACCGGCGTCTATCTCCACAAAATGGACTTCCTGGGAAACGGTGTGGCCGCCAGCGTCGCGGATGGTTTGCTCCAGGAAGAAGAGCATCCGCGGCTGGTCGCCGGGGTCGGTTTCGTCTACCAACACCGTGCCCTGGCGCAGGGCGGCGCGGTGCTGCTCGCGCACCAGGTCAATGACGGCATCCAGCAGGGGGTGGCCGGGGCAGAGGAAGGCGGCCGGGGGCTTGCCCAGCACGGCAATTTGCTCCTTCTCGAAGCAAACGCGCTCGTACTGGCGCTGTACGGGAACGGCCGTGCCGAGAGCGTGCCCCCGATCCCGGATGCGGGCCGGGACGTGGGAGATGCGGTAGCGGCCCGGCTCCCGTTCGTTGAGCGCGCCGCCCAGGGCGGTAAAGGCTTCCAGGAAAAAGCTCTTGATGTAGTAGGGCTGCAAACGACGCGCTTCGTAGCGCTCCATGTCGGCGCGGATGCGCTCAATTTGGGTTAAGTCCATGGTTTGGGCGGCCAGGGAGCGTTTTTCCAAAAGATGGCGCACCCGTTCCTGGCCTGCGGCATCATCTATGGTCTGCTCCAGGTGGGCGCGCACTTCCGGCCGTTCGCCGTAGCGAATGGCCTCCACCAGCAGCTTGCGCAGGGAGGTTTCTTCAAAGAGGCTGCCCAGCACGTTAAAAACCTGCTCGTTGAGGGCTTTCTTCTCTGTTTCCAGCTTGCGCAGCAGCCGCTCGTAGACGTACCCTTCCCGCGTTTCGCCGGCCACCAGGTTCCACAAGTGGCACACCTCCGTCTGGCCGATGCGGTGAATGCGGCCAAAGCGCTGCTCCAGGCGGTTGGGGTTCCAGGGCAGGTCGTAGTTAATCATCAGGTGGGCGCGCTGGAGGTTGATGCCTTCCCCGGCGGCGTCGGTGGCCAGCAAGAAATGGACGTCGGGGTCGCTGCGGAAGCGCTCTTCCACGGCGCGGCGCACTTCGCGGCTGAGGCCGCCATCTATGTGCACGATGTTGTCGTCGCGGCCAAAGAGGGTTTTGATGCGGTTCTGCAAATAGCGCAGGGTATCACGGTGCTCGGTGAAGATGACCAGCTTGCGCCGCTGGCCACTGGGGGTGACCATGTGGGCGTTGTCTTGCAGCAGGGTGCGCACCTGGTCCCACTTCTGGTCTTGTCCCTGTTGGCGCAGTTGGTGGGCCATGCGCTCCAAATGGCGCAGGCTGTCAATTTCGGCCTGGAGTTCGGTGATGGTGAGGGCGGCCGTGGCGGCGTCCATGACCAGCTCTTCGAGTTCTTCGACTTCGGCGGCGGGGGCGTCGTCGAGGTCGTCCCAGTCGAAGTCGTAGCCCAGGTTGGCAACCTGGGTTACAGGGGCACGAGCAGCGCCCAGGTTGTTAACCTGGGTTACGAGCCGCTCGCGGCGGCGGCGCAGGGATTGGTAGATGGCTTCCGGCGAGGAGGCCAGGCGGCGCTGCAGGACGGTGAGGGCAAAGCCTACGGTGCCACGCCGCTTGTCGTCTTGCAGGCTTTCGGCGCGGTTGAACTCCTCGCGCACGTAGCTGGTGACGGCATGATAAAGGGCCATCTCGGCTGCTGAAAGCTGGAAATTGACGGTGTAAGCGCGGCGTTCGGGGAAGAGGGGACGGCCGTCGAAGCGGCGCAGCTTTTCTTTGACCATGCGGCGCATGATGTCAGACACGTCTACCGGCTCGGTGTGGGACTTGGAGCGGTTCTCGAAGCGGTCGGGGTCCAGGAGACCCAGGAACATCTGGAAATCCGCTTCCTTGCCGTTGTGGGGGGTGGCGGTCATGAGCAGGAAGTGGCGGGTGATGCCACCCAGCAGTTCGCCCAGGCGGTAGCGTTTGGTGACTTTCAGCTCGTTGCCCCAGAAGGAGGCGGACATTTTGTGGGCTTCGTCCACGATGATCAGGTCCCAATCGCTGCGGGCCAGCTTGTCTTTGAGGGCGTCGCTGCGGCTGACCTGGTCGAGACGGATGATGAGCTGCTCTTTTTCGTGGAAGGGGTTGGCGGTGAAGACACCGCTACGGCCGGAAACGGCCGTTTCGACCATCTCCCGCGTCAGCACGTCAAAAGGAAGCTGGAATTTGAGCCACAGCTCATCCTGCCACTGGCCGGCGAGGCTGCCGGGGGCGCAGATGAGGCAGCGGCGCACGTCGCCGCGCACCATAAGCTCCTTGATGAGCAGCCCGGCCATGATGGTTTTGCCCGCGCCGGGGTCGTCGGCCAGCAGAAAGCGCAGGGGTTGGCGAGAGAGCATGTCGCCGTAAACGGCCGTAATCTGGTGGGGCAGCGGCTCAATCAGCGAGGTGTGGACGGCCAGTACGGGGTCGAAGAGGTGGGCCAGGCGGATGCGGTAGGCTTCGGCGGCCAGGCGGAAGGCGTCACCGGGGGCGGCGAAGGTCCAGGTGGTTTGGGGTTGGCGTACGGTGAGGGGGGCGGCGTCGTTTTCGTAGAGGATTTGGGTGGCAGGTTGGCCGTCGGCGCGGCGGTAGGTGATTTCCAGGGCGCTGGGGCCGTGGGGGGTGGCTTCGATGAGGATGACGGCCTCGTTGGGTAGCAGGCCGATGAGTTGTAAACCGGGTTTGAGGTCGGATAAGTTGGCCATGAATAAAGCAGTTGGTTCGCGCAGGTTTCAGCCCGGGTTGTTGGGAACGGCCGTGCGGGGTGTTTGTTGACATGCGGGGCTAAGCAGGCTGTAACGCGGCCGTTCCGTTCATTGAATTACGGGATATAGGATAGCATAGGGGAAACGGCCGTGGCAACTGATTTTTGTCACCAGACAGGGCTGGCAGGGTGGCAATAAAAAAGGTACAAACGTTGCCGCTTGTACCTTTGTGCCCGGAACGGGAGCGACGGGGATCGAACCCGCGATCTCTGGCTTGACAGGCCAGTGTGTTAACCACTACACCACGCCCCCTAGAGCGAAGGAGATATTACCAGAAGTTAGGGTAGGTGTCAACAAGATTTCTCTGAATATTTGGTCAGGGGGTCAGCAGCTTGTCGGCAGCAGTGATGGCTTCTTCAACAGACACACCTTCTTGCCAGTCGAAGGGTACGGCCGTTTCCCGGTACAGGTTGATCATCCGCCCCCCCGGCACGTATGGGCTGGAATATTCCGGGTTGCTAGGGCCAAATAGGGCCAGGGTGGGGCAACCGGTTGCGGCAGCAATGTGGGTTGCCCCGGTATCGTTACCCACGTATAGGCTGGCCAATTCGCACAAGGCTCCCAGCTCTCCTAAACTGATGGCCCCGGCCAGGTTTTCCACAGGATAGGCCATCATGCCCGCAACGGCCGTTGCCAGAGCTACGTCCTCTTTGTCCCCTACCAAGACGACCCGGGCTTCATGCCGCCGTACCAAATAGTTGCCCAGCCGCGCAAAACGTTCTGCCGGCCACTGTTTTTGGTCATTGTGCATAATGGGATTTCGCCCCCCTCCGGGGTGAAGCACCACCAGCGGCACGTCTCCCAGCCAGTCTATATTTTCCACCAGCCGGGCCGTTATGGCTGTGCGGGCGCTGTCAGAGGGGTAGAACTCCATGCACGCGGCTCTCTCTACAACCTGGGGATCTATTGATAAAGCACGGGCAATGGCGAGATAAATTTCGGCCTCATGCTTCAGGGTAATTGACGGCCGTACTGGCAGGGTATGGCTGAAGCCTCGCCCATCAACATCCAGCCCTATGCGCTGGGGAATACCAGCGCGCCAGCTAATGTAGGCCAGCCAGCTCGACCGGCTTGGAATAATGCAGGTGTCATATCGTTGCTCACGAATTCGGGCGATCAGGTTAGCAACCTCTTTTCGGTTAGAGCGCTGTAGGCCTACATTGCCGGTGGAAATTAGCTCGGAAATGCGCGGGTTCCCGGCTATGGCGGGGCGCGCCCACGGACTGACAGCCCAATCAAATTGGGCGTTGGGATACGTTTCGCTCAACACGGCGATGAGGGGCGTTGCCAGCATGACCTGACTCAGGCAGCATGGCTTTAGAATCAGCACTTTCTTGGGAGTGGTGAAGCTGCGTTTACCCCAAATGCGAAAGGGGAGATGGGCCAGCCAGGCGGCTACAGCGGTCAGGGATGTTTCACGGGACATGGATACCTGCCAGAAAAGGGGATGTTATGGGCTATCTTGCACGGTGATTAACTCTGCGATGGCCGCGAATTTGGCCGGGCCAATGCCCGGAACATCCATAATGTTTTCAATGGTGGCGAAACGGCCGTTCTCTTCCCGGAAGGTAATGATGCTGCGGGCTGTAGTGGGACCAATGCCCGGCAGCGTTTCGAGTTCGGCTTGGGAGGCTGTGTTGATGTTGATCAGGCCACCGATGGAGATGGTGATGCCTCTGGTGTTGGTTTCATTTTCTAGGGGCGCGGCCAGGGTGGGGGCAATGAGGACTGCTGCGGGTACGGCCGTTTCCTCTTCCAGATAGGGCACCCGCACCTGCATACCCGGCTGTAAGGGCTGCGCCAAATTGACAAACTCTGTGTTGGCATCCCCCGTAAACCCACCCGCCGCCTGAATGGCATCGCGCACAATGGCGTTGGGGGGCAGTTCGTACACGTCGGGCTGCTGGACAGCGCCATTAACAAATACCTGCATGGGGCCAGGTGTCATGGTGGGTGCAGGTGAAGGCGTTGGTGGGGCAGGGATGATCTCAATGGGTGCCGGTTGCTGGCGATTGCTGAGGGCCAGCCCACCTACGCCTAAGGCGACGCCTAACAGCATGCCGATGATGCCAATCCCAAGTTGATTTAATGAATTGCTGCCTTTCATGTGAAAACCGTTTTTGCCTATCCTTTTACCACGGCAACAGGCACAATGCGGGCCACTTTTTTGGCGATGCCCGCACCATGCACAACTTCGATGACCCGATCCACATCTTTATAGGCGGTGGGTGCTTCTTCGGCTAATCCGGCCATGCTGCCTGCCCGCACGTGAATGCCGCTCTCTTCTAATTTTGCACGCAGTTCTGTGCCCCGAATTTCTCGCTTGGCCTGGCTGCGGCTCATGGTGCGCCCCGCGCCGTGGCAGGTGGAGCCAAAACTTTGGGCCATGGAGCCTGCTGTGCCCACCAGTACCCAACTGGCGGTGCCCATGGAGCCAGGAACCAGCACGGGTTGGCCAATGTCACGATAGACGTCGGGTAACACGGGGGAACCAGGCCCAAAGGCGCGGGTGGCCCCTTTGCGATGGACGCATACTTCTAGCTGACGGCCGTCCACGTCATGGGTCTCAATTTTAGCCATGTTGTGGGCGATGTCATAGATCTGGTAGACGGTGGTTTTGTGTACTTTGCCGCGCAGCGCTTCTTCAAAGCTGCGGCGGATGAGAAAAGTGAGGACTTGCCGGTTGACGAAGGCGTAGTTGGCGGCGGCTTTCATCGCCGCCAAATAATCCTGCCCTTCTGGGCTGTTTAGCGGGGCGCATACCAGTTCGCGGTCTGGCAATTGGATGCCGTATTTGTGAATGACTTTTTGAAACTGTTTTACATAATCGGTGCAGATTTGATGCCCGAAACCGCGGGAGCCGCAGTGAATTTGGGCCACAATTTGCCCCGGAAACAGCCCCATACGCTGGGCGGCTTTTTCGTCAAAAATTTCATCCACGCGGTCAACCTCGATGAAGTGGTTGCCCGCGCCCAAAGTGCCAATCTGGCCCAGACCCCGCTTTTTAGCGCGGTCGCTGACTTTGCCAGGATCGGCGCCAGCCAGACGGCCGTTCTCCTCGGTGCGCTCTAAATCCATTTCCGTGGCATAGCCATTTTTTAAGGCCCACTGGCTACCTTCGGTCACCAGCCTGTCCAGTTCGTGGGTCTTCAGGCGAATTTCGCCGCCGCGCCCGACACCGCTGGGGCAGTTGGCTTGCAGCGCCGAGGCCAGTTTGTCCAGGTGAGGGAGCACTTCTTCATAATCCAGGTGCGTCGCCAGCAGGCGCACGCCGCAGTTAATATCGTACCCTACGCCACCGGGGGAAATGACGCCATCGGGCAAGGCCGTGGCAATGACGCCGCCAATGGGAAACCCATAGCCCTGGTGAATATCGGGCATAGCCAGGGCATACTTCACAATGCCGGGTAGGGTGGCGGTGTTGACCAGTTGATCCAGGCTTTTGTCGTCCAGGGCCATGTCCAACAGCGCGCCATCAGCATAAAAGCGCGCGGGAACGCGCATGTCTGGGCGGTGGTTGCGCGGGATTTCGTGAATGTAAGGCGTAATACGCTCAAAATCGCTGCGTTTCATCTTTACCTCCGGCGGGGCAAGGGTTGACTCTGGATCATCTCTTGCCCGTTATACGTCAAAGACGATGGTTACTTCCAGCCCCTCTGCCTTGGGGGTAATTTCCAGGTTGTGGTAAGTGACGGCTTTGATGTGTTTTTGTAGCTCTGGGGGGTGCCCTCCGCGCACGGTGGCTGTGAGGCTGTGGTCGGTTACGTGCTGAAGCTGGATGAATGGGAAGACGAGTTGTTCCATTTCAGCCCAATAGGCCAATTCGCTGAGCCATTCTACCAGCAGGGACTCGGCATCAAGAGCTTCTAATTGAAAGCGGTGTTCGTGGTCTTGGGCAATGGCCTGCGGTTCGGCGACCATGAGGCTGTTCATGCCCGCGGCGGCGTTGGTCAACAGGTCGGCCAGGTTACGGCCGTACACGCGCAAAGCCCAATCGGCTGTGTGATCAACAAGCTCATAGGGTTTGTCTTCCATGGTTGCTCCGCTCATTGGATTCAGAACGAACAGGTAGATTCATTGTAACACGGCCGTTTCCGATTCAACAATGTCCATGAGCAAATGGGGACGGGTAGCAGATGTTCTCCTTTGGCAGTTGGGGCAAACTCAGGTATCTTACCATGACCATTCACTGGACAATTGAGGAGAAGACAGATGAGCAACCAACCTGAGTCTAAACCAAACGTTAGCCCGCAAAAAATTGCCATCGACATGCCCAAAGATGTGCGCGCGGTCTATGCCAATGTGGCCTTAATCAGCCACACGCCGGTTGAGGTGGTATTGGACTTTGCCCAGGTTTTGCCGCGAATGCCCCGCGGCGCTGTGCAGGCGCGGGTCATTATGACGCCCATGCACGCCAAGTTGCTGCAAATGGCCCTGGCGCAAAATATCCAAAATTATGAACGGCAGTTTGGTGAAATCCGGCTGCCCAGCCAGTCTCATCCTTTGGTAGAAAGTTTTTTCCGTTCCACCGGTTCTGGCTCTGATGAGGGCAACAAGGAGGAGTAAAATGGATCAGCTAGACGCCTTAACCGATGCAATTCAAGGGGAGTTTGAGCAAGCTAATGCGGCGCGGGACCTGGCTTACCAGCGGTCTCGGGCCTTGATTAGCTTGTGTGCGCGGGCGATTCGCGCGGTGCACCGGGAGGAGTGGGAAACGGCCGTGGCCCTCATTCACCAGGCCCGCACCGCCGCCGATACCCTGGTGGAAGGCGTGCGCGACTTTCCGGCCCTCTATTTTGCCGGTTACACCCAGGATGCCATGAAGGAGTACGTAGAGGCCAACCTGACTTATGCCCTGGTGCGCAACGAACCGTTGCCTACGGCCCAAGAGCTTGGCGCAGAATCCAATACCTGGCTCAATGGTCTGGCGGAAGCAGCTACTGAATTGCGCCGCCGCATTTTGGACATCATTCGCCACGGGCACAGCGATGAGGCGGAGCGCCTGCTGGACAATATGGACCAGATTTACAGCATATTAGTGACTTTTGACTTTAATGACAGCATTACCGGAGGGCTGCGCCGCCGCACGGACACTGTACGGGCGGTGCTGGAACGCACGCGGGGCGACGTGACCACTAGCCTGCGCCAGGCGCAGCTTGAAGAGGCGTTGGAGGCATTAGAAGCACGGCTCAGGTAGGTGGCGCGCCGCGAAGGAATGGGGGTTACCGACTTCCGTTTGCCGGAAATCGGGCGGCAAGAAGAAGGCCAATCCCTAACCCGGCCAGCAGGCCAAAGAGACCCCACAAAGGGGCTTGCTGGAGCGCCCAGGCGACTTCTTGCGGGGTAAATTCTGGGCCATGGGTGTGCAGGCCGGTTTTGAGGGCCATGAAGAGGACGGTAAGCGGGCTAACCAGTAAACCGCTGAGCAAACCAAGAAGGCTGCTGAGGATGATGAAGGTGATGAGAGGTAACGGCCGTTTCCGCCCCAGCCGCGCCAAACTATGCCCTGCCCCCATAATGGCGGCCCCAACGCCCATCACCAGCACCTGCCGCAATTCCCCTTCGAGGCTAATCCAGATGAGTCCGTAAATTGACCAGGCTATGGTTAGCCAGCGTAACAGCAGCAACCGCTGCGGCAAAAGTACCATGTAAGCAGTTTAATCAAAATCCCTAAAATTTCCATGGATCCCGTTACTTTTTTCACCAATGGGCGACTTAGTTAGCAGATGCCTGGGAAGATGGTGGAAAAAGGAGAGGGCAATCACGGCATTTTGTGGATAATTTACCTATTGTGCAAGACGAACTCCTCCTCCTTCACCGGGCTAGGTCTTTAGAATCTGAGGCGCTGGCCGAAATACATGACACCTTTTACGTACCGATTTTTCGGTATATTGTCATGCGCGTGAATGACCGCGACGTGGCGGAGGATTTAGCCAGCGAGGTCTTTATTCGCCTGCTGCAAGCTTTACGCGACAAGACGGCGCCGCAAAAAACCTTGCGGGGCTGGCTATTTGCTGTGGCTTCCCGTGTGGTCAAGGATCATTTTCGCCAGCGCTACCGCCGGCCGGTTGTGGAGTTAGATGATTCTATGCCGGGCGAAACAAATGGCCCTGAACGGGCTGTGGAGATGAACCTGGCGCAGGAAGATTTGCGCCAGGCCATGGATGAATTGACGGAAGAGCAGCAGCACGTGTTGGCGCTGCGTTTCGGGTCAGAGATGTCGGTGCGGGAAGTGGCCGATGCCATGGGCAAAAGCGAGGGCGCCATCAAAATGTTGCAAGCGCGGGCTGTGGCGATGTTGGCCCGAAAAATGCAACCAGGAACGTCAAGCTGATGAATGACAGGCTAGAGAAACTGCTAATTGAATGTCTGGATGCCTTTGAGCAGGGTGACTCTCCGGAGCAAATTCTGGCCCGTTACCCGCAAGATGCCGACGCGCTGCGCCCGATGTTGGCAACGGCCGTACAGCTCAACCAACTTAAGTTACAGCCATCTCGTGCGGCGCAGCTTGCTTCTAAAAATGCTTTTCTAAGCCAGGCTGCCGCGCTTAAAGATGTGCAAACGCTGCGCCCTGCCCCCTGGCTCACCCTGCGGCGCCTGTTGGCCCCAGTTTTGGCGGTTGTCTTCATGGCCCTGGTGGGGTTTGGGGTCGTGCAGAATTCGGCAAGCGCTTTGCCTGGGGATGCCCTTTATGAGGTGAAGCTTTTGGTGGAGAATGTGCGGACGGTTCTGGTAAATGATGGGTTAACTCTGGAAGAGGAGCTGCGCCAAGAACGCGTGGCGGAGATTCGGCAGCTATTGGCCTTGGGGCGGTCGGTGGATGTGCAGTTTTCAGGTTTGATTACGGCCGTTTCCGACACGCGCCTGACCATTGCCGGATTGGCTACGGAGCTGACGCCCCAAACCCGCTTCACCGGTACGCCCGCCGCGGGGGCCTGGGCTGAGGTTCGTGGTCGCACAACGAACGGCCGTTTGTTGGCCAGCGTCATCATCATCACCGGTGCAGAAACCCCACCGCCCATGCCCACGCCTGCGCCTTCAGAAACGGCCGTGCCGCCCACGCCGACAATTTCTGCCACGCCCACCGCTACCACCACTGCCACGCCCACCGCTACCACCACTGCCACGCCCACCGCTACC
>CAZDEO010000101.1:0-4679 GCA_964504445.1 uncultured Anaerolinea sp. | reverse complement strand
CGCTACCACCACTGCCACGCCCACCGCTACCACCACTGCCACGCCCACCGCTACCGTCACCCAGGAGATTATACCCACGGTGCCCACTGCTACCCCTACAGCTACCCTGGCTCCTCTGTTGCCTACGCAAATGCCGACACCCATATCCGGTGATGACGGCAACAGCAACGATGATGACGGCAACAGCAACGATGATGACAGTAGTAACGATAATGATGACAACAGCAACGATGATGATGACCATGACGACGATGGCAACGAGAATAACTAACCCGCTCCAAAATTGCTGATTTGCTGAAAGAAGGAAGAGTGGAGGCTCCAAGGGACACCCTTCTTGCTTCTCTATCCCTCGCCTGACGCCTTCACACAATCTTCATACCCCCTGCATACCCCCTTCACGCCTGTCCGGCATACTGCGACAATGAATTTCGTAGAAAAGGAGCAGGCGAATGTCTGAAACGACTTCATCTTCCAAATCCTGGATAGCAAAACTGCTATACACCAACAGCCCGGCTGATGACCGCAGCCGGATGCGCGCCGTTGCCAACAATCTCATTTTGCATCTTCACCCCACCAAAGTCCCGGCCCCGGCGCTGAAATGGCGCTACACCTGGGGCCTGGGGGGCATTTCAGCCACGCTGACTGTCATTTTAATCATTACTGGCGTGCTGCTCATGTTTCGCTATGACGCCAGCACCGAAACGGCCTACACGAGCATTCAGATGTTGGAAACCCAGGTCATGTTTGGTTCGCTCATCCGGGCGCTGCATCATTGGTCGGCCAATTTGCTGGTGGTGACCACCTTTTTGCACCTGCTGCGGGTCTTTTTTACGGGCGGGTTCAAGGACGGCCGTGCCGCCAACTGGGTCATCGGCGTCATTCTGCTGCTCATCGTGTTGGCCTTTAACTTTACCGGCTATCTGCTGCCCTGGGACCAGCTTGCCTATTGGGCTATAACCGTGGGCACCAGCCTGCTGAGCTATATTCCCTTGCTGGGGCAGGCAATCAGCGACTTTTTGCTGGCTGGGCCAGAGGTAGGCCAGGGGGCGCTGCGTAATTTCTATGCCATTCATGTGGCTGTTTTACCTGCGCTGCTAATTTTGCTGATGTCTTACCACTTTTGGAAAGTCCGCAAGGACGGCGGTATCTCCCAGCCGAAGGAAGAGCCAACAGATGAAAACGGCCGTCCCGTTCGCGTCGAACGCCTGACTACCATTCCCCACCTGGTCGAAATAGAATTCGCCGCCGCCAGCGTGCTCATTGCTGGGCTGCTGCTCTTCTCCATTTTCGTGCCCGCCCCCCTTGAAGAGCTGGCTAATCCCACCCACCCGCCCAATCCCGCCAAAGCCGCCTGGTATTTTCTTGGCTTGCAAGAGCTGCTGCTGCACATGCATCCTCTGGCCGCCATGGGGGTAGCTGGTGCGGGGTTACTCGCCATTCTTTTCGTGCCACGTCTGGACCAAAACGCTGACGACATCGGCATCTACTTTCGTTCCGCCAGGGGCAAACGGGTTGCGGCACTGGCGGCTTTGCTGAGCATTGGTCTCACGCCCTTGTTGGTGCTGCTGGACGAATGGTACATTGACCTGCCGGGCCTCTTTCCTGCCTGGCCCACCCTCCTTTCAAATGGGCTGCTGCCCTTGTTTCTGACTTTGTTGGGCTTGTTTTTCATCTACACCCTTTTGCGCCAAGGCGGCAAACTGACCCACAGCGAAGCCTTGGTAGGCGTTTTCACTTTTGTTTTTGTCAGTCTCATCGTGCTGACTCTCATTGGCATCTATTTTCGCGGCCCCAATATGGCTTTGGTTTGGCCTTTCTAACTTCAAAGAGAAAAGTATCATGACTAAGAATACGCAATCAGAACAATTGACCCGCCGTAACTTTTTGAAGTTAGGGCTGGGGGCGCTGAGCAGCTTGGCTATGTTGGAGATTGGCGGCGCAAGCCTCCTTTTTATGCAGCCCCGCAGCCTGGAAGGCGAGTTTGGCGGCACGGTAATGGCTGGCCTGGTAGACAGCTTCCCTCTCGGCTCGGTGACAGAGTTTCCGGACGGCCGTTTCTTTCTCATTCGCGACGATAGCGGCGGGTTTCTGGCCGTTTACAACCGCTGCACCCACTTGGGATGCACCGTCAGTTGGGAAGCCGACCAGCACCACTTTTTCTGCCCCTGCCACGCCTCTAGCTTCGACATTCACGGCGACGTCGAAAACCCGCCTGCGCCTCGCGCTCTCGACACCTTTCCCGTAGAAATTACCGACGGGCAGGTATGGGTCAACACCAGCCGTGCCCAACAGCGTGACACCTTCGAACCAGAGCAGTTAGTTAGCTAGTTGCACAAGAGACACCCCATGAACAAAAACACCTTCATCAGCTTACTCGCCATCCTCACCATTGTGGCCGTTTTACCCCTCTACGCCTGGCTAGAACCCCAGCGCATGGAAACCGCCCAAACAGACCTGCGCGAAGACTTTGTAGCCGACGCAGCCGTGATGTACGTCGAAAATTGCGCCATCTGCCACGGCGCGGCTGGCGAAGGCATTGGCGCAACCCCTGGCCTGAATAACGATGGTTTGCGCATGGCCGATTACGACACCCTCTACAAAGTGATTGCACGCGGCCGTTACGGCACCCTCATGGCCCCCTGGCACACCGAGGAAGGCGGCATTTACACCGACTACCAAATTGAACAACTTATTGCCCTCATTCGCTACGGTGACTGGGCCGAAGTAGACGAATTGGCCGCCTCCCAAGGACTCATCCCGCCCACGCTGCCTGTGCCCCAAGTAGACGAAGCATTTCTATCTCAGGTAGCCGCTCTCGGCCCAGAGGGCAGTCAATGGGCGGCCGGCATGCAGCTTTACGCCAATAACTGCACGGTTTGCCATGGGGTCAACGGCGAAGGTTCTGACCTGGGCGTAGCGCTGAACACGGCCGTTATCCAGGATACCGCCGCCGACGAACTCACCCGCATCATCACCGCAGGCGTACCCGGCACCCTCATGGTAGGCTGGAACAACGCCCTCAACCCCGACGAAATTGGCAGCATCGTCGCCTTTCTACAAAATTGGGATGTCGTGACCGCCCAGGGCCTAGAGTTGATGCCGCCGGAGCCGGTGCGCATCGACCTAGACAACCCTGCAGAAGTCATGGCCTACGCTGAGCGTCTTTTTAACATGACTTGTACCGTCTGTCATGGTGAAAATGGCAGCGGCGGTACTGGTCCCGCCCTCAACAGCCAGCAGTTCCTTACCCGCCAAACCAATGAGCAGATTCTCAATACCATTGTCAATGGCGGTCACCGGCCTAATTCTACCATGCCGGCCTTTGGCGACCGCCTAACCATGGTGGAAATCGAAGCGCTGGTTGATTACATTCGGGCCTGGGAACCCACGGCCCCCATGGTAGAAAATCCGCGAGGTACGGCGCAGGGTGGTGGCCCCCCCTGGCTGCGTACAAACGGGACCGCCACCACCGAGCGAGGTCAAGGGCAGGGCCAGGGGGGGCAGGGACAGGGGCAGGGTGGCCCACCCTGGAGTGACACCGGTGTGCCCCCTGGCCAAAGTGGGCAGGGTGTGGTGAATGGCGCCCAACCGGCACAGCCGGGTGCGTTGCCACTCGCTGGCGATGTCTTGCAGTATGAGGGTGTGGTGGTTGCGGTTGAGGGCAATATGCTGACTTTTGAAACGGCCGTCGGCGACCATCTCCAAGCTATGCTGGGGCCACCCTGGTTTTGGCAAGACAACGGCATTTCCCTCTCTCCGGGGGATGCCATTGCCCTGGAAGGCTTTCAATCGCCCGACCACATGGAGCTAAACTGGATTCACAACCAGACAACGGGCCAGCGCATCAACCTGCGCACGCCTACCGGTCAACCCGTTTGGGGTGAATGAGGATAAGTTACCCCAAAGCAATGAAATTAGAGCAATTAGCCACGGAATAAACGGAGCCAGCAACCCGTACCGGTCATTCAAAACGAAGCATCCACTTCCCCTGAGAAAGCGGATGCTTTTTTTCGATTCTACCCAGTATGTTGTGGCCGTTTCACTGAATGTTGGTACTAGGCCAGCGTGTTCCACAGCGGTTCCGCTACGCCGCGCTGGTGGTTTTCATAGCGGGCCATAACAAACAGCAGGTCTGAAAGGCGGTTCAGATAGGGCAGCACCTGGGTACCCACCGGCTCCCCATGAGACAGGGCGGCAACTTCCCGCTCGGCGCGGCGGCAGACGGTGCGGGCTACGTGCAGCAATGCGGCGCCCATACTGCCTCCTGGCAAAATGAAGTTTTCTAGCGGGCCAACAACGTCGTTTAACTCATCAATGAGTTCCTCCAATGCCGTGACGTGCCGCTCTGCGATTTGCGGAATGTTGTATGTTTTTTTGTCTTCTTCCAAAAAAGCCAGGTCAGACCCCAGGTGGAAGAGTTCGTTTTGGATGACGGGCAGCGCTTCCATGAGGCGTGAAACTAGCCCAGAGGCCAGGGCGACGCCAAGTTGGGAGTTGAGTTCATCGACGGTGCCATATGCCGCCACGCGCAGCGAATCTTTGGGTACGCGCTGTTTACTGCCCAGGCTGGTTGTTCCTGCGTCTCCGGATCGGGTGTAAATTTTGGTTAATCGGGGCATGGTTTACTCCTTCGAAAATAAAAGTGGGTTAAGCGGGTGCCAATTGAAACTTGGCAGGCT
>CAZDEO010000100.1:0-16916 GCA_964504445.1 uncultured Anaerolinea sp. | reverse complement strand
AGCGGCCTATTTGCTGCGCGCATATCATGTTATGTCAAATCGCATTGAACTGCATATTGTGGCGGAAGCGGTGTATCTGGGCGTGGACACGGCCGTTCCTTGTGGACTCATCCTCAACGAGCTTATTTCCAACGCCATTCAACACGCCTTTCCGGATCAACGCACCGGCAAAATTACTGTTGAACTCTATGCCTTGCCCCACAATACCCTGTCTTTGCGTGTCAGTGATGATGGCATTGGTCTCTCCGCAAAACAATATGCCCAAAATCATCGCTCTTTGGGGTTGCAATTGGTAAACACCCTGGTCAATCAGCTTCATGGTACACTAGAATTGGCCGTACAATCAGGCGAGCCGGGTACGACGTTTTACATTATCTTTCAGACGGCCTGAAAAAGAGTATGCCATGCCATTAGCCCGTATTTTGATTGTAGAAGATGAAAGCATAATCGCCCTGGATATTCAAAACCAGTTGCTTCGTAAGGGGTATCAAGTGGTGGGAAGAGTCACATCAGGCGAAATGGCCGTGCAAAAAGCCCTGACCCTCAATCCCGATCTCATCCTGATGGACATCCGTTTGGAAGACCGCATGGACGGCATCGAAGCCGCTCGGCAAATTCAAGCCCAGCTCAGCGTTCCCATCGTTTATCTCACCGCCTATGCCGACGAAGCAACTCTGCAGCGCGCAAAAGAGACCAGCCCTCTGGGTTATCTGCTCAAGCCATTTGAAGAACGGGAACTAGACACCATGATCCAGATGGCGCTTTACCGTTACCAGGCAGAGAAAAAGCTGCGCACCAGTGAAGCCCAGTATCGCACCCTTTTCGAACACTCCCCCGACGCCATTCTTGTGTTGGTCAATGACCGGGTTATCCTCACTAATCCGGCTGGCGTTCAAATGTTTGCCGCAAAAACAAGCCACGATCTGCTGGGGCGCAGCCTTGCCGAGATGGGTGTCGAGACTGGCGCCCTGCTCCTCAATACAGATGAGCCACAAGAAACTACCTTTGTGCGCCTGGATGGCCGTAAAATCCCAGTAGAGTACACGGCCGTTCCCGCCATTTACGAAGAAAAAACAGCATTGCAAATTGTGGCCCGCGACATCGCCCCCCGCAAACAGGCTCAGGCCCTTGCCCACCAACAGCGCGCCCTGGCCGAAGCCCTGCGCCAGACTGCTGCCCGCCTCGTCAGCTCTCTCGAAGAAGACGACATCCTGCGAAACGTTTTAGAAGTTATCGGTGGTGTTCTGCCCCACAACGGTTGCGGCATTATCCTTCTTGACAGGAACAGCCATCTCTTCCGCATCCAAGTCTCCAACCTCATCGCCAACAACTTGGACCTACAAACCCGCATTCAACAACAATGGCCCATCTTACAAAGCCATTACCAGCACCAACTTAGAACACAAACCACACCTTACATCGCCACGGAAAACCCCGCGTGGGCCAAAAAATTAGGCCTCGATTGGGTACAATCCATCCTAACCGCCCCCATCATTTCCCAGAACACACTTTTTGGCTTTGTTGCCCTGGTTAGCCACCAACCACACTTTTATAATGAAGGCGATGCAGCTCCCCTACAAGCCTTTGCCGACCAGGTAGCCATTGCCCTGCAGAACGCCCGGTTATACCGGCAGGTGCAGCAGCATGCCGCCGATCTGGAGCGCCGGGTAGCCCAGCGCACGGCCGAGCTGGATCAAGAACGGGGCCGATTACAAGCCATTTTAGATGCTGCTGGAGAAGGCATTTACTTTACAGATTTATCAGGCAAACTGTTATATATGAATACAGCTATCGAGCATATGACAGGCTATAGCCGGGCTGAACTTGAAGGTAAAAGCCCGCATGTATGGCGCAGCACCCAAACCCCGGAGCAAACTATTTTAGAGATGAACCAGGCATATACCGCTGGTCAACCTTGGAAGGGAGAGGTTGTGAACCAGCGAAAAGATGGTCAACTTTACGATGCCAGCCTGAGTATTAACCCGGTACGCAGTGGGCAAGGCACCCTACAAGGCTACGTGTGCGCCCAACGGGATATCACGCATCTGAAAGAACTGGCCCGACTTAAAGATGCTTTTGCATCGCAGATTGGTCATGAACTACGCACGCCAATTACCAACATCCAGTTGTACCATGATTTATTGGCTCGTCGGCCAGAACACCTTCAGCGATACATGGAGGTGCTACGGCGGGAAACAAACCGCCTGGAAAACCTGGTCGAAGGCTTTATGGAAATCTCGCTCTTGAATGCCGATGCCTTGCCCGTAAAGCGTGTTGCGGTTAATTGCGAAGAAGTGCTTGCGCAATTGATGGACCGGTATGAGCAAATGGCCCAGGATCGGCAGATCACCCTGGTTGTTAATTTGGTTCCCAAGCTACCGTTGGTGGTGGCCGATGTGGATTTGCTGCACCGGGTGCTGTACAAGCTGTTGGATAATGCCTTGCGCTATACGCCCATGGGCGGGCAAGTAACCATTTCAACGGCCGTTCCCCACCGTGATGGCAGTGATTGGATAACCTGCACCATATCTGACACTGGCCCAGGCATTACGCCAGAAGAGCAGCCCTACCTCTTCGAGCGGTTCTTCCGCGGCAAAGCGGCCCAAGAATTTAATATACCCGGCGCAGGCCTGGGCTTGGCCATTTGTCGCGAAATTCTTAACAAGTTAGGGGGACACATCACCTTTGCCAGCAAACCAGGTCAGGGAACTGCCTTCACAATATGGCTGCTCCCAGCAGAGGAGCGCTAACATGGATTCGCCCTCCACGCCCCGCTATTTTCGCCACCTGCGCCAACAAATGCATGCCCATCTGAGCTTAAGTGAGCTTAGGGTGTTGGGCTATGATTTGGGTATCGAAATAACGGACTTGCCAGGGGGCAGTAAGCTGGAAAGAACGCACCATTTTTTGCTGCTGCTGGCCCGAAACGGCCGTTTCCAAACCCTTCTTACCCTGCTCCATGAACACAACCCATTTGTACCGTGGACCGCGGATCAGACTCCCATTCCCGCCCCGGTTGTTCAGCAACGGGATGCTCGCAAAATCACCCCCCATTCCCAAGAAGCCCTCTTTCAGGCCTACCTGCAAAACATCAATCGTCTGCTGCAAAACGGTCTGGCCAACGGGTTGTTTAACCCCGCCATCATTCAGCGCGCCACTTCCTGGACATTACGCATTTTGCCCCAGCTAGACACGGAACAGCGGGGTCGCCTGCTGCTATTCCTGTACAATGCCCGCCTCATTCATAGCCCACGCCCGATTTTACACCTGTGGCAAGCTGATTTTTCCGGCATTGATTTACGGGGTGTTACCCTGACCCTAGCCGATTTGAGCCATGCAGACTTGCGCCACGCACGGCTGGCGGCCGCCGATTTACGCTATACTAATTTTACCAATGCTTGCTTGCAAGGCAGCTACCTCAGTGGCGTAGACGCCCGTGGCGCTAACTGGCGCTGGGCCAATTTGCAGCAAGCGGATCTGCGCCATGCTAATTTTCAAGGTAGCCAGTTAGGCACGGCCGATCTGCGTCAGGCTCAATTGCAAGCTGCCAACTTACAAGCCGCCAATTTCAGCTATGCCAGCTTGCGCGATGCAGACCTGACAGATGCTCTTAAGGACCATGCAAACTTTGCTGGCGCCACCATGCCTGATGGCCAGATGTTCACCCCCAACACCTAGTGCCAGCAGGCCAAACGGGTATATGAAAAATAGCTGCCAAGCCGTAATTGCCCGGCCGTTTCCCCCACAAACTTGCTTACCCCTATGGTAAAATGAGGCGCAGCAGCTTAAAAAATCTGCACGGAGAGGCTTATGTTCGACAAACAACTCATATTGACACTGGGAAAAGTGATTGCCGCCACCGCCTGGGTAGATGGAAAACTGACGGAATCAGAAGTGGAACACCTTAAAGATCTAATTTTTCGCCTTTCACAAAACCTGCCTGACCAGGCTGATCCCATCACCAGTGAAGAATGGGCGCGGCTGGAAATGTATATGGAATCCCCTGTAGATGATGCCGAACGAGAGCGTCTGGTAGCCGCATTAAAAGCAGTGTTGCACAGCCCTGAAGATGTGGAAACGGCCGTTACCGCTTTGCAAGAGATTATTCAAGCCGATGGCGCCGTCACCCCTGCCGAAGAAACCGTGACCAGCGATATTCAACAAGCCCTGCAATCCGCCCATCTAGGCCGGTTAGGGCAGATTTTCAGCCAACTTGCCCGCCACCGGAGCGCCGGCCCCAACCGTGAAGTTAACTTTGCCGAATACGTCAAAAACCAGGTCTTTTTTGCTATTCGCCAGCGCCTGGACCTGGAACAAAGCGGCATTCCTGAGACAGATTGGCGCAAGCTTAGCCTGGCGGGAGCACTCATGGCCCAGGTTGCCCACACCGATCGAGAAATTCAGCGCGTTGAACGGCAGGCATTGGAGCGCATTTTGCAACAAGCGTGGGGTATTGATGCCGCCGCCGCGACCCTGGTTGCCGAAATTGCCATCACCAAAGCCCTACGCGACATGGATTACTACCGCATTACCCGCGAATTCTTTGACAGCACCACTCTGGAAGAGCGCACAGCCTTTTTGGACGTACTCTTTGCCGTGGCGGCTGCTGATGGCGAGATCTCCTCAGAAGAAACCGCCAGTATTCGCCGTATTGCCCGCAGCCTACAGCTTCGCCAGAGTACCTTTGTGCAGGCTTACTACCGGGCGCAAGGCTAAAATTCCGGCATTTACATTGTTTTGTTGTGGTCCAACATCTATAATTATGTCATTCTGTTGGCCAGAAAATTGCCTGGCGAGAGGTGTTGATGAGCGAGCTGCACATTCGTCAAATGACCCTGGAAGATTATACGGCCGTCACACACCTGTGGCAGGCTGTAGAAGGGGTTGGTTTGAGCGCCGCCGACTCTGCCGAAAACATTGCGCGCTACCTGGCGCGCAACCCTGGCCTTAGCTTTGTGGCCTCCTTAGACAACCGGCTAGTTGGCGCAGTGCTTTGCGGGCACGATGGTCGGCGTGGCTACCTGCACCATTTGGCTGTAGATGCTGCTCATCGGCGCACGGGCATTGGGCGACAGTTAGTTACCCATTGCCTGGCTGCACTAGACGGCATGGGCATCGACAAATGCCATCTTTTTGTTTTTGCTGCCAACCATGACGCCCAAGCCTTTTGGAAAAGGGCGGGCTGGACGCAGCGTATCGAACTCCAACTGTTTTCAAAGTATACGCCCTAACATCGACGACCATAGAGCCTGTACAGGCAGAGGGATGATCATGAAACGAGGTGTGCTAATCGGGTCACTCCTGCTCCTAATTTTTGGGTTCCTACCAGAACTGGTAGCCCAGGCGCAGCCTGCCCCGCCCCCGGAAACCGCCTACGTCAATGGCCTTGTGGGACACGCCCAAAGCTATAACCTTTCCTGCGAATCCCGTTCCGCGGTGGATTGGGCCGCCTTTTTTGGCGCCACCATTAGCGAAAGCGAGTTCTTGTTTAACCTGCCTAGTTCTGATAACCCAGACAAGGGCTTTGTAGGCTATGCCAATGCTCCCTGGGGCAATGTGCCTCCTTATTCGTATGGTGTTCATGCGGAACCGGTGGCCCAGCTTTTGCGAGAGTATGGCCTGGATGCGGTGGCGCGGCGTGACCTAAGTTGGGATGATTTACGCCAGGAGGTGGGCCACGGCCGTCCGGTTATTGTGTGGGTCATTGGCAATGTCTGGCCCGGCACGGCCCAAACCTACACCGCTGAAGATGGCGCCCAAACCATAGTAGCCCCCTACGAGCACAGCATGATTTTGCTCGGCTACGATCCCACCACTGTCTATCTGCTAAACTCGGCCAATGGGTTGGTGGAATGGCACGCCCTTTCTAGCTTTCTCTCCTCCTGGGCCGTGCTGGGCAACATGGCGGTGCTGGCGGGAACAGGGGAAACGGCCGTTACCCCCGACGCGGCGCAAACTTACATTGTCCAACATGGTGATTCTCTGCTCACCATTGCCGCCCGATTTGGCTTTTCCTGGTACGAACTGGCCGTTTACAACAATTTAACGACCCCCAACATTATTTATGCCGGGCAGGTGCTGCGGCTACCTACGGCCGTGCCCATGGCCAACCCTGCCCCGCCTCAGCCTACGCCCATGCCCCAACCCGACATTCTCCCCGCCGAACCCACCACCTACATTGTGCAGCGCGGCGAGCACCTCATGCAAATTGCCCGCAGCCTGGGCCTGGATTGGCAAACTTTGGCCCGCTTAAACAATTTGCAGCCGCCGACATACGTGGTCTACCCCCAGCAAGTGCTGCGCCTGCCCACCGTCGCCAATGCCGCAACAACGCCAGAACTCACGTCAACACCGGAACCGGTAACCTACGTAGTGCAGCCAGGGGATACGCTGTTCAAAATAGCCACGCGCTATGGGCTGGACTGGCTTACGCTGGCCCAACTGAATAGCCTCAGTTATCCCTACCGCATTTTTGTCGGGCAAATCCTACACCTGCCCTAGTTGGTGACAGATTGCGCCCCATTTCCTGAAGATTGTCACTATTGAAAACGGCCGTTTCCTGCCATACTACTCTGGCAACAATGGGATTTCCTGTTTTGTGGAGAACAAAGGATGGACGAAATACAACTGTTGGATGAAAGTTTGCGCGTGCGCGTTTATTACGAATGTGATGATTGCAGCTACGACGATAACATTTGCATTTCCATCACCGAAGAGTGCCCCGACGATGAAAAAATCTTCATTGCCGACGAAACCAACATTTACCTGACGCCAGAGCAGGCTAAAAGCCTGGCTATGGCCCTCATCAATGCCGTTAACGAAAGCATGGGGATGGGCGGCCATTCGTGACCCGTAATCCGTGAACGGCCAACGGATTACGGAAAACGGATTATCGATTACGGAAAACGGACAGCGGATTAAAAATATGGACAGTAAACAGACCCTTTGGGCGGAGGTGGATGAAAACGGCCGTCTCATTATGCCCCCCCAAGTTGCCCAACAATATGGCCTGACCCCCGGCGCCCGCGTGCGCCTAGACACCAGCGACAACGACGTGCGCATGCACCGTCCCGTCACCCACCTGGCAAAAATCTACGTCGAACCCACCAACCGCTGCAACATAGACTGTCGCACCTGTATGCGTAACAATTGGGACGTGGAGTTAGGGCAAATGAGCGCGAAAACCTTTACGGCCGTGCTTGCCAGCCTGCGCCGCCTGCAAACCCCGCCCCTGGTCTTCATTGGCGGCATTGGCGAACCCCTGGCCCACCCGCGCACCCCAGAAATGATCGCCCAAATCAAAGAAACAGGCGCCACCGTGGAGATGATTTCCAACGGCACGCTGCTCACCGAAAAGCGTGCTCGCCAAATCATTGAAGCCGGGCTGGACATACTGTGGGTTTCCATTGATGGCGCCCGCCCCGAAAGCTACGCCGACGTACGCCTGGGCGCAGAGCTGCCCAACGTGCTGGAAAACCTGGCCCGCTTCCGCCGCCTGCGCCCCCCTGCCCACCATCCCAAGCCAGAAATCGGCATCGCCTTCGTGGCCATGAAGCGCAACATTGCCGACCTGCCAGAAGTAATGGCCATTGGCCGCCGCCTGCGCGCCAACCGCTTTATGGTTAGCAACTTGCTGCCCCACACGGCGGAAATGGTAGACGAAATTTTGTACACCAACACCCTCAACGACATCGCCTACTTGCCTTCCCCCTGGCTGCGCCGCGTCAGCATACCCAAAATGGACTTTAACGAACTGACGCGGGAACCGCTGCTAAAAGCCATGAGCAGCGGCTACAACGTCACCTTTGCGGGCAGCAACCTGGGGTCGGCCAACGATGTGTGTACCTTTATTGAGAGTGGGTCCCTGGCCATTGGCTGGGACGGCCGTATTGCCCCCTGCCCACCCTTGCTCTACAACCACACTGGCTACCTGCGCGGCTATAAACGCGCCTCCCACGCCCACATTCTGGGCAACATCAAAGAGCATGACCTCATGACCCTGTGGCTTGATGAAGAGTACGTCGCCTACCGCGAGCGCGTACACCGCTTCGCCTTTGCCCCCTGCACCTCCTGCGGCGGCTGCGAAGACTCCTACGCCAACCTCACCGACTGCTTTGAAAGCCCGGCTCCCGCCTGTGGCGGCTGCCTGTGGGCCCAGGCCGTCATTCAGTGTCCTTAAATTCGCCCTTCCATAGACCCGGCATAGCCTGTCATCTCAATATAGCCCCGTGCCCGCACCGGCTCGCCCGCCAGCGTACCCCTAAATTCCACCGCCCCCTCCCAGTAAACGGTAGAAACATTCAACTCCTGGTTGGGCATCAGCGCCCCGCCCTCTAGCTCTAGCCCTAGCTCGGAAATCCTGACCTGCCAGCCAATGGGATATTCGGCGCCGCTGTCCGGGCTGGTCCAGGTGTCGGTGACAGTTAACTCCCAATCAGCGCGGTCAAGATGAGTCGTATTGCCATTGGCGTCCACAAAGGTGCCGCTAGAGAACTGCTCCAGCGTGCCGTCATCGCGGCGAATCTGGAAGAACATCAGCGACGTGCCGTTGTCGAATTGCAGCGAGAACCAGTCCCAGCCGATGGCCCCGGGGCTGAGGGCGCTGGTGGAATATTCGTGGTCCTTCCAGCTTAGCCCGGTAACCGGGATAAGCTCGTCGCCGATGCGCACCGTGCCTTCGCTGCGCTGGCGCACCTGTGAGTAGTAATAAGAGGCATTGCCCGGCTCCGGCCCTTTGGGGCTGAGGCCGCCGTCGCCGTGCAAAATCGGGGGCAGGGTTTGCGTCAGCATAATGTCCAGGCCGACGTCCTCGGTTTGCGCCAGCAGGCGTATCCGGCCATCGGCCGTTTCCTCAATCACCCAATCTTCCAGCCAGACGCGGTAGGGCGCGGCCTGTGCGCCCGCCAGCCCGGCGGCGCCGCGGCTGAAGCGTTCATGCGGGTAGAAGGCTCCGTTGGCGATGTCGGAGATGGTGAAGTGGGCGAGGTAGATCTGGTTGCTGCGCCAATCTGAAGCAGAGGAGCAGGGGGGCAGGGGCGCAGAGGTGAGGCTCCCTTGCTCTTCCGCTCCTCCGCTCCCCTGCTCGTCACAATCAAAAATTGCACTTTCCGGTGTGAGGGCGCGGCGGAAGATGGTGAACTGGTAACCAAAGAGACGGCCGTTTTCCCCTTCCAGATTGCCCGTGTAATACCACCACTCGGTTTGGTACTCCGGATGCGGGCCGAGGTCGCGCGGGAATTCGATGTCGTTGGGCACGGTGGCGCGAGCGAACCCGGCGCTGTCTTCTTCGGTGAGTAGGGGCAGCAGGGAAGCTTCGGCCGTGGCCTGCTGCAAGGGTTGTTGCCAGAGAAAGAGGCCACCGACAACAGCTGCCAGGACAATAAAGACGATAAGAATACGTTTTGTGTTTTCGTTCATTTTGTTTTGATTATTCCTCCCGTACGGCCGTGGCAATCACCATATTCCCCAGCCGCAGCGACGGGTAGATGGCGGCGAGCAGGGCGGCGATGATGGCGACGATGAGGCCTTGCAGAAAGTAGGCTGGCTCCAGCTGCATCGCCAGCGTCCAGCCGAAAGAGCGCACGTTGATCACGTAGATCAGAATCCAGGCCAGCACGTAGCCGACGGGGATCGCCAGTAAACCGGCCACCGCGCCCATTAGCCCGGTTTCCAGGAAGGTGAGGCCCCAGAGCTGGCGCGTGGTCATGCCCGTGGCACGCAGCACGCCCAGCTCGCGGCTGCGCTCTAGCTGCAAGCTCATCAGCGCACTTAGCACGCCGATGAAGGCGACGATAATCGCCAGCAGGCGCAGCGCGGCGGTGATGGCAAAGGTGCGGTCGAAGATTTCCAGCGATCCGGCACGCAGGGCGCGGTTGGATTGAATGAGTACGTCTTGACGGCCAGAAACGGCCGTTTCCATCTCCGCTACCACTTTGTCAATCGCCACGCCCTCTTCCAAAAACAGCCCCATGCTAACAATGCTGTCATCCTGCCACAGGTCGCGGTACAAAGCCTGGTCGATCATCACCGTGCCCTGGTCGCTGGCGTAGTCGTAGAAGACGGCGATGACCGGGAAGGTGCGTGGGCCAAAGGTCGTTTCCAGCGTTATGTCGGGCGGCGGCGTGGGCAGATTTTCCTTGAGAATCAGCGCCTCGGAGACGAAGACGCCCTCGCCCGCTGCCAGCCGTTGCCACAGCGTGGCCTCGTCCCCCTGCACCCAGGCGTAAGGGCGGTTGCCGCCGGAAACGTCGCCATCAACAGCGACCAGCTCCACCGCGCGGCCCAGCGTGGGGGAGGCCACCTGCACCTGCCGCGCCGTTACCGCTGCGGCGACGCCGGGCCAGTCGGCGAAGGTGTCCAGCACGTCGGGCGGCAGCGTGCCAAAGGCGCGGTTGGCGGTCAGCGTCGGCGGCGAAATGTAGACGTCGGCCTGCAGGGTCTGGTTGAGCCACTGCTCGACGGTAGTGCGGAAGGAGCCGATCATGATGGAGACGCCAACGACGACAGAAACGGCCGTCATCAACGCCGCCACCGCCACCGAGGTGCGGCTGAGGGAGCGCACGATGTCGCGCGGGGCCATGCGCCCCAGCACGCCTGCCAGCCGCTGCGTCAGCGGCGTGATCACGCGCATTAGCAGTACGGTCAATGGCGGCGTCAGCAGCGCCGCGCCGATGAGCACGGCGAAGAGGCCGCCGAAGGTAATCACCAGATTGCCGCGCAGCCAGAGCAGGAAGATGCCAAGCACAGTCAGACCCAGCCACGCCGCCGCCAGCCAGGGCAGCAGTTCACGCGTGCGCGACTCCAGATTGGAGCGCTTCAGCGAGGCGTTGGGGGCGGTGCGCATCGCTTCCCAGGCGGGCAGCAGCGCGGCAAACAGCGCCGCCGCCATGCCCACCACCAGCCCCTTCACTAGTGTGAACGGCGGAATATCGACGCCGCGCACGTTGACGACGAAGTAGAAGTCGTTGATGGTCTGCGTAATCAGCCCGACGATGCCGCGTCCCAGCACCACGCCCAGGGCCAGCCCCAGCAGTGAGCCAATCAGGGCCAGCACGGCCGCTTCTACCAATATGAGGGTGAACAGTTGGCCGCTGGTGACGCCGAGGCAGCGCAAAATGCCGAATAACGGCCGTCGCTGCACGACGCTGAAGGTGACGGTGTTGTAGATGAGGAACATGCCCACCACCAGCGCCAGCAGACTGAGTGCGGAGAGGTTTAGCTCGAAGGCGGCGGTCATTTGCTGGATGGCGTTGGCCTGGGAAGCGGCCGTTTCCAGCCGCAGTCCCGGTTCCAGAATGGCCTGCACCGGGGCCAGCGCCGCCTCGTCCCCAGCAATCAGGTCGATGCGGCTAAGCTTACCCTGCATGTCCAAAATTTCCTGCGCGGAGGCGATGTCGGTGAAGAGGACGCCGCTGAGGGCGCGGCGGCTGACGTTGTCGCTGGGCTGTAGCAGGCCGACGATCTCAGCCTCGGTGCGCTGCCCGGAGCGGTTGAGGGTGATGGTGTCGCCCAGGGCCAGCTCGGCCTCGTCGGCCAGTTCCTGCGACAGAATGATGGAGTTGGGCCGGGTGAGGAACGCAATCAGCCCTTCCAGCCCGGCATCACCTGTGGGCTGAAAGTAATCGCGAAACGGCGGCTCGGCGAAGGGGTCGATACCGACCAGGCGCATCACCTGGTCGTTGAGTTCGGGGACGGAGAGGTAATCTTCGACGATAGGGGCCGAAATAATTAACAATTGGCAATTGCCAATTGTCAATTGACAATTTTCTGCGCCTGTCTTGAGCTGTGTGTACACCTCGTCGCTGAAGCCGGTGGGGGGGCCGACGACGCGGTGGGTTGCTTTGCCAGTGACGGCGTCGGTGGAGAGCTGGAAGGCGCGCTGGGCGCTGCCGTTGGCCAGGTCGATGGAGACCATCATAGCCACGCCGATGGCGACGCCGATAATGAGCAGGATGTATTGAAACGGCCGTCTTCTCAGCCGCCGCCACGCCACCCGGAAAAGGGGGAGGTTGGAGATGGAAGGTTGATGAGTGGTCATGACGTAATCGGTAATCCGTGTTTCGTAAGCTGTAGCCCGTTATCCGACTTCGGATCACGGATTACGGATAACGGCTCACGGAGCTGGAGCTTGCCGTTGTGGACTTCGAAGACGCGGTCGGCGAAGGGCACCACTTCGGGAGAGTGGGTAGCCATGACGAGAGTCTTGCCTGCGCCGCGGGTAAGGTCGATGAGCAGTTGTAGCACGCGCTCGCCGGTCTCTTCGTCGAGGTTGCCGGTGGGTTCGTCGGCGAGAACCAACATGGGGTCGTGGGCCAGGGCGCGGGCGATGGCTACGCGCTGCTGCTCGCCGCCGGAGAGCTTGTCGGGGAAGGTGTCGCGGCGGTCGGTGAGGCCGACTTGTTCTAAAAGGTGGAGGGCGTGGGGGCGCACGGCCGTTTCCTTCTTGCCCGCCAACTCCTGCGGCAGCGTGATGTTCTCCAGCACGGTGAGCGTGGGGATCAGGTTGAAGAACTGGAAGACGAAGCCGATGTGGTCGCGGCGGTATAGGGTGCGCTCGCGCTCGGTGAGCTGCGTGATGGCGATGTTGTTGATCCAGATGTCGCCGCCGTCGGGCTTTTCGATGCCGCTGATCAGGTTGAGCAGCGTCGATTTGCCGCTGCCGGAGCGGCCCAGCAGCACCACAAATTCGCTCTCGACAAAGCCGGCCTGCACGTTGTCCAATACGAGGCGCTCTTTGCGTCCTTCTTGGAAGCTTTTTTCTAGGTTTTCAATGCGGACGATGCTTTTCATAAGTTCAGATGTCATAGTTATTGTGCCTCTTGTCACAAAGAGGACTTTAGCAAAGTTGCCACCTAAACACAATGAAAACATGGACAAAAACTACACAACTCTTATAAAAACCTCGACGGCACCCCGAAATATGCTTGCCACTACGCCAACCACACGACGCCGACCAAAGGGAAGGGTGAAAGCAATTGCTAAAAACAAGTAAGGGCTACATGTACTTGCGACCGAATTAGGGTTGTGATAGTATCTGGCTAACCCTGCTGTGTGCGTGATGGCCGTCATGTCTTGAGCCAACGCCACTTGAAAGGGAGATGACATACGCAGAGGGGATGTAGTAGCCGAAAGGCCAGGCAGAGTCCTTGCGAAAATTTTCCCACCTGCACATGCAGGTTCAAGTATAGATGTCCACACGGCATGGCGGGGCGACGGCCTTATGTTAACCCCTGATAACAAAATCAGGGGTTTTTGTTTATTTTGACAGCGCATGGTGAGGTTGCCATCAAAAGTCGATTGTTGTTTTTTGTCCTGGTTCTGTTGACGGCAGCAGGGACGGCCTTGTTGTTGACTACGTGTACCATAGGGCAGCAGTCCTCGCAGGAGGCTGTGCTGCCTACGCTAATGCCCACGCTGGGCATTCATGAGGTTGCGCAGGTTTTGCTGCCGGTGGTAGCTGATGGGCAAGGAGAGGGGGACGGGGCAACGGCCGTTGCCCCCTCTCCTTGCCCATCAGCTACAATATCCCCATCTTTACCTTCAACCAATACGCCAGCTCCCTCAGTAACAACCACACCATCCCCGACCAGCACGCCCTTTCCCACAACCACACCATCGCTCACGCCTACACTGCCCCCGGACGTAACGCCTACTGTGACGCCTTATCCCATACCAGAGCTAACACTGGTTCCAAGAGAACCGCAAGGGTATTTGGATAAATTTCGCCTGGTGGCTTTTTATGGCAGCCCCACGGGGCCAGGATTGGGCATTTTGGGCAATTATCCCCGGGAAACCATGCTGGCGCTGCTGCACCAGCGCACGGCCCAATACCAGCCCCTCTCTCCGGAACGGCCGGTTCTGCCCACTTACCACATGATCATCGCCGTGGCCAACACCACCCCGCCCTACTACTACGCCAACATCAGCCTGGACCTGATTGAAGAGTGGATTGAGGCGGCCAACGAGAGCGGCGTAGCCATCATTTTAGATATTCAGCCGGGGCAGGGAGACGTGATGTACATTTACGAGCGCGTGCGCCATCTCTTTTACAATCCTCACGTGCATCTGGCCATTGACCCGGAGTTTAAGATGGGGGCTGGTGAAGTGCCGGGGCAAAAGGTGGGTAGCCTTTATGCTGCGGATATCAATGCTGTGCAGGCCGACCTGAATCAGATTGGGTTGGAAATTGGCTTGAATAGGGTCCTGATTTTGCACCAGTTTGCGGGTATCATGCTGCCCGACAAGGAAGCCATTGAGAATTATCCTCATGTCGAATTGGTTATTGACGGGGATGGCGTTGGTTCGGCTGCGGCCAAAATTCGCAATTATAACGAGTATGCGCAAGAAGCGGCTTTTGAATATGGGGGGTTTAAGCTCTTTCCCAATGATGGCGACTATCCGGTCATGACGCCGGAAGAGGTGATGAGCCTGCTCGTGCCGCAGCCGGTGATCATTATTTATCAGTAGGCGGTTTGCGGGGCAGGTAGCCACTTTGTCAGGGTGATGCGTCATACATTTTCTCCTCACGGCCGTGCTGTTTTGACGGCGCTTTTTGTCACCTTTTTGTGGTCAACCTCTTGGGTATTGATTAAGTTTGGCCTGGAGGAAATGCCGGCGCTGACTTTTGCCGGGTTGCGCTACTTTTTAGCCTTTTTACTGTTGCTGGCGCTTTTATGGCGTTCTCCACGGGCATGGCCTGCACGGCCGTTAGCCCGGCGCGATTGGTTAGCCCTGATGGGGCTGGGGCTTCTTTACTACACTATCACCCAGGGGTCGCAGTTTTTGGGGTTGGTGTATCTGCCCGCCATTACCTTTAGCTTGTTGCTGAACGGCACGGCCGTTTTGGTGGCGGTGCTGGGCATTCCCTTGCTAGGCGAGTGGCCTGCATGGTGGCAGTGGGGTGGTATGCTGATCTTTTTGGGCGGGACACTGGCCTTTTTTTATCCCTGGCACATTCCAGAGGCGCAATTGATTGGCTACGGCATTGCCGCCGTGCATTTGCTGGCAACTTCCCTGTCTAGCATTTGGGGGCGGGGCATCAATCGTGGGCAGCGCCTGCACCCGCTGTTGGTGACGACGGTGAGCATGGGCGTGGGGTCGGTGCTGCTGCTGGGTGCGGGGCTGGCGGTGGATCCGTGGCCACGCCTGGGCTGGGCGCAGTGGGGTATTGTGTTGTGGCTAGCGGTGGTGAATACGGCCGTAGCCTTTACCCTTTGGAACTATACCTTGCGCACCCTGTCGGCCATGGAGTCTTCGCTGATCAACAACACCATGCTCATTCAGATTTCTGTGTTGGCCTGGCTCTTTTTGGGAGAACGGTTGACGCTGGGACAGGTGGGTGCGCTGATTTTGGCGGCTTTAGGCGCGCTGCTGGTCCAGTGGCGACCTATGGGGCGAGCAAAGTGACTTTGCCGGGGAGGATCTGGTAAGAAACGGCCGTAACCGACTCCGCAAACACCTCGCCATCGGCATGAATGGGCGTGCCCGGCTCGCTGGTCAGTGTGAGCTGTGCTGTGCGCTGGTAGGTAACGGCCGGATGATGAATGTGTTCCCCTTTCATGAGCTTTAGCAGCACCGCCAGCACCGTGCGCTTGGGCACTTCCGGCGCAAACACAAAATCATATAAACCATCATCAAATTTAGCTGCGGGGGCCATTTGGAAGCCGCCGGTGCGGGGACCATTGCACATGGACAGCAGGTAAGCCGGGCCATCGTGCCCTCCGCCATCCCAGGTGATGTGCATATTCCACGCCTTCAGCTTGAAAATGCCCTTGATCAGGGCCACCAGGTAGCGGATTTCACCGGACAGCCGCTTCATGCGAATATTTTCGATGGTGATCATCGGCTCCATGGCCACAGCCGAATTATTGACGAAATAGCGCGGGTTTTCTCCCCAACTGCCGGTGATGACGCCGGCGTCAATCTGGCGCGTATGCCCGGCAGCGATGGTTTGCGCGGCAAGCACCAGGTTCAGGGGAATGTTCTGCATGCGCGTAAAGTCGTTGGCTGTGCCCACAGGCATAATGCCCAAAGGCAGCGTGGACGCACCCTCTGGCGTGGCTTGCAGCACGCCGTTGATGACTTCGTTGATGGTGCCATCCCCGCCGGCGGCAATGATGGCCTCAAACCCGGCTTCCACGGCCTCTCGCGCCAGGGCAATACCATGCTCTGGCCCATCGGTGATGGCTAATTCGACTGTAACGCCGGCCGTTTTCAGGGCAGCCATCACGGTAGAAGCCTGGGCCTGGGCCTGCCAGCGGTTGGCGTAGGGGTTCAGAATGACTTTGACGTTCATTGAATGGCTTTCCGAATAACGGCCGGTTTATTGGTAATAATGCCATCAACGCCCAGCCGGGCCAGCCGTTGGGCTTCGGCGGGATCATTCACTGTCCAAGTGTGCACCTGGTAGCCGCGCTGCCGCGCCCAGGCCATGTACTGCTCGTCAATCATGGTGTGGTGGGGGTGATCGGCCTCGCTGGAGGTGAAGAGGTAGCTAAAGCGCAGCAGCCCTTTTTGGCGCAAGATGCCGGTGCTGGTGCTGCGCGCCAGGTGGCGGCGCACCCGCCTGATGGCAAAGGGGTTGAAGGAGGAGACGTGGCACTGGCTTTGCAGGTTATGAGATTGGATGCAGTCGGCAACGGCCGTTTCCGTACCCTTATCCCACAAACTCCAATCTTTGATCTCTACGTTGTAAAGTGCTGCCGGGCCTAAAGCCTCAAAAACCTCATCTAGTGTGGGAATCTTCTGCCCCTGGCCAACGTGCAGCTTTTTTAATTCCGCCAGCAGCACATCGGCAATGCGTTCCTGGCGACCAGTTTCCGGTTTCAAGCGGGTGTCGTGATAAACTACCAATGCCCCATCTTTGCTAAGCTGTACGTCTAGTTCAATGCCATCGGCGCCCTGTGCCAGGGCCAGGG
>CAZDEO010000099.1:0-17271 GCA_964504445.1 uncultured Anaerolinea sp. | reverse complement strand
GCCGCGTCGTGGTCGCGGTTGGTGCCGTTGGCGTGCAGAATGAGCACCTTCGGTTTGTGGGAATGGGCTGAGGAGCAGAGGGGCGGAGGTGCAGAGGTGAGCGTTATTCTTCTCTGCTCCTCAGCTCCCCTGTTCCCCTGCTCAATACCGCGCCACGCTGCTTCCAATTCCTGCACGGGCAAATTAATGATGGCCGCGCCGGTGGCGTTGCTGATGCGCAGGGCATTGCCGCCAATGACGCCGATGCAGTTGTGGGGCACGTCGGCTAAAAGCTGGTCGAGTTGGGGCATGTCGCTGGGGCGCACTTCGATGAGGAAACGGCCGTTGCTCTCGCTAAACAAAATCGCCTCATCCGCTGCGTAAGCCCAGTACGGGTCGCGGGGCACGCTCATCAGCTTCACTTCCGCGCCCACGCCCCCCGCCAGGCACATCTCCGCCAGGGCGACAGCTAGGCCGCCTTCGCTGCAATCGTGGCACGCCTGCACCAGCCCGGCGCGTATCGCCAGGTGCAGCTGGCGGTAATGGGCCAGCGCATTTTGGGGTGGTTTGGGCACATTTTGGTGCTGTGGCCGTATTTCGCCGCCAATTAGCCCGTAATGGCCGCCCCCCAGCTCCGCCCCCGTTTCGCCAATGGCAATGAGGAAGTTGCCTGCCTGCTTCAGGTCCATGCTCACCGTTTGCGCCACGTCGGGCACAATGCCCAGGGCCGAGATGAGCAGCGTGCCGGGAATGGCGTGCTTTTCGCCGTCGGCGCCGGTGTATTCGTTGTTCAGGCTGTCCTTGCCGCTGATGAAGGGGGTCTGGTAGGCGATGGCGGCATCGTAGCAGCCCTGGGCGGTGCGCACCAGGCTGCCCAGGCGGTCGGGCAGGTTGGGGTTGCCCCAGCAAAAGTTGTCCAGGATGGCGATCTGGTCGGGGTCAGCGCCAACGGCTACGGCGTTGCGGATGGCTTCGTCAACGGCCGTCCACGCCATGCGGTACGGGTCCAGGGCGGTGTAGTTGGGGCGCAGGCCATTGCTCAGGGCGACGCCCTTGGGGAAATTGTGAATTGTGAATTGTGGATTGTGAATTGTTGATTGGGGGACGATAACGGCCGCGTCGCTTGGCCCATGATTGGCAATACCGGTGAGGGGTTTAACGGCCGTGCCTCCCTGTACCTCGTGGTCATAACGGCGAATCACGTCTTCTTTCGAGCGGATATCGGGGTGGGCTAATAGCGCCAGCAAGGCGGTAGGGGGGCTGAGGAGCGGAGGCGCAGAGGAGATCGCTTTTTCTCCTCTGCTCCCCTGCTCCCCTGCTCCTCTGCTCCACTCTGCCTTCAAATGTCGCCGCGGAATGCCGTTGTGCAAGAAGTCCATGCTCAGGTCGCCTACTTTGCGGTCACCATAGAAGATTTCCATGCGGCCGGTGGGGTCAAATGTGCCCAGGATGGTCGCTTCCACGTCTTGCCCGGCGCACAGGGCTTGCAGGCGGGGCAAATTGGCGGCGGGCACGGCTAGCACCATGCGTTCTTGCGCCTCGCTGAGCCATATTTCCCAGGGGCGCAGGCCGGGGTATTTTAGCTTCACGTCTTGCAGTTGCACCCGCGCCCCCACACGCTCGCCCATCTCACCCACGGCGGAGCTAAAGCCGCCCGCACCGCAGTCGGTGATGGCGTTGTACAGCTTTTCGTCGCGGGCGCGCAAAATCACTTCTTGCACCTGTTTTTCTATGATGGGGTTGCCAATTTGTACGGCCGTGCCCGCCACCGCGCTCGTTTGCACATCCATCTCCATGCTGGAAAATGTGGCCCCGCGCAGGCCATCGCGCCCGGTACGGCCGCCCAGGGCTACAATCAAGTCCCCCGGCTGCACTTCAGTGGGGTTGGCGCTATGGGGCAAAATGCCCAGGCAGCCGCAATACACCAGCGGGTTCGCCGTGTAGCCCGCGTCGTAGCAGATAGCCCCATTCACCGTGGGAATGCCCATTTTGTTGCCGTAATCCTCAATACCATGCACCACGCCATCAGCAATGCGCGTGGGGTGTAGCACGCCAGCGGGCAGGTCGTCGTGGGGCGTATCGGGCAGGCCAAAGCAGAGGACATCGGTGTTGGCAATGGGGCGGGCGCTGACGCCTAGCACGTCGCGCACCACGCCGCCTACGCCGGTGTTTGCCCCGCCAAAGGGTTCTAGCGCGGAGGGGTGGTTGTGCGTCTCCACCTTAAAGGCCAGGTCAAACTGTTCGTCGAAGGCGATGATGCCGGCATTATCCACAAAGGCGGAATGCACCCAGGGCTTGTTAATTTGCTCCGTAGCGGCGCGAATGTACTGGTTTAGCAGCCCGTCAATGATTTCTACCTGCCCGTCGGGGCCGGTGTACTCGATAAGGGCTTTGAAGGTTTTGTGGACGCAGTGCTCGCTCCAGGTTTGAGCCAGCATTTCCAATTCCAAGTCGGTGGGGTCGCGCTCTTCTTGCTGGAAGTAGGCGCGAATGGCCTGCATTTCGGCCAGGTCTAGGGCCAGGCGGCGCTGCTGGCTGATGGCGAGGAGGGTGTCGTCACCGGCATCGCGCAAAGCAATGGTGTCTACGGTGTCATCAGCTTGCTGGTAGGGGAAGAAGGGGGGCGTGATGGCTTCGTTGATGGTGAAGCGCTGGATGACGGGGTTGGCGAATACTTCTTCGGCCAGGGCGTGCAGGGTGGCATCATCCAGGTTGCCTTGTAGGTAGAAGCGTTGGCCGGTGGCGGCACGCTCTAGGCTGGGGATGCTGAGGAGTTGGGCGGCGTGCAGCAGGCTGGCGGCGGGTGGGTCGGTGACGCCGGGGAGGAGGGTGACATCAATCATGAATAATGAATTGTGAATTGTGAATTGTGAATTGTGAATTGTGAAAGTTTCGGTGACGGGGTCGGCGAGGAGTGTGGCGGCGAGTTTTTGGGCGTCAGCAAGGGTGAGGGGGCCGTGCAGGAAGATGAGGCGGCTAGCGTGGCAGGCGGTGAGTTGCGTGTAGCCAAGCTGGTGGGCGGCGCGGAGGTGGGGGATGGGTGCGGCTTTGTCTGTGCGGGTTTTTATTTCAATGCAAAAGGTGTTTGGGGGCATGGGTTCCTCAAAATAAAAAACTCCCGTCAATGGCAGCGTGTTGGTTGAGGGGAGTTTGAGTCAGGTTGAGATAAATTTTTAGGATAGGAAGTAGGGGTTTGTTTGGGGTAGGGGTGTGGGGGAGATGGCGGTTTTTTAGGGTCTTGCCGCTCCTTCTTTGCCAGATTGGATGTATTGAGACTGCTTCCATGGGCTGCGATTTTACCTAAAGGTTGGGGGTTTGTAAAAATGTTTGCTTAGGTGGGGCGGTTGTTGAGGTAGGTTTGGATGATGATGTCGCTGTGATCAATGACACGGCCGTACCACGCCAACATCAGGGTTTGTTTTTCCGCGGGGGTTAGCGCCCAGTTTTGCGCCGATTCGCGCAGGCGGTTGGTGAGGTCGTAGAGGAAGAGGGCGGCCGTGACGGAAATGTTGAAACTTTGCGTGAAGCCGTACATGGGAATTTGCACAAAGACGTCGGCCATGTTGTGGGCGGTGTCGCTTAACCCTTGCTCTTCTGTGCCAAAGCAGAGGGCGATGGGCTGGTTGAGGTCGAGGGCGTGTATGGGGATGCTGTCGGGGCGCAGGGTGGTGGCGGCGATGCGGTAGCCCTGGGCGCGGAGGGTGGTGAGGCAGGTTTGGGTGTGTTGCCCTTCTTCTGCCCGGTAGTGGTGTAGCGAGAGCCATTTGGGGGCGCCGAGGGCGATGTCCCGGTTGGGGCGGAAGGGGTTGCGCTGTTCGATGATGTGTACATCTTGCAGGCCGAAGCATTCGCAGGAGCGCAGTACGGCGCTGGCGTTGTGGGGCTGGTAGATGTCTTCTAGGACAACGGTGAGGTAACGGGTGCGCTGGTCGAGGACTTGCTGGATGCGCTGTTGCTTGTGGGGGGTAACAAACTGGCTGAGGTAGGTGATGAGTTCTGCTTGTAGGGTGGGCGTCAGGGTTTCGGACATGGTTGGTTGGTGTTTGCGCTACACGTTTTACGGCCGTTGGGCTATGATCTGCCTATGAAATGGCGTAAACATACCCCGATTTTGTTGATAGTGCTAACTTACCTGCTGCTGGGCGGGCTGTTTGCGGCGCTGACGCCGGACTGGCAGGCGCCTGATGAACCGGCCCATTACAACTATGTGCGGCAGTTGGCGGCCGGCCATTTGCCGGTGATGGAAATGGGCGACTATGATGAGGCGTATAAGAATGCGGCCGTTAGCTCCGGTTTTGCGCCGCAGTACGACGTGGCGCTGATTACCTATGAGGATTGGCAGCCGCCGCTGTATTATTTGCTGCTGACGCCAGTTTTTTGGCTGACGGATGGCTCTTTGCTGGCGTTGCGGCTGGTTTCGGTGCTGCTGGGGGCGGGGGTGGTGCTGCTGGCGTATGGCGTGGCGCGGCGGCTGTTTCCGGAACAGGCGTGGGTGGGGTGGGGCACGGCCGTTTTCGTGGCCTTTGTGCCGCAACATGTAGCCATTTTAGGCTCGGTGAATAATGATGCCCTGGCCGAACTGCTGATTGCGGCGATTTTGTTTTTGCTGCTCGCTAACGCCGAGGCGCGGGGGCGCAGTGGGGTGTTGTTGGGGGTGTTGTTGGGGTTGGGGTTTTTGACCAAGGGGACAGTGTATCCGGCAACGGCCGTTGTGGGCGTGGCGCTGCTGCTGCGGTATTGGGGTAATTGGCGGGAGCTGCTGCGCGTGGGGCTGTGGGTGTTTGTGCCCGCTTTTTTGCTGGGGGCGCTGTGGTGGGGGCGTAATGTGGTGGTGTATGGCGGGCTAGATGTGTTGGGCAAGGCGGCCCATGATGCGGTAGTGGTGGGGCAGCCGCGCACGGCTGATTTGGTAGCGCAGGTGGGGCTGGCGGAGACGGTGCGCCTGTTTGGGCAGACCACCTTTCGCAGCTTTTGGGGGCAGTTTGGCTGGATGGCCCTGCCCATGCTGCACCCGCGCTGGCTTTACCCGCTGTTGGGGGTGTTTACGGCCGTTGTCATTGCGGGGCTGTTACTAAATTGGCTGCGGCGTCCTTCAAGAGTGGTGCAAGCTTTGAGAGTGAAACAATGTGGGCCAATGCTGCTGATTTTGCTCTTCTTGCTGACGGTGGGGGTGCATGTGGGGTACAACATCACCTTCATTCAGCACCAGGGGCGTTACCTGTTTCCGGCGCTGATTCCCATGGGGGTGGGGGTGATGGCGGGGCTGGGGGCGTGGGTACGGCCGTTGGCGCGGCGCTGGCCGATTTTGCCTAATTTGTTACCCTTGGGGCTGGCTTTTTGCCTGGTGGCCCTTAATGTTTGGGCCATCTTTCGCATCATTTTGCCTAACCTTTAGCATTTCAGCGTATAAGCCTGACGACAAGCTGACACGCTGAAATGCTAAAGCAGCTTCTAACTGCTGCGCAGGCGCCGGGCGCCGAAGACGAGGCCCAGCAGAACCAGGGCCGCCAGCAAGGGCGCCCAGAGGGATTCAAAGCCTGTATCCGGCAACGTGCCACCACTGCCACCAGAGGCACCGCCAGAACCACCGGCCAGAGCGATGGGTGTGGGGGTGCTGTCGCCATCGCCAACGACAAATTCGCTGGTTCCTGAAATTTCTGGCTCTTCGGTTTCTTCAGCCTGGGCGACGACGGGGGTATTGGTGGGCACGGGCGTCGCTGTCGGGGGTGGCGTATTGGTGGGTACCAGGGTCTCGGTGGGCATGGCTTCGCGGGTCATGGCTTCCACAGTCATGGCTTCGATGGTGATGGCAACGGCCGTGTTGGTGACGGCGATCATTTCATTTTCGGCAATGCGCGTCTGAACAGCAGCCTCATTGCCATTGCCGCCATCTCCGTTGCCCCGCAGCAATACGGAACCGGCACAAATAGCCGCCAGAATAAGGGTGACGGATAACACACCCACGGCGATTAAAAATGGACGGCGGTTGGATGTTCCTACACTGCCTTCTTCTTCGATGATAAAGTCTTCAGACATCTTGTCCTCCTCATAAATGGCTAGCGGAAAGCCGCAGCAAGAAGAAGCCTCAAGCTTTAGCTCTAGCTTTCATTAAACGATTGTATCCAGGTTGGCGTAGGGAACAAACACAATATTACCATCGATCAGTCGTACGTCTGCCCCACGTACTTTTGTGCCAATTTCTGTTTCTTTTAATCGCTGGTAGAAATAAACCACTTCCCCTATCTGATTTTGGTAGGGGGCGCGTAAAATGCGTACGTGTTGGCCTGTTTTTAATGGTTGTTGGGGATCTGGTGTCGCCAGCATGCCGCTTGTCTTGTCGTGGGAGATGATAATTTCAGGTCGGTTGCCCCAATAATCGGCCTGGCGGGCGAAGAGGGCCACATCGGCGTCTTTATAATCGCGCAGTAGATCATAAATGCTGCGGGAGAGACCCTGAGTGCCGATACCATCGGTTACGATAATGGGTAAGTCTAAGCTTGCGGCTTTGTGCAGTACATTGGTGGTGAGGCTGCCCGCGATGAGGCCGCTAACTCCCAGGCGCGGCAGTTGTTGCAGTATGTCAGGGTTGTTCACGACTCCGGCAACAATGATGCTGTTTTCGGCGTTGTCGATTTCCTCAAGAACCAGGGGTTTCTTTTCGTTTGTTGTTACCAGATGTAAACGGCCGTACCCTTCTTTTCCCGATCCCCAGACGCCTTGTATTTGGGATCCCGTAATTTCTAACACAATGCCGCGCTTGGGAATGGCATTGACAACCCGGGCGTTAACCAGGGCGCGCAACTCGAACCATTCGTACTGTTGTAAAACGAGACGGCCGTTATTTAGGCCAAAAAATACCCCATCTACCGGAGACTCTAACTGTTTTTTGCCCAGAAACTGTTTCTTTTCTAGCAGTACGTCCCCGGCACCAACCGGTGTTCCTTCACCAACTAACAGGTATTCTTCTACTTGGGCGGGTGAAATGTGCCACAGTTCACTGGCGGGCACAATATGAAACCGGGCCGGACGTTGGGTGCGAGCAACCACCTGAACTGGCGTTACTTCCTGACCGGGGCTGGCTACCACATTTCCTGGTTCAGGCAACAGCCGCTCGCGGCGCAGCTTGACGTTTGGTTGGACAAATGTAGACCTGGTAATTATTTTCATCACTGTCTGTTACCCGCCCATATCAAAATTCCATTTCCGGATAAGATTGCGCCGGGCCAGCTCGTCTTGCGGCAATGGCAACGGCCGTCCCCGCGCATCAACTACCAAACCAACACGACTTCCCGTCACGTGGATGGTAGTCTCTTTCCCCGGTCCCAGACCGATGTCAAACCGTCTTTCTGGCTTCAGTGTAATTTTTGACCGCCCCTCACCCAACACAAAAACTTCCAAAGTGCCAAACTCTACATCCCCCTCATATTGGGTTGCAAGCTTTTCAGACTCAATATGAACGTGCAGCACATTTTGGCCGGGTTGACCCTTGCCTGTGGGTACAACAACCCAGCCTAGATCCGTCAAAACTTTTGATTCCAAAACTTGCACTGTTGCTAACGGTTCTAATGCAGATAGCGCGCCCAAAGCCGGCAAAACCCCATACTCGTCCAAAGCGACGCCAAAAATCCCCGTGGGTTGCAGTGCGTCTAAAATGATCGCTATTATCTGGCCTGGACGTGGCATATGGTTAAAGCTTAGTCCCCTTACCAGTAGAAGGCGGAATGCCGGGTGGGGGGTGTTGGCTAGTATGGTGCTTTGGGCAGCGACTCGAATAAGCTCACGAGCAAATCCTTGCTCCAGTTGAAGCTCTTTTTCTGTCGCCGCAATTGTTTGGGGAAATAAAGATTTGTTATGAAGAAAATCTGGGACCTCGCTGGGGTCAATTTCATCGGGCAGCCAGCGGGTAATATGTGTAATTTCGCTGTGCTGAAGCAAGTTTGGCAATGCATGGCCCATGCCCAAATCGCTGCGCACTACCAAATCCACAGAATCGGTGGTGGCCGTGACAATAGTGACACTTTCAGTGCCGAGTTCCAGGCCAACCACCCGCGAATTATTTTTTTGCATGGCGGCAAAATATTGCACAATACTGGCAAAGGCCTGCGACGTTGGTAGGGGGGCAAACTGGCTCCAATCACGGATGACGTGAATGCCGGGTAGCTCTTTGATTTTCAGATCCTCAAATAATTCGCCGATGGTACGGGCAGCGTCATCAAATTGCTCTGTTTGCAGGTTGGGGCGTACGTTGTCTGCTACGTGTAGGGGAATAGCTTCCCCCATGATGTGCTTGATATGCTTACGCAGGTTGATATTTCCGGCATAAAGCACACTTACTTGCTTTGTGCCTAAAAGCATGTTGACGCCCAGGCTGACGGTACGGGCAAATTTGGTCAGCCGCTGGTCAGCGCCCCCGTCAGTGCCGCCGGTGAGCATGATGAGGTCTGGTTTGTGGGCAATGATGGCGGCGACTTGTTCTTCTTCGCTGCGGGGGTCAGCCAGACTGAATGCATCTACTTCGTGGGTGTAAATGGTATAAAGGGCACGACGGGCACTGCTCAGGCTTACGTCTTCCGATAGGCCGACGAGGATGGTTTTGAGCGGAGCGGCTGCGCTGACGATGAAAATAAAATGGTCAACTCCGACGCCATCTCTTGCTGGGGTGACGAGTTTGTTGCTACTGAGTAGCCTGCGCCCGGTGGCTTTTGTTAGCCGGTTGATTGCTTCTGTGAGTCCTTCGATGATATTGGACCAGGGGGCGATTAGGGTGGTGGGCGCGCTGGCGCGTCCTATCAGGCGATATGTGCCTTCTACGACGTCGAAAAGGAGGACGTTGGTGCGGGTGTTGCCACATTCGGCGATGAGATAGGATTCGGGTTGGCGTGGAGTGTTCTCGTTTTCGATCATGATAGCAGTTGCGTAACCTGGGTTACGAAGAAGCTGATGCGTTCGATGAGTAAGATGAAGCTGGTGTTGAGCAGGCCAGCAAATAGTGCCCCGAAAGTCACCATTAGAATTCCCTGGCCTATTTGCTGCCACCACGGCCGTTTCCAGGCGCCTTCAGGGTGGGGCTTGGTGCGGAAGGTGAAGCTGAGGAGGGTAACGGCCGTTAACAAGGCGATGAACAGGGCGGTGAAAGGGTTGTCGTGGGGGACGGTGGTGCTTTGGGGAATGAGTGTCCCCGTCACGGCCCCCATGAGGGCCACCGCTGCCCCAACGCCTACAAGAAGGGCCATGGTCCCCGTACCCATCCAGGCCAAGCGCGGCAGGCGCTTTAGCACCAGCAGCAAGCCCAAGACAAAAGGTACCAGGCCAACAACTAACTCGGGCCCGGATGGACTGGCGCGTAATTGAATATAAACTGGCAACAGTAGCTCTCTGGTGACAACGACGGCCGCGTAGGCCGCACTGACGCCCACCAAAAGATGCACCGCTAGCCGGTAGAGAGGGTTGTCTCCCCAAATATAGCTGTAGATGAAAAGAGTTAACAAAAACCCGACAATCAGGCCAATGAAGTCGCTGTTCATGCTATGTTTGCTTTTTCCTTGAGAATAGGGCTACCAGCGCTCCGCCCAGCAATAGTAGGGCCGCTAGCCATTGGGCCAGGTGTTGGGCGTTAAGCTGTTGGCTGATATTTGAGGTGTCGGCATTGACCATTTGGGCGTAAACGGCCGTGTCCATCAGGCCGCTTACAATCCCTTGTAGTTGACCGGTAGCAGCATAAGGTGCGGCAACGGGCGCTAACGCCTGGGTAGTAGCGGCCACAATAGCCACGTCACTGGTCGCTCCCAATTGTTCAATCCAGTTTATGAGGCTGGCGCGCTCCCCCGTCAAAACCACAATTAGCGCCACATCTCCAAGTTGCTCCTGAACGGCAGCGTCTACGCCGTGACCAGCCAATGTGTGACATGCCTCTCCGGCGCTCAAGCAAGAACTCAGCTCACGCAAGCCAATGGCTTCACCAGGAATAAAGCCCAGGGAGGCTGTAGCGTATTCCTCTGTATATTGGTTTGCCAAAGCCAGACCCGCGGCATATTGGCTAACGGTGATGATATTGCTGCCCTGGGCCGCCAGGTGCTCAATCATAAGCCTGGCCTGCGGGGTCAATTCAGCCGCCATGGATGGCGTGTATTCAAAAGCGACCACAACGCTTTGCCCGGCAGTCATTTCTAAGGCCGCGAAGGCATTTTCGACGCCAGCCGGTATCGGGGCTGGGCGTTGTAAATTGGGACCCAAAAGCCCTGCAAATAGGGTCACAAGGAGTAAAATGGCCAGCACGGTGCGCAGCCAAGGGGACAAAACAGTCGTGCCGCCCAGGCTGATGGTGCGCGTATGCTCTTGTAAACCAGCTTGAATCTGGCGTAGCAACGCTGCCTGTTCTTCTTGGGCGGCGGTGATGGTGAAAGTTGCCTGGGTGCTGTTGCTTGCGTGCGACCTGGTAATAGCCGGTTCGATTTCTATGACACCACGAATGCCAGAAAGCGGTCCTGTTTCTTGCAAGGGTTGTTCAGGTTCTGGAACGGAGCCACCGGCGGCTAAATCCTTAGGCTTCATGGCTTTTACCCATTCGGGCAGGTCCGCCCTAACCAGATCGGCCACCGGATCTCTGGCTGGGGGTAGAGCAGCTAACAAAGCGCTAAGTTCGGCGGTAACGTCTTCAATCTGGGAACCGAGAACATCTTCTGCTTCTTCTCCCTCTTTAAATTGTAGCCAATCAGGTATGTCGGGAGCTAGTTCCTGGTCGTGGGTTGTGGCTGGTTTTCCCAACCCCAGTGCGGCCGGCGCATCTTCCAGCCAATCTGGTAATTCTGCCCCTCCCAGATTTTCAGGAATATCGTCGAAATTATTTTCTAACAGGGGAACGACCGTTAAACCTGGCAAAGAGCTTTGGTGATCTTTGCTTTCTGGGCGCATGCTTGCCACCCACTCTGGCAACTCTCCGGCAAAAATCTGTTCCTCAAGAGAAGCACCATCACTTTCATATACACCTGATTCAGAATCAGTTGGCGGGATACCTAGCTGAGTTAACCATTCCGGAATTACCCCCTCCTCAACCTCCCCAAAATCTAGCGAATCGTCAGACAAGATTCGTTCTTCTGGTGCGACCTCTTCCCCATCATCCAGACTTTCGTCAAACAGCCCCGTAAACGCTGCTGGTAATTCAGACAAAGGCTCATCATCAGAAAAAACAGGAGGTTCAGAGGCCACAGATTTTGGCGCGACAGATTCTTCGTCTTGATCTTCTTCTAATAACGTTGATTCGGTAGTGAAAGCCTCTGGACCTAGGGCGGACAGTTCTTCCAGCCAATCTGGTTCTTCCTCCAAAGTGGCATCAGGAACATCCGGTTCAGCTGTCTCATCCAAAGTAAATGACTCTTGCAAATCGCTGTCCGACGCAAAACTCTCTGGTTTTACCAATTCATCATCATCTTCCTCAGGAAGAAGATGAGATTCAAGTGCGCTCTTGGGTTCAGAGAAGGGTTCTTCCAGCCAGCCAGGAATGAGATCTTCCTCTGCATCTAGATTAAAGATGTCCGACAAAGGGGCATCTATTTCTGGGGTGTCGGGTAAATTGGCAGAGTCGGGCAAAATATTGGTTTGTGGCGGGCCTAATTCAGCCAACCAATCAGGTGGCTCTTCACTATCTGATGTGCTGGGAGTTAATTGCGCTGTATAAGCGGGACCAAGTTCGTTGAGCCAATCAGGTGATTCACTTTCCGTTTCCTTGGGCTGATCTAAATCTGCTTCAGAAAAAACATCTTCCTCGGCAATATCTTTTTTCTTTGCAGATTGATTGGCAACAGGGACTGGTTGAGCGGGGTCCAATTCACTTAACCAACCGGAATCAGCTTCAGGCATATGAGAAAGCTGTCCCTCATCTGGCTCTTCATCTAGTTCCGACAACCAGTCTCCAAAATTATCATTGAGCGGCAATAGGTCTGATGCCGGTTCTGTTGCTTCAGGCTCTTGGCTGGTGTGATCGCTTGCTGGCATAAGCCAGTCGGGCAGTTCGTTTTCCAGGGTGTCGCGCACTTCCTGGGCGAACTCCTCTGATTGAAAAATATTGGAAAGGGGGAGGCTTTCCGGTTCTTCGGGGGTGGTATTATCATCCATCCAGGCGGGTAAATTTGCTCCGCCCAGCACTTGCTCCCCAAATTCACTCATGTCAAATACCCCAGAACGTGTCAATTCATTGTCTTCATCGTCCTCACGTTCGGGTGTATCGGGTTCACTTTGGGTGAAGTCAGTCAGCCAGTCTGGTAATTCTGGATCAGCTGTGGGTTGTCCCCAGTCTGCAACGCTTCCTGTTTCTTCCTGGTTGAGATCTGCTGACCATGAATCGGGCAAATTGTTGGTTTTTGGGGGCTTGCCAGGTTGTGAATCAGGGGTTGGGGGAGAGGTCTTTTCCTCTGCTTCTGGTGCAGGAACTACGTCTTGTAGCCAGTCCGGTAGATTGGCTTCGGCAGCGGCTTGAGCCAGGCTGTCGGGAAGGTCTTCTTTATCGGGGTTTTCGGCCGCTTGCAGCAGCTCTAGAAAGTGGTCTGTAGTGATTTCTTTGGGCGGTTCAAAACCGGGATCGGAGGAATCGAGCTTATCTACTAACCAAGTGGGTAGCTCATCGGTGGTTTTTTGCAGGGGCGCAATATCTTCCAGAGAATGGAATTCCTGGCTGGGGGGTGGATTTTCTTCGTCTTCCTCACCTATGGAATCAGTGGGAGCGCCTTGCCAATCGGGTAGGTTATTGGGGCCAATAGGTGCGGTGAGGCCTGGGGGACGAGCGGGAAGGGAGAACTTTTCGCGTCCAGGCTTTTGCCCTTCTGGTTTAGGTTCTTCGGGCAGGCCTTCTTTGCCCAATCGTTTGCCGCAATGGTCGCAGTAGAGATGGTTGCTGGGGTTTGGCGTGTGGCAATGAGGGCAAAGTATTTTTGTGCTGGGCGGGAGCCGGCTGCCGCATTTGTTGCAGAATTTGCTGCCCAGTGGGTTTGCCGTTTGACATTGTTTACAGATGATTGTGTGACTCATTTGTTATACGGCCGTTCCACACCAAGTAGCAGGCGAATGCTTAGCGTGATAGTGCCCAGAGCGACGCCTAGCAAGATTCCGCGCATGCCCGCTGTCACAAAAATTGTCGAAATCGTTTCGCCCACACGAGTAAAAATATTGGCCAGCCCCGGGGGGACAAAGCGGCTGGTGGCCAAGGCTGTGCTCAATAGGACCAGTACGGCCGTTAGCAAAAACAAGACACCCCCTACGTTGCGCTGCCGCCGCAGCAACTGAACTCCGGCAAACAATAGCAAAAAAGCCAACAATGAGGAAAGGGCGGCTTCCAACGGAAATTGGACCCAGTTAAAGATGATATCAATGCCACCCTGGGTGATTCCAACCAGATCGGTGATGGCAAAGGCAAATACTGTCAACATGCTCAGGGCCAACACCCCGCTATACAGGTTTCCTTTTAGCAGGCGGTTGAGGTGCACGGCTAAGAGGTTTAGCACGCCAATGAGCAAGGCGATGGCTGCCAGAAAACTGGCCCACCGCAACAGCAAACTGCTAACTTGGCTTAGGGGGGGCAGGTTCAGCAGTAGGCCTAAAAAAGTAAGCAGGCCAACGACAACAGCAATGATTATAGGGATACTTCGTTTGATCATACCTTTATTTTAACGAGTTTTGTCTACCTGGTACCCTCGATGTTAACATAACGACGATCTTATGCCGTGAAGAGTTGGTAAACGGCCGTGCCCACCAACAGTAGGGCAATGAGAAAACGTAAAACGTCTTGCACCTGCAAGCTAGCAAGCTGGCTGGTTTTACCCTCCAGGTAGGCATCAGCCGCCAGTAACTCTTCACCAATAAGGACATTTTGAGAAACGGCCGTGGCCAAAGCTAGTGCCAGCGGATCATCAGTACCAATGACTTGATCACCATTTTGCCGGTCAGCAGCGGCAACAATCAGCGCTAATTCCGAGCCAAAGCGCCCCACGGCTATAGAATTGCTGACTTTATCCTGATGAATAATGTTAGTTACGCCACCAGCGTAAGGAAAAGGGTCAGTATCACTGGCCAAAAACTGGGCGGCACTCGGTTCAAACCCACTGGTGTACTGTGCTTCGTTGTAAGCTCGCAATAAACTGGCCTGAGCAGCGGGCAATAAGGTGCCATCACCCACAGTAGCCAGGGGCGGCGTACCATTGGCACAGCCATCCTTAGCTACGGCATCTAAGATAGTGAGGGCAGCAATACTGGTGGGGCTAGCCATGCTGATAAGACTAGCGCGGCCCAGAGTCAGGTGAATCTGGCTACCGCTTTCCACAGCCTGTCCAACCTGGTCTTTTAATTTGCTATAGGGGGGTAACGGCCGTAACGTCAACGAACGACCACGCATACGCCACGAAAAGAGCAGCAGCAACCCGACGATACCTACAACCACACCCGCTGGCAGAAGAATATTATTCATCAAACTTGAGCCTCATTATTCTCCAGACGCATTCGCAACCCTTGCACCGCTACAGGTTCTTCCAACACCATAGCCAGGTGTTGTACCCACCCTGTGGGCATGAACAGCGCTAGTGCCGGCTGCGCCATCCATAGCAATTGCCCGCCCAAAAAAGTAACAGGATGACCCATTTGTAGCGCAAGCAATGCTGGCAGCCGCAACCCATAACGGCCAATAGCGCTTGCCACCTGGTCGAGAAAAACTTCTCCATCAGTTATCTGGACATGAACGCTGTTTTGTTCTGGCATGCAGATATCTTTCTTCAAGGTGCTGATAGACACAAATAGAATTTCAATTTACCTTCTACTTGCCAATTGTCTTTATGTTGACGTAACATAATATTAAGCAGGAGTATAACATGTTTGCAAAAGGGTGTAAAGAAACGATAGTAGCCCTGCAAACGTATGAAATTGGGCCCTTTGAAGGAGACAAAAATGCGGGTAAAAGTCTTGCTGAACCCTTTTGCCGACCAGGGGCGTGGCCAGCAGCAGGTAGCAAAAATTTTGGCGTTAGCCCAGCCTTTTGGCGGGGCAGAGGTTTTGTTGACCCAAAGCGCTGATGACGTTCGTGAACAAGCTCTACGCGCTGCACAAGATGGATATGACGTGGTGGTGGCTGCCGGTGGCGATGGCACAGTGCACGAAGTGGTCAATGGATTGTATCAGGCGCGCCAGCAGGGCATCGATGTCGCGCTGGGCGTTATTCCTATTGGCTCCGGCAATGATTTTGCTTTTGCCAATGGATTGCTGGTGGATATGGAAACAGCCGTTACCCGTCTCTTCACCGGCCAACCCCGCCTGATAGATCTGGCCCTCATCGAAGACGACAAAGGACGCCAAAAGGTCTTTGACAACAATTTTGGCCTGGGCTTCGATGCCGTCGTCGTCATTGAGACCCAAAAAGTGACCCGGGTGCGCGGCTTTCTGATGTACCTGCTGGCGGTCTTTCGCACCATGGCCTTCTATTATGATGTGCCCCGCGTAGAGATAACCTTTGATGATGAAAAGGTCAGCCAGAACATTCTATTTTTGGCCATGGGCATAGGGCCGCGAGGAGGCGGGGGCTTTTTACTTGTGCCTGACGCCAAAAACGACGACAATTTGGTTGATAGCTGTACGGTGAACCCCATCAATCGACTGACGATGTTGTATATGCTCACCAAAACCTTTAGTGGCAGCCATGTAACTTCGCGGCACGTCACCATGCGCAAAAATCGGCAAATTGCCATTCGCTCTAGTCTGCCCATGCCCATTCACATTGATGGTGAGATGTTTTGCTACCCGGTGGATGGCGTGCATGCCGTTATGGTGACCAGCCTGCCAGCGGCTTTGAAGGTGATTGTCTAAATGCGTTCCTTAGAACAAGCACTCATGGATCACGAACTTATCACCTTGCGGGTGATTGGTGAGTGGTGGGAACAAGACCTGACTGGTTTGGACAAGGTGACTTGCGTCAAGATTTTGGCCGAGGGGCTAGCCTTGTTGAACATGCCACTAGAGGCGCAATACCTACCATCTGAGGAAATGGCCGCCATGCAAGAATTGGTTGCTGCTGGGGGCCGCATTCCTGTTGCCACCTTCAGCCGCGCCTATGGCGAAGTGCGCCTGATGGGGCCGGCCTGGCTGGAGCGGGAGGAGCCGTGGTTGGACCCGGTCAACGTGGCCGAGGTGCTGTGGTATCGGGGCTTTTTGTATCGCGGTTTTGACGAAACGGCTGAAGGCGTCATCGAATTTTACTTTCTGCCCACAGAAATGATGGCCCAGTTTGGCGATGGGGTGGTGGAAACGGCCGTTTCTGCAGACCATGTCACCCTGACCCCCACGCCACAGCCTCCTGATAGTTCCGAAACGGCCGTACTCAACGCCGTAGACGACCTCACCACCATTCTATCCCTGGCCCAGCGCTACGGTCTAGACACCAAACCCCGCGCCCAACTGGCCCCCTACCTCACAGACAACGACACCCATCGCCTCTCCTTGCTGCTGACTCTGGCCTATGAGCTGGGCTTTTTACGGCAGGATGAAGCCGGCGCGCGCCCCCAGAAAACGGCCGTTTCCTGGCTACAGCAGCCCCGCGAGGCCCAACTGCGCGCCCTGGCAGAAGCGTGGAGCAGCAGCAACTGGAACGACCTTTGCCATACCCCTGACCTGGCCTGCGAAGGAGAAGGGTGGCAAAATGATCCCATCCTGGCCCGTACAGCCCTGCTAGACGCCCTGCCCCGCGATGGCCAATGGTACGCGCTGGCTGACCTGGTAGCCTTTGTGAAAGAAACCGATCCCGATTTCCAGCGACCGGACGGAAATTACGACACCTGGTACATTCGGGACAAAGTGGCCGATGCCTACGTGACAGGCTTTGCGCATTGGGACCTGGTGGAAGGACGGTTGCTACGCTTTTTAGTGAAGGGGCCGCTGCGCTGGCTGGGGCTGGTGGAGACTGGCGTAGCCGCTGACAATGAACAGGGCACCCTCTTTCGCCTGACCGACCGCGCCCTGGCCTGGCTGCACAACCGCCCGGCAACGGCCGCAGATGTGCCCGGCCCCATTGTCGTGCAGGCTGACGCCACCGTGCTGGTGCCCTACAACGCTGACCGCTACCAGCGCTTCCAGGTAGCCCGCATCAGCGACCCGGCCCCTTTTCAGGCGGGCAAGCCCTACCTTTATCATCTGACGCCCAATTCCCTGACCCAGGCTCAGGAGCAAGGCATTGCGGCGGAACGCGTGCTGCAATTTCTGCAAAAGGTTAGCAATAAGCAGCTGCCGGCTAGCACCAAACGCGCCATTGAGCGCTGGGCCGAGCGG
>CAZDEO010000098.1:0-17374 GCA_964504445.1 uncultured Anaerolinea sp. | reverse complement strand
GCGCCGACGTAATTCGGACGCTGCAAGCGCATGGCTTTAAGAAGCTGTTGAATTTAGAGGGCGGCATAAATCGCTGGGCAGCAGAGGTGGATCCATCGCTGCCCAGTTATTAAATACATTGTCGAAAAGAAATTCAACTTTCCCGGAAGCTGAGAAAGCGTCTTTGCCAGAGCGTCTGGTTCGCAGCTTCCGGGAAAATGATGAATAAAACTTTCGTAACAGTGTATTAAAGGACTGTCGATGGTTGTTTGTCGACAAAAAACAACCAACTAATCAGCCAACTCAGTTACGCGTTTAAACCCTTTGCCAGGTGGCAGCTAATGCCCCTGGCATTTTTTGTTTGTGGGGAACTATTTTGGGCGTGCCGGCGTCTTAGGGGCATTGTGCATGCTTTTAGACCCGGAGGATGATGATGAACAATAAACACCTGACGCACATAATGCCCTGGTTGTTGTTATTGGTGCTGCTGGCAGCTTGTGGTGGCGGCGAAACGGCCGAAAATGCCATGAATACAGGGACGACCAACGCCGTGCCAGAAGCGCCCGCCGCGGTGGGCAGTGAGCGCGTTGGCGCGCCGCTGGCGACACCAGCCACTGGCGAGAAGGTGGCGACGGAACGGCTGGAGCTTGACGAGTACTTGCCGGCTGAGGGGGAAGTGGTAGAGGTGACACGCGTTGTGACGGAGGTGGTTATGGATGCGGAAATGCGGGCGGGGGACACGGCCGTTTCTGAGACCAGCCCGGCCTCCTTGACCCTGGACCAAAACAGCCGCCTGACGGCGGGCGAAGTGGATGACAACGCCCAATGGGATGATTACTTGCTGTTTCTGCGCGCGTATCAGGGGGCGGCTGTGCTGCGTGTGGATGTGAGCGAATGTCACCAAATTTGGGTGGAAGACAGCCAGGGATTACCTGTTGTAGGGCGAGAAGTGCAAATTTCCGCTGTCGGACAAGTGGTGGCCACCTTGCGGACTCATAGCGACGGCCGCGTCTACTTTTTCCCGAAAGCCTACCCCGTTCAGGCTGATGCGTATCAGGTTACAGTAACGACGCAGTCTGGCACGGAAAGCTTCGCGATTCTCGCTGGGGGTTCTCAACGCGAATGGTTTGTGACGTTGCCGGAGAGCGCTGCCAGGGAAACGGCCGTCAACCTCGACATCCTCTTCCTCATTGACGCCACCGGCAGCATGGCCGATGAAATCAACCAGCTCAAAGAAAATATCCGCGCCATCTCCGCCCAAATTGATGCCCTGCCCAGCCAACCCGACGTGCGCTTTGGTATGGTCGCCTATCGCGACAGAGGGGACGCTTTTCTTACGCAGGTGACGGACTTTACGCCCGACGTGGCCGAATTTGCGGCCGTGTTAGCCCAACTCACGGCTGATGGGGGCGGCGATTATCCTGAAGACCTGAACCAGGCCTTTTCGGAAGCCATTCATGAACCAGAATGGCGCGTGACTGAAACGGTTAGCCTCATTTTTTTGGTGGCCGATGCGCCGCCCCACCTGGACTACGGGCAGCAAAACCATTACGCGGCCGAAATGGCCCAGGCTGCGGCGCGGGGCATTAAAGTGTACCCCATTGCCAGCAGCGGGTTAGACAGCCAGGGCGAATATATTTTCCGGCAGATAGCGCAATTTACCGGCGGGCGATTTATTTTCTTGACCTATGGGGTTGAGGGACCAGGTAGCAGCGGCACAGAAACATCCTTTAATGTGTCTGACTATACCGTGGCATCGTTGGACGCGCTAGTCGTGCGCATCGTGGAAGAGGAGCTGGCTCATCTGGCCCGCTGAAGCTGGACGCACAGCCGCATAAAAAAGTAGAGGCCAAGGTATGGGCGTACCTCGGCCTCTTGGTGTAAGGAGATGGTGTCGCTTGAGAAAGCGTTCGGAGTGCAGTTTTATGTAAATTTTAGCAGCTGTGATAATCCCCCGAGATTACCGACAAGCTTGCTTAGACCCCTCATGCTTTTGGTGCTCGACGCTTTTCTCGCAAACTAATCTCCCTAAATCCTACGCCATTCCAAATGGGCTATCACTAACAAATGTCATCATTTGCTATGTGACTTTCTTCGTGATTTCACCACAGGGTTGTTTTGCCGGGCATTTGGCAAAAGAGTTATGCTTTTACTTCGTAAAGCTCCACCAGCACGCCGCCGGTCCCCTTGGGGTGAATGAAGGCATAACGAGTGCCACCGTGCCCAATTTTGGCCTCCTCGGTAATGAGGGGCACATTGGCAGCTTTCAGACGGTGTAGGGCTTCGTTAATATCGTCTACTTCCAGGCAGAGGTGGTGCATGCCGGGGCCGCGTTTTTCCAGGTAACGGGCGACGCCGCTATCAGTGTCGGTGGGCTGCAAGATTTCGAGATTGCTGTCGCCAACGGGAATAAAGGCGACCTGGACGGCTTCTGCCGGTACGTCTTCGATGCGAGAGACGGATAATCCCAGGGCGTCGGCCCAAAATCCGGTAGCTTCGTCAAGTTTGGGAGCAACAATGGCGATATGGTTGATTTTTTTGATCATGGAGTTGTCCTTTTGTGTTTATGATGGCTGGTTTTGCTCAGCGATTTCGGAGAGTTCTATCCAGCGGGTCAGGTGGGTGTCTAGCGTACTGGTAACTTCCTGTAGGCGCGCAGCTAGGGTTTGTAGTTTTTCGTAGTCGCCGCCGCTGTGGTTAACGGCCGTTTCCAGTTCTGCCTTCTGCCCTTCTAGTGCGGCAATTTTTTCTTCCAGGTCGGCCAATTCCTGCCTTTCCTGCCAGGTTAGCTTGCGCGGACGATCCACTTTGGCCGCTGGCGCCGGTGTGGATTTGCGTGGGGTTGGGGGCGGTGCCGCTTCCTCTTGCTGGCGCAATTGTTGGTAGGCACTGTAGGGTGTGGGGTAGCGGGAAGAGAAACGGCCGTTCTCAAAAGTCGCCAAAAAATCCACCGTACGGTCCAAAAAATACCGGTCATGGCTCACGGCAATCACACATCCTGCAAACCGGTCCAAAAAGGACTCTAGCACCCCCAGCGTTTCAATATCCAGGTCATTGGTTGGTTCATCCAGCAGCAGCACATTGGGCTGCGTCGCCAGCACGCTCAACAAATATAGGCGGCGGCGCTCACCCCCACTCAGGGCGCTAATTTTGGCCTGCTGCTGCGGTCGAGAAAACAAAAACCATTCCAGCACCTGCGCAGCATCCATTCGTTCTCCGTCTGGGGTGCGAATAAGCGCTGTTTTGTCCATAATAAAATCCAAAACTCGCGCATTCTCATCTAAACCACGACTAAGCTGATCATAATAGCCGATGTGCACCGTGTCGCCCCAGGCAACGGTACCTGTATCGCTTGGTATATGGCCTGTTAGAATATCCAGCAAAGTCGTTTTGCCCACGCCATTGGGGCCAATAATTCCAATTCGCTCTCCGGGCGTCAGTGTCAAGTCAACGCCCTGGAATAGTTCCGTGGTGCCGTAAGCTTTGCTTAAATTACGCGCCTCTAGCACCTTCTTCCCCAACCGCCGCCCGGCTAAGGCGATGACCACCCGCTCATCCCCCCGGTCATACTGAATTTTTTGCATTTCCTCAACCCGCTGTTTGCGAGCTTTTTGTTTCGTACCTCGAGCCATGGGCGAGCGATGGATCCAGGCCAATTCCCGCTGTAGCAGTTTACGCCGCTTTTCCTCTGCCGCCGCTAACTGTTCTTGTCGGGCTGTTTGTAATTCCAGATAGCGAGTGTAATTACCGGGATAGTTGACCAACTGCCGCCGGTTAATTTCCACAATGCGATTGACAACACGATCAAGAAAATAGCGATCATGCGTGACCATCAACAGCGCATTAGGAACAGTCAACAAATACTCTTCTAACCAGGCAATGGTGTCGGCGTCAATGTGATTGGTTGGCTCATCTAATATCAACAAGTCAGCCGGGTCAATGAGCGCTCGTGCCAGAGCAACCCGCTTGCGCTGCCCACCACTCAAGGTTCGTATGCGGGCGTCATATTGCGTAATGCCCAGCCGCGTCAAAATTGCTTTCACGTTGGCTTCTGCCGCCCAGCCACCTGTGCGGTCCATTTCATCGGTCAGGGAAGCTAATTGAGCTTGGAGGTGGATGTCGTGGGGGTTTTGTTGCAGCAGCCAACTGATAGTCTCGTATTCTCGCAGCAGCATCACCTGGGGGGAATTGCTGTGGAAAAGCTGCTCTAAGACGGTCAAGGAATCGTCAAGTTCGGGTTCTTGGGCCAGATACTGAATGCGCACGCCCCCCCAAACCGTAACCTGACCACTATCAGGGCTTTCTGTGCCGGCAAGAATGCGCAAGAGCGTGGTCTTGCCGCTGCCATTAACGCCAATCAGACCAATGCGGTCTCCGTGGTTAATCAGCAGATTGGCGTCGGTAAACAAGGCGCGAACGCCGTATTGTTTGCTGAGATTTTCTAGGGTGATCAGGTTCATAAGATGTCTGCTTGGGTGTCGGAGAGAAGAGGTGTAAAGTGGTTTACATTTTTGTTGTAGTTCATCTGCCTATGAATAGTACTGGGGTAAGCTAAACTGTCAGTACCAAGCTACTTAAATTCTTTTTTCCTCCTTTTTCTCCTCTTCCTCAAAAGCGCCTTGCCCCCCCGCAAGGCGCTTTTGCCTTTGCAAGCCAATACTATTTGTCAACAATCAGGCATCCGGTTTCTACTAGAAACCGGATGCCTTTGCTGGTTTTGCGCATGAAAGATGCTGGTTTTAGGCTAACAAATCAAGGATGTGGGACTTTTCGTTGCGTAGTTCTTCTTGGGTGATCATGACTTTTTCTTTCGCAAAGTCACTCCACTGCAATCCTGGAACAATTGTGTACCCGCCAGCACCATCACTGGTCAGCGGGAAGGAGAAAATAAGACCCACATCAATGCCATAACTGCCATCCGAAGCAACGGCGGCAGAGAACCAGTGGTCTGTTGGGGTTTTGTGCAAGAAGCTGCGTACGTGGTCAAGGGCGGCGTTGGCCGCTGATAGTGCAGAGGATTTGCCCCGGGCTTGAATGACGGCCGCGCCGCGCTTTTGCACAGTGGTGATAAATTCTCCACGCAGCCAATCGTGGTCGGTGATGACGTCCATGGCGGGACGGCCGTTTATCTTTGCATTTTCCACGTCTGGGTATTGGGTGGCGCTATGGTTGCCCCAAATCGTCACGTTGCTCACATCCGTCACCTTAACCCCGGCCTTTTGCGCCAATTGGGCATAAGCACGGTTTTGGTCTAAACGGGTAAGCGCGCTAAACCGCTCATTGGGAATGTCTGGCGCATTATTCATGGCAATGAGACAGTTGGTGTTCGCCGGATTACCAACGACAACGGCGCGCACGTCACTGGCGGCTCGTTCATTAAGAGCCTGGCCCTGTCCTACAAAAATGGGGCCATTTTCGCGAATCAGGTCACCACGTTCCATACCTTTTCCGCGGGGTTTTGACCCTACCAACAGTGCCCAATTTACGCCATCGAAGGCTACCTTGGGGTCATCGGTTATCACCACGTTGTCCAACAAGGGGAAAGCACAGTCATCTAACTCCATCACAACCCCTTCCAAAGCGGGCAGGGCGGGCGTAATTTCCAGCAAGTGGAGGGCGACTTTGGTGTCTGGGCCAAACACCTCACCATTCACAAGACGGGGCAGCAGCGAATAGCCTATCTGGCCAGCAGCACCGGTTACAGCAACTTTCACTAATTTTGACATCGTTAACTCCTATTTGGTCAATGGCTTACCCTAAATGCAGTGGGTGGGAGCCGAAATGATGGGATTTCAATTGGTTTCCTGGGCAGCATATAGGGCCAAAAAAATTGCTTTGGTTGTGTACTCCCGCAATGGGTGGCCCTTGCGTTACCCATTACAACCTATGGAATTTTATGATCGACCGGGATTGAAAACAAGCCAGGGGGGAAATGAGAGATCAGTACAATCGTTTGGGCACCTGCCAATTGTTAACCCACGCTTGACGCTCTGGCATATCGCTGGCGTGGGCCGCCGCCCGAATTGCTTCCAGTGAAACAGGAACGCGTCGTAAGTCAACACTTAGCACACCAGCCGACCAGGCCACGATGGCGTATTCTGCCCAGGGGAGGATGTGGGGGGCGCCTTTGAAAGGCGTTTTTTTGAACGGCATACCCACACTGCCCGGATTGAGCAAAAGTGAACCATTATGCTGGCGCATCATTTGTATGTGGGTATGCCCGCCGACCATGATGGCAGCCTGGTGCCCATTGAGCATGTTTTTTAGCTTCTTTTTGGGGGTGGTTGCCAGAATAATGTCCACGTTGGAGTTGGGTGAACCATGAAAGCAGAGGAGTTTGCTGGCTTTTGGCTGTTCGGGATCCAGAACGACCTCAAGATGGCTTTCAAAAGTGGTTAGGTAGTCCAGGTCTGCCTGGTTCAATTTTTGCCGGCACCAGGCCACGGTTTCCAACACCCAGGGTTGTGCGGTATAGCTGGCAAGCAGCGCGGGTTCGATAAGAAAAGCGTCGTGATTGCCCATGACCGAGGGGCACTGCAATTCGCGCAAGCGGGCTAGCACGTCCCGCGGCTGTGGCCCCAGGGTGGCGGCGTCGCCCAAAAAGATTTTCTGCTGCACGTTTTGGTGGCGAATGTCAGCCAAAACTGCTTCTAAAGATACCAGGTTGCCGTGAATGTCAGAAATTAATGCGAGGCGCATGGCGTGTCTTTTATGATGTGCGTTGGCGCAGGGCTTCGTAAAGAAGCAGCGCCACGGAGATGGAGAGGTTAAGGCTGTCGGCACGGCCGTGCATGGGAATGCGCACACGGTGGTCGGCATTGTCTTGCCAAAAGGGGCTGAGGCCCAATGCTTCGCTGCCAGCCACGATGGCGGTGGGGTAGGTTAGGTCTACGGCCGTGTACAAGGTTTCCGCTTCGGGGGTCGCTGCCACAATTTGGACCTGCCGCTGTTGCAGCCAGTGTAGGATAGTGGCATTGTCAGCCACGGCTGTGGGGACGCTAAACAGTGTGCCCAGGCTGGCGCGAATAACGTTGGGATTGTGCAGGTCGGTGCTGGGGCCGTCATTGCTAAGGATGATGCCGTCAATGCCGGCGCCGTCAGCGGTGCGTAGCACCGCACCCACGTTGCCTGGCTTTTCCGCCCCCTCGATGACGGCAAACAAGGGGTGGGGGGAGTGGGGCAGCTTTTCCAGGCTGGCGGGCAGATAAGGAATGGTGAGCAGGAGGCCACCGCTGTCGCCGCGATAAGCGATTTTGGCGAACACGGCCGTTGTTACTTCAAAGAGCTGGGTGCGGCCTTCTCGGGCCATGCTTTGTAAACGGGAAACGGCCGTTTCCGCGTCTTCCGGCAGCAGATCTGGGCAAATAAACGCTTCTTGGGGGATGATGCCCTTCGCCAGCGCCTGCCACACCTCGCGCACCCCCTCCACCACCGTCAACCGCTGCGCGTCCCGATACCGCCGCTGGCTAAGCTTCACCACGTGTTTGATACGGCCGTTTTGCAAACTCGTAATGGGCGCCATCATGGCCACAATACTCAAGCCGCGCTGGGGCTTAACATAATGAATGAGAGCGTGTCCTGCTCTTGCCGGGCCAATGCCTGATGGTAACGCTTCTTAAAGAACTCCACAATTTGCATAAAAACAGCGTCATAAAAGGGGTCCAAGGCATTCCGTTGGCTTTCCGGGATTTTAATTTCACGGCCCTGTGGCCCTAACTTCACGATGAAGGTTGGTCCCACCTTTTTGATAAAAAAGCTCATGACAAAAGGAGCGGGATTGTTAAACCCCGGTTCATAGGCCGTTAGCTCCACGCCAAAGTGCCAGAAAGATTCTTCATTCATGCGCATAGCCCCGGCCAAGGCATAAAATTTGTTATTTGGGTCCAATTCCTCACCCAGAGGAATGTAGCTAATTTCCTGGTCTTGTGGCCATTCAAAATATTCAATCATGCCATATACCAGATCGCGGGCAAATTGCTGACATTCCTTTTCATAGGTCAGAAACGCGCGGCGAGATTTGCTGTAAACATCACAAACCTCTTCAAATTTGGACATGTCTCTGCTCCTTTTTTGCAAAACAGGCTGGCCAAAGGGCAGGTCGCCCATTAGCTTTACAGTTTAGATAATAAAGCATCTAATTCAGAATGAGTAACGCCACTAACGCCCAGTGGGCGGCTGATCCGGTCGTGACAATCAGATCCGCCCGTCATTAACAACCCATACCTGGTCGCCCATTCAGCCATAAGCTGCTCGTGTTGGGGTGCATGGCCTGGATAATGCACTTCTAAGCCATCCAGACCGAGTACCTGCTCATCTAAAAATTCAGGCATGAGGGTTTCCACAATCTCAATAGGTGGCAATACCTCATTATACAAACTTACACCAGGGAATGAACCGGCAGCGGGGTGGGCAAATACGCGTACCAATTGGGGATATTTGTGTAGCAAAGGGGTTAACTGGGTGGCATCAATGCCGGACGGCACGTAGGCGCGGCTGTCATTGCCAATGAGTTGATTGACTTCCTCTCGGTCCAGGCCATGATTTTGACTGAGAGCCAGGGCAAAATGGCGGCGAGTAACGTTAGGCGCCAGCGTTTCTATTTCCGCAGCGGTTAAGGTTTGTTTAAGCAAGGGGGTCTTACCCTGGGGGCCAAATTCTTCATTGATGGCGGCAACGCGAGCGCGTACTAATCCTGCTCCGCGCCCCTGGCTGAACACGGCCGTTGCCATCTGGCGGAAATCCCTATCTTGCAGCAGCCCATCAGGGATGTAGAGCAAATAGTGTAGCGTGCCCACAAAATAAGGGCGGCGAAAGCGGAGTGAGACCTCTACGCCGGGCACAACGCGCAGGCCCAATTTGCGGCCTGCTGCCAGGGCTTCGTCTAGCCCGTTGAGGGTGTCGTGGTCGGTGACACCAAGGGCTTGCAGACCCAGGTTGGCGGCAACCTGTACCAGTTCTGTAGGGGTGTATTCGCCGTCTGACGCCGTGGTGTGATTGTGCAAATCGGCGATAAAGCTGTGCATGGACACTGTTCCTAACAAGAGACTCATTCTCCGCCCCAATGGGTGGCGTATTCATTAGACCATAAGAATCTAACAGTACAAGTAACGGCCGTTTCCGTAAGCCAATCCGTGCCGCAACTACTGACTTCCCACTACGGTCACCGCGCCCATCTCCGCCACATCATAACCCGGCATGTCAGCCACCGCCTGACGGAAACGGCCGTCGTGCAGCAAGGCCAACAGCGGCTGCAACAAGTCCGCCTCAAAGTGGGCTTTGGGCAGCACCAACTGGTACTGTTCCTGGGCCAGCGGCACAAAATCCAGGTCCAGCGCTCGCGCCGCGGCGCGAATGCCCAGTCCGGCATCGGCCGTGCCGGAAGCCACCGCCGCTGCCACTGCCAGATGGGTGTACTCTTCCCGAGAATAACCTTGCACCTGCGTTGGCGCAATGGCGCGCTGCCCCAATTCATAATCCAACAGTACCCGTGTGCCTGCGCCTCGCTGCCGGTTCACAATACGCACGTCTGGGTTGGCGGCATCTTTCCAGCCAGCCAGCTTCTTGGGGTTACCTGGTGGCACAATCCAACCCTGTTCGCGCCCTACCAGCGTTACCAGGACCACTTCCTGGTTGGGCAAATAGCGCCGCACGTAGCTGATGTTGTATGCTCCCGTTTCTGGGTCTAGCAAATGGGCGCCCCCTAAATGGGCCTCGCCGCGCCGCAAAGCCACCAGCCCCCCCAGGCTGCCCACGTTAGCCGACATGAGGCGCAGCCCTTGGCCCTGGGCAGCTAAAAATTGGGCTAGCAAATCCAACGTCAGGTCATGGCTGCCAATGGCCACAATGGTACGGGCGATTTCGGCAGGCGTGCGGTACAGGTGCACGGTGACTTCCGTGCCGGCATCGGCGCCTTCGCTGAAGCGGGGAATGCGCACAATGCCATCGGCGCGTACCAGGGAGGTGATGACGCCGGCGCCGCGGCTGATGGGCGTGGCTATGACGTTGGCGCCCACTTTGCCCACAGCGACGCGCACGAAGTCATCATCGCCGGTGTGGGAGTTGACTTTGCGGGTGAGGCGAGCGGTAAGGGTAGGCGGCTGATAGGCAGGCTGCCCTAGCCAGTGGGCTAACAGGGGCTCTATGAAAATCTCACCGGTGAGGGCCGCGCTGACGGGGTAGCCGGGCACGCCAATAATTGGCCGGGGTGCGTCTCCTTTATCTTCCTGCTTTCCTGCTCCTTTGCCGCGTTTAATCATGCCGATGATGACGGGGTGTCCGGGACGCACGGCGACGCCGTGGATGAGAAGGGTGCCGAGTTCTTGCACTATGTGGGCGGTGTAATCTTCGCTGCCGGCGGAGGAACCGGCGTTGACGAGGATAAGGTCGTGAGTAGCAGCGGCTTCTTGCACGGCCGTCCTGATGGCCGCAAAATTGTCGGGTACGATGGGCCAGCGGGTGGGCATGCCGCCCCATTGGGCAATTTGAGCGGCGAGAACGAGGCTGTTGTATTCGATGATTTGGCCGGGTTTGGGTGGATGGGCAACGGCCGTCTCCGCCGCAATTAGCTCTGAACCGGTAGGAATAATGGCTACGCGCGGCTGCCGGTAGACGGAAACTTCTGCGTGGCCCGATCCGGCCAATGCCCCCAGGTCTACGGGGCGCAGCTTGTGGTTGGCGGGTAGTACTAGCTCTGTGGCTACCATGTCTTCGCCCATGGGCCGCACGTGGTGCCACGGCGGCAGCGCTGCCCGCAGCTCAATGCCAGGTTGGCCGTTGGGCAGGGTTATTTGTTGGGTGTGCTCGATCATGACGACGGCATTAGCCCAGGGGGGCAGGGGATGACCGGTGTTGACGGCTTTGGCCGGACGGCCGTTATCTTGACGGGCATCCCATTCTTCAACCAGCACAAACTGCCGGGGGGTTGTTTCGGTGGCCCCGACGGTGTCTTGGCCACGCACGGCGTAACCGTCCATGGCGCTGGCGTGGTAGTGGGGGGAAGAAAGCCTGGCCCAGATGGGTACGGCCGTTACCCGCCCCACGGCCTGCGCCAGGGGAACTATTTCGGCGGGCATCGGCTGCCACAATCCCGCACCTCGCAAGGCTTCTGCCAGGGCGGCCTGGGCCTCACCCAGAGGAATATCTTCGAGGTAAATGTGTCGTTTCATGGGCATAATCCTAACAAAAAACGCCTGGTAAAGCACCAGGCGTTGGGAGCATCTTTATTGGGCCATGAGGGACTCGAACCCCCGACCAAGTGATTAAAAGTCACCTGCTCTGCCAGCTGAGCTAATGGCCCACTTGTAGCAGGCATTATAGCCCTGGCTAAGGCAGTGTGCAAGGCAGATTGTAAGACGTTTCGCTTAAGCTTCAGGGGTCTTGACGGCCCGGCGGTGAGGCGCTCGCCTTTAACATTTTGATGGGAAGGATTGCTTACTCGCCGACATGTGCAAAATTCAATATAATGTGATGGTGAAATTTGTAAACGAAAACGCTTGAAATGACATTAGAAAACCCAACCTTTAACCCTCCTCAAAACACCGTCACAATCTCTGTGGAAGTAGAGTATCGGCAGCCCACCGAGGTGGTAGTGCGGGAAATTATTGAGACCCTGCTGTTGACCTTTTTTATTTTTTGGTTGGTAAATGGATTGATCGGCCGTTATCGAATTGATGGCAGCAGTATGAACCCAACCTTGTATGATGGTCAATACCTCATTATTAATAACGTGAGCTATATGTTAGACACACCGCAGCGGGGAGATGTTATTGTGTTTCGTCACCCGCAGAATGACCTTAATCTGATAAAACGCGTTGTGGGCTTGCCCGGAGATGATGTGGAGATTCGAGATCGGCAAGTGTTTGTAAATGGCGTGCCATTGAACGAGCCTTATATTGAAGCCCCACCTGCTTATAATGGATTTTGGAAAGTGCCGGAGAACGAGTTTTTTGTACTTGGGGATAACCGCAACAATTCGAGTGATTCGCACTCGTGGAGCTTTTTGCCCAAAGAGAATATTTTGGGAAAGGCAGAAGTTGTGTATTGGCCCCCTCAAGATTGGCAGCTTGTGCCTCATTTTGCTCATGATGAGGTGACAACCCAGGCTTTCCAGTAAGGCTTGTTAAGAGGAACCTTTTATGCTTTCCCGTACAGAATTAGCCCGTATGATTGATCACACGCTGTTAAAGCCAGAAGCAACGGAGGCGCAAATTATGCAGTTATGCGCGGAAGCAGCTGAAAACCACTTTGCTGCCGTTTGTGTGAACCCGGTGTATGTGCCTTTGGCGGCGCGGTTGTTGACAAATAGCGATGTGGCGGTGTGTACGGTGGTGGGGTTTCCATTGGGGGCCACGTTAACGGCCGTAAAAACGTTTGAGACGAACCAGGCTATTGCGGCGGGGGCCACAGAAATTGACATGGTCATTCATGTTGGCGCGCTTAAGGCTGGCCAACTTGAGTTGGTGCAGGCAGACATTGCCGCCGTTGTGCAGGTCGCCCATGAACATGGCGCCACGGTAAAGGTAATTATTGAGGCGGCGTTACTGACCGACGAGGAAAAGCGGATTGCTTGTGAACTATGCAAGGCAGCTGGTGCGGATTATGTAAAGACCTCTACCGGTTTTGGTCCTGGCGGAGCGACTGAGGCGGATGTGGCCTTAATGCGGCAAGTTGTGGGGCCAGAAATGGGAGTGAAAGCCGCAGGGGGGATTCGTACCCTGGCAGACGCTCAGAAAATGGTTGCAGCCGGCGCTACGCGCCTGGGCGCTAGCGCCGGCGTGCAAATTTTGCACCAGGTGGATCGGTAGTCCTATGTCTGACATGATTTGCGAGGAATGCCGGGTTGGCCGGTATCAGGTGACTCCGATCCCATATATGCATTGGTTGGGTAGGCGCATGCTCATGTTTCCTGATGCCCCTGCTTTTGTATGTGACGTGTGCAAGCATGTGCGCTATGATGCGCGGTTTTTACACAGTATGGAGTATCTCTTGTCTCGTCTGGAACATTCGTCTGGGCGCCGTTCACTGGTGCAAGGAAAAGCCTTGCCAGAAGGTAGCGCTAGGTGGCAGCCCTCTCGTCGCTAGCTTTCTATGAACTGCGGCCCCCGGGTACAGTTGACAGGTGTACGCTGTTCCAGGAATTTTTAGACTGGGTTTTGCGGGGTAACGGCCGTAAAAGACGTTAAGCGTATTGGTGCCATAGCCGCAGGCCGCGCATCTGCTCGAACATGGATGCCATTATCTTCCTCAATCTCTTTGACTCCTTCATGATGCCAGCAAAAGCAATTTGGGATCCTGTTTCTGATTCGTTTTATTTATACCAAAGAAATGGCCGAGGCTTGCAAATTGGGTTCCTACGTCTGGAGGGGCGGCAATGGGTTGTTTCCCCGTTTATCTGGGCTGAGGGTCGCTGGGCTAAATCACCAATGGGTGGGTAGGTTGCCAGGTGACCGAAGAATGAGCCTTGAACGGCCGTTGGCGCAAGAGCAAAACGCTTGTAAAAAGGTGCTTTTCCCTTATAGTATAGAGCATAAGCTAAAGAGCTAAACGTTTAATCGCTTATCAAAGTAAAATAGGTGTTCCTTGAAGGAGATAATTTGCCAATGGCCGCTAAACGATATGGGCACGTCGTAAACCTCGATTTGTTTACCGATTCTTATCGCGTGACCGGCCGGGCTGTGGTTGGCGCAGGAGGTATTCATGCGGCGCTGGCGGACCCTAACTCAGACTTTTTAGAACTGGAGGATGCATATATCTCACGTATTGTAAAACCCGGTGAGATTGTGGCTAGCTATGATATTGTTGCCTTTCGTAAAGACAATATCAATTTTATCGTGCTGCAAGATCGACGCGATGGAATTCCCGTGGGGACGCAGCACGGCCGTTCCGTCTTCATTCGCGGTCGCGCCCATCCAACCTTCCTTACCGTCCCTTCTTTTGAAATCAAGGGTGAGATTCATCATGATGGACAGCTATCTCCGCGCAACATTTTAGTACATTCCATGGGCCGGTTCCAACCAGTATTTGAAGCAACCGCCTCTGCCTCCCTGTACCCTGATATTTCCTACAGCGGGGATCTGATTCTTGTCCACAAAGAACGTATAGGTATTTTTTGCCTGCAAGATAGTCGAGCTTCTTAGACCTCAAACGCATTCGTAAAGCCAAAGCGACAAGGAGACAATGATATGGCCAGAATCTACGTAATTGATGACGACGAACAACTGTTGCGTATGGTTGGCCTTATGTTGCAACGTGGCGGGCATACAACCACCCTCATTGGCAATCCCATGGACGGTTTTGACAAGATCATGGCCGACAGACCTGACCTGTTGGTACTTGACGTAATGATGCCTAATATGAGCGGCCATGACTTGACGCGCAAAATCCGCAATACGAAAGAAATAGAAAATTTACCCATTCTCATTTTGACTGCCCGGTCTCAGGAAATAGATCGGTCAACAGCTTTAGAAAGCGGCGCCGATGGCTATTTGAGCAAACCGGTTACTGCGCAAGAGCTTATTGAGAAAGTGGACGAACTTCTAAGCCAAAAACAAGCTGCCCAGTCGCCAGAACTAGGTGTGGTAATGGCACTGTACAGCTTGCGTGGTGGCGTTGGCCAAACGACCCTGGCCGTTAACCTGGCAGCTTCGCTGCGCCGCCTGAGTCAACAGGAAGTGTGCCTGGTCGATTTATCTTTGTCAGGGAGCCAGGCATCATTTCATTTGCGGTTACAGCCGCGAACGTCCTGGTTAGATTTGCTAGCGACGGATGCTGCTCCTTTAGACTGGACTGAAATGCAGAAGCAGTTGATTATCCATGGTTCAGGATTGCGTGTGCTTTCGTCTCCTCCCTTGCCCCAGTTGCCGACTGTATTGTCGCAAGAAGTAACGACGACTATGCTTGAACTGCTGCGGCAAAACACGGCTTTTGTCGTGGTAGATTTGCCACCGGTGCTTTCCCCAGCTTTTGTGGCGGCATTGCAAGCTTCGGATATGGCCATGCACGTTATTACGCCAGATGTGATTGCCGTGCAAACAGCGTTGAATACCAATCGAGCTGTTGCTAAGGCAAACGTGCCTATTAAATATAAGACCCATGTCATAAACCAGACGACGGTAGATGCCCCAATTTCGACGGCGGCCATTGAAAAGGCGCTTAATGCTCGGGTCGCTTTTCAGATTGGGTATGATGCCAACCAACCGCGCGCTTTGACCCAAGGGGTGCCGCTTACTTTGACCAATGCGCAATCTATTTTGCCTACGGCCGTTAACCGTATGGCGGAAGTCATCTGGCAAAGAATGGCCAAGCGGGAAAACTAAACGAAGGGGTCAGGCCAGCCGCAAGCTGGGCAGCACGTAGGGAATGTAAACCAGCCCCAGAGGATTCCACTCTTGCAGCAGCATCAGGCGCGTCTGGCGAATGGCCTCCCCCACCCGCATTTTGTCCGCCAAGAAAAATTTAAAAAAGGTTTCGGCAAAGGTCACCGCCAGGGGTTCAAAGATGGTGATTTCGGTGCCGATAACGCCGGCGGCGTGGGCAATGCCCACAAAGGTGCTGACAAAGTCCAGGGCAGCTTCCGGGGAGAGGGCGGTGGTGTGGCAGCCATTGATGAAGATTAACGGCCGAACCTTGCGCCAGCGAATGCGCTTATTCAAAATATTATTCGCCACCAGCCGATCATCCCCCTTTGGCCCCACCTGCAAAAACGGTAGATCCTTCACCAGCCCCCCGTGGCAGTAAAAATAGACAGCCTGGGCCTCCGTACGCTTCAGCAGATCCAGAGCATCATTGCGCGACTCTGCCAGTTCCCAATGAATAGGTAGCCCTTGGAGCCGCCTTTTATGCGCGCCCAGGAGCGTAAAGTCAGTATACACACTGGCGGCAATGCCTGGCTTATCAGCCAGGGGAATTTCCGTAGGGGCATCAGGGGCCGCGTCAGTGGTTACGGGCAGGCCAATGCTGTGCCGGAAGCCCCAGAAACCGCTGGGGCAAATGACGCGGTCATGGCCATAACTTGGGCAGTTACCCTGGAAGCAGGCCGTTTCCGCTAGCGGGCTGCCATTTTGCAGCGCGCCGGTGAAGGTGGCGCATAAGCTATAGTCGTCTAAAGCGAGGCCATCGTCAAACGGGTAATCGTACATCATGGCCAGGGGCAGCACCAGCCGCGCCGAGCGTTTGCTGGCAAACTGAATTTGCCCCGGCGGCAGCAGCCAGTCCATCACGTCCCAGGGGTCTTGGTCTCCAGCTAGCGGGCCAATGAGGTCGGCAAAGAAGCGGTAACCGCGCTGGGCAAACAGAACCAGGTCGCGTTGTAGCTGCTGCATGTTGCGCACGCCGTCGTAGCGGTAGGTTTTGCCCGCGGCATAATCTTCCTCATCGCCCCAACTGGCGCGGCGCAGCACGGCCCGTGCCATCTTGATCAACGTGTTGAGTTCCCCTTCACCCAGGGCAAGGTCTTGCTTGAATTCGTTTTCGCCAAAGTAGCGGAAGCCGTGGGTGCCGTTGCCGTTGTCGTTGAGCATGAGGCTGAGCTGGTTGGGCTGCATGGCGGCTAACTGACGGCCGTCCAGGGTTTTAGACAGCGTGTAATCCACCTCAGAAAGGAGGGCGGGTTGGCCCGCAGGCGGTTCTGTACCCACGTAGGCGGTAATCAGCCGCGACTGCACCAGGTTTTGTTGGTAATAGATGTGGCAGCGCAGGCGGTAAGCGCCGGGAGCGGCGGGGGTGCCCACGGGGAAAAATAAGCGTCGGGAAAGCATCGCTTCGCCTACAGGAGGTGTGGCAACACTCTGTACAACCTGCACGTCACCGCTAGGCGGTACCTGGATGAGACCCATTTCTTGCCCAGGGATGGTTTCTAACTCGTGGACAAAGCTAAAGAGAACGACCTGCAACTGCACATTGGGCGGCAGCTTGTCTGTGGGCAGGGCCACATCTTCTGCTTCGATGGTCCCAGCAATGCGTGCGCCCACTTCCAACCAGAAGTAGTAAGGTGTAGCCGCTATGAGTGGTTCTGTGGACTCGGTGGGCTGGTCGGCGGCGGATTGTGGGGCAAAGCCGGTGTTGACAATGCGCTGGGATGGGGTTTCCAGCGCAGCGGGCGCAGGTTTGAGCATGGCGGCGCGGGTGAATTCTTGTATTTTGTGGGCAAAATTGTCTCGGTTAAGAAGTTTGAGCTGGCGCTGGCTGTCACTGGAGAGGGTGTAGCCGGCGGATTCAATGGTTTTGTAGGCATGGTGCGGGTCATTAAGAAAAACCTCACGTAAGGAGGTGTCGTTTTGCAGCCAGTTGGCAAAGTCGGCGTTGCTGATGGTTTCCAGTGTCACTTCGTCGCTGAGGGGTTCTTCCAGGTTGGGCAGCGGCTTTTGCAGTTGGGGCAGGGAAAAACGGCTGGCGGCGC
>CAZDEO010000097.1:0-17441 GCA_964504445.1 uncultured Anaerolinea sp. | reverse complement strand
AATCCCTTCCGCCATATCCGTTACATTTGCCAGCGTCACGGCATCGCCAGCCACACAATCGACGGTTAGCTCTGTGCCTGCTGCTTCTGCACCGGTTTGTGGATCGAAGAAGGGCACGGAGCGCATGTCAAAGCGGTACTGGCTGCCCTCTGGACAAACAAACGGCTCGAAAAAACGCAGCCGTTCCTGCTCCCCCGGCCCGGTGAGCAGTGATTTGGTGGTTATGCCTAAAATCAAAGCAGCGATGACGATAAATAACAGAGTGACCTTTTTCATAGCACCTTCCATATTACGGATTGCGAACGATCAGCGGTAGATAAACGGCCGTTACCCAATCGCCAAATTCAAAGGCGCCGATGTCACAGCTATCTCCCTGAGGGCGCGAAACCCCGCGTTGATCGGTAACAACGTTTGGCAGGCACGGCGCGGCATCAATCGCCGGACTGTTTTGCAGCAAGGCATGCGTGAAGGTTGGGCCGCCGTTATCGGCAAGCGGGCCAAGCAGCGGGTTGGTCCCGATCAGATCAGTACCGTTGTTGCCACAGGTAGCGTCTTGCAGCACATTGTAACCATCCGAAATCCAGCCGCCGCTTGGATAACAAGCCGGTGAGCCGGTATTGCCATAAATGATGTTGCGTGTGCTCGTCAGATCGACGCTGCCAGGATTGACAAAAATTGCTCCCCCTGCACCGATCAGTGATAAGGCCACATTGTTTGCGATGGTTGTGTAACGGATGACTGGTTCATTCGATGATTCCTCGGTTTGGATAAACAAGCCTCCTCCGATCAGCGCGCTATTGCTGCTGATGGTACTGTTCTCTACGGACAATGTGCGTGATAAGCTATTGGTTGACGATGTGTCGAAGTGTATCCCTCCTCCGCTACCGTACTCGGCATAATTTTTATTGATCGTACTATTGGTGATATCGGCTCTTGAGGTGTGAGTGAGGAGTATGCCTCCCCCATCACCATCCAGGTCGACGATATTGTTCCGCACGATGCTATTGGAGAGTTGCAAGTATCCTGAAGAGATAGTTATCCCCCCTCCCCCGGAAGAAAGAGACTCATCGACCAGATTGTTCTCGATCAGCGTGTGCGTAATGGTTACGACCGTGTCCAAAGTGTTGATGCCACCCCCACCCACTCCTGCCGTATTCTCTCTGATAATGTTGTTTTCCAGCAACGCTTCGTTTGTAGATAAAATATATATTGCACCTCCTGTCCAGCCTACTTGATTACGTTGAAAAAGACTGTTCCGGATTGTTATACTCCATCCTATTGTAGAGATCGCCCCACCATTGATACCGGAACTATCCTGTATCACCACATCATCCAGCAATAATGCAGCGGGCGTTATCCCCGGTAAACCGGCGTATATCCCGCCTCCGCTCCAACTAGCGGCATTTCCATTCTGAATTGTCATCGCTTCCAGGCTAACCGACGCATCATCAATCAAGAAAATCCGGCTATTGCCACCTGCATCGATAATTGTCTGGCTGCGGCCATTGCCGCGTATCGTCACCGGAGAAGTGATGATGAGTTCCCCAAGACTCAGGTTAATGACACCATTGACGGAAAAGACAATCAGGTCCGCTCCGGTTGGGCTGCCGGCCGTACAGCCGTCCCAGGTGGTGTTAAGCGCTGCGGTGAAGAGGGCTTCGCGCAGAGTGCAATTACCATTGATCGCCAGATCATCCGCCAGGGAATTGACGGTGATGGTGGCCTGGGGAGCGGCGCTGATGGGAAACGGCCGTAGGCCCACCATGATGATCAGCAAGAGGAAGAGGAGAAAATGATGTTTCATCTGGATGCCGTTGCTCCTGATTATTCTTTAGCCACAGGCTCCAGGCTTTGCAAATAAGCCCAGATGGCGTGGCGCTCTGCCTCGGTGTAGAGGTTGAAGGAAGGCCAGGGCATCATTTCCGGGTCCATCTGACGGCCGTCGGGGCGTACCCCTTGCGTCACGGCCCGCTCAAACTCTGCTTCTGTCCAGGTGGTGATGGCTGGCCACAGCGAGGGCGTTTCCGCGATGGCAATCCCGGTCAAATCGGGGCCGTGACAGGCGGTGCAGAACACGGATAGATAAGCGCCATGAGCCAGCGTATCGTCTGGCGAGACAATGCCGGGCGGCGGCTGGCTACCGTCTATCTTTTCTGCCGCCACCAGCGGGAACAGGTTGGCCGCGTGCATCACGCGCAGCATGGGGCCGTAGCTGGCTTCGGGATAAGCGGTGTCTACCGGCGGCGCGCTGCGCAGATAGGCGATCAGGTTTTCCATGTCGCCCACGTGGATGCCCTGGAAAAATTCGTAAGGCATCCCCACCGTCGGCGCGCCGTCTTGTTTGACGCCATACCAGATGGCTCTGGCAAATTCGTCATCGCTGTAGCGGCGGGCGATGCCATTTTCACCGCTGGTGAGATTGGCGCTGTAGATTTCGCCAAAGGCAGGGTCTTCAGAGAAGAGTTCCCCGGCCAGATTCGCGCCGTGGCAGCTTTCGCAGTAAATGGCGTAGGTTTTCCCCCCGGCGGCGATGCGTTCGGCGTCGGTGGGGATGGTGAGGTTGAAAACGGCCGTGACCTCATACACCCGGTTCAACCGGCTGGCGCTGATAGCCCACATAGCACCATAGGCCAAAATAATGATGCCCAATAAACCGCCCATCAAAATACCAATCCATTTGAATACACGTTTCATGGTTTCTCCTGTTGGCTGAGGTAGGGACGACCCTTGTGGTCCCCCACATTTGGGCAGGCACAAGGCGCTGCCCCTAGGCCACCTGTTATTTTCTGGCCACCAGCAGGCTGCTGCCGGGGGTCTGACGCATCGGGTGAAGCAGACGGGTGGCCGCAGCGCCCCGGCCAGGTCCAGCATCGGCCCTGGGGCGGCGTTCAGGGTGAAAAAGGCGGTTCGTTCCAGAAAATTGGGTTGAATCGGCATGGCAATCTCCGGTGAACAGTATTCAGTGAGCAGTATTCGGTTCAGCACTGCCCGCTGATTACCGCTCACGGATTACTCTACCCCTCCCGCTTTCCCGTCGTCATGGGGGCAGGCTCCCATTTCGGCCGGGAAATTTGCCAACAAGCGCGTATTTTTGTGGTGCAATTATGCGCAATCTTGCCGCTATCGTTTATAATGTCCCCTGAACATTCCCAATCAGGAGATATGAAGAACGTGACAGCTCGCTTAGCCAATCGTCTGTCCCAGGCGCGCCGCCAGCGCTTTGTTGGCCGCAGCGCCGAACTAGAGCTTTTCCGCGCCGCCCTCAGCCGTGACGTGCCCGACTTTGCCGTGCTGCACCTGCACGGCCCCGGCGGCATGGGCAAAACCACGCTGCTGCGCCAGTTTGCCCAGATCGCTGAGAAAGTGGACCGGCCCTGTGTGCCTTTAGACGGCCGTCACCTCGACGCCTCCCCCGCCGGTCTCCTCACCGCCCTGCAGCTCGCTCTGCGCCTGCCACCCGAAACGGACCCGCTGGAAGCCATTGCCAACCTACCCAACCTCATCCTTCTTCTGGATACCTACGAACTGCTGTCGCCGCTGGATGGCTGGCTGCGCGAAGAATTCCTGCCCCAACTGCCGGAACGGGTCATTGTGGTTATTGCCGGACGCCAGCCGCCTCCCGTCGCCTGGCGCGCCGGTGGCTGGGCAGAACTGACGCGCATCATCTCCCTGCGCAACCTGCGCCCCGACGAAAGCGCCGCCTACCTGCGCGCCCAGGGCGTGGCAGAAGAGGAGGCGGAGCGCGTCCTCACTATGACTTATGGCCACCCACTGGCCCTTTCCCTGGCAGCCGACCTGTTCAGCCAAAATCAAACCGCCAGCGCCTTCGACCTGAAGCAAGACCCGGACATTGTGCGCGTGCTCCTGGAGCGCTTCGTCGCCGATGTACCCGACCCCGTGCTGCGCCAGGCGCTGGAAGTGTGCGCCCACGCCTTTAACACCGACGAAGCGCTGCTGGCCCACTGCCTGGGGGCCGACCACGCCCACACCGCTTTCCAATGGCTGCGCGATCTTTCCTTTATTGAGCAGGGGCCGTTTGGACTTTTCCCCCATGACCTGGTGCGCGAACTGTTGGAAGCGGAGCTGCGCTGGCGTAATTTGCCGCGCTTCCGCGAACTCCATTTTCAGGTGCGGAGCTACATCATTAAGCAAATTCAGCAGCGCAGCGGCCTGGCGCAGCAGTTTGCCGTCTTTGCCCTGCTCTTCCTGCACCGTAACAACCCGTTTATGCGGCCGTTCTATGAATGGCAGTCGTTGGGCCAGCTTTACATTGACGCAGCCCAGCCGTCCGATATGCCCATCATTGAGCAGTTGTTCCGGCAGCACCAGGGCGAGGAATCGTTGGCGGCGGCCCGTTACTGGCAGACGCGCCCGCAGGCAACCTTTTTTGTGTTTCGTGCCGCCGGCGGAGCTGTGGCTGGCTTTTGCCAGGTGTTGGAGATTGGGCAGGCAACGGCTGAAGATATGGCGGCGGATCCGGGGGTGGCAACGGCCGTACGCACCCTGCAAACCACCGCGCCCCTTCGCCCTGGCGACGTTGCCCTCTACTTCCGCAACTGGATGGACGCTGACCATTACCAGAACTCCCCGGCCATCTTCAACATGGCCGCCATGGTCAGCCTTCGCCTCTTCTTCAATACCCCCCGCCTGGCCTACTCCTTCATCGCCCAATCCAACAGCGACCATTACGCCACTATGTTCGACTATCTGCGGATGCCGCTGGCCCCTGACGCCGGTTTTGTGATGGATGGGCAGTCCTTTGGCGTCTTTGTCCACGATTGGCGGGCGGAGCCGGTGCTGGAATGGATGAACATCATGGGGGAGCGGGAGCTGCTGGATGAGATTGTGGCTCTGGAAAATTTGCCCGTCGCGCCGCAGCCGGTCGCTCTCTCCGAACCAGAGTTTGCCGAAGCGGTGCGCCAGGCGCTGAAAGACGTGCGCCGCCCCGATTTGCTGGCGCACAGCCCGCTGCTGCGCTCCCGCTGCCTGCGCGACCGGGGCGAGGCGGAGCCAACGCCCGCTCACCTGCAAGCCCTGCTGCGCGCAGGGGCAGAGACGTTGACGGCCAGCCCGAAAACGCAAAAGCTGCACCGCGTCCTCTGGCACACCTATTTTGAACCGGCAGCCACCCAGGAAACGGCCGCTGAACTGCTCGATCTCCCCTTCAGCACCTACCGCTACCAGTTGGGCAAAGCGGTAGAGCAGATCACCGGCTGGCTGTGGCGGCAAGAGCTGTACGGCGTGGAATAACCTTCACCAAAAATTGGCCCAATCCCCCCAAATTTGGCAACAATTTAGCAAAACGTTGGCTGGAAAGTTAGCAGCGGCTGGCTTTACACTCCTCTGCATAGCGCCGGACAGGCTGGCGCAGCAAACGACTCGATTCAGGCAAAGGAGTGTCTAACATGAAGCAAGCAAAAGGTTTGGCAGGGCAGCAGGCGATTGTGATTGGAGCCAGCATGGGCGGGCTGTTGGCCGCCCATGTGCTGGCCAACCACTTTGAAAAGGTGACGCTGCTGGAGCGGGACAGCTTCCCGGCGGCGGGCGATAACCGCAAGGGCGTGCCCCAGGGTCGCCACGCCCACGCCGTTCTGGCGCAGGGGCTGCAAATCATGGAGGGATATTTCCCTGGCCTGACGGAAAAGCTGATCAGCCTGGGTGCGGATTATGGGGATGTGAGCGATTTTGCCCGCTGGTATCACGAGGGCGACTGCCACCAGCCGACGGTGAGCGGGGTGAACGCCATCAACGTCAGCCGGCCCCGGCTGGAAGCGGAGGTGCGGGCGCGGGTGTTGGCCTTGCCCAACGTGCAGGCGGTGGAAGGATGCGACGTGCTGGGACTGCTGGCCACGCCGGACAACGGCCGTATCGCCGGCGTGCGGCTCATCCGGCGCAAGGCGGGCAGCGCCGAAGAAAGCATGACGGCCGATCTGGTGGTAGACGCCAGCGGGCGCGGCTCGCGCAGCCCCGCCTGGCTGGAGTCTTTGGGATACGAACGCCCGGCAGAAGAAGCGGTGAAAATCGGCGTCACCTACACCTCCTGCCAATACCGGCGCCGGCCGGAGCATATGCCCGGCGTCAACGCCCTCATTGTGGCTGCTGCGCCGGACAATCCCCGGGCCGGCGTGCTGCTCAGCCAGGAAGGGAACCGCTGGATGTTGACAGTGGCCGCATACATGGGCGAGCAGATTCCTCAGGATCACGTAGGGCTGCTGGCATTTGTGCGCAGCATGGCTACCCCGGCGCTGTACGACGTGGTGGCCAACGCCGAACCAATTGGTGATCCGACGCCGCACAAAATTCCTTCCAACCTGCGGCGGCGGTACGATCGGCTCAGCCGCTTTCCAGCAGGTTACCTGGTACTGGGAGATGCGCTGTGCAGCTTTAACCCAATATATGGCCAGGGGATGTCGGTAGCTGCTATGGAGGCGGCGGCGCTGGACGGCTGCCTGACCCAGGGGCCGGCGCGGCTGGCGCAGCGCTTCTTTAAGCAGGCGGGCAAGATTATTGATATTCCCTGGGGAACGGCCGTGGGCAACGATCTGCGCTTTCCGGAGGTGGAAGGCCCGCGCAGCCCGATGACCCGCTTTATCAACTGGTATCTGGAGAAGCTGCACCACGCGGCCCACCGCGATCCGGTCGTCTCTGTCGCCTTTTTGAAGGTGGTGAACCTGGTGGCCCCGCCGCCCAGCGTGATGCAGCCGGGGATTGCCCGGCGCGTGCTGCGGGGGAATGTGTGGCGGCAGGCACAGAAACCGGCGCCTGCTGCGCAGTCAAGCGTCCATACAGGCCAACAAGCTCTATGATCCTCCCCCTGTAATGGGCGAACCAGGACGGCAGTCGTCTACGGCCGTGTTCGTGTTGGCCGCTTCTATCGCTTCCCGCAGGGTACAGTTGTCGTCATCCACCATTTCATCGGCCATCGAATCTACGGTGATGATGGCCTGGGGGGCGGCAGTAGTGCCGGACGGCCGTAGCCATCCCGCGACCACCACCAGCAGGCAAAGCAAAAAAAGCTGTTTCATCGTTATGGTTTCCTCACCAAGGGCAAGTAGATTTTGTCGTCTGTGTCCCTGAACCAGAGCGCACCGGCGGCCAGATTGACGGGGATGGAAACCGTGCCCACCACCTGCCCGTCGGCGTCTGTGCCGGTAAAGTTGATATGTCCCAGACGGCGATCTACATTGCCCAGGATGGAGGTATTAGCCGTGACAGTGATGCTTTGAGTGGCCGTTCCATTGGTGGCGGAGAGGGTGAGCCAGGGGGTGGTGGCAACGGCCGTCCAATTCAGCGTACCTGTGCCGGGGTTGTGGATGGTGAGGACGGCCGTTTGCAATTCCGTGGTGCCCGGTTCCAGATGCCAGCTCAAAATGGAGGGGGACACATCCAGCGTGGGGCCGGGAAATACCAGGTCATCATGCACCGTGAGCGTGATGCTGTCGGTCGCCGTTTGCCCGGCGCTGTTGGTGGCAATCAGGCGGATTTCCACCTCGCCCACGGGTAGGTCGTCAATATCCAGGTTCACCATCGAGCCAGCCCCCAAAAGCGTTGAACTATTCCCTAACCGCCACAGCAGATTGCTCTCCTCAACCGTGCCATCCTGCAAATCATAGGCGGAGCCAATCAGTTGTAGTTGCCGCCCCCATTGGATAACATCACCATCGCCAGGGGTGTGGATTTGGGGCTGCGGCGGTTTGTTAGCCACCACGTAGGCGGGCGAAGTAGCGGTTGCCAGATGCACACCATCAGACACCGTGACGCGGAACAGGCCAATGCCGCCGCCTAGCGCGTCCATGTCAATCTGGGCGCTGCTGCCGGTTACGCCCAGCAAAACAGGCCGGAACTCAATGCCCGCGTTGCGGCTGTACTGGATATCGAAGGTGAGGTCGTCGTTATCGGCGTCGGTGGCCGACCAGGCCAGGGTGACGGTTCCGGCAACGGGGTTGGACGGCCGTTGCAAGACAACATTGCTGATTTGGGGCGGATTGGCGCTGACGGCCGTTTCCCCCAACACCGCGCTATTGGTCAAAGTGACGATCTGAATGACGGCCGTGCCTGCCACCCACTCCACAATCTGCCCAAACGCCAGATATGGCTCATCCTCAGGCTCGCTGCCATCGCCGCCATCCGGCGTAAAGGCATATTCCGCCAGCAGTGCCCCATTTACGCCTCGCAGCCGGATGGCGTAATCACCAGGAATCAATTCCGGGATCATCGCCCCCGTATCAAACTGCTGCACCAGATGAATATCGGCCACATCTGCCTCTGGCAAGATAATGCCGTAAACGCCCAGCAGTTCTGCTCCTGCCGGAGCGACCATGCGCGTCCGCTGCTTCCCATTCCACATCATCGCCCCATAGAGGCCATTATAGGTGTAATCGCTGATCCATTGATTGTCGCAGTAGGTCATAAAATCAGCCCAGGCAGTCCAGGGCATGACGTTGGCCTCAATGGCAAAAGCGGGGTCGCCAGAGTCAAAACCCTGAAAGTAAGCGTCTGAGTCGCCAATTAACCCATTCAAATAGGGATAATCCCAGTCAGTAGGCTCGCCACCGCACTGCGAACCGAATACCGGGTGATGCCGCCCCAGGGCGTGGCCGATTTCGTGCGCCGTGTACCAGTCGGTATACGCGCCGTCGGTGTCCCAGCAGCAAGACTCGCCGGCGGGGCCGCTGGCTACCCCCAGCATCCCGGCGCCGCGTGGGAAATTGGCTTCATCGGACATCAGCCCATAAAACACATTGTCCGAGGCGGTCATATATTTCAGCCCTTGCAAGAGGCTGTTCACGTAGCTGCTGGCGCACGAGCTGGGATCCTCCATCAAGTAACAGACGGGATGGGTGCGCATCACCCGCACGCCTAGACTCTCGCCCAGGTCGAGGGGGATGATGTGAGGGCGAAAGCCGGGGGAGGGGTCATCGCCGTAGGCGGGTTTGCTGGCCAGGGGATAGGTGCGGCGAATGTAGCTGAAGGTTTGCTCCACGTCTTTGTCCGGGCGCGGGGTGTAGCTGACGCCGTTCACTGTGTAGGTCAGCACGTAGAAGTCTACTTCCAGGCGCGGCGAGGGGAGGATGTTCAAGGTCTGGCGCAAGGTGTTGTCGGCGCGGTCAACTTCTAATTCCAGCGGGTCGTTGTAGGGGTTTAGCTCGGCGCGCAGGCGCAGCGGGGAGGTGTGCAGCCAGTCGGGTGGCAGTTCAAAGAGGAATTGGCTGTTGACGGAATCGGGCACGGCCGTTGGCGAGAGGGTGCGGTGTATGCCGTTGATCGGATAGAGGGGGCCGCCGATAATGAGGCCACTGCTGTTTTCGCGGTAGAGCACGGCCGTGACCCCACCCACCGCCTCCAAAGAGGCAGCCCGCAGCCGGACAAAGGTGCGCCGTTGTTGAATGAGCGGCACATGGTTGTCCCCGGGATTCACCCCGCCCTGAATACCCTGGGTGACAGTCATGCCAAAGAGCGTCAGATTGGGCGTCGGGATTTCCTCGGCATCATTGGGCAGCTTTAAAAGCTGTGTGTCCATGATGCCGCCCCCACTGTAATCAATCCAGTACAGATACTCGTTATCGGTGCGTAAATTATACAAAGGCGCCTCGTCCGACGAGGTGCGGAGATAGATGAGTTCCGGAATGCCGCCGCCGCGCCCGGTGCGGTGCAAAAGATATTGATTCGGGAGGTGGTTGGGTATGGGCCGTTCTTCCAGCACAAACAGGTCAAACACATCCGTCACCAGTTCATACACCACCGTTTGTGGGTCACTGCTGTCGCTGACATAAACGTTAAATTGGGTGTTGCCGTTGATGTTGTCATAGCGATCCACATGGCTGCCCTTAGCCATAAAGACGTAGTGGGTTTGCACACAGGCAGGCGCGCAGGCGGTGCGTTCTCCCTCGGCATGATAGCCGGTGACTTGCACCCCTAAAATCTGGTGGCTGTAGGTGTTGCCCGTCCGCTCGGTGCGGTAAAGAGCGTCCAGCCCATTGGTGTGGTTGAGCCAGTAGAGATAGCTGCCATCATAAGAGAGATTGCTGATGGAGCCGCCTACAGTCAGGACTTCGCTGGCGACCTGAAACGCTTTGTTGACCCGCCACAAGGTGTAAGTGTTGTTGCTGTTGTAAACGGCCGCATAGATATTGCTGCCCGCGTCGGTGAGGACGACGGGTATGTTTTCTGAATCGGTCACAATATCATCACTGACCAATTCAAATGGATTGTTTGTGTTGGCTTCAATGGGCAGCCGTTGCAGGCCATTGTGGTCGGCCCAATAGACATAGTTTTCGTCGGCGATGAGGTTAGAGAGGATAGCGTAAGGTGTACATTCATCAGTTACCTCTTCCACAAATAAAAGCCGGCGAATGGGGCCATCGTAGGTGGGAATACGGCTGATGGCCTCCGGGCCATCGTCCATGGGCAGGCCGGATTGGCCGGTGGGGATTTCGACACACGGGGGTGAGGTGTTCCAGTGAATGCGCGGTGGAACCAGGGTGAAACTGGTGACGCCTTCCGTCACCAGGATTGCCGGTTGCTGGCCGCCGGCGGGAGTATAGGTGGGAATGTTCTGGGCAGCACTGTTTTGGGGAGTTGTATAAGACAATAAGAGCGACGAAAATAACAGACCGAGGGTGAAAAATAGGGTTTTGTTCAAGGTCAATTCTCCAAGAAATACAAGATTTTTCACTCATGATACTCCCTTACTTATCCTGCCGTCATGAGATAGGAGTCACCACAGAATAGGACAAAATGTCCCGATTTTGTTTTCGTTACCTTCTGCAAAAACTTCCATGATGTCTGAAATGGAGAGCACAAAGAGAGCTGAACCCGTGTCGCTGTGCTGCGCTACGAAAAATGGGGTCCAACGGTAAGCGACAAAACTGCTCTCAACGGGAGCTGTCGGCAATTGGGTAAAGACGCGCAAGTGCTACCTTGCCCAATGCGTTTTCCTTAAATCGATCTGGCGGTTAGGCGGGTTAATTGCTATCGCTTACCCTGTTTTTTGGCGGCGTGTGGTGAGCATGGTAGACTGGATTTATGGAAACGGCCGTTCTGCAACAGATAATTGCCTGGCTAAAAAAATATGGCCTACCTGTTCTGTGGCTTATCTCCCTCCCCTTCTTGATTTGGGGCGGGTTTACGCCCGCCCCCGGTGCACCAGCTGACGCTCCCTATCCCTTTGGCGGCGTCATCCTCTTTGCCGGAATCACCTTACTAGAAGTAGGCTTACTGTACCTCATTTTGCGTCCCCATTCCTTTTATAACTCCTGGGGTCGCTTTGCTTTCGCCATCTTCGTTTTCACACCTTTGTGGATAGTTGCCCAACTATTTCAGGACGTTCCTGGCTATTTCTACAGCCACGCCCTTTGGTTAGGCAGCCTTGTGCGCCTGTTAATCATCGGCCTCGTTTTTTCCCTCATTGGCTGGATCCATGAGCGGCGACAAAAGCCCCAAAAAGACCAATAACCCTCGATAATCCCATAACTGGCCAAAATACAACCAATTCTTATGGAATCCCCTTGATGCTTTTGAAGTTGGGAGTTCGCTTTTCCAAGAACGCATTATGTCCTTCTGCCTAGTTGAAAACAATTAGGAAAGGATGGCTACCACTCCATCAACTGCCAGATTTCTGCCTGCCAACTGTCATGCGCCTGGCCGATTTCGGCGTAGATGGTGACAGATTGGCGGTGGGGGTGTTTTCGGGCAGATGGGTGCTGGCCCAGGCGCTGGAATATGCCGCCTGGCTGGCCGGCTTGTCCGGCGATGAGATTGAGCGGTTGGCAAACAACTATTTGCAGCCGCACACGCTGGCGGAGGCGTGGCACGAAACGTTTGCCGGCGAGGCAGAAGCGACCGAAGCGGAAACGGCCGTACCCTCCCCGCCAATCTGCAACTAAACAGCCACCAACGCATCTTTGTGGTGATTGAAGGGAATGATGATCGGATAACGGCCGTAGCTCGCTACTTGCGTACGCTGGGTGTAGACATCAATCTGATTGAATATCGCTACTGCCGCATAAAATCTGGCGAGGAGATGCTGGACTTTGAGCTAACCGTCGGCCCGGACCAAGAAACACCGGATACGCAGCAGGTAACTGGATCAATGAAGTACACCGAGGAAAAGGTATATACGCAATGGTCCGCACCGATGCAGAAGCTTTATTTTCGATTCAGGCAGCAGCTGTTAGAGGCTGATGAGTTATTGCAAATTTCGCCCCAGAAATCGGCGGTTAGCTTTTACAAGCAAACGCGGGAGGCACGAGTTTATACTTGCTCCATCAATGCCCATCGTGAACAGTTTAACGTCAGCTTCCGTACCGATTCGCTGGAGCCGTACCTGGATGTGGAAACGGCCGTGGCTGCCATCACCCAACAAGCGCCAGAGTACGTGGTGACCAGCCGGGGCGTTGTCTGGTTCACCATGAAGTTTATGGGGTCGGAAACGGCCGTTGACCAGGTGGCCTCCCTCATCATCAAAAATCTGATAGCCCCCCTGAATCAGTAGGAGTATGGCGTTCACGCCCCGGCGACCTCACCAGGCCATCAACTGCCAGATTTCGGCGCGCCATTCCCCCTTTTCGCGGGCAATCTCTGCATAAATTTCGGCCGATTGGCGGATGTGTGCCTGAGCGGCCGTTTCTTCCCCCAATTGGTGCAGCACGTCGGCCAGGTTGCTGCGCAGGGCAGCCTCGTAATGCCGGTCGCCGTACTGTATCCCCAGCGCCAGCGCTTCCTGCAAAACGGGCCGGGCGGCCAGGGGCTGCCCGGCGGCGCCGTACGCCAACGCCAGATTGTTGCGCGCCGTTATCTGCACGTCGATGCGCTCTGCGGCGTCGGCCAGGCGGCGGCTTTTCTCCAGCAGCGCCACGGCCGTTTCCATCTCCCCCCGGCTGCGCGCCAGCATCCCCAGGCTGTTGTGCGCCAGCGCCAGCAGCGTTCGATCCCCGGCCGTATCTGCCAGGGCGCGCGCCTGCTGCGCCAGCGCCAGCGCCTCGTGCGGCTGCCGCTGGCGGTGCGCGGCGAGGCTGCGATCAATCAGCAGGCGGCAGAGTACGGCCGGATCGGCCGTTTCCGGCAGGTGCGCCTGCGCCTGCAGCAGCGTTTGCGCCGCCAGCGTCCATTCTCCCTGCCGCTGGTACACCTGGGCCAGCTGGTGTTCAATGCCGCCCAGTGCAGACGCCGGGGCCAGCGCAGCGGCCGTTTCGTAGCTGACCAGCGCGTTGGGATACGCGCCCAGGCGCATGTACAGTTCGCCGCAGGCCGTGTGCAGCCGCCACGCTTCCGCCGCGCCCAGAGCCAGCGCAGCGCGATAATAGTCGATGGCATCCTGCCACGCGTAGAGCGCCCGCGCCTGATCGCCCGCCTGCACAAAGTAGGCGGCGGCTTCCGGCTCCAGCCCGGCGTGCTGGTAATGGGCGGCGATTTGGGCGGAAACGGCCGCTGACGGTGAGCGATCGGCGGCCAGCGTGGTCGCTAAACGGCGGTGCAGCAGACGCCGCCGCGCCAGTCCCGTCTCCTCGTAGACCAGCGCGCGCAGCTTGTTGTGGCTGAAGTCGTAGGCGGCGCGGTCGCGGCCGGTTTGCTCCAGCAGCAGGCCGCGCGCGGTTAACGTTTCCAGCGCGGTGACCGTTTCCTCATCGCTGCGCCCGCTGGCGGCCTGCACCAGCGGCAGATCAAAGCTGTGGCCGATAGCCGCGGCCGTTTGCAAAATCTGGCGCTCCGTCTCGTTGACCTGGGCCAGCCGCTGGTGCAGCAAATCGCGCACGGAGGCGGGCACGGTGAAGCCGGCAGGCAGGCGCATCGGGCCGGCTCCGGCGCTGAGGGCGTCCAGGTAGGCGATCACAAACATCGGCAGCCCTTCGGTTTCGCGGTGCAGCTGCTGCAAGAGGTCGGGGTTGAACGGCTTGCCGGCGGCTGTGAGCAGTGCGGCGATGTGCGCCTGGGTAAAGCGGTTGGGCCGGACAATCTGGCAAGCGTTTTCGCGGCGCAGTTTGGCGGCCAGCGTCGTGAGCGGGCTGTTGGCGGGCAGCTCTTCGCTGCGCCAGCAAAAGATGGTGAGCAACGGCCGTTCCCGCCAGCGGTGCAGCAAATAGAGCAGCAGCTCCAGCGTAGCGGCGTCCAGCCAATGCACGTCGTCGAGCCACAAAATGCCGGGGGTGGGGCCGGCCAGCAGGGCCAGCAGCGTCTGGATGACGCCTTCGTAAAAGCGGACTTGCTCGCCGGGACCGCTGAGGTTGTGAGGCGGCGGCAGGCTGCGCCCGGCGGCCAGCTGGGGCAGCAGGCGGGCTGCTTCCGCCAGGTGGTGGTCGGGCAGCGCTGCCAGGCGGCCGGCCGCGGCGGGGGTGAGGCCGGCCTGCAGCGCCTGGATCAGCGGGGCGTAGGCCAGGTTGGTCTCCCCTTCGTAGCAGCGGGCGGTGAGCGTGGCCGCGCCGTTGGCCGCTGCCCAGGCGACCAGCGCTTCGGCCAGCCGCGTCTTGCCGATGCCCGGCTCCCCTTCGATGATCAGCAAACGGCCGTCCGGCGCGACCTGTTGGTAAAGCTGCTGCATCTGGTGCAGCTCATTTTCGCGGCCAATCAGCGGCGATGACGAGGCGACCGGGGGCGCAGGCGCGGGGGTGAGTTCGGCTGCGCTTTCCTTTTGGGTGAGCCGATCATTTTGAATGGCCTGGTACAGCCCGGTGGTTTCGGGCAGCGGGGGGACGCCCAGCTCTTCGTCCAGGATACGGACGCAGTCGCGGTATTGCCGCAGGGCTTCGGCGGAACGGCCGTTTTCCGCCAGCAGGCGCATGAGGGTGCGGTGCGCTTCTTCGCGCAGCGGATCGATCTGGCACCAGCGGCGGGCGTGGGCAACGGCCGTTTGACCCGTTGTGGTTTGGGCCAGTTGGGCCAGGGCCTGGGTCAGCGCGCGGCGCAGGCTTTCCTGCTGCTGAAGCTGCCAATCGTCAAAGGGGAGGCTGTCGCGCAGGCTGAAACCGGTCAAAAAATCGTCGCGGTACAGCTCTACGGCTTCGGCCAGATTGCCTTGCTGGAGCGCCTGCTGGAAGGCGGTGACGTCACACCAGGCGGTGTCTGCTTCCAGGCCGATCACCTCCCGATTGGCAAAGATTGCCTCTGCGCCAACGGCCGATTTTAGTGCGGAGAGGGTGCGGCGCAGGGCGGCTTTGGCGCGGCGGTCGTCGGTGTCGGGCCACAAAAAGGCGGCCAGCCAGTCGCGGGACGGCCGTTCGCCAGACAGCGCCAGGTAAGCCAGCAGCGCAGTCGCTTTGCGGGTATCCACTTCCAAAATCTGGTCTTCCCGTTCGAGTCGGGGCGGGCCAAGCAGCAGCAGGCGCAGCGGTTTCATACCGTCATTCTAGCTAAATTCGTTCCGAAAGGCGACGGATTGGTGGTTTCGTAACGTTTGGCAGACGGCCTTTGCGTACAGTAAGCAGCATTCAGTGATCAGTATTCAGTAAGGGCTAAACCACTGATTACTGAATACTGCACACTGATTACTGGCAAAAGGAGCGTGAGCCGTGACGAAGATGAATTTGATGCGACGGGAGAGAACGTGGGGGGATACGGCCGTTGACGGTCTGCTGGCCGGTCTGGTTGGCGGGGTGTTGATGAGCCTGTTTCTGGCGCTGGCGGATGGAGCCAGGGGCGCACAGCCGGCGACGACACTGGGCTTGTTTGATCCGGCGCAGTCGGGCAGCTGGCTGCTGGGGCTGCTGGCCCATCTGGCCGTTTCGGCTATTTACGGATTGGTGCTGGCGCTGCTGCTGCGGGGAGTGAGGGGGATACGGCCGTCGCTCACCAGGCGAACCTGGCTGTGGGGGGCGGCATACGGGCTGCTGCTGTGGGGTTTGGCGGCGGGGGTGGTGGTAACGGCCGTTGCCTCACTGCTGGACCAAATTCCCGCCTGGGAGTTTGGTTTGGCCCATTTATTGTATGGATTGGTGGCCGGATTCCGGCTGCGAATAGTTTAAAGGAGAAAGTAATGAAACGTGTATTGATGTGGATTGGGATTGTATTGGCTGTTTTGTTGGTTGCTGTTGTGGTGTTGCATTTTGTGGGCAAATCGCGCTTGAATAACGCGCCGGAGGTGGCGACAAGGCCGGTAACTGCAGCGAGTGGGGAAACGGCCGTGGCCCGCGGCGCGCATCTAGTAAATGAGGTGAGCCAATGCCGGTTTTGTCATGGTGATCAGCTAGAGGGCGAAATTTTCCTGGATGGTGAATTGGGCTCATACGTGGCCGCACCCAATCTAACCAGTGGACAGGGCGGTATCGGGGCCAGCTACACCGACGCCGATTGGGAACGCGCCATTCGCCACGGCATCGGCGGTGACAACCGGGTGTTGGTGATTATGCCCTCCAATTTTTACGCGCATTACAGCGATGCCGATTTGGCGGCAATCATCGCTTACTTGAAGCAGGCGCCGCCGGTGGACAGCGACTGGGAACCGCGGCAGATGGGTTTCCCGGGCACGGTGATTGGTGGTTTGTTGGCCTTTGATGAGTTTACGCGCATCAATGGCATTGATCACGCTGGCGTAGGCGAAAATGCTCCCGTTGAAGAAGCGACGGCCGATTATGGCGCGTACATGGTAAACATTGCCATGTGCGGCGAATGTCACGCCGCCAACCTGGCTGGGATTGTGGGCGCCGATGGCCCTCCGCCCGGTCCCAACCTGACCCCCGGCGGTGAACTGGGTGGCTGGACGGAGGCAGATTTCATGACGGCTATCCGCACAGGGCAAACTCCGGACGGCCGTTCGCTCGACCCGGAAATGATGCCCTGGCCCGCCTTCAGCCAGATGAGCGACACCGAATTGCAAGCGATCTGGGCCTATCTGCAATCGCTGCCTGCGCTGCCAGATAATTCGTAATAGTTGCTATAGGTACGGATGAAAATTCCGGGTATCTATACAGCAGGAACGCAGAGTGACATAGAGAACCGCTGAGTTACGCAGAGAGTAAAGAGATTTCCGCCCTTTCTCAGCGAAACTCTGCGTAACCTCAGTGAAGCTCTGCGTTCCTAAAGGTTTTCAACATAAAGACCTGTACAGTTACAATTCTGGAAACTAACCGTTTGATACGCAGGGCTTCACGCACCTGGTTTGCCTGATTGATGAGGAAAACGTGGCGTCTATCCATGTCGCTGAGAAAATCGGGATGGCCTTTGAAAAGGCGAGCCGGGATGAGATTGGGCCGTTCTGTCTGTATGCCAGAAATAGAACGACCTCGTAACGTTTGGCAGACGGCCGTTCGCTAAACTACCCGCATCAATCATTGCCCTGCAAAATGCCATTCTGGAGCAACTGTAGAGAGTTCAAAGAAAGGTAAGGATACCGCGGCTACGAGGCAAGAGAAATGAAACGGACAACATTGGCCGCCTGGGCCGCATTTGGCCTGATTACTTTGACAATGTTAAATTCAAGGGTCACGAGCCTTTCTAAGGCGGGATTGACG
>CAZDEO010000096.1:0-17636 GCA_964504445.1 uncultured Anaerolinea sp. | reverse complement strand
AGTTGAGGCAAAGTCTGATGTCCCAAATGTGTTACCTTTCATCTGGCCAGGTATCATCAGAACCCCCATAACTTTCCGGGTGAACGCAATGAACGGACCTTTAACCAGAAAAGTGCCACGCGTCAATGGCTTGATGCGCGACTGACGGCTGCAGGTCACAAGGTTTTTCCCGGCATTCGGCTTACTTTGTATAATTTGCAGGAAAAGTAGGTAATGTCAAATGGATTGCTTAAGCGAGTCATTCAGGATGGCTGAAAGTAAGTGAGAAAGGAAATTGCACATTTAACCCGTAAAGAGTGGGCAACGGCCGTTTCCATCTCCCTCCTTCTCATTCTCCTTCTCGCCCTCCCTTACTATCTCGCCTACGCCACTACGCCCCCCGGCCAAACCTTCACCGCCACCCTCATGAACCCTGAAGACAGCCAGACCTACTTTGCCAAAATGTGGCAAGGGTACAACGGCCGTTTCCTCTACACCATCCCCTTCACCCCCGAACCCCACCAACCCGCCCTCGTCGGCGTCTTCTACGTTTGGTTGGGGCAGGCGGCGCGCATAAGCGGGCTATCCGTTACGGCCGTCTGGCACATTGCCCGCGTCATTGCCCAACTCATCCTCTTTCTCACCACCTTCTGGTTTGTCAGCCAGTTCACCACCGGCAAAATGCAGCGCTGGACCACCTACCTGCTAGCCCTCACTGGCTCCGGGTTGGGCTGGGTACTGTTTTTAGTGGGGCAACCCTACTGGCTCGGCGCCTTTCCGGTAGACTTCAAGCAGCCCGGTGCCCATCTTTTCTTCACCGCCCTCACCTTTCCCCACATCACCCTGGGTACAGCCCTCATCCTCATCAGCGTTTGGGCCTTGTGGCGCATGGCCCAACGGCCGTCCTGGTCCCTGGCCCTTTTCACCGGCATCATTCACCTCTTGCTGGGCATTGCCTATCCCTTTCTCATTTACCTGGTCGCCCTCATTGCTGGCCTCTTTTACCTCCTGCTTTTGCTGCGCCAGCGCCGCGTGTTGTGGCGCACCGGCTGGCAATACGCCATCGCCTTCCTCATTCCCCTGCCCATGTACCTCTACTTCGCCTACACTCTCCAGACCAATGCTGTTTTTCGCGCCTGGGACGTGCAGGCTGCCACCCCATCCGCCCCCTGGCCCCACTACCTGCTGGCCTACGGCCCCATGCTGCTGCTCGGCGGCCTCTACTGGTGGCGACGCCCCGCAAAACGACCAGAAACGGCCGTACTCTGGATTTGGGTCGTAGCCGCCGCCCTTCTCCTCTACGCCCCTCTCAATCCGCAGCGCCGCTTTGTGCAAGGCGTGCAGGCGCCCCTGGCAATCCTGTCCGCGTTAGGTTTTGTAGATGTGCTGCTGCCTCACCTGGCCCGCAGCCGCCCCTGGCAAAAGCTCGTCGCCAACCCCCGCTACTCTACAGAAGGCATGTTTCGCCTGCTCATTGCCGGGTTCTTGCTTTTCATGAGCTTGTCTAACCTGTATGTGCTGGCTAGCGTCTCCACTTCTGCCGTGGTGCAGCAGCCCGACCCCCTCTTTCGTTCCGCCGACGAGCTAGATGCCGTGCAATGGGTCCGCGCCAATCTACCGGAAACGGCCGTCATCCTCACCGCCTACCAATCCGGCAACTACATTGCCGGGCAGGGCGCCGCCCGCGTCGTGCTGGGGCACTGGGCAGAAACGGTGGACTACGAAGGGAAAACGGCCGTCGTCAACGAATTTTTTAACGCCGAAACAGACAACACCCGCCGCCAGGCCATTTTGCAAACCTACAACGTTTCCTTTCTCTGGCACGGCCCCCGGGAGCAAGAGTTAGGTAGTTTTAACCCCCAACTAGCTTCCTATCTACACTCTGTTTACCACAACGACACCATCACCCTATACGCCGTTAGCAAATAGCAAGACTGGCTAATCGCTCAGACAAGGCTGTCCATACCCGGCGGCAATCCAGCAGGCCAGGTTTTGCTCCGTCCAACTCATGGCGTCCACCCATACACCATTGACCAGCAGGTCCCAGTGCAGGTGATTGCCGGTGGAAAACCCCGTACTGCCCACTTCCCCCACAATTTGCCCTGGCTGCACCACGTCGCCCACGTTAACCAGCACGCTGCTCATGTGGTACACGCCCGTGTAAATGCCCAGCCCATGGTCAATGATGACTGTGCCCCCGCGCACGGTGAGCATTTCAGCAATAACCACCGTGCCCCCGGCGCTGGCCAGCACGGGCGTGCCGCCATAAGCGGCAAAGTCTACACCTTCGTGAGAACGGTTGTAAGGACCGCCATCGTAAGAACGGCGGGCACCGTAGTTGGAACTGATGAAGAGGTAGCTGTCTAGCGGCTGGCGGAAGGGGGTTTGCCATTGGATGGTGGGCGTGGCCGTGTGCCAGATTTCAAAGAGGCGCGCGCGTTCGTTGTCAATTTGCTCTTGCGTGATTTGCGCGGCTGATCCGGTGAGGGTGATTTGCTCGAAGTCCCACGCATCGTCCACAAAAAGCCAGGGCTGGCTCCAGCCGGGGGCGTTGGCGGGCTGAATGCTGAGTTCGGGCTGGCCCGCGCCGTAGAAGTTGTAGGTGCCGCCCAGGGCGACCAGGGCACGGCCGTTGCCAAAACTGTCAAATAGCTCCATATTCAATTTCACCGTTACCGACAAAGCGTGCGTAGTTTGCCCCCGCAGCGCCAGCGCCTGCCCTGGACGAGCGGGCACAGTCCAAAAGGCCAGGTCGGCAAAACCTACCGGCAGGTCGCGGGGCGCATCTGGCCCCGGCAGATAGAGGGGCTGGAACGCCAGAGGCTGGTAAGGGTGGGGCAGGCTATTTTGCAGCGCGATGCGCCAGGGGTTTAGGTTGTGGGCTACGGCCGTTGCCAATAGACCGCCGTCATCAATGCGCAGCATCTGTCCGGCGCGATTGATGCCCCTGTCTGGCAGCGTCAGCACTGCGCCAATGACCGGCTGGTGCTGGGCGTTGAGCGTGCGGTAAGGGGCCAGGTCTGCCGCTTCCAGCCCGTAGCGCCAGGTGAGCGCGTCCCAGGTGTCACCGGGCTGCACCGCGTGTTGGATGACGGCCGTACCCTGTACGGCCGTTTCCTGAGCCATTGCCTGCTGCTCGCCAAAGAACCAAATTGCAAAAACAACCAAAATAATGCGGCGCATGCGTCTATTTTAACGCCTCTCAACCATTTGCTCCACCCGTCTGTAAAGGTTTCCTTAACCGGGCATATCGCTGTTGACACTCATGACGCGCTGTGTTATAAAGTGATACAAATGATGCGACGCGTCATTGTGCAAACTTACCAATTCGTGCGACCATGCAATGATGCCGCCGGGTGGAAAAATGAATCAGGTTTATCTAGGATTAGGCACAAATCTGGGGCAGAGAGAGCAGAATATCCGGCAAGCATTGGCCGGACTGATCCATTTTTGCCAGCCTACGGCCGTTTCCTCCCTTTACGAAACCTTACCCTGGGGCGTCCCAGAGCAGCCTGCTTTTCTAAATTTATGTGTAAAAGCGACGACGGAGCTTTCGCCCCATACCTTGCTAGCTCGCCTGAAGCAGTTGGAAATGGCGCTGGGCCGGCAGGTAACCTACCGCTGGGGGCCTCGTTTAATTGATATTGACATTCTTTTTTACAATGATTTGGTTATGGATGACGACCGCCTGACCATCCCCCATCCACACTTGGCGGAGCGCGCTTTTGTGTTGGTGCCCCTGGCGGAAATTGCCGCCGATTTACGCCATCCACAAACAGGTAAAACCGTCGCAGTAATGGCAACGGCCGTTGATTGCAGCAGCGTAAATTTATATGCCCCAGCACCCTGGGCCATGGAGGGCTAATTGACGCACGAATCTAACCTCCCCGACACTTCCTCCTTCAACGAACTCTTCGATTGGGGCGCCCGTACCTACATCATGGGCATTCTCAACGTCACGCCTGACAGCTTTTCCGGCGACGGTATGTTTGCCGAACCAGGGGAAATCATTGGGCGAGCCGTTGCGCAGGTCGAGCAATTTATTGCTGACGGCGCCGACATCATAGACATTGGCGGCGAAAGTACCCGCCCCGGCAGCATCCCCATTCACCCTTCCGCAGAAATTCAGCGCGTCATTCCCGTCATCGAGGCCATTCGCCAAATTTCTAACGTACCCATTTCCGTAGACACCTACCGCGCCGTCGTGGCCGAGGCGGCTCTGGAAGCGGGGGCCAATTGGGTCAATGACGTATGGGGACTACGCATGGACCCCGACCTGGTGCAGCTAGTAGCCCAGGCTAATTGTCCTATCGTCATCATGCACAACCGCAGCAAACCCAAAAACGTGGCGCAAGAAGAGCGGTTAGGCGGCCGTTACGTGGGCGTTGCCTACAAAAATCTCATCCAAGACATTCAGCGAGAGCTAGAGGAAAGTATTGATTTTGCTCTGGCTCAGGGCGTCCATGATGAGCAGATTATCATTGATCCCGGCATTGGCTTTGGCAAAACCGTAGACCAAAACTTGCAGTTACTCAACGATTTAGATCGATTTTTAGATATGGGCTATCCCATTTTGGTAGGCCCATCACGCAAATCTTTTATCGGCTACACCCTGGACTTACCGCCGGAGGAGCGGGTGGAGGGCACAGCTGCCGCTGTGGCCATTGCCATTGACCGGGGCGTCGACATCATTCGCGTGCATGACGTGCGCCAGATGGCTCGTGTAGCACGTATGGTGGACAGTATCGTTCGTTAAAAAGCAGAGGAGCAAGGGGGCATGGGAGATGCAATCTCTCCCTTACACCTCTGCCTCTCTGCCCCTCTGCTATTGAAAAACTACAAGGAGCAAGTACATGTTAGACTTCCGTTTGGATGAAGAACAACAAATGCTAGTAGGGGCGATTTCCCGCTTTGCCCAGGAGCGGGTGCGCAAAGTTTATCGGGACGCGGAAGAAGAGGGCGCTATTCCAGCAGACGTGGTGCAGGCGGGGTGGGAGATGGGCGTGCTGCCTACGGCCATTCCCGAAGTCTACGGCGGGTTTGGCGAATATTCGGCCGTCACCGGCGTATTGGCGGCAGAAGAGTTTGCCTGGGGCGACCTGGCGGTGACACTGCGGATTATGGTTCCGAATTTGGTAGCCATTCCGCTGATGCTGGCGGGCACAGAGGCGCAGAAGGAAGCGCATTTGCCCAGCTTTTGTGATGCGCAAATGCCGCGCATGACGGCCGCGCTCACCGAACCCCGCGTGCAATTTGACCCCCTGAACCTGGCCACAACGGCCGTTGCCGACCAAGACCATTACATCCTCAATGGCACAAAGACCTACGTACCTCTGGCGGGGGACGCCGAGCTGATTTTGGTCTACGCCAACGAGAACGACCGTACTCAGGGCTTTCTGGTTCCGGTAGGCACAGCAGGCCTCACTCTGGGCGAGCGCGACAAACTCATGGGCGTGCGCGCGCTACCCACCTATACTGTGAAGCTGGAAAACGTGCGCGTACCGGCAGAAAACAAGCTGGGCGGCGCAGAAGGCTGCAATTTCCAGCTTATTCTCAATCATAGCCGCGTCGCCTTGGGGGCAACGGCCGTAGGCGTGGCCCGCGCCGGTTACGAATACGCCCGCGAATACGCCAAACAGCGCGTGCAGTTTGGCGAACCCATCGCCCACCGCCAATCCATCGCCTTCATGCTGGCGGACATGGCTACCGACGTAGACTCCGCTCGCTTGCTGGTGTGGGAAGCGGCCTGGCTGCTAGACAAAGGACAAGACGCCACCCGCGAAATTGCCGTGATGAAGCAGTACGTAGACCAGCTAGTGGTAGACGTAGCCGACCGCGCCGTGCAAATTTTGGGTGGCTACGGCTACATTCGTGAGTATCCCGTAGAGCTGTGGCTGCGCAACGCCCGTGGTTTTGCCACCTTTGATGGATTGGCAATGATCTAAATTGACGATTGATGATTGACGATTGGGGAGCGTCAAATCGTAAATCGCTCATCGTCAATCGAAAATGGAGCTTTCCCATGATAGACTTTGAAATTCCTGACTTTATCAAAAATCAACAGCAGCTCATCAAAATGGTAGCGGAGCAGGCCATGCGCCCCTTTTCGCGCCAGCTAGATGAGCAGGAACACGAACGGCCGCAAACCTTCGTCAACATGACCTGGCCCTTTACGCAGCAGATGATGCAGCGCAGCCTAAAGCCCTTGATGCAAAATGGCAACGGCAGCGCCCCTAAAAAGGAGCGCAAAGGCCCCGATTATTCCACCCTAGCCCTTATTTTTATGATTGAGCAGCTAAGCTGGGGCGACGCCGGGCAATATTTGTGCCTGCCACATCCCATGCTGGGCGGGGCGGCCGTACAATCGGCGGGCACGCCAGAGCAGCAAGTGCGTTTCCTGAAGCGCTTCACCGAGGGCACGCCCAAGTGGGGAGCTATGGCCATCACCGAGCCGGGAGCGGGTTCGGACAACTCGTCTATGCGCACCACGGCCGTTCTCGACCCCGACACTAACGAATGGATACTCAACGGCGAGAAAATCTTCATCACCAGCGGCAAGCTGGCCCTGGAAGAGTCCGACGGCATTTGTGTGGTGTGGGCTACCGTAGACCCCAAAGCGGGTCGCGCGGGCATCAAATCCTTCGTGGTAGAAGGGCATACTCCCGGCGTCACCATTGCCAAGCAAGAACATAAACTAGGCATCCGCGCCAGCGACACCGTTTCCCTGCACTTTGATAACGTGCGCGTGCCTTACGAAAACCTGCTGGGCAGCGCCGAGGTAGCGCAAAAAGTTTCTAGCAAAGGTTTCCAAGGAGCCATGAAAACCTTCGACGCCTCCCGCCCGGCCGTAGCCGCCAGCGCCGTAGGCATTGCCCGCGCCGCATTAGAGTTTGCCATTGCTCGCCTGAAGGAGGAGGGCATTGAGGTAGATTACACCAAGCCCAAGCACCAGTTAACGGCCGTTGAACGGGACATCATGGAAATGGAAGCGCGCTACAAAGCCGCCTGGCTGCTTACTCTGCGCGCCACCGCCCAAATGGCCCACGGCGAAAGCAACCGCCTGGAAGCCAGCATGTGCAAATACCGCGCCGGCGAAGCCGTCACCTGGATTACCCAAAAGGCGGTAGAATTACTTGGCCCTTTGGGCTACTCCCGGGAACTGTTGGTCGAAAAATGGATGCGCGACGCCAAAATCAACGACATCTACGAAGGCACCAAGCAAATTAACCAGCTTATTGTGGCCCGCAGTATTTTGGGCTATAGCCGCCGCGAATTGAAGTAATTAGAGATTAGAGATTGGAGATTAGGGCGAAGAGGTTGCACAATCTCCAATCTCCCCACTGAAGGAGACGACTATGACCTATCGCATTGAAAAAGTAGCCATCATCGGCGCGGGGACTATGGGCGGCGGCATTGCCGCGCACCTGGCTAACATCGGCATCCCTGTGGTGCTGTTGGACATTCCCACGCCTAACCTCAGCGATGCGGAGAAGGATGACCCCCAGGCCCGCAACCGCCTGGTGCAAACCCTCTACGACCGCATGGCTAAGGCCAAGCCGGCCAACCTGGCCCGCGCCGACCGCGCCGACCTGATTACCATTGGCAACACCGAGGACGACTTCGACCAAATTGCCGGCGCTGATTGGATTATTGAAGTTATCATTGAACAGCTTGGCCCCAAGCAGGCCCTCATGGAGCGCATTGAAGCAATTCGCAAGCCCCAGACCATTGTCAGCAGCAATACCTCTGGCATCCCCATCAACGAGATTGCCGACGGCCGTTCTGCCGCCTTCAAAGCGCATTTCCTGGGCACCCACTTCTTCAACCCGCCCCGCTACCTCAAGCTGCTGGAGCTGATTCCCACCCCAGACACCGCACCAGAGGTGCTAGACTTCATGGTGCAGTTTGGCCGCGACGTGCTGGGCAAAGGCGTGGTGGTCTGCAAAGACACCCCCAACTTCATCGGCAACCGCTTCTTTGCCGTGGCCGCCAGCTACGGCATCGAGTACGCCTTCAAAGAGGGGTACACCATCTCCGAAATTGACGCCATCACTGGGCCGCTCATCGGACGCCCCAAAACCGCCACCTTCCGCCTGATGGATTTGGTGGGGCTGGACGTCATGGGCCACGTCAACCGCAACCTCTACGCGGCCATTCCCCACGACCCGTACAAAGAAATTCTCAAGGCGGAAACTGTCTCCGGCGTCATGGCGCAAATGATTGCCAACAAATGGCTGGGCAACAAAACCGACCAGGGCTTTTATAAGAAAACGATGGTCAACGGGCAGCGGGAGTTTTGGACGCTAGACCCGGCCACTCTGGAGTACGTGGCTCCGGAAAAAGTGCGCTTCGACAGCGTAGGGGCCGTGCGTAAGGTGGAAGATTTGGGCCAGCGGCTGCGCCAACTGCTGCAATTTGAGGATCGCGCCGCAAATTACGTGCGCGACGTGTTGTACTACGGTTTTGCCTATGCCGCCCACGTTGCCCCAGAAATTGCCTACAAGCTCAGCGACGTGGACGACGCCATGCGCTGGGGCTTTAGCCACGAGGCCGGCCCCTTTGAGATGTGGGATATGCTGGGCGTGGCGGAAACGGCCGTCAAAATGGAAGCTGCCGGTTTAGAAATCGCTCCCTGGGTCAAAGAAATGCTCGCCGCCGGGCACGACAGCTTCTACAAAAACGGCAGCGTCTACGACTGGGAGAGCAAAAGCTACAAGCTGCTGGACGTGGACAAGAACGTCATTGTCATTGCCGACCTGTACGCCGCAGGCAAAGAGGTGGCGCGCAACAGCAGCGCCAGTCTGCTGGACATGGGCGACGGCGTGCTGCTCTACGAGTTCCACGCCAAGATGAACGCCATTGACGACCAGATTATTGCTATGGGCCACCAGGCTTTGGAAAAGCTGGACGCTGACTTTGACGCCATGGTCATTGGCAATGACGCCGACAATTTCTGCGTGGGCGCAAACCTGTTTGCCGTGGGCGTGGCGGCCGCCTCTGGGATGTGGGACCAGCTTGACCAGATGATTAAGGGGCTGCAAACCCTGACCTTTAACCTGCGTCATGCGCCGAAACCGGTGGTAACGGCCGTGCAAGGCATGGCCCTGGGTGGCGGCGTAGAAATGGCCATAGCCGGGTGGGAAGCGGTAGCCGCCCACGAAAGCTACATGGGCCTCGTCGAATTCGGCGTCGGCCTCATCCCCGCTGGCGGCGGGTGCAAAGAAGTGCTGCGCCGCAAAGTAAACCCCACCATGCGCACCACCCACGCCGACGTCCTGCCCCCCTTGCAGGCCGCCTTCGAGCAAATTGCCCTGGCGAAAGTGGGCACCAGCGTTTGGGAAAACCGCGACCTGGGCTACGTGTTAGACAGCGACACCATCGTCATGAACGCCGACCACCGGCTGGCCAAAGCCAAGCAGCGGGCGCTGCAACTGGTGGCTGCCGGCGCGCGCCCGCCAGAAGTAGAAAAGATCTACGCTGCCGGGCGGGATGCGTTGGCGGCGCTGAAGCTGGGCGTGCAGTCCCTGGTGTGGGGCGGTTACGCCAGCACGCATGACCAACTCATTGCCAACAAGCTGGCCTTTGTCCTCACCGGCGGCGACCTTAGCGCCCCGGCCTGGGTTGACCCCTGGACCATTCTGGACCTGGAGCGGGAAGCCTTCCTCTCCCTGCTGGGCGAACAGAAGACCCGCGACCGCATGACCCATATGCTGCAGACGGGGAAACCGCTGCGGAATTAACAATGAATAATGAACAATTAGCAATGAATAGTGAACAAATTTGTTCATTGATAATTGTTAATTGTTAATTGGAGAATGGATATGACACGAGAAGCTGTAATTGTGGCCGGATTGCGAACGGCCGTAGGCAAATCCAAGCGGGGCACCACCCGCAACTGGCGTTCAGACGAAATGGCGGCGGCGGTGATCCAGGCGCTGCTGCAAAAGCTGGATGGGCTAGACCCGGCCCTGGTAGATGACGTAATTATGGGCTGCGCCATGCCCGAAAGCTCCCAGGGATTGAATTTCGGCCGTTCCATTGCCATTCGCGCCGGGCTGCCCGTCAGCACTCCCGGCATGACCGTCAACCGTTTTTGCTCCAGCGGCTTGCAGACCATCGCCATGGCCGCCGAGCGCATCATCGCCAATGGCGCCGACGTCATTATTGCTGGCGGGGCGGAAACCATGAGCCTGGTGCCCATGACTGGCTACCGCGTCAGCCCAAATCCCTGGCTGGTGGAGAACGCCCCAGAGGTCTACATGGGCATGGGCCTGACGGCCGAGCAGGTGGCAAAAGAGTTTAACGTCAGTCGCCAAGACCAGGATGAGTTTGCCCTGGCTAGCCACCAAAAAGCAGCGGCGGCTATGGCCAAAGGCTTGTTCAAGGATGAGATTGTGCCCCTAGAAATTGAAGAGGTAACGGCGGGCGAAAACGGCATCGAACGCAAAACCATTTTCTTCGACACCGACGAACACGTGCGTCCCGACACCAACCTGGAAGCGTTGGGCAAACTGAAGCCAGTCTTTAAGCTGGGCGGCAGCGTGACGGCGGGTAATTCTTCCCCGCTGAGCGATGGCGCGGCGGCGGTGGTGGTGATGGAGCGCCAAAAAGCTGAGGAGCTGGGCTTGAAGCCGCTGCTGCGCTTTGTGGGTTTCAATGTGGGCGGCGTGCGCCCGGAAGTGATGGGCATTGGGCCGGTAACGGCCGTGCCCCGCGTGTTGCAGCGTACCGGTATGAAGCTGGCAGACATGGGCCTCATCGAGCTAAATGAGGCTTTTGCCGCGCAATCGGTCGCCGTCATCCGCGAGCTGGGCCTGAATGAGGAGATTCTCAACGTCAACGGCGGGGCCATTGCCCTGGGGCACCCCTTGGGCTGCACGGGGGCCAAGCTGACGGTGCAGATACTGCACGAGATGCTGCGCCGCAACGTGCGCTATGGCATGGTGACCATGTGCATTGGCGGCGGCATGGGCGCCGCCGGCATTTTTGAGAATGTAGCGTCATCCTAACCCGTAGCGTAGAAATTGGTTCAACCTTTGGTTAATTAGGCCAATTTGTTACAAGTTGCTTTAATGACGAGGGAGAGGTTTGTTGGCCTCTCCCTTTTTGTTGTGTTGAAATCGTCAGCTACAAATGGAAATGAGGGGGAGACTCTGACCTGATTTTGTTGGCATCCCCGTTACTTTTGGTTACCTTTGGCGACTATATAGGTAGTGCCCTGGCAAGAGGGCGTGTTTTGAGCGCATACATGACAAAGGCAAACGGCTTATGAGACAACCCCTCCCCCCCACCCCCCCCCCAGTTTCTACCCCATTGGCCCAGGCCGCACCCAAGCCAGAGCTAGAAATTAGTCTGTTCTTCGTCATCATCCTCAGCGGCGGTTACATTGCCTATGAAGTGCTGGCTGACCCGGCAGGCGGGCATCCCGTAGGGCATACTTTGGGCATCATTGGGACGGTGCTCATGGTCATGACTGAGGTGTTGTATAGTTTACGCAAGCGCACGCGTTTGCTAAATTGGGCGGGGCCGGTGCGCTATTGGCTCTCTTTCCATATTGTAACAGGCATCGCGGGTCCCTTTTTGGTGCTTATGCACACGGGTTTGCAATTTCGGGGCCTGGCGGGAGTCAGTTTTTTGCTAACGGCCGTGGTTGTGGGCAGTGGCTTTATTGGCCGGTACCTGTACACAGCCTTACCGCGCACCCTGAGCGGCGTGGCCGCATCCCGCCAGGAAATTCAGGCGGAGGCCCAACGCGTTCATGCTGACCTGGCTCGCTTTCAGACCGAAAAGCCCCTGTGGGTGCAGCAGTTGGTGACCGAATTGAGCCAGCGGCGCGACCAAAAGCGTAGCGACGTACTCACCGTTTTCGGACGCGTTTACTACCAATGGCAGTACAAGCGAAAGCTCAAACGGGCGCTGCGCCAGATAGAGCAGTTGGTGCAGGAGCAGCGGCAGCAGTTGGAAACGTTGCTGCTGCGTCAGCGCGAGCTGGCCCGGCAGATAGATATGCTGGAAGCGGCACGCCGCCTGTTGCGCTTCTGGCACATTTTCCATGTGCCCCTGGGATTGACCCTATTTTTTTCGGTGGTTGTGCACATTGTGGCCACCCTTTACTTTCGGGCGGGGTTATTTGCACCATGAAACAAGTTCCCTTACAGCGACGGCAACACCCCATATTTTCTCCGGTAGGCCTCATTTCTTCCCTAATTTTGATAGGCGGGCTAACCCTCTCTTTGTTCTTTATCGGCGGGCGCGCCTTTAGCCCTGGCCCCCTTTCTGCGCAAAATTCGCGCGGCGAGCCGCTGCAGGAGGTGCTGTCTCATGCGGCCTTTGGGGATGCGTGTGCCCAATGCCATGCACCGTTTCAGGGCATTGACGCTGCGCGCTGTGAACGCTGTCACGAGCAGGTTGCGGTGGAAAGGGCTGCTGGAGGGAGCCTTCACGGCCGTTTTCCCAACGCCCACCGCTGTGCAGACTGTCACCTGGAGCATCAAGGGGCAGATTACAATTTGCTGAGCGGCGCGCTGGAAAATTTTGACCACACCATCACCCGCTTTAGCCTGGCTCGCCATGGGCAAGATTATGCGCAGATGCCCCTGGATTGCGCGGACTGCCACTCAAGTATCCACAACTATTCTCCAGAGCCAACGGCTTGTGCGGCGTGCCATCGCCAGGCTGATGCGATGTTTATGGCTGCCCATGAGGAGAATTATGGGGCTGACTGCCTGGTTTGCCATGATGGGCATGATACGTTGGCCAGGATGACGGCCGTGGAACATGGGACCTTCTTTTTACTCCTGGGTCAGCACGAGACTGTGCCTTGTGCGGGCTGCCATGAGGGGACTGATTTTACGGCGACGCCCCAGGAATGCCAGGCTTGCCATGCCGAGCCGGACGCCCACAAGGGGCTGTTTGGTACAGCCTGCGCCGACTGCCACACCCCTACCGGCTGGCAGCTCGCGATGCTGGATGGCCTTGAGTTTGACCACGCCCGCAGCACGCGCTTTAGCCTGGAAAAACACCAGATTAACATGGATGGAACTGATTTCTCCTGTACAAGCTGTCATCTGACAAAGGGGGCGAAAACGGCTTTTGCCTTCAATATGGCCCAATGTACCGATTGCCACGTCTCCTTTGAGGCGGATTTTATGGTGCCCCACGTGGCCGCGGTGGGGGAAAGGTGCCTGGATTGCCATGACGGCACGGGACGCATGGCGAACTTTGACCATAGCACTGTTTGGCCTCTTGTGGGGCAGCATGCGGTGGCGGCGTGCGCAGCATGCCACGTTGACCAGGTGTTTACCGGCACGCCGCAGGAATGTGTGGCCTGCCATGCCGAACCGGCCATTCATGCCGGGTTGTTTGGGACGGATTGCGCCGCCTGCCACACGGCCGTTGCCTGGGCACCCGCACAATTGCGCCAGCACACATTTCCGCTAGACCACGGTGGCGAAGGTGAAATTGCGTGTGGCACGTGCCACACGCAAACGTACACCACCTATGTGTGTACCAACTGCCACGCCCACGACCCGGCAGAAACGGCAGAGGAGCATTTGGAGGAAGGTATCGGGGCAGACCGGCTGGCTGCCTGCGCGGCCTGCCATCCAACGGGGCAGGAAGATGAGGCGGAATGGGATGATTAGGGTACCCGTTTGCTGGGTCCCCGTTACTTTTGAGCAGGTTTTACGACTTAGGGGATGGTATGAAAGGATTGTGGCGCATATTGACGAGAAATTGGCAGGTAAAAGATGACACTGTCGCGGCCTCAGGAATGCAAGAGCTGGGACGGGTGGTGCCGGACGCGACGCGCTGTGTGCAGTGCGGGGTGTGTGGCTATAACTGCCCGGTGGGCATTCCGGTGCGGGACTATGCCCGGCAGGGGCTGCCAGTAGCGGACCCGGCGTGTATTACGTGCGGCAATTGTATTGAGGTTTGCCCCCGGGGAACGCTGCGCTGGGAAACGGCCGTTCACGGGCTGGTTGCCAAAAGGTTTGCCCCGAGCCAGGAGCGGCGATGATGACCCACTACGTGATTGTTGGCAATGGCGCTGCTGGGGCTACGGCAGCAGAGACGATACGCGCCCATGATGCCCAGGGGCGTATCACCATTATTTCTGCGGAAGCGGGACCGATGTATTCGCGGCCGGGGCTGGCCTATGTGCTGCTCCGCGAGATTCCGCCGGGGCAGGTGTACGCCCGCCGTCTGGAATGGTACGCGCAGTTGGGGCTGGAGTTGGTGCATGATACGGCCGTTTCTATAGACGTGAGGCAGCAAAAGGTCCAGTTGGGAAGTGGCCGCGCTTTGCCCTACGACAAACTCCTCATTGCCACCGGCGCCCGCGCTGTGCCGCCGCCTTATACCGGAGCAGACCTGCAAGGCGTCGTTTACCTGGATACCCTCGAAGGAACCAAAAGCCTGCTGCGCCAGGCCCGGCGCGCCCGGCGCGCTGTGGTTATTGGCGGCGGCATCACTGCTTTGGAGCTGAGCGAAGGGCTGGCCCACCAGGGGGTAGATACCCACTACCTTGTGCGCGGTGATCAGTTGTGGGGCAAGGTTTTTAATGTTGCGGAAGCCAAAATGCTGGAAACGCGCATGATCGCCCATGGGGTTACCATCCATTATCAGACTGAAGTCCAGGAGATTTTGGGCAATTGGCGGGGCCGTGTGCGTGGGGTGGTTCTCCGCGACGGCCACGAATTTAAGTGTGATCTGGTGGGCGTGGCCATTGGCGTAAAGCCCCAGCTTGATATGGTGCAAAACACCCCCATTGCCCTGGATCGGGGTATTTTGGTGAATGAATTTTTGCAGAGCAGCGTGCCCGGGATTTACGCCGCCGGAGATTGCGCGCAGGTATATGATCGCTGGACGCAAAAGCACATGCTAGATATTTTGTGGCCTAGCGCTGTGGCAGAGGGCCGGGCGGCAGGTCTGAATATGACTGGACATTCTTATCCCTATCAGAAAGGGGCGCCTTTTAATGCCTGTTTGCTCTTTGGGCTGCACATTACCACCATGGGCCAGGTAAATCCGCACCCCGCAGAGACAAATGCTGTTTTTCAGCATCTATCACGGGGTTCTTCAGAGGTGTGGTATACCGCTCCGCGCTCTTACAACAGTGCGTGGGTGGGTGATGGGCCAAATACGCTGCGGTTGGTGGCAAGTGATGACAAACTGGTAGGTGCGTTGCTAATAGGAAACCAACGCCTGGCTGACCCGCTGCGATATCTCCTAGAGAATGGGATTTCTCTCGCTGGCTGGGAGGAAGCGCTGAGTGTGGGGGGTGCCCTTTTGCAGCAGCGAATTCTAGATTTTTGGCAGGGGGTAGGGACAAGGCGTGATTCGGAGGGTTACGGCCGTTACTCTCCCCAGCCCGGTTCGTAGGCCAGCGACTTCAACCTGGATGCTTGGCTGCTTTTTCGTTTGCAAGGAGGACGCCCATGCGGCGGTATACGCTCATCATTCTCGCCATTGTGCTCTTTATTAGCATTGTTGGCAGCACATTTACCTATAGTTTAGTCGTGAATGCTCCCTATATTCCCGGTGATGGGCTTTTTCCTGTGCAGGCTTTTTCAGAGCGCCTGTGGGGGTTGGGGTTGAATGGCGATCCCTCTAGCCGGGCAGATGTGTGGTTGGGTATTTTGGCGCAGCGTATTCAGGATATGGCGGCTGTACGGGGCACGGATGCGGAGGAAACGGCCGTTGCCTATTTCCAACACGCCGTTACAGAAAGCAGCCGTGCCATCACCCAACTCCCGGCAGACTTCCAGCCAGCGTATCAGGCGCGCTTGCGCCAGACCCTTGCCCATGGTCTCGCCACCCTCGAATCTCTCACCTTGATGCAAGGTCTGGCATCCACTGAAGCGACCAATCTTTACATCCAACTGCGCGTCACGCTTCAAGAAGATATGATCCTACCGCCGCAACAACCGCAACAAGAAGAGAAGCAAAGTCCCCGAGAAACTAGTACGCCCGACACTACCTTCCTCTCCACTAATTTATTAGATGACCTCCATCGCGTACCCTTTCCTCCTGGGGCTGATATGTCAGTGGTACACAGTTTTTTCCCCCTGTTTAGTGGCCACAGCGACCTCCTTTGTTCCGATTGCCATAGCGGCGAAAGCTACAAAGGGGCGCCCAACACCTGCGTCGCCTGCCATCATGAAGAAGATCCCCATTCCGGAAACAACGGCCCCAACTGCGCCAATTGCCACAACATTAGCTATTGGCAAGACGTCAATTTTGACCACACTGACATGGGCGACCAGCTTTGCTCCGACTGCCATACGCCGCCAGAAAATCACTTTCCTGGTTCATGCAGCTCTTGCCACATCAGCGTCACAGATTGGCTTGTGCTCAACTTTGACCATAGCGTTGTCGGTAATCAGGATTGCGCCAACTGTCATCTTCGTCCCATCAATCATTATCAAGGCGCATGCACATTGTGTCACAGCGATACGGCCAACTGGCAAAACGCCATCTTCAACCACAGCACCATTGGCAATACCGACTGTGCTAGCTGCCACACGCCGCCTGCTAACCACTTTTCGGGTGCCTGCAGCACCTGTCATGGGGATACCGGCAACTGGCGAAATGCCTCATTTAACCATAGTGTTGTTAGTGGGCAGGCGTGTTCAAGCTGCCACGTGCCACCGGCTAACCATTACGGTGGGGAGTGCAGCGCCTGTCATGGGGATACCGGCAACTGGCGGAATGCGTCCTTCAATCACAGCAGCGTCAGCGGGCAGGCGTGTTCAAGCTGCCACGTGCCGCCGGGGAATCATTTTTCTGGTTCATGCAGCAATTGCCATGTAAACACGGGAAACTGGCATGACGTGAATTTTAGCCACGAAGGGTTTACAGATTGCCAATCTTGCCATGCCAGACCAGATAACCATTTTGCCGGGCAGTGCTCAGATTGTCACAATACCTCAAACTGGGATGACGCTAATTTTAGCCACACCTTTCCCATCAATCATGAAGGGGCAAACGGCAACTGCGCTACCTGCCACCCAGGCAACAATTATGCCAGTTACACTTGCTACAATTGTCACGATCAGGGGGATGTGACTGAAGAGCATCAGGAAGAGGGCATAAATGATTTTGGCAATTGTATGGCTTGCCATCCCGATGGCCGGGATTAGACGCAGGAAGAGGGCTGTTGTTTCATCAGGTTGACAGGTCTTGTCGCCGGAACAAAAACAGCACAAACCCCACGCCCAAAACCAGCCAGGCGGCCAGCACCAGCACGGAAAAGCCCAGGCTATCTACCGGCGCGGGCTGGTTGAACAGTTGGAAGGAGGGGGTAAGCCAGACGATGGGCTGGTCCGTGCGCACCCAGGCGTTGACGTTTTCGATGTTGTAGAAGGGGCTGAATCGCCCGAGGTGGAGAAAGAAGACGCTGTTGAAGAGGCGGGCTAGCAACAGGGTTGCGCCAAAAATCAGCGGTTCTACGATGGATATGCCGACGCCCACCATGAGACCGCCTAAAATGGAGCGCATTAAGATAGCCGACAGCGCAGCATAGATGGCGGCAATGCTGACAGAAATGAAGGCCAGGGTGGCTTGGATGGTGTAATTACCTAAAAAGTTGCGGAGAGTAGCGCTAGTGCATAGTTAAGTTGATTTTTGAACTTTTACAATTGGATAAAGTCGCTTCA
>CAZDEO010000095.1:0-17907 GCA_964504445.1 uncultured Anaerolinea sp. | reverse complement strand
CGTCAATGTTTGTTACCCACCCGCTGTGGGTGGGAAAAAGCTAACCTTATCACCGGGTTGTAAGCGCGTCGGCAAATCCACAGCTTCACGATTAATTGACAAACCGGCAACTAAATCTTCGGGTAATAGCAGGTGGGCTATCAAGTCTGCTGCCGTAGAGTGCTCTGGCAAGTTGACGGTAAAGGGATGATGAGGCAAGCCCCCTGCCGCCGGACGGTAATCACGCAAGAGGCCGTACAGCTTTACCTCAACTTGCATCATTCCTGAAGACACCTAATCTAGCTGTGGACGGATGCCCTGGTATACACGCGGGCCAGAAAATGTGCGTAGAATCACGTCAGGAGAACGGTTGACGCGAGCGGCAATTTCTTTGGCAGACATAGGCTGATTGCCATGGGCCAACAGCACGGAAAACACGGCGTCAACCAGCGAAGCGCTAGCCATAAAGTCCTCAGGAAGCTGGCTGAAATATATCTGCACCATGTACTGGAAACCATCCACGCGCCGAACTTCGGCCGTTTTGGGGTCTACCATGTCTACTTCTTCGGCATCAAAGTCAATTTCCATGTCGGCCATATTCGACATGCGGGTATATAGGTAGGTTTTCAGATCCAGGTTAGATGATTCCCACCACTCATAGTCAATGTAAAACAAGGTATCAGGCGTTGCTCGTTTGATGACGGGTGGTTTTGGTTTAGGACGCGGATTACCAGTCAAATTAACTCCTTTTAGCTGCGCCAGTTTTCGCTTTCAAAGCGCCAGTAATGGTCACCTACAGCTTTAAAGGCGGGGTGACGTACCAGTTCGGCAAAAATGGGTCCTGGGGGTATGCGCTTGATCATGTTGAGGGCACTGTAGAGGGTTTTGGCGTGGACGGCATTTTGCGGGTTGAGGCTAGCCAGCTCAGGGAACAATTCTGCAAGGAGGGAAGCTACGGAACGCTGATTTGTCTCAACGCGCCGGGCCAGGGCGTCCACGGCCGTTACCACATCTGTACCCACAATGAGCAAATCATCATAGCCACATCCCACGCTGCGCCGCATTAGTTCAAACTTGATGCGATTATCAACCACACTGGCCAAACGCACCCATTCTCGCTGTGGGCGCCGCCGGTCAAAGTTGATGATAACTTTGCCTGGTTCTGCGGCGGGCCGCAGGTAAATATAAGCGCCAACGGCAATTTCATTTTCTGCATACCACTCTTTAAAGCCGTAAATGTAGCGTTCTTCCTGGACTACCCAGCCGACAATTTCCTGCCCGCTGCCCTCGTCTAAGAAAATAATGCGCTGGCGTGGCGAGCGGCTGGCGGGGAAAAGAGGCCGGGTGCGGGAACTGAGCGGCAACGAGCCGGCCCAGCGGTGGGGGTAAGTCAGGGTCAGGGTGGTGGCTTCGGCCGTGCCCACAGGGCCCAGCTCTGACCATTCGTCGTCGAGTTCGCGCTCCAGGGCCAGAAGCTGGGGGCCAAGCAGGGCGCGGTCGAAGGAAACCGGGTTATACTTGAGGCGTTCTGGAGTTTCTCGCACGCCATCTGGTTCCAGGCGGCGCAAAAACCAGAGAACTTCACCCGTGGGCGCTATTTCGTCAAAACGGCCGTCTTTCAGCATTGCATGATTTAACGAAAAGCGCTTCACCGAAATGTCTGTACTGGTATCCAGATCCAAATGGGGGATGATTTCCTCCGGAGGCAAAGGGCCACCTTCATTAATCTCTAAAATGGCTTCAGCCAGATGCAGGTGACCCACATTAATATCAATTAACAACGGTTTCATGAACCATTCCTGGCCCAGGCGGATCCATTCAGGCGAAGCTTCTAACCGCGCAACCAGCTTCTTCTCTACCAGGTGACCATAGGAATCACACAATTCTTTGACATCTACGTTTAATACCTCTTTCAGCAAGGCGGCTTCATCCGTATTAAGAACGTGGTCAACCTGCAAATCAGCGGCAAACTCTCGCTGCTTACCTTGAATATCCACAACAGCCACGTTAAAGGTACCATACTGCGGGTTGTACCCTTTACGCACAGATTTAACCTGCCCTTGGGCAAAGTGCATCATTGGGAAAACCAATTCCTGCCCTGGCTCAAAGCTTTTTCGGGGTTGGTAAATCGTTCGACCGGCTAGCAAGCGCTCCACCTGGCGCAGTTCTTCAGCCACACGATGGGCAATCACCACGTGCGCCAGTTCAATGGCCCGCTGAGGACGCTCCACTTCTAGTAAGTGGTTGGAAATTTGCTCGAAGTCCTTATTCGTTAGCGTGAAGTTGAGTCCCCAATAATCCGGTGTTTGGGTTTGGGCTTGAATCACAGCTTGCTCCTATTTTTTGGGGAAGGCAATTTGTCCAATTTGTTGATGGGATGAGCAAAAAAATATGGAATTATTCTTTGTCGCATGGAAAGCTTTTGCACCTCATCCGCAGTATTGGATTATACCAACCTTGACGCAGGTTGGCGAATGACCCGCTCACATTATGTCATGTTGCGCCTTGGTGGTTGTCAGGGTTGGAAAACCTGCTTAAAATTGATTAACATCAGAAAAAGCAATTTTCATTATTCTACGTGACAAGCAACTAGACGGCCGTTCCGCCAGCGGCACGCAGAGTAAACTATGGATTTTCTGACAACAGCCACCCTAAGCTGGTTTAATGATGGGTGCTGCGACATTAAATATCTAGACATCTGGGCCAATGAGCCGACCAGCTACACCCCAGGGCAAGCGCTGGATGATAGCTGGTATAGAGATGAACAGGAACTTTCGCTAGGCCAAGACCACGACGGCCGTCTCTTCCAACACGCTGCCCACCTCCTCCTCCATTATCAGTTCTATCCCCCCCACCTGCTTACGCACACCAGTGACTTCAGCCTGGACGAACGCCCCATGCAAATAGGCGATCTGCTCCTCCAGCGCATGCACCTGGTTACCCTACGCCGCTTCCCTCTCTTGGACGTTCTTGGCCTTACCCGCATCCACCAGGTCACCCAAGAGCCTCGGCATTGTGGCTTCACCCACATCACCCTGACTCCCCATCCCCAAGAAGGCGAATGGTCCGCCCACCTTACCTGGCAACCCAATGGCGAACTTCTCCTGACCCTGAAGGCCATTTCCCATCCAAGACCCCAAGAACCCCGCCGCAACCACCAGCTCCTACGGAGGCTACAAAAAAGCGCCCACCAGCAAGGCCTCAACTACTTCAAAAAACAACTAACTGCAAACCACTAAGGTACATTACCTGCGCTAACCATAACCCATGCCAACACTCTACTCCTGGAACGTCAACGGCATCCGCGCCGCTCAACGCAAAGGCTTTTTAGACTGGCTTCACCAAACCCAACCCGACATTCTGTGCCTCCAAGAAACCAAAGCCCATCCCGACCAGCTCGATCTAGCGCTCCGCCAGCCCCCTGGATATCATACCTTTTGGGCTTCCGCCAAGCGCAAGGGGTATAGTGGCGTTGCGCTTTTCAGCCGTACCAAACCCCTTTCTGTCCAAATTGGTCTGGGCATTTCCGACTATGACCGCGAAGGGCGCACAATTGTGGCGGAATATCCTGACTTTGTGTTGCTTGGTGCGTATTTTCCCAATGGCAGCCGCGACCACAGCCGCGTACCCTTCAAAATGGCCTACAAAGCCGACTTTCTCGCCTTCTGCCAACAGCTTCGCACCGCGGGAAAATCGGTCATATTTTGTGGTGACGTAAACACCGCCCACCAGGAAATTGATCTGGCTCGTCCCCGCCAAAACCAAAATACTACGGGTTTCCTGCCCGAAGAACGCGCCTGGCTAGACGAAGTGGTGAGACAAGGTTACGTAGACACCTTCCGCCACCTTTACCCCAATCGCACCGGCGCTTACAGTTGGTGGAGCTACATTGGCGGCGCCCGGCAGCGCAACGTGGGCTGGCGTTTAGATTACTTCTTCATTACCCCTGATTTGCTACGCCTGGTCAGCGACGCTGCCATTCATCCCAACGTAGAAGGGTCAGACCACTGCCCAGTGAGCCTGACCCTTGAATAGCGGTGAGGGCGTAATAGTTTACGCCCCCACCCATTGCAAACCCGCAACTAAAACGGGACGGCGCTAAACTTCTTGGATGCCCCCCTCCGTCAGTTTGTAAACATTCAGTAACTGATCCAATTCTTCAGCCGCCAGGTACCCTTTTTCAATGACCACTTCGCGCACGGTGCGGTTGCTGGTCATGGCTTCTTTGGCCACTTCGGCCCCTTTCAAGTAGCCAATGACCGGGTTGAGGGCCGTAACCAGAATGGCATTCTTGGCCAGCCAACCGGTAGCTTTTTCGTGGTTGGCCTGTACACCCACCACACACTTATCGGTGAAGGCGTTGGTGGCGTTGATGATGACATCCATGCTTTGGAAGAGGTTGTAGGCCATGATGGGCATCATCACGTTGAGTTCTAGCTGCCCAGCCTGCCCGGCTAACATCACCGTCAGGTCGTTGCCCATAACCTGAAACATGGCCATATTGAGCATTTCGGCCAGCACGGGGTTGACCTTGCCGGGCATGATAGAGGAACCGGGCTGCACGGCGGGCAGGCGGATTTCGTCGAGGCCGGTAGCGGGACCGGAGGAAAGTAGGCGGAAGTCGTTGGCGATGCGCGTGAGGTCTTGGGCCAGGGTGCGCATGGCGGCGCTAAAGTGTACGGCGTCGGCCATGCTCTGCATGCTCTCGAAGAGGTTATCGGATTCTTTGAGTTTGAGACCGGTGAGCTGGCGGAGGGTTTTGACCATACGGCCGTGATACTCTGTATGCGCGTTCAGGCCAGTGCCGGTAGCGGTGCCGCCAATGCCCAGGCGGCGCAGCCCTTTGGCGGCCTGCTTAATTTTTCGGGCGTTGCGGCGCACGGCCAGGGCGTAGGCGCCAAATTCCTGGCCCAAACGCACGGGCACGGCATCTTGCAAATGGGTACGGCCGCTTTTCACCACATCGTCAAATTCGGCCGCTTTCTGCTCCAACCCCGCCGCCAGGTGGTCCAAGGCCTGCAACAGGTCGTCCAGCCGCCACAAGCAGCCCAGGCGAATGGCTGTGGGGATGGTGTCATTGGTGGATTGGGCCATGTTCACGTGGTCGTTGGGGTGCACAGGCTTGGCTGGCGCATCCAAACCAAAACCCAGTATTTCGTTGGCGCGGTTGGCAATGACTTCGTTGACGTTCATGTTGTGGCTGGTTCCCGCGCCGGCCTGGATGGGATCAACCACAAATTGGTCGTCGAACTGCCCGGCGATGACCTCGTCGGCAGCCTGCATGATGGCCTGGGCAATTTCGGTGGCTGTAACGGTACGGCCGTCTACTTCTTTATCGGCAAATAGACCCAAGCCGGCGTTCACCTCGGCAGCAGCCCGCTTAATGGTGGCCATAGACCAGACGAAAGCCGGATAAGGCTTAAGACCGGTAATGGGGAAGTTATGGATGGCGCGCTGGGTTTGGGCACCCCAATAGGCGGCGCCGGGCACTTGTACTTCGCCCAGGGAATCTTTTTCAATGCGAAATTGTGTCATCGTTTAACTCTTTCCTTTGTAAATGAGTTTATGTGGGACAAAACAAAAGCCGAATTAGCTTACAACGTCTGGGAGGACGAATGCCAGCCAATTCGGCTTTTTTTAATTGTTGACCGTTTTTGCCAAAACGGGTGCAGCTAAAGACTAGTCCAAAGCGTCGTAGCCAGGCCCTTCAGAGAAAAAGTCGTAGTTCGGGGGAATGTCCTCAGTCAGGTCCAGCACTTCCCCACCTGCCAACTGCTTGGCATTGAGCAATTTCACCTGGTGACCATCAATCTCGCCTTCAAAAGGCTGGCCATCGGGCAGCAGCTCTTTGGTATTAGCAATCCAAACGCCAGCCGGGGCTTCGTAGTCAAAGGGAACTTCTTCTTCGGGGAAGATGGCTTCGTAGGGGCATTCAGGCACGCAGGCGCCACAGTCAATGCAGGTGTCCGGGTCAATGTACAGCCAGGGCCATTCCTCTTCAGGCTTACCCAAAACCATGCACTCCACCGGGCAGACCTCGACACAAGCGGTATCACGCAAGCAAAGTCTGGTAACGATGTGGGTCATAACATTTCTCCTTCATTAAAATTATTGGGCTAAAAGTATTGGCGAAAACAACTCCATTTTCACGCATCATATAGATGAGCAAGCGGTGAGTTACAGTTCTCATTCTAGCCATACCCATGGCCTTTGTCAATTTTCTTGGGCAACAGAAATGGGGGGGGCGCTCAACCAAAAAAGCTCGTCACGCGGCCTAAAATATAGGGGCGCGGCAAGGGGCCAAAAGTGCGGCTATCGGTACTCTGTGCCGAGTTATCTCCTTGTACATGATATGTGTCATTGGGAAGCACGGCCGTTACCCGCTTCACCATCTTCACGTCATTTTCAGGGTGCTGCACCATCACCACATCCCCAACTTGCGGCGGCCGCTGCCGGTACGCCCGCACATCCACCAACACCTCGTCGCCCGGCTCAAAGAGGGGAAGCATAGAGGCTCCGGTAATGCGAAAACGCATCCGGAGCCTCATTATCCAGAGCAGCACATCGAGTAGATTGCTGTCTCGCATGACTGCCAGTTGTCCGTAGCCAGTAATCGGTTTCCCCTAATCCATAGGGTGTTCAATTACCGCCCACTGCTTACTAATTCTTAGCTAGCCACGTAAAAGGTTACATCACGTCCTTTGGTCGCCCAGAAAATATCGTGAATCTGGCGCATTTTATCCATCAACTGGTTGGCCGCGTCCAGGTCTACGTGCTGCTTGCAATGAGAAAGCAACTTGGTGGTTTCCCAAATGACGTTGTGCAAGTCTGGGAACTGCTCCAGGTGGGCCGGCTTAAAATAATCGGTCCACAGCACCAACACCTCGGTCTTTGCCAAATGCGCTTGTTCTTCCTTAATGGCAATGTAGCGGCTCATGTTATTAATGGATTCCAAATCCGTTTTGCCTTCCAATGCCTTCATCTTCTTGGTCATAGACACTACTGCCTCCGCAGCAATGCGGGCCGAGGCAGGATCGTACACGCCACAAGGGCCATCGCAATGGGCGCTAAGCTCAGCAGATGCCGGGAACATTGCTTTAATTGTCGAAGTTAAAATTTTCATCTTTGCACCTTCCTAAAATAAACTATTGTGGGAAACAAATTAAACAAACACAAGCTAATCTTATTTTTACCTGTAAAATTTACAGATGTCCACTCTACTTGGGAAGGCTCATGATCCAATCAGATAACCCGCGCGTCTCACCCTTACTGGTTTTGTTTATTGGTGTCCTCGGTATCTCGTCAGGCTCCATTTTGGTGCGGCTGGCCCAGGGGCAAGACGTGCCCTCGTTGGTCATTGCCGCCTGGCGACTCACTTTTGCCACCTTGCTCCTGTTGCCCCTGGCGCTGACGCGCCGCCGCCAGGAGCTGGTTCGCCTGGCAAAAAGAGATTGGCTATTGGGGCTGTTGTCTGGGTTTATGCTGGCGCTGCATTTTGCAACCTGGGTTAGCTCGCTGGCATACACGTCGGTAGCCAGCTCAACGGTGTTGGTGACAACTTCGCCCCTGTGGGTAGGCCTTGCCGCACCCTTTTTGCTGGGGGAAAGGCTGACGCAGCGGTTGAAGGTGGGCATCGCCCTGGCTATGGCGGGCAGCGTGTTAATTGGGGTGGCGGATGTGGTAGCAGTAGTCAACGGCCGTTTCCAATTTAGCCTCACCCAATTCACCAACCAACCCAACCCACTGCTGGGTAATGGCCTGGCTTTGCTGGGGGCCATTGCCGCTGCTTTCTACCTCATCATTGGGCGCCGGATGCGCTTAAAAATGTCTCTACTCAGCTACATTACCATGGCTTACGGCAGCGCCGCCATTTTCCTACTCCTGGCCGTTTTCGCCAGCCAACACCACCTTTGGGGCTATCCGCTGCTGGCCTTCGGCATTCTGTTACTCATGGCTATTTTCCCCCAACTGGTGGGCCACTCCGCCTACAATTATGGGCTGGGCTACCTACCCGCCGCTTACGTCTCCATTGCCGTTATTGCCGAACCCATTGGCGCCACGCTGCTAGCTTTACTCATCTTTGGCGAAGTTCCCAATTGGCTAACCATCTTGGGCAGCATTCTGCTGCTTTCAGGCATTGTGTACGCCAGCATGCGCCGCTAACGCAATGCATACGCCCCGCATACAAAATTCTTACACGAAACGCCTAAGCTTACAGGGTAAATTTCAGCATTTTAGGATTTCAGCAAATCAGACAAGCTGACACGCTGACAACCTGACAAGCTTTAGAGGAGTAGACGTATGAGCAAGATTGTGGGAATTGACCTAGGCACAACCAATTCGGTGGTTGCCGTAATGGAAGGCGGCGAACCAACGGTTATTTCTTCTGCAGAGGGTAGCCGCCTGACCCCCTCTATTGTCGCTTTTAACAAGAATGGCGAACGGTTGGTTGGGCTGACGGCCAAGCGCCAGGCCACCATCAACCCAGAAAACACCATTTTTTCCGTGAAGCGGTTTATTGGGCGCCGCTACGATGACCCGGAAACGGCTGAAGAAAAAGCACGCCTGCCTTATGAGGTAGCCAGAGGGCCTCAGGGTGACATTCGTGTCAAAGTTAAGCAAACCGGACGCGAGTACACGCCCCAAGAGATTTCGGCCATGGTATTGGCCAAACTGAAGAAGGATGCGGAGGATTATTTGGGCACGGCCGTTACCCAAGCCGTCATCACCGTACCCGCTTACTTCAACGACAGCCAGCGCCAGGCCACCAAAGACGCCGGTAAAATCGCTGGGCTAGAGGTGCTACGCATCATCAATGAACCAACGGCGGCAGCACTGGCTTATGGGCTAGACAAAGGCGAAGATGAAACCATCCTCGTCTTTGACCTGGGTGGCGGCACCTTTGACGTGTCTGTGCTGGAAGTAGGTGATGGCGTGGTGGAGGTTTTGGCTACCAATGGCGACACCCACCTGGGCGGCGACGACTGGGACCTGGCCATTGTGGACTGGGTAACAGCGGAATTTTTGCGCGACCAGGGCATTGACCTGAAGAGAGATCGTCAGGCCTTACAGCGCATCCGCGAAGCAGCCGAAAAGGCCAAGATTGAACTCTCTAGCGTGATGCAAACGGAAATCAACCTGCCCTTCATCACCGCTGACGCCAACGGCCCCAAACACCTGCAAATGACCCTGAGCCGGGCCAAATTTGAGCAGCTCACTGAACATTTGGTACAGCGCATCGAAGGGCCGGTGCAACGTGTGCTGCAAGACGCCAATCTGCAAGCAGACCAGCTCCATGCGGTAGTGCTGGTGGGTGGCTCCACGCGCATGCCCATGGTGCAAGAGCTGGTGAAAAAGCTTACCGGCAAAGAGCCGAATAAGAGCGTGAACCCGGACGAAGTGGTCGCTCTGGGCGCGGCACTACAAGGTGGCGTGTTGGGCGGCGAAGTGAGTGACATGCTGCTGCTCGACGTGACCCCCCTAAGCCTGGGGCTGGAAACGCTGGGCGGTGTGATGACACCCCTCATTCCGCGCAACACCACCATTCCAACGCGCAAGTCGGAGGTCTTTAGCACGGCGGAAGATGGGCAAACGGCCGTAGACGTGCATGTCTTGCAGGGTGAGCGCCCCATGGCTGCCGACAACACCACTCTGGGCGTCTTCCGGTTAGAAGGCATTCCGCCAGCACCGCGAGGCATCCCGCAAATTGAAGTCACCTTTGACATCGACGCCAACGGCATTCTGCACGTGACGGCGCAAGACAAGGCCACTGGCAAAAGCCAGGCCATCACCATTACGGCTAGCACCAACCTCAGCCAGGCAGACATTGACCGTATGGTGCGCGAAGCCGACCTGCATAAAGCCGAAGATCAGCAGCGGCGGGAACTGGTGGAAGCGCGCAACATGGCTGACCAAACCGTTTACCAGACAGAAAAGAGCCTGGAAGGACTAAACGGGCAAGCGCCAGCAGAAGTGCGCACCCAGATTGAAAGCAAGATTGCCGCGCTGAAGGAAGCGCAGCAAGGTGAAGATGTGGCGCGCATGAAGCAGCTCACGGCTGAAATCCAACAGTTGATAATGCAGATTGGTCAGGCTGCCTATCAGCCAGGCACAGCAGAGCCTAACGGCCGTTCTGGTCACACTGATGACGAAGACATTGTCGAGGGCGAGTTTGAAGCTTCCTGATCGGATTTGATTCTTCGCTAAGCAAACGGCCGTTTTCCGTGGGGGAAACGGCCGTTTTTCCATTCTTTCGCCGTTTTCACGCCTTTTTTGCCCCATTTCCCCCGCTAAATCGTCCCATCGCCACGACCCCGCTAGTAAAGTAACCCAATTAAAGATATAGTATCTACACTTGAGCAGGATGATAATGAGCAAAACATTGCCAATGCACCAAGTATTGGCAAAATTTCCAGGTCACTCTCTTGCAAACACCATGATGAAAAAAACAAAAAAGCTAGGCGGTGTGCTATTTGATTGGGATATGACTTTGGCGCGGGCCTTGGGCGATGTCCCTCGCAGCCAAATCCTTACCACCCTCTTTCAGCGAGGGGGCTACCACTGCTCCCACGAAGAAGTGCAACAAGCCATCGCCTCTTATATGCAGCAAGCCCAACATGAGGAGCATTCTGCAGACAGTCACAAACCGCCACAAACCCAAGAAGATATTGCTCAATATTATCAGCGCTTGCTAGCCTTATTAGGTTTCAATCAAGTTAGCAGGGAAAAAGCTCTCCACCTTTACCATGACTATGCCAATCTACCCACTATCCTCTATGAAGATACCCTGCCCACCCTGCAACACTTGCATGAAAAAGGATTAGTGCTAGGTATTGTCTCCAACCACACGCAGGTTGCCCGAAAAATGATGCAGAATGAGGTTGGGCAATATATTCCCAGCACCCACATCATCATTAGCGATGAAATTGGCGCTTACAAACCCATTCCCGCTGTATTTCAGCAAGCGGCCAGGCAGTTAAGCCTGCAGCCAGACCAGTGTGCTTTTGTGGGAGATAACCTGGAGGTGGACGCTATTGGCGCCGTGGAGCAAGGGGGGTTTGGGTTGGGGTTGTGGCTGGATCGCCAAAATTCACCGTTGTCCTACCCATTCCCCCCAAATGTGGTGCGTATTTCTTCGCTGATGGAAGTGTTGGACTATCTCTAAGCAAAACAGTCTCGTCTTGGCAGGATTTTCTCGCAAATCCATACCCTCAAATCTGCTCCACCAACATTTTCCAGAAGTAGCCCCCTACCGCTAACCAACAACGGACACCGAATTACCGATTACGAGTATTACTCTGGGGCCGTTTGACGCTGCCAATTGTCAATGTAGGCCAGGGATTGGTGGCGGAAGTAGGTGTTGTACAAGTCGGCGTAATGGCCGCTTTGGCGAATGAGGGTGTCGTGGGTGCCTTCTTCGATGATCCGGCCGTTTTGCATAACAACGATGCGGTCGGCGTGGCGCACGGTGGAGAGGCGGTGGGCAATGACCACGGCCGTGCGCTGGTGCATAATGGCCGCTAGCCCCTCTTGAATTTGGGTTTCGGTAAAAGGATCCACGCTGGCGGTGGCCTCGTCTAAAATGAAGATGGCCGGGTCTTTGAGAATGACCCGCGCCAGAGCCACTAACTGCCGCTGCCCCATAGACAGGCTGCTACCCCGCTCCCCCACGTCACTGTCCAGGCCATCGGGCAACACTTCCAGCCATTCACCATCGCTAATCTGCCGCGCTGCCTGCCACACTTCGGCGTCGTTGGCCTGCGGACGGCCGTAGCGGATATTCTCGCGCACCGTTCCCGAAAAGAGAAACGGTTCCTGGGGCACCAACCCAATTTGCACCCGGTACTGACCCAGGTTAAGGGTGCGAATATCGCGCCCATCCACCAAAATCTGCCCCCCCTGAAACTCATAAAAGCGGGTGATGAGGCGGGCAATGCTGCTTTTGCCCGCGCCAGTGTGCCCCACCAGGGCAATGGTCTCCCCAGCGGCAATGTCCAGGTTAAAGTCGGGCAGCACCACTTCCTTGTCGGTATAGCTGAAGCGTACGTTTTGGAATTGGATACGGCCGTTCAGCCGTCCCACCTCTTCTTCTGCAGTCTGTTGCACCTTTGGCTCGGCATCAATCAAGGCAAACACCCGCTCTGCTGCCGACAGGCCATCCTGAAACTGGCTCCAAAAAGAGGCAATGTTCATCATCGGCCACCAGTAGAAGCCGACTGCCTGCATAAACAGATACCACTCCCCTGGGGTTACCGTTGCCAAACTGCCCCGCGTGGCCAGCCCACCCGCATACACCAGAGCCGCCGTGCCAATGCCAGAGGCAATGCCCATTACCGGGAAAATGGTGACCAGCGTCAGCCCGCGCTGCACACCCAGCTTATAGCCTTGCTGGTTGTTGTCAGCAAAGCTGGCATAGATGGCTGGCTCCTGGCGGAAGCTCTTGGCCACCACAATGCCGCTAATAGATTCCTGAATCTGGGCGTTGATAACGGCCGTAATCCGCCGCGCATTTTGCGTCACCCGCCGCGCAATGCGCCGGAAACTAAGGGCAATGCCCACCGCCAGAGGCGTCATGCCAATCATCAACAGCGTCAGCCAGCCATTAATAGTCGCCAGCCACACCGTCAACAGCACCACCAGCAGCAGTTGGCTGAGCAAATTCATGGTCAGGTCTACCACGGCCGAAAAATCTTGCGTATCTGACGTAACCCGGCTCACCACCTTGCCCGACGGATGTTCATCATAAAAAGAAAGGTCATGGCCGATGGTCGCCTCAAAAACGTCGCTACGCAGCTGCAGCACCACGTTGCCAATGACCCGCGCCGAAAAAAGCTGGCGCACATAGTTAAACACCCAGGCCGACACGCCCAGGAGCATAATGCCGCCGGCCATGAGCCAGATACCCAGGGTAGTGGGGCTGGCGCTGAGAATATCTATACCTCTGGCAATGACAATGGGACCGGCGGTGGTGGCAATGGAGTTAAGACCCAGCATGACGCCCACCAAAAGCATGGCGCGGGTGTAGGGGCGAAAGTACCCTATAATGCGCGCCATCAGCTCCCGGTCGCTATAATGCCGGTCATAATCTTCTGTTTCTAGTCCACCTAAAATGAAGCCCATGATGCCAGTCTCTAATCCCCAATTTCTGCCAAAAGCTGTTCAATGTGTTGCTGCATTTGCGGCGTGCCCACACGGCCGTAAAGCAGTTCCATGGCTACCCCGCGGTCAACATTTTGCGTGCCCTGCACCCGTTCCGCAATTTTGCTCAGCAAGAAGCGGTCACACTTGTCCAGCATTTTGGCGCGGCTGGTCACTTCATTAGCCAACATGGTGCGCTTTTGCCACAGTGGGGTATCGGGTGGGTAACGGCCGTCATCCTCGTCAAATTCAAAACAAAAAGACCAGAACAACTGGTAAAGCACCTCCACCACCACCTCCTCTGGAATGTGGGGATAATTCTCAGCAAAATAAGCCACCAAAATATCTTGAAATTGAACCAGGGTAATATCTTCCGGCTGTTTCCTAAACAGTTCATACACCTTCAACACAATGCGCGCCCGGTGCTCCGAAGGGGTCAGGTGGATGCGCTGCTGACGCAAATAGCGCACATATTGATCAAGAAGGGCTTCTTCTGCTTCCTCCGGCTCGTCATTTTCTTCTAGCCTCGCCGGCTGCTGCGGGGGTACAAAAGGTGGCAAAATTGTGGTTGTCAATTGCACACGCAAATTGGCTCCCTCGTCGCGCTGGGTAGCCAGCAAATCCGATTGCGCCTCCAGAAAAGCGTTGAACCCTTTAAAACCCAATTCCCCTTCGTCAAAATCTGGGCGCAGTAGGCGCATTCGCTGTTTAAGCTGGGCGGAAAGCACCCACTCATCCGGGTGATTTTGCATCGTTTCGATGAGCAATTGCCGCGCATCTTGCAGTGACATATTGCCCGTTTGGCGCAGGCGAACTTCCGCGTGGCCTCCTTCAGCATAGCGAATTTCAGCAATCTCAGTCATTTCATTGACAAAGTTAAGAAACGCCGAAAATCCATAATCGCCTTCATTAAATTGGGGGTTGACCTGGCGCATATCGCGCTTCACTTTGCCCGCGCTTAACCATTCCTGTGGAGTTTCGGTCAACACCTGCCGCAGTAAATTTTTGGCCGCGTTGACATCTTTTTTGGGGCGACGGGGCGGTTTGTTGCTTGATTGGGATTTCCGCGCCACCAGGTCTTCGTAATAAATGTAGGCGTCGCACGCCTCGCGCAAATAATCGGCGGTGGTTTCCTTCATACCAAGACCCACTACAACCTTGCCGTAAAATTTCAGACGATTGACCAGATCGGTGAAATCCCCGTCTCCTGACACCAAAAAAACGTGGCTGATGTTTGTGCGCTTGTCCAATAACACATCCATGGCGTCAATGGCAATGCGGATGTCGGCGGCGTTTTTGCCTCGTTTAGAGGATACTTGCTCGACATCCACCCCCATGTTGAGCAAAACGTGATGGTCGCTGCGGTGCCGGGCCCAGTCAGCATAGGCTCTTTTGATGACAATACGCCCCAGCTTTTCCGCCTCGGCCATGATGCGTGACCAGTCGGCATTGCGCAGGTTTTGATAATCGATAAATACCGCTACTTGATTGCCTGTCGAATCAACCACCTGGTTATTTTCTCCCCTTGGTATTGGTAGGTTTTTGGGAAACTGGTTTCATAAGGTTATCACAACGCTTCCATTTTAGCCGATTTTCCCCAATGTGGTTATCGTGCTTCAACAACAAAGGTGGGCACGGTGGAACCGCCCCCGGCGGAGACGTTGAGGAGAGGGTCGGTGGAAAGACGGGTCAGGCAGCCATCGACGTAATCCCCATAAAATATAAAGGGGGCGGTGTCGAGCATGCGATCGTAGATTTGGAGACGGCCGTCTACCATGCTGGGATATGGTTCTTCGGGAATGGCTACCCGTTCTTGCACAATGTAGGGTGTGTCGCTGGCTAAGGCTTCTTGCACGGCCTTTTCCCAACCGCTGGTGTTGGTTTGCCAGCCCAGTACAATACCGCGCCCGCCATAATCATCGTTGGGCTTCAGCACCAACTGCTCGCGGTACTTGTGCATAAAGGGCACCAGGTCTACGGGCAGGTTGCCATAGGTGGTATGCCGCTCTTCCACAATGCGTGTCCAGGGGATGTGGCTTTTGATGGCGGTCAGCTCGCGCTCGTCAAACATGTCGGCGTTGTTTTCGTCGCTAAGGACGGCCAGGCTGGCTTTTTTGTAGAGCAGCTTGCATTGGAAGGGGTTGACCAGGCAGACGGCGCGGTCGCGCACGGCTTGCACCACGGGGCCATTGACGCCGCCACGCTCGATGAGTTCGGTGATGAGGACGCGCTTGTAGATGACGTTGATGTGGAAGTCGTTGTGCAGGAGACGGCCGTTTTCATACACCACCTCCCGCGGGTCAATAATTTCACATTCCAGCCCCTGAGAGCGAAAATATTGAATAAACAGCTCGAATTCGCTGTGGGTGGGCACTTCACGCCAGTCCAAAATGGCGATACGCGGCTTCTCTGTGCCGCCCCACTCTCGATAGGCATCGAGCAAGACGTGCATCACGCTGTGGCGGGTGGGCAACGGCCGTACCACGTATTTGCGCATAAAATCCCCCATCACCGGCAGCCCATAAAACACCTCGTTCAGCACATCGTTATAGGCAGACGCCGCCGGGACTTCGGCATTGTATTCGGTAAATTTCAGCTCGCTCTGGCTGGTAATGTAAAAGGCGTCCAGGCGCGTCAGGGGGGTGTGCATGTCGTAGCCTGGGTCAATCTGGATCAGCTCTTCTTCCCAGTCAAAAAGCCCAAACTGCTGGCGAAACTCGGCGTCGGCTACGGCGCGGCGGGAGATTTTGTCGAAGGCGCCCAGCAACGGCCGTATCTCACGCCGCAAAAAGCCATACTGGTCAGGCAGCAAAAAACGGGGGCGCAACACCGTGCATAACGGCCGTTCGCCAAAAAACAGCCCTCGTCGCCGCATCTGGTCATGCATCTGCTCCCAAGACTCCGCCGCCCGCTCCTCCGTCAACAAATCATGGTACGTATCAATCGCCTCTTTCAGCCCCATGTCATCCTCTTATTTGTTAAAAAAAGTCGCCCACTTCAACTCCGTCACCTGCGGGCGCGGGTTTTGCGCCAGGTCAATCACCATGTCCGCCATGTGCTTCACCACCCAATCAAAATAGAAAGGCGTCAGCGAATTTACGTCCATGTCCGGAGCCGGGTTCATGAAATCAATAGCATAAGGCACGCCATCCTTCACCGCAAACTCCACCGTATTCATGTCATAGCCCAGCGCCTGGTTCAGCTTCAGGGCATCCTCCACCACCCGCGCCCCTAGCTCTGGCGTCATGTGCGCATGTTCCACGTAATAGCGCCGCTCACCGGGCGAATACTTCATGGGCAGCACTTCCTTCTGCCCCAGGCACATGCAGCGCACATAATGGTCCCACTCAATAAACTCCTGCAGCACCATGGTCAGCAGCCCCGATTCGTTGTACGCCCGCCATACATCTTCTAACGAATAGCAGACGTACACGTCGCGCCAGCCGCCGCCGTGGGCGTCCTTCAGCACGCAAGGCAGGCCAATGTACTCTAAAATTCCTTCCCAATCCAGAGGGAAGACGAGGTTACGCAGACTCTCGTCATGCTTAATCCCCGGTACATAATCCTTGTTGGGCAGCACCACCGTCTTGGGATGGGCCACGCCCAGTTTGGCTGCCAATGACGCCTCAAAAAACTTGTCATCGGCCGTCCACATAAAGGGGTTATTTACCACCGTTACCCCTTGCAGCACCGCATTCTTCAAATAAGAACGGTAATAGGGCACTTCATGGGAAATCCGGTCAACAATCACGGCATATTCATTGGGTTCATCCATGCGCGTGCCGCCAATTTTGACATACTCCGCCACTACCCCCGCATCCCGCCGCTTCACTTCCTCAATAAATGCTGGCGGAAAAGACCACTCTCGACCCACCATCAAACCCACTTTTAAGCTCATCGTATCACCTCCCAATGCACCAACTTTTGACTATCAGTGTCCAGATTTGACCAATCTATTGAAATTGGTCAAATTTCGCCATGTTGATTCCTAATCATGCCCGCCAATGTACTGGCGCACCATCTGCTTCCACCAAGGCCAATCGTGCGCCCAGCCATCCCAAATGCGCAGAGCATTGCCAATGTCTTTCTGCCACAGCAAGCTAGATAAATGTTCGTTGCTGCTCCGCAAAGTGTCATCGCCGCCCACCGCCAAAATAATGTCCAGCCGGCGCAAAGCGTCCAGCCGTTCCGGGTCATGCTCGTGGGCAATGTAGGCCACCGGGTTATGGGCGTGGACGTTTTGGTCTGTATGCCCGCTCGTCCAGGGACTAATGTCATAGAGGCCACTCATGCCAATGGTGCGCCCTACCAGGTGGGGGTGGCGCAAGGCAAAGTTGACGGCGTGGTACGCGCCAAAGCTGGCCCCTAAAGTAATCATGAAGGGGTTCGGGTTGACGTTTTGCGTCAGGGGCAACACTTCATTCAGCAAGTAATATTCATACTGCACGTGCCGCCATGCGCGGTCGCCGGGGTGTTTCCAATAGGCATACCAACTTTCCGCATCGACGCTGTCAACGCAAAACATTTGCAGCCAGCCATTTTCCAGGTGGTCGCGCAAGGTGTCCATCATGCCGCGGTCTTCCCATTCGTAGAATTTGCCCTTAGATGTGGGGAAAACCAGCGCCCGCGCGCCCGCGTGGCCAACAATGAGCATTTCCATGTCTCGCCCTAGTGAGGGGCTGTACCAACGATGATACTCACGATTCATGTGATGTAGTTTTTCCTCCGTAATTTCGGGTTGGGGTTCCCCCATTTTAGTGGACACAGACAATGGTCATACTGCCAATGCCT
>CAZDEO010000094.1:0-18045 GCA_964504445.1 uncultured Anaerolinea sp. | reverse complement strand
TGGTGGAGAACTCATCCCAGAATGGATTGGGTGTGCCGGCTTCGAAGCCACCGTCCTGAATGAGATCAACAAAGGGCGCACGGGCAGTTGCCGGTACTTCACGCAGCTCAAAACCAGTGGCTGCTGCACCATTATTGAAGATATCAAGCGGATAAGCAACTGTACTGCCCAGGCCAAGTTCTACATCGAAAGCCTGGGGTTCTACGGTGACACAGGGTTGCAGCCAGCGCAGGTCGAAGTTTACGGTGGTGGTTGTTTGTGCCGTGAAGGCAACACCCTCAGCCAAACCTGCCTCATGTTCTGGGGCGGTGACGCTGATATCCACCGGGCTGTAGGATTCATCTAACCACAGACCGTACTCACCATTGGCGTTGGTGTAAAGAGTCCAACTGTTGGCGCCACTGCTGATGACCACTTCTGCGCCCTCAGCCGGGAATGGATTGTTATCACAGTAGCCCAGGCTTTGCACCGTACCTTCGATGTACCCAGCATTTGCCGATGGTTGAACGGTCATGGTCACCGGGATGCTATAGGCTCCCATCATCGGGTCATTGCTGACCACGCGGAGGGAGGCAAGGTAGTCACCAGGTTCTGTAACCACGCTGGCATCGAAGGTGACAATAATTTCTTGTTCACCACCGTCAGGGGCAACTTCACCAGAAGTGACGTCCTCGGACAACCAGAGTACATCGCCAGAGGCCGGTGAGCCAACGTAGAGACGCTCGTTGGTCGTGTAGATGATGGCGCCAGCACTGTCCCGACCGCCAATAACGTAGAAGTAGCCGTCGGCAGCTACGTCACCCTCCATGTATACCCGGCCTTGATTTAGGATGGGAATGGTGGGGGAGTCGGTCCAGGTGTCGGTGCTGGGATCGTAGTAACCGGCGTGGTTGAGAACAGCCCAGCCGGCATCACGGCGCCCAGCGCCTAGCCAGAGGCCGTCGGCCCCGTGCCCGTCGGCGTTGTATGACCAGCGGGTATAAGCGCCACCACCATCGGGTACGTTGGCAACATAGCTCCAGCTTGAACCGTCAAACTTCTCAGCAGTCATGTCTGGCGTGAATCCGGGGAACAGGACGCCGCCCGCTACGAAGATTTCGCCGTCAATCGCGGCGGCGGAGAAGCTGGTGCGGGACTTTTGCATGGGCACGCCAGCTGACCAGGTGCCGCTGGTGGTATCTAGTACCCATACCTCAGTGGTGCTGGCGCTGGCGGCGGCGACAATGCCACCGAGTACGTACAGGTCATCGCCCATGGCTACTACCTGGTACTGGCTGCGAGGGGTGTAGCCGCCGTTGGCGGGAATGGTAGACCAGGTGTTGGTGGCAATATCGTATACGTAGGTGGTTGCCGTAACATCATCACCAGGGATGTAGATTTTGTTGTTAATTTCGATGCCATCAATGGAATCCAGGCTGGCCGGCATGGGCGCCATGGTATCCCAGGTGTTGGTGGTGGTGTTGTAGCGGTAGTTGGTGTTGGTTGGTGTGAGACCGCCCGCATCGCTGGTGCCACCAATGACGTAGATGTAACCGTTTTGGTCAGCGACGACGGCATTGAAGACGCGACCGGCGGGTAAGGGGGCCATGATTTCCCAACTGTCGCCAATGTCTTCTGGGGCGGGGCCTCCGGAGGCTGGGCCAGCAACGGCCGTTCTGTCTGCCACACCTTTTTCAGCCACGGTCGGATTACCAGAAACTGCGGGCGCCTGGCGGGCTGTGTCTGCTGTGCCTGCCGGTACAACTTGCACAGAGAAGGCGGGGTTGAAGCCACCGTCCTGCTCGCGCAGTTCAAAGGTCAGGGTGTAGGCGCCGCTGTTGCCCAGCATCAAAGACTGGGTGGCGGTTTGGCCGAAGGGCACGGTTTCGCTTAGGGAGGCTGGGTCGACGGCGATGCAGGGTTTGAGCCAACGGAGGGCGAAGTCTTGCGTGGTGGTTTGTGTGCCGACGATGACGACGCCATCAGCAAAGCCTTCTTCGTGCTCTGGAGCGGTGACGGTGATGCTGACGGGGCTGTATGACTCATCCAGGTAGATGCTGTAGTACCCCATCTCGTCTGCTTCCAGGGTCCAGGTCATGCCGCCTGTGGCTTCAATCTCCACCAGCGCCCCAGCTGCAGGGAAGGGGTCGGCATCGCAGTAGCCCTGGCTGCTGACGGTGCCTTCCAGGAAGCCGAAGGTGTCGGGGGCGGTGACGGTCATGGTGACGGGAATGGTGAGACGGCCGTAAGGCGTATCATTGTTGACGTTGAGTTCAGCATAGTATTCGCCCGGTTGTGGGACGACGCTGGCATCAAAGCCAACAGTGACGGGTTGAGTTCCCATTGCCGGGATGGTGCCGGTAACCACATCGGTATTCAACCACGGCACATCAAAGGCAGCCAAGAAGCCCAGGGCGCGCTCCATGATTTCCGTTTCCACCGGGTCACCCACGACACTGCCGCCCGCATAATGATAATCCCAGGCCAGGTAGATGGCACGGTAGCCCATGCGATCTACCATGACACCAGCCGAATTGCCGCTGATAGCCTCAAAAATCTCGACACCTTCCGCGCCAACGATGAAGTCGTCGGGGAACGGGTCGCTGCTAATATCGGTGACAATGCCGTCCATGATGTCCACACCGGTGACGATGCCATCCGAACCGGCATCTGAGGCGTAGGTGGCCTGCATATAAGTTTGATACAAAGCGCTGGCATTCATGGACCAGCCAAAGTCGTTATCGGCTACCAGGAAGCTGCCACCAGCATCTAGATAAGCCATAACTGTGTCTGCTTCTGCACCTGTGTTGGGAATACCGGCATACAACACAGCGCGGTAGGTAAGCAGTTCGTCTATGGGCAATGCTGTAAATTGGGCACTGGTAACAACCAGATGGCTATAACCCAGGTTGTCCAAAGCGGTCGTCATGGCGCTAACCTGCGTGGTATTCGTGCCACCATCGTTGACTACCAGGAAATCTTCTCCAGCCAGCAGGGCATTGCCAGTATCCCGCTCAATAATTTCAAACTCAACAGCATTGCTGCCCAGGTTATCGAGGTCGAGATTGGTGCTGCCTGTGCTGCCTAGTTCTACAGCGGCGCTGATAGCGTCGGGTGTGGCAACCAGCCAACCAGCCGGCAGGTTGAAGTCGTAGAGTTGGGTAGTGCCATCCACTACGGTTAGGGTTGCGGTCTCCATGCCATAGCGGCTGCCGTTGGTCGCCGTAATGGTGGTCGTTCCTTCAGGAACAAAGATGGTGTAGAAGGCATCGTCCACGGCAGGATCAGGGGTGGTAACGGCCGTTGCCATGACCCCACCTTCACCTTCCACCATGGCGCCAGTCAGTCCGTCTCCAGTATTGTCATCGTAGACATTGCCGACAGCCAGGCCACCCAATTTGGGCAAACACCCGGCGCTGGCTATTGCTACATCATCAATATAGTAACCATTGTATTGCACACTGGTATCGCTGGTCAGGCGGAAACGGAACTGCACGTCGCTTCCGGCAGCAGCAGAGACGTCATACGAAAAGTCGGTCCAACCTACTTGTACGGTTGAGCCAACGTGCTCCCACATGACCTGCCAGGGGCCGCCGTCAATACTTACTTCAGCATAACCATGATCCCAGGATGAACTTTCGATGTGCCAGGCCTGGCTCCAAAAGGCTAGCAGCGTGCCAGTTTCACCACTGAGGTCAATAACCGGTGAGGTTAGAACTGTGTTTGCGCTGGCTGAATAGTTGCCGTCCAGGTTTGTGCCCCAGCAGTTGGTGCCAGAAGCACAATCCGCGGGCCAGCTTACCGGATCGCCCCATTCCCAGCCATCAACCGTGCCAGAAGCCACGTAACCACCATCATCAGCCTCAAAATCTTCTTGGGTAATAAAAGCATACCCTGGCTCATAGCCTGGAGCCGTACAAGAAACCACGTCTACATCCAGGCCAAAGTCTTCGGTGGTGTTCCCCGATACAGGGCCAACAGCGCGCATTTCAGCGATGTAGCCAGCGACAAAGGCTTCTACAGTAAAGTCATACGTCGAGCCTTCAGGTAGGCTGATACTGTAGTAACCCGTTTCCGGATCGTTCCAGAAGGGGCTGCCGGGCACACCGTCTACGTGAATGGCTGCATAAAGAGGCCAGCCGGTGTTGGCGTCAGTCACAGTACCGTCAATAACGGCGCTGGGTGCCTGGGTGAGGGCAAAATCTTGCGTGGTGATTGTGCCAGAAACGACCTCTACGTTGGTGACGGTGGCGGGTAGATAGCCGAAGGTGCTGGCGGTCATGGTGTAGAAGCCCACCGGGGCAAAGCCAATTTCGTACTCGCCCATATCATCAGTAGTGGCCATCAACGTCGTGGTCATATCCAGCGTGGCGGCAATTTGTACGCCTGCCAGAGGGCTGCTGGTACCACTATCAGTCACGGTCCCGGCAATACCGCCAGAAGGCCCACACATGGTTTGCGCCATTTGCACCGCCGCCAGGGCATTAATTTCACCCCAGCCGGTGGCATAGTTGGGCACGCTGGCGCCACCACCCGTGTCATAGGGAATTGGCGTAGCCGTATCTTCTATAATAGTTTCGGTGGTGGCATAGTCGCCAATGAGACAGGGAGCGGCCTCCCACATCAGCGCCACTAGGCCGGCCACGTGGGGGGCAGACATGGAGGTGCCGGTGTAGCTGGCATAAGCGGTGTCGCCACTATTTACGCTGGAGCGGATGCCCACACCAGGAGCCAATACCTGGGGCTTCAGATCCGCCCAACCGGGGTGGGGGTTCACAGTATCGGGGTTATCGGTGGGGCCCCAGTTGGAATGAGTGGCATAAAGGCCATTGCTCTGCCCGGTAGAGCCTACACCGGTAACGTTGCCGTAGCGGGCAGGGTTGCCCACGGTGTTCAGCCCAGGAGGTGCAGGATAGCCGCAGTTGCTGGCGTTACCATTAGAGAACACAGGGTAAACACCCGCCGCGTGCCAGCCATCTACCACGCCCTGATACCAGGGATCGTAGGATTGGCCACAGTCGCCCCAAGAATTGTTGACCACATGGGGGCGCATATTGGGGTCGGGATTTTGTTGGCTCAAATCCCAGGGGGCGGCAATCCATTGGGCACAAGATAATAATGAAGTATCGGAACAACTGCTGGTGTTGCAGCCGCGGCAGGCGATCCACTCGGCGTCAGGAGCCATGCCGATCTGGTTGGTGCCACCATCATCGCCGATCATGGTGCCCATGGTGTGGCTACCATGCCCGTTGTCGTCAGCGGGCATGGCAGGATGATTCCCATAGGGGTCCCACCAATTGTAGTTGTGGTTGTAGGAGCCACCCCCCAGGTTGCCGCGATATTGGCTGTTGAGGGCCAAATGGGTGTATCGGGCACCGGTATCGATGTTGGCAACGACAGAACCGCTGCCCAAAATGCCTAAAGCCCATACATCAGTAGCCAAAACGTGGGAGATATTCGGCTCTACGGCGTCTGGGGCATTGGGGGTATTGGAGGCCGGTTCTGGTTCAATAACAGACATGGTCCGCCGGGCGCGCAGGCTTTCGATTTCGTCGAAGGTGCGCAGGTTTTCCATGGTAGCCCGGTCAGAGACGGTAACGGCAACAATGTTATCAATCCAGAAACTTTGGTAATCAACGCCTTGGGTGTCCAGGTAGGCGAGGACATTTGCCTGGGAAGCTTTGGCCGTGGCCTGCAACGTTTCCATGACATACTTTCCGCGCGCTTCCCAATCCATGTCGTAGGCTGCAGAGAGGTCTGCTTTGTCGCGGAAATAGATGAGATAACCTGCTTCACGATTGGTTTCAAATTGGGTGAGGAGTTCTGGTTCGACGAATACGGAGCTGCTTTTGACTTCTTCTTGGGTTGCTTGCGCAATAGCAGTCGTAGTTCGTGACTGGGAGAGTAGTAGGGTTGTGAACCCTATGACAAGTATTATGGCAAATAACTTCCATGCACTTCTCATGTTATCTTTTCCTTTTTCTTGAGACGTCTAATAATTTGCCTGAATAACGGCCGTAAGTTGTTGAGAGAGGGCGAGGATTTGAGTTGCTGTGGGCATCAATGCTGCATAAACCACGGCCTTAACGTGTAGTTTTTCAGCAATTGTTTCAATTTATTTCCAAATGAGATTTCCTCCTTTTCCATGCTTCAGGGGGGGAAGCAGGAGACGAATTCTAACCTTGCACAATACCCGTTTAAGTTAGTCATTGAGTGAAAAACGAGTTAAAACCTGCTTATTATTCTCTCATATTGTACCCTAAAAGCAAGAAGATTTCATTTAGGCTATGAAGACCCATGTTATAATCACCGCGCATACTTGCTAGGAAGCAATTAGGAAAACGGTGAATCCATTCCCCTCTTTCATCAACGGGCAGTTCAGTTTACTCTCTTTTTTGTTGGGCATAATGGCTGGCGGAGTTTTGTTTTTTGCCTGGCAAAAAGTTCGGCCCCTTTGGCGTAACCAGTGGCAGCGCTTTTTGCGTGGCTGGTATGATATTACGGCCCGTTTGCGTAGTGGCGTTGAGCAACGATTTCTAAATGAAACCATCTATTACGTTCAGGCTTATCACTTAGGCCGCCATCGCGTAGCTCTGGATCGCGTCTACACGGCTCCCCGTTTTCTTGCTCCTCAACCCATTGGTGACCTGGAGCAAAAATTCTCCTCTACGGCACAGCTTACTTATATTTGGCCTGACCTGGCTGCTCGTGTGGCAACCCCGCCCGTACCGGAAATGTCGTTGCCGCAATTGTTGCGTAGTGGACAGCGGGTTGTGGTGACGGGCGAAGCAGGTGTAGGCAAAACGACGCTATTAGCTTATGTGACTTACCTGTGTGCTTCGGCGGCACCGACTGACCCTTATGCTTTTTTGTTGCCAGTGGTGCCCGCTTTTGTGCACTTGTCGGAATTAGTCTTGGAGGGCAGCGAAACAGATCCGCTTTTTCCTCTTGTTCAGGCTTTGCAGCAGCGTGGATCTGCGCTGGGTCGTTCAGGTATTAGCAATTTGCTCCACCAAAAGGTTAAGGCGGGCAATTTGCTGCTGTTGTTGGATGGCTGGGATGAGGTGGGGGGTAGGGAGGAAACGGCCGTTATCCAATGGTTGCACACTCTTTTCACCAGCTATCCCAGCCTGCGCGCGCTAGTTTCTGCTTGCCTGACAGGGTTCGGCCCGCTACTCCAAGTTGGCTTTACCTGGACCACCATTCGCCCCTGGCGTCTTGCAGAAATAGAAACATTTGTCGCTCATTGGGCCAGAGTTTTTTCTAATAACCCTTTGTCGCCAGACCGTTTTTGGCTGCCGGGGCAAACCGCCCAAGAAACTACTTTGCGCTTTTGGCTGGTGGCTGAAGGAAAGTTGCCCACGGCTGCTTTTCAACCTCAGCGCCGGTACGATCTGTATGCTCAATATCTGACCCAATTTTTAACGGAAGTAGCGGAGCATGCTCCCCAACGGCTGCTCGAATTTTTTTGGCAACGCCTGGCTTACACGCTGTTGGTCGAACAAAAGCTGGCGTTGACTCCAGACGAAGTGGCTGCGTTGGCGGCCGAAATGTTGATGGAAAAGGAAGGACGAGTCGATTTGGGTATGGTTAAAACCTTGCAAAAGGCAACGGCCCAATCTACATTGTTTGTACACAACAGAACCGGTGACTTGCGTTTTCTCAATCAGGTATGGCGTGATTTGCTGGCAAGCGGGCACCTGGTGCAGCAGGGATTGACTTTTATAGTTGAAAACCACGCGCGCGATGAAACCTGGGCTGGTGTTTTGCGTTTTTATGTAGCCCAGGCAGACGCAGAATTTTTGGTGAAGAAGGTATTGCATTCTCAAGTATCTAGCCCCATGCGAGATGGGCTTTTTCAGGTGGCAAGTTGGCTGCCAGAGGTGAAGGAACCAGGCGAATGGCGGCAGCAAACATTGATTTTGTTGGGGCAGTTGACGCGGCAGCGGACCTTTGCCCAGGTGTTGCGGCTGCGAGCAGCGGTGGCCCTGGTGCAGACTGGGCAGCCTGGTATCATGGCCTTTGTGCAGCAGCTTTTAGAGCGCTCAGACGTGTTTTTGCGGCAAGCCGGGGTGACGGCGCTGTCTCATTTGGGACAAAGGGATCCACAGCGTGTGGTGGAAATGCTGCGGGAATTGTTGGCAGATGGCGATGGTGACGTGCGGGTAACGGCCGTTGCCGCCCTGGCCTGGTTAGGGTTACCCCTTGTCGAAAAACCGCTGCTGGCGGCTCTCATTGAGGGGGATGATCTCATGCGTCGGGCAGCAGCCATGGGCCTGGCGGCTAATGGCGCGGCCGGCCACGAGATTTTGCGCGAAGCAGGGGAAGACGACGATTTGCGCGTGCGCCGTGCTGCTACCTATGGCCTGGCTCTCGTGGATGAATCGTGGGTCGAACCTTTACTGGTGCAATTGGAGCGCAAAGATCGTGAATGGGTAGTACGGGCCGCAGCTTCCGAAGCGCTGGAGCAACTGCGTACTCGCCAAAAACCGGCCATTTGGGAGCCATTGCAGTTGCGCCGCGTGGCTTGGTTAATGGATTACGCTCAGGCGGAGGGGCGCACAGTGCCAGAAGGAAAAGCGGGAGTGCCTTTTCTCGCGCAACTTTTGTCTCAGGCACGCCAGCCCGCCGTGCGGGTGGCAGCAGCCATTACTTTAGGGCAATTGCTAGATAAGGAATCTATTCCGGCTTTGGAAACCGCCGGACAAGACCAGGATAGTGCGGTACAAAATGCAGCCTTTGCAACCCTGTGTCTGACACGGAGAGCCTTCAAATGAAACCCCTCATTGGCACTGACCTCAAACGCTTTTTACGGGACTACAAACGCGCCAACCAGCCCGCCGTTGATTTGGTGGCGCTGCTGCAAAGCATTGAATACCCGGCCAACGTCGGTTCTATTTTTCGGGCAGCCGATGGGGCAGGGGTGACAGAACTGGTGCTCACGGGCATTACGCCCACGCCGCCCCATCCGACCATTGACAAAGTGGGGCGCTTTAAGAACTTGCACGTCCCCTGGCGGTATGAACAAGACCCGCTGACGGCCGTTGCCGGGTTAAAAGCCCAAGGTTATCAGGTGGTGGCGGTGGAATTGACGGATACGGCCGTTCCCTATCATCAATTCACCTATGCCCCCAAAACCTGCCTGGTCGTTGGCCACGAAGACCACGGCGTCACCAAAGCCACCCTGGCAGCCTGCGATGCAGCCGTCTTCCTCCCCATGTACGGCAAAGGGCGCTCCCTCAACGTCCACGTGGCCCTCAGCATTGTCCTCTACCACATTTTGCACGCTGGCAAAAGCCAATAACGCATTGCTAACTGCCAAATCCTCTGTTATACTATCCCTAATGCAACATGCGGGGTATTACAACAAAACTTTGCATTTGCGCCAGAAACTCCTGGCCTGGGGGTATTTATCAGCCTCAACCCTCAGCCTTCATCAACTAAAATTGGGAGAAGGGTCATGAAAGTTTCCTGCTTACAAGAAAACCTAGCCAAGGGATTGGGCGTCGTGAGCCGCGCCGTCAGCACGCGCTCCACGCTGCCGGTGTTGGGGAATGTGCTGCTGGCCACCGACAACGGCCGTCTCAAACTATCTGCCACCAACCTTGAAATCGTCATCACCTGTTGGATCGGCGCCAAAGTAGAAGAAGAAGGGGCCATCACCATTCCCGCCCGCACCTTCAATGACCTGGTTGGCGCCTTACCCCAAGATCGAGTTGAGCTGATTCTCAACCAAACCACCCAGACTCTCCACGTCTCCTGCTTGCGAACCCAGGCCAACATTAAGGGCATTGATGCTCAGGAATTCCCCTTGGTGCCCGAGCCAGACAACGAAAACCGCATCCGCGTGGAAGCTGACGTCTTTAAGCAGATGATCAACCAGGTAGCCTTTGCCGCTGCTCTGGACGACGCCCGCCCCACCCTGACCGGCGTTTCCACCAGCTTTCAGGGCAGCCAAATTACCATGGCCGCCACCGACGGCTTTCGCCTGTCGGTGCGTTCAGCCCACATCCCCAGCCTGGTAGAAGAGCCTTTCTCCGTTATTATCCCCGCCCGCGCCCTCATGGAAGTAGCGCGCATCATCAGTGATGACGCCGAAGCTGTTTTCATCTCTCTGCCCGGCGGGCGCAATCAAATCATTTTCGACATGGACAGCATGCTGCTGGTGTCGCAACTGATAGATGGCAATTTTCCCGATTACACACCCATCATTCCCAAAAAGCGCAATACGCGCACCGTTGTCAGCACGGCCGATTTCCGCAAAGCCTGCAAAACGGCCGACATTTTCGCCCGGGAATCAAGCCATACGGCACGAGTTTCCATTGAGCCGGGTGACGAAATCACTCCTGCCTACGCCACCATTGCCGCCACCAGCGCGGAAACTGGCGACAACGTGGCCCAAATAGACGCCAGCGTAGAAGGAAATCCGGTGGAAATCGCCTTCAACGTCAAGTACATGACAGACGTACTCAACGTCATTGACACGCCCCAGGTGGCCCTGGAAACAACCACCGCCATGGAACCGGGCGTCATCAAGCCCGTGGGCGACAATGATTTTGTGCATATCATCATGCCCATGCACTTTGGGCGCTAAACAAAAGTGGAGGCTGGAGAGTAACGAAGAGCACTCTTAAGCCTCCACTCCTCAATTTCCCCTTTCTTTACTCCAACTCATCCAGCACAGTGCGATACAGCGTATCAGCGCGAATGTCTTCGAGGGCGTGGCAGGGGGCGCCTAGCTTTTCGGCTAAGATGCGGGCCAGCCCCTGGTCAAAAGCGGGATGCTCCATGTTGATGACCACCGAGCGCACGTGGGACTCTTGAATGAGGGCGGCAATGCGGTGCGCTTCTTCTTGGGGTGGTAAATCGCCCAGGCTGACATTGCCGGCGCCATCAGTCAGCAAAATCATCATGGGTTCTACGTCGGGATGCAGGTGGGCTTCCTGGCGAAAAACTTCGTAGGCCAACATCAGCCCGGCGGACAGGGGTGTTTTGCCCCCTACAGCAATGTCGGCCAATTTTTTCTTGGCTAGTTGGGGAGAGTTGGTGGGGGGCAGCACCAAATGGGCGTCGTTTTTGTTGAAGACGATGAGTCCTACGCGATCGCGGCGCTGGTATGCGTCGGTGAGCAGGGACATGATGGCGGTTTTGGTGGCCTCCATCCGCTCGGCGACGGCCATACTCCAGCTTGCATCTACCACAAAGAGGATGAGGTTGGCGGTGCGGCGCACGCGCACTTTTTCGCGCAGGTCTTGCTTTTCCAAGGCCAAAGCCAACTGTGAGCGGTCGCGGTGCAGTTGGTGGGGGGCTGCGGCGCGTAGGGTAGCGTCAAAGGCAAGGTCGGTAATTTTGCCTTTGCGGGGAATGCGGGCCTGAATGTAACGGCCGCGTTTGCGTTCGGTGCGGGTGCGGGAGCGACGGCCGGCCTGGCGGCGGGTCAGGCGATCAAGCTGGGTGTCCAGGCGGCGGGGCGTAAATTCTTGCCCACTTTTGATTTTTTGCCCGCCTTCCCACCAATGTCCTTCCTGCGGGGTTTGAGGAATGGTTTGGGCGCCGGCTTCGGTGGGGGCTACTTCTGGCCCTTCTTCTTCAATATCTTCTGAATCTAGGGCTTTTTTTTTACTGAGCTTTCGGTTTCTGCCATGTCGCTGGGGTCGCTCAGCTCGCCTGGGTCCAGGTCTTGCTGTACGTCAGCCAGGCGATCTTCTAGATCAGAAGCGGAAAGGGCGGTATCTTGGAACGGCCGTCCCTTGATGCGGTGAGGCAGCGCCAATTCTGCCGCCAGAATAATGTCCTGGTCATTGATGCGGTGGCGGTTTTGCAGGGCGGCGTGGGCCTGCGCCCCGCGCAAAATCACCAGGTCCGCCCGGTGGCCGTCAACGTTGAGAGAGGCTGTTAGTCCGGCAATGGATACCAGGTCTTGCCGGGAGTAAGTTACCTGATTGACCAACTCGCGGGCGCTGGAAATCTGCTCCGAAAGGATCTTTTCCTTTTCGGCCCATTGGGCGCGAAAACCATTGGGATCTACTTCAAAAGCAATGCGCCGTTCCATAATTTCCACGCGCTGCCGCGTGTCGCTGATGCCGCGGATGTTCACCGAAAACGCAAAGCGGTCTAATAACTGTGGCCGTAAATCCCCTTCCTCAGGGTTCATGGTGCCGACAAGAATGAATTTGGCCGGATGAACAAAGCTAATGCCTTCCCGTTCTACGACGTTGATGCCCATAGCGGCGGAGTCCAAGAGAAGGTCAACCACGTGATCATCGAGCAAATTGACTTCATCCACGTAGAGCAGTCCGCGGTTCGCTGAAGCAAGGATGCCCGATTCAAAATGTTTTTCCCCTTTTTGTATGGCTTTTTCAATGTCCAGAGTGCCTACCACGCGGTCTTCGGTGGCGCTGACGGGTAGATCGACAAAGGGCGTGCGGCGAATGAGAATATCTGGCTGGCTGTTAGCATGGCGGGCACGGCAGTCGTCACACCAGGCGTCGGGGCGGTGGGGGTCGCAGCCAAAACGGCAGTTGGAGACAACTTCAATGTCGGGCAATAGGGCCGCCAGCGCGCGGGCAGCCGTGGACTTGGCCGTGCCGCGCTCCCCGCGAATGAGGACGCCACCAATTTGCGGGTTGACGGCATTGAGAATGAGGGCGCGCTTCATGCGTTCTTGTCCAACGATGGCGGTGAAGGGGAATACGACTCGACGGGCCATTTTTATCTCCGAAATACTTTAGGTAAACTGAAAGGATTATACTGCATGGTCCTGGGTGGGCAACCGGTGATTAACGGCCAATTAAGATGGGGGAGGGGTATCGTCAGGAACGGCCGTTTTGTTTACAATCTCTTTTCTCTTTGGCAATGTGTAATAATGGAGGAGATGACGTGCAAGGAAACTACGAAGCGCGACGCGTGCCCGCCAACCCCTTTGCCACCCCAAAGGGGCTTATTGTTTTTGCCCACCGGGGCGGCAGCCGACGCTGGCCAGAAAACACCATGCTGGCTTTCCAGAATGCCGCCGATTTGGGCGTAGATGCTTTGGAATTGGACATTCACAGCACGGCCGATGGCGAGCTGGTGGTCATTCACGATCCTTTTGTAGACCGCGTGACCAATGGCTCAGGGGCTGTGCATGACTACACCCTGGCTGCACTTCAGCGGCTAGACGCCGGGTATTGGTGGACAGAAGATGGCGGACGAACATATCCCTTTCGTGGGCAGGGGATTACCATTCCCACCCTGGCTGACGTTTTTGGCGCGTTTCCCCATTTGTGGATAAACATTGACATAAAACAAGCCAACCCGCCAATTGTGCAGCCTTTGGTGGCGCTGCTTCATGCTTGTGGCGTGGTGGCGCAGGTGTGCGTAGGCTCGTTTCATACGGCAACCATTGCGGCATTTCGCCGGGCATGTCCCGCCGTGGCGACAGCAGCATCTTTACCAGAAGCGCAGCAGATGCTGGTTTTGAGCAAGCTGGGCCTGGGAAGATTTTACCGGGGCGGTGCTGTGGCTATGCAGTTGCCAGAGGTGGAGCGGCGTTTGCGCGTCATTACGCCGGGTTTTGTGCGCACAGCCCACCGTCACCGAACGGCCGTCCACGTGTGGACGGTCAACGACGTGCCGCAGATGCGCCGTCTAATAGATATGGGGGTGGATGGCTTGATGACAGATTACCCGGATTTGCTTCTGAAGTTGCTGGGGAGGTTGTGATGCGGCGGCGGGTGACACTGCTCTTTGTGCGGGGTGAGGAGGTGCTGTTGTTATATCGGGAGCGCTACGGCGAGCAATATTACGTGACGCTGGGCGGCGGCGTGGAGCCGGGGGAAACGGTGCAGCAGGCGGCTATGCGGGAGGGAACAGAGGAAACGGGGCTGCGCTTTGAGCTGGGGCCGCTGTTGTGGGAACGGCCGTTTACCCATGGATATGAGTACGCCTTTTTGGTGACCCGGTTTAGCGGCACACCCCATTTGGGCGGGCCAGAGCAGGCTGCCAGCAGCGCGGAAAACGTGTACGAGCTGGTGTGGCGGCCCTTGGCCCAGGTGAATACCCTGGTACACTATCCTGGCCCCATTGACCTGACGGCCGTGCGGCGAGAGCTGGACCAATGAGCGGCTGGATGCAGAGCGCTGTGGTGGGCATGGGAGCAGTGGCAGCCACCGCGGCGGCAACCTACTCCTATGCCAGCCTGGTAGCCCGGCACCGTCTGGTCGTCAAGCGCGTACGCATCCCTGTAGCAACCTTACCGCCAGCCCTCCATGGGTGCAAAATTGTGCACATGAGCGATTTTCATCACGTCCGTGGCGCTTCTTGCGCCCTGGCGGAGCGGGCAGTGGGCCTGGCCAATGCCCTACGCCCGGATCTCATCGCCCTTACCGGTGATTTTGTGACCCAAGACCCGCAGGCTGTGGCAGAATTGATCCCGATATTGGCCAACTTACGCGCCCCCATGGGCGTGTTTGCCGTGCTGGGGAACCACGATTTTAATCAGGCGGAGGCGATGCTGCGCAGCAGTTTGCCCCAAGCAGGCATTTACCTTTTGGTCAATGCGGGGGTAACCGTGCCCCGGGGCAGCGCCCGGCTTTTTGTGGCCGGGGTGGATGATTGCAGCCGTGGTAAGCCAGACCTGGATAAGGCTTTGGCCAGCATGAAAGGGGGGCAGGAAACGGCCGTGCTCCTCTTAGCCCACCAACCCGACTTTGCGGACCGGTTTGCTCAGGATGAGCGGGTGATGCTGCAATTGTCCGGGCACAGCCATGGGGGGCAGGTGCGGCTGCCAGGCGTTGGCCCCCTGATCCTGCCCTGGTACGGTAAAAAATACCATACCGGCTTGTATCGGGTGAAGGGTATGTGGCTTTACACCAATCGAGGCATAGGGGTCAATGGGCTGCCCGTGCGCTTTAACTGTCCCCCAGAAGTCACGGAAATTACCTTATGCAAGATTGCCTGAGTCTGGGCTTTAATGCGCAGAATGCCAGATCTTGTGGAGAGGGGCGCAGTTTTTTTACCGCAGAGGTCCAGTAGCAACCTTGTGAGAAACGCTACCGGTTTGGTGCGCTGGTTCTACCGTTTGTTGGCGACAATCCATTGCACCAGTTCCAGTAAAAGTTCCAGAGAAAAAGTTTTGGCTTTTTCCCAACGACGCGGATCTTTTAGATTTTCGTACAGGGCCTGCATGCGCTGACTGTCACCCCCCATTGTGCCTTCTAATTCAACTAATGCGACAGGGCGTGGGGCAATACCGCCTACGTAACGGGGGAGGAAATAGGTGTGTGGGTTGCGATTTTGGAAGACGTGAGAAGGGGCGAATCCCGCCAGGGTACGCCCAATGGCAATGACCCCACGAACGGCCGTGTTCCGGGCGGCCCACAAAAGAGCAAGCCCAGCTCCCAGAGGCTGCCCAACGATGATCGGTTCGTCGGGCAGCATTTGCGTGAGCAGCGTCATGTCTTCGGCCAGGTTTTCAGGCAGCAAAGGGTTATTCACGCTGGCGTGCAGTAAATAGCGGAATGGATCCATCCCATAAACGCTGTAACCGGCCTTGGCTAAGGCCGTGCAGAGGGCATCATCTTTGCGGCCAAAATTGCCATAGCTGGAAAGATAGAGGATCGTTTGGGGTGCCAGGGCAGACCCGCTGGGCGGATAATAGTAGGTTTCCATGACCGTGCCACTGCGCAATGGCCAGACATACACGCGCCCAACTTTAGATTGGGGGAAGCCGAAGAAGCCAAAATTGACACGAGGACCAAAACGTTCTTCGGCCCAATCCTTAATGGCCGCAAGATCCAGGTTGAAATTTGTGTCTCCTGCCAGGCCATCGCTGTCGCCGGTTCCGCGCAAGTCGAAGACCAGATTGGCGATCTTGCCATCTGGCCCATATGATTTTACTTCCTGACGAGCGCAAGTGAGAACGCTGGTCTTGGTTAGGGGGAATTTGGGTACCCAAACGCGCAGGACTTTTATGTTTTTGTCGCTGGCGTTGGTGGGTTTAACCAAAATGGCGTCCAGGTAAAGGTCGTCATCTGTTAAGATGCCGAATCCTTCTTCGACGTATGATAGGGGGGAGGCCATGATAATTTTTTAATTTCCTTTTTCTATCTTAGTCAGTTGATTTCCGGGTCAGGCGTTTTTGCGGTGTTCAAGGCGTGTTTGCGTCCTCAAAGGGGTAGTTTGGTAGTAAGTCTACTACCCGATTGTACGCTTCGACAAGAGTTTTTTCGGTATTGAAATAGCCACTGAGCATTTCTTGCAAGACGACGGAGAAGGTTAGATTACGATAAATGTCACCAACCAGGCTGCCTTGGTTCTGGGGAAATCCCCACCGGGTGGTGTTGGTAACGGCCGTTTTCATTGCTTCCACGGTTTCGGCCCCATAAAGTTCTTGCAGGCTGGGGCTGTCAGGGTTTATGGGTGTGGTTCCCCAGGCCGCCATGTAGCGGGTGGGGTTGGTGTTATCGCCCCAGCGCAGGGGGATTTTGCGTTCAGGTTCTACGCTGAGCCAGGTCTCATAGCTGTTGTCGAACCAAAATTGGGCAAAGGCCACGGCCGTTTCCGCATCAGCCTCTGCCGTAATTCCCAACAAAGTCAGCGTACTGAAGTTAATGGCTTCAGCCTCATTGCTACGGCCTGTCAGGGTTGTCAAAATCCGGCTGCTTTGGATTAGAAAATCAGGCTGCGTGGCGCACTCTGGACAGACGGGTTGGTTGGCGGGGTCAAGCCCAGCTATTTGCAATAAAATTTCCGGTCCAGCCATAATCAGACCCGTGCGTCCAGACAGGTAAGCATCTCGTGTGCTGGTGTTGGTTTGCACCCCAATAGGACTGTAATTGTGAATGATGTCATAGTAGAAGTCCAACGCATTTTGGCAAGCTGGCTCTAACAGCAGCACACGGCCGGTTTCATCAATGAGCTGGCAGCCGTTGGCCAGAGCCATGTGCTCAAAAATGCGGTGGGTGCTGACTAGGTTTGATTCTGTGGGGACGACAAACCCAGCGATGAAGCGCTCCCGGTCAAAGAGGGATTCGGCGGCAGCAAACATGGTGCTAAAACTGTCAGGGGCAGCCAGGCCACGCTCTTCAAACCAATCCTGGCGATATATGATGAGTTGGGGAGCGCCGTCGCTGGGCAAGGCAACCAGTTGCCCACCATGGCTAGCCAGGGCCAGGGCGGAGGGGGCAAAAGTGTCTGTGCCCAGAGCGTTGAGGGCGGCGGTAGTAACGGCCGTGTCCCACACGCCGCGCTCAGCCCAGTTGATGGTGTAGTCTAAGGGGTGAATGATGATGTCGGGCAGGTCGAAGGCCGGGGAGATGACGGCCGTTTCTACCAGTTGGGGCAGCAAATTGGGGGCAACCAGGCGCAACTCCACCGCCACGCCCTGCTGTTCCTGAAAATCGGCAACCATTTGGCGTAGAATAACTTCGTGGGCGGGAGAGTTTTCGTTGACCCACAGGGTAAGCGTAGGCGCACTGGCGGCGACGGGCACACCAGAGGCGGGAGCAGGTATGCCACCGGGGGTTGGCGTGGGGGCGGCAATGATGGCTGGCGGCCGCGGAGTGGGGGAAACGGCCGTTTGCGCGGCACGGGTCGCTTCACGCGGGGGTGTTACCAGGCTGCCGCCGCAAGCTGTGCCGACCAGCAGCACCAGCAGTAGCCCGCTGAGCCAATTCATAAGACCTTTCATACTTTATTCCCCCGTATCCGTTGATCAATTATGCGCAGCCCTTCCAGGGTAAGTGCAGGATTTAGCACATCTAGCGCCTGCGTATGAGGAGCAATCAAGTCTATCAAACCGCCCGTACCAATGACGCGAATCGGCTGGTCCTGGTTAGGGTGTTCGGCATAAAGTCGCCGCAAAAGCCCCTCTACCATACTTACGTAGCCAAAAATCAGCCCAGACTGCATGGCATGAACGGTGTTGCGCCCCAAAACGTGGGGTGGCGCCTGCAGGGGCACGTGGCTGAGCCTGGCCGCGCGGGTGGCCAGCGCGTCGGCAGCCAACTGCAGCCCAGGAGCAATCACGCCACCAACCAACTCGCCTACGGCCGTTACCACATCCAGCTTGGTCGCCGTTCCCAT
>CAZDEO010000093.1:0-18094 GCA_964504445.1 uncultured Anaerolinea sp. | reverse complement strand
TCCTTGCGCGCGGCCTCGAGCATGCGCTCTGCGACCTGGGCACGGGCGGTGGGGTGTTGGTGTTGGTTGGCGGGGGGGTGAGGCTAGGCAGGATGGCAACGGCCGTTTCCGCCAGCGTCAATTTGCCTCTCTCTTCTTGCTCAATGCCGCCGCACCCAACCACCAGCAGCAAGGCCAGCATTAAAACGCCGCGCTCCCACGTCATCTCGCTTTGCTTCTTTACCCCTTTGCTTCTTTGCGTTAAAAATTTAAGGCGCATACCATGGGCGGATTATGGCGAAACCGGCAAGTTATGCAAGGTTTTGCCCCAGCGTGATATACTGGCGCCTGGCAGTTAGGAGCGTACAGGATGCGGATTTTAGCAATTGTAAATGGCGAATACGGCCGTCGTCACGTGGCCAACGTGCAGGCCAACGGCCCAAAGTCGTGGAAGTTGGCTGTGTGGGAAGCGCCCGCCTTTTTCCCGCCAGTGATTGATTACCCGGAAGATTACCTGCCGGCTTATTTGCCGCCGGCGGAGCTGATTTTGTCCTTTGCCGAGCATAAAGGGGTGGCGGAGCTGCTGCCGGATTTGGCGGAGATGGTGGGGGCCACGGCCGTGCTGGCCCCCATTGATAACGAAGCGTGGCTGCCCAGGGGATTGGCGCGACAGCTCCATGGCTGGCTGGCAAAAATAGGGGTGGCCTGCGCCACGCCCAAGCCGCTGTGTTCCCTGACAGAGCAGGATTATGGCGTGGCCCGCCGCCAGCGCGCGCAATACGACAACCCGCTGATTGCGGAGTTTGCCCATTATTTTGGCCAACCCCGGTTAGAAGTGGCGGTGGATGAAGGGACGCGGGTGATTACGGCCGTGGCTGTGCAGCGGGATGCGGTGTGTGGCTGTGCCCGCCACGTGGCTGCCGGGCTGGTCGGCGTTTCGGCCGACGATGCCGTTGAGCAAGCGGGACTGCTGCACCACCATTTCCCGTGCCTGGCGAGCATGGGCATCGACCCAGACTTTGGTGATACGCTGATGCACGTATCGGGGAATGTGATGAAGGATGAGGTGGCGGAGCAGATACGGCCGTACCGTTCAATCACCTATATTTCCCCTGGTAAACGGTCAACAATGAACAATGAATAGTGAACAATGAACAAGGAGTGTTCCCACGATGGCTGACGAAAACGGCAAGAAAAATGGCAATGACAAAAGCGATGAAAAAAAGCCCGAACCACAAGATGTAATCGTGCAAACTCAGCACAGCATCTTGCTCGATGGGCAGCAGCTCAACTATACCGTTACTACGGGCACAATCGTCCTCAAGGAAGAGGAAGAAAAGGAAGAGAAGGCGGAAGGGGAAAAGGCCAAAGCTTCTGTTTTCTTCATCGCCTATACCAAAAATGATGTAGCAGATACCGCGCAGCGCCCCATCACCTTCAGCTTCAACGGCGGCCCCGGCTCCTCTTCCGTGTGGCTGCATTTAGGCGTCCTGGGGCCGCGCCGCGTGGACAACCACGACGTAGACAGCCCCATGTTGCCCCCTTACCGCCTGGTAGACAACGAATATACCCTGCTAGACCAGACAGACCTGGTCTTTATTGACCCCGTTGGCACCGGCTTTAGCCGCGCCGTAACCGGCGAGAAGCCCAAACAATTCTACAACTTTAAGAAAGATATCGAATCAGTAGGAGATTTCATTCGCCTTTACGTCACCCGCTACCAGCGCTGGAATTCCCCTAAGTTCCTCATTGGCGAAAGCTACGGCACTACCCGCGCCGCCGGCCTTTCTGGCTATTTGCAGGAGCGGCACGGCATGTATCTAAACGGGATCATGTTGGTGTCCTCCATCCTCAATTTCCAGACGGCGCGCTTTGTGCCTGGCAACGACCTGCCTTACATTTTATTTTTGCCCACCTACACGGCAACAGCCTGGTATCATGGGCAGCTCGATGCGGCGCTGCAGGCGGATTTGGACCAGGCATTGGCTGAGGTGGAAGCCTTTGCCCTGAATGAGTACACCCTGGCGCTGATGAAGGGTGCGTCTCTGACTGATGAAGAACACGGCGAAGTCGCGCAAAAGCTGGCGCGGTACACTGGCTTATCGCCAGAATACGTGGCGCGCACCAACCTGCGCATCAACATTCACCGCTTTTGCAAAGAGCTGCTGCGCGAGCAGCGCCGCACGGTGGGGCGGCTGGATACCCGCTACATTGGCATTGACCGGGACGCAGCCGGGGAATACTTTGAGGGCGACCCCAGCTACGCGGCCATTTTGGGGGCGTACACCTCTACCTTTAACGATTATATTCGCCGCGACCTGGAATTTGAAAGTGACCTGCCCTATGAGATTTTGAGCTTCAAGGTATTTCCGGCATGGCAGTACGCGCAAAACCAGAACTCTTTTGTAAATGTAGCCGAAACCTTACGCAAAGCGATGACCATGAATCCGGCGTTGAAGGTACACGTGGCCAATGGGTACTATGACCTGGCGACCCCTTACCTGGCGACGCGTTACACCTTTGAGCATTTGGAGCTTGACTCCAGCCTGCAAGGCAACATCAGCATGAGTTTTTATGAGGCAGGACACATGATGTACGTGCATTTGCCTTCGCTGGCGAAGATGAAGGAAACGTTGGTGGCTTTTTTGCAGGATGCGCTGGCTGGGTAGCGGACGGCCGTAAGCCGTGACCCAAACACGGAGAAATGGGTATGAGCCTAAACATCGGCATTGTGGGCTTGCCCAATGTGGGCAAAAGCACCACCTTTAATGCCCTGACCAAAGAGCAAAACGCGCAGGTAGCCAATTACCCTTTCTGCACCATTCAGCCAAACAAGGCGATTGTGCCCGTGCCGGATGACCGGCTGCGTCGTTTGGCTGAGTTGGTGGATGTTGCAGAGGCCATCCCGGCGACCATAGAGTTTATGGACATAGCCGGGTTGGTAAAAGGGGCCAGCCAGGGTGAGGGGTTAGGTAACCAGTTTTTGGGCAACATTCGGGATGCCGACGCCATCATTCACGTGGTGCGCTGCTTTGATGATCCCAACGTGGTGCACGTGAGTGCCCACCCAGATCCCCGCGCCGACATTGAAATCATTAACACGGAGCTGGCGCTGGCGGACATGCAGCAGCTTGAGCGCAAGATTGAGCGGCTGGAAGGGCAGGTTAAAGGGGATAAGAAGCTGCGCCCCATGTTGGAATTGGCCCACGCGCTACACGAGCATTTGGGCACGGGGCTGCCCGCAAGCCATTTTGCGCAGTGGGCAGACCCTTTGTGCCAGGCGCTAAACCAGGAAATGCGCTTTCTGACGGCCAAGCTGGTGATTTACGCCGCCAATGTGGATGAGGCGGGGCTGGCGGAGGACAACGCTTATGTGCAAGAGGCACGGGTGGTGGTAGCAGAGCAAGGGGCGCAGTTGATTAAGCTGTGCGCGCGGCTAGAAGAGGAGATGGCGGGCTTGACGGATGCGGAGCGCCACGAATATCTGGCGCTTTCTGGCGTGACGGAGAGCGGGCTGGAGAAGATTATCCGCACGGGGTATGGCTTGCTAGGATTGATCAGCTATTTTACGTTTAATGAGCGGGAGGCGCGGGCGTGGACGATTCGCGCCGGGTGGACGGCGCCGCAGGCGGCGGGGGTAATTCACACGGATTTTGAGCGGGGATTTATTCGCGCGGAAGTGGCGCCTTTTGCGGTATTTGCGGAGCATGGGAGCTGGACGGCCGTTAAAGCCGCCGGCCATTTGCGTATTGAGGGGCGGGAGTATGTGGTGCAGGATGGGGACGTGATTTACTTCCGCTTTAACGTGTAGGGGGAGGGTGGCAACGGCCGTTACTCTCTTCTCTGGTCACACACAAAACAAATCGGCTTTCCCTTTTGATCATAATTGCAATAGGGACAGATGACCTTGCCACATTTGTGGCAACGATTAGCCTCCGTCGCCGCAAACCAGCCATCCTCACGAGGGCAATCTGCTGCTTCACATTTCACAAACATGCGCGCAGGCACCGGCTTCCCTTCCACGGCGTAGGCCAGCCCTTCGGCCAGCGTGCGCTGAAAGGTTTCTGTGCTCGCCGCGTGGACGGCTAACCGGTCCAAAATATGTTCGGCTTGCTCAGCCAGGCCCAGGGGATCCATTTCCGCCGCCAGGCGCTGTACCAGGTCTTCTACTTCGTCACGAAATTTTTGCAGCATGGGCTTATCCTGTGGCTTGGGTCAAACTTTGCAGGTAGGCTAGCACGGCCGTTGCCGGTGCGCCTCCCATTTGGGCATGGATGAGCAGGGGAATGCCGTGGGGCCCTTTGGCGTGCGCCAACTGCGGGAAGTCAGCGAGGATAGCTTGCACAATGGCCAGTTCGCCCAGCATGGCCGCAGCAAATATGTCCAGGCGCGCGCCCCGTTCCAGCAGATAAAGGGCAATGTCGCGCTGGCCTGTGTGGGCGGCTGCGCCCAGGGCTGTTTCCCAATCGCCGCCACCCCAATCCCAGGCGGCATTGAGCAGAGCTGGCTCTTTTTCGAGCAGCGCTTTTACCTGGACCAAATCGCCGTGGGCGACGCGGACAAATTCGTTAACTAACTCTTTGTGGATGGGTGGTTTTCTGTCCATGGTTTCCTTTTCCTTTCCTTGCTTACGAGATTACCCTTTTGCGCGAGGATAGCCAATTTTTGGCAGGCCAATAGGCTGCTGCCGCGCTGAGCATGGGTACCAGCAGCAGCGCGATAAGCCCGTTGCGCAGGGCCGGCTGGAGCGCATGCCCGGCGGCGGGCCACACGGCCAGGTCTGGCACCCCCCAGGAACTGCCGCCATAGGTGACGATGTAGATGGTAACTGTGCCGGCGCCAGCCAGCAGGCCGAAAAAGGCGCCAGCTATGCCCAATAATACCGCTTCTTTGGTGAACACGGCCGTGACCTGCTTCTTTGTTGCCCCCACCGCGCGCAGCAGCGCCATTTCCTGCTGCCTTTCATACACATTCATCATCATGGTGTTCACCACGCCCAGGGCTGCCGCCACCACCGCCAGCAGCAGCATGACGTTCAGCGCCACGCCTACCAGCTTTACCATTTGCTCCATCAAGTCAGCGTAGCTGCGCATGCTGGTCAGGTGGCCTTGTCCATTAGCGGTGGCGCGCTGCATGTCAGCCAGCAGCGCGGGCAGGCTGTGGTGGTCTTTAGGCGTAACAACCAGGGCGACAACGGCCGTTGCCGTCAACTGCTCCCCCACGCCGCTGCCCACGATGGAGGCGTTGACAAAGCCAATGCCCACACCTGCCAGGGTGCAGGGCAGGGGGCCATGCCTGCCGTTGAGGGTAAATGTTTCGCCTACAGCTACTTTTAGGCGCTGGGCAACGGCTGGGGCGACCAACGCACCACATCCAGACTGCATCAGGGGCACGGCCGTTGCCCAATCCCCTTCTTGCATGGTGAAAAAGCCGCTCTGCAGGGCTGCCGGGTCTACTAAAAAGGTAAAGTAGCTGTTACCCATGAAGGAAAGCTCCGGCACGCTGGCAAAGCGAATGGCGACAACTTCGGCGCGGTCTCCCACAGCCGCTAAAAATGCGGCAATCTCCTCTGGAGGCAGCGCCAGCGCCGCCATATTGGCCATATCCGCCATGCCTTGCTCCAGGTCAAAGGGGAATAGCGCCCACATCTCCCGCCGCGCCATCTCATCAAAAGTGTAGCCAAAGAGGTCGTCGAAGATAAAGGTCATGACGCCGGTTAGCCCGACGATGGTGATGACGCCAATGGCCAGGGTCAGGGTGGTGAGCTGGGCACGTTCTGGCACGCGGCACAGGTTGTCGGCCGCAAGACGGCCGTTGGCCGAGGGCGCCCACATTTTTTGCGCCCCCCTGGCTATGGAGCGCAGCAGCCAGGGAATTACCGCCAGACAGCTTGCCAACCACAGCAGCACAAACAGCACCGCCAGCCGCACATTCCAGGGCGGTGTGGCCCATTCGCCGGGCGGCGCAACAATCAGGTAGGTGAACATTGCCAGCATTGGTAGGGCACTGAGGCGTTGTGACGCTGCTTTGGGCAGCAAAAGGCGGTGGGCAGTTTGACCCATTCTTGATGGCGTGGCGTTCTCGTCGCGGAGGGCGGCCAACGGGGAAACGGCCGTAGCTTGCCGGGCGGGCGCCCATGCTGCCAGCAGCGTCACGGCATAGCCCAAAATGGCCGCCAGGAGCAGCGTTGGCAGGGAAATGGTCGCCGTACCAAAGGCAAACAGATCGCCTAGTAGGACACGCAGCAAGGCAACAATGCCCTGCCCCAACAGCGGCCCGCCAAGCACCCCTAAGGCCGTACCCAGGGTGGCAATGCACAAGGCCTCCCACAGCACCAGGTGATGGGTTTGTCGCCTGGTCAGGCCCAGGGCACGCAGCAGCCCCAGTTGGCGGCGGCGCTGGGTGATACTCATGGTGAAGGTGTTGAAGATGAGGAAGGCGGTGGCGGCAATCAGAATGGCGCTGATGCCTTTCAGGTTGAGGTCGAGCTGTTCGGCTAGAAAGCCGTGGGTGATTTGTGCCTCACCGCTGTCTACCTCTTGCAGGGCGGTGAGCAGGGCAGTGCTGACCAGGTCGGCGGCAATGGCCATGGCCACGCCCAAGCTGATAATGAGGGCGCTGAGCAGGGTGCGCAGAGGATTGGTTTGCAGATTGCGCCAGGCAAGGGCGGCAAGGGTTTGCATAGGCACAGTGTACGTGCTGTGGGGCTTGTGTCAATGGGAAACGGCCGTTTCCGGCCATGGTGGGGTGGAAACGGCCGTTCCCTGGTTTGTACCCTTACCCTAGCTCAAGGGGACCGCCGGAGGGGTCCTGGTCATACCATTTGATTTCTAGCTCTAGGCTGTGCTGGATGCCCTTGCTTTTTTTGTCCTCATCCTCAACCTGCACTTCCAGAATGAGGTTCATGGGAATTTCCAAGGACAGTTCTTCTTCTCCCTGGCGTAAGATCACTTGCCCATCTTCAATCTTTTCCGCAATTTGGCGCAGAAATTCAGCAACTTCTGAGCGGTTTTTCTTTTCTTCGCTTTTGAACAGTCTGGTTTCTTTACCCATTTTGGAGCCTCCATTTTTACCCAAGATTGGATAAATTTTGGAAATTTGTCCAATCTGATGCTTAACTTTGCTGTTGGCGGCGGCGCAGGGCAGCCCAAAGGGCGACGCCGGCCCCGGCAGCCACGGCAATACCTGCTCCAGTTGCGACACCGGCATTGGTTCCGCCATCATCGGTTGGCTCAGCGGCAGCTGGCTCGGTGCCCGCCGTTTCCGCTGTTGGTTCCGCTGCCGGTTCAGGTACTTCCGTCTCTTCTGTTTCTGGCGTGGCGGTGGGTTCCTCTGCTTCAACCTCTATTTCGGCTGCGCGTTCTGGCGCTTCTATGGCAATAGTGCCCTGAGGTAGCACGAAAACGGCCGTGGTGCGCCCCGGTACGTTAAAAGCAGCCGTTTCTGGGGTGAAGCTGGCTAGCTGCACCACTGTATCCCTGGAGCTTTGCTGGATGGGATGCAGTTCTAATGGCAACCCAGCCACAGCCTCGGCGGTGAAGGTTATTGCCTCGGCGCCGGCATTGAACAGCACCACCACCATGTCGTAATTGGAGTCCAGGTCTGCGCCGACCACGTCGCTAATGCTCATCACAATCAGCCCTGGAAGCTGCTCTGGGCCGGTGTTGTGGAAAGTGAGGCGCTCTTGGATGTCTACGGCCGTTGGTAAACGGAAAAGCGGCGTGGATTGGCGAATTTGCAGCAGCTCGCGGAAAAGCTGATTCATCAGCAGTACATCTTCCCGGCTGGGGCTGAGGGTGGGGTCAGCCAGCAGCGGCTGCATGATGGCCCAATTGTCCCGGTTTTTGCTGGCTACGGGCAGGCCGCGTCCCCAACCTGTTTCGTTGTAGGTCCAGTCAATGGCGTTGAACCAGTCGCCTGAGTTGAAGCTGTCGCGGTCTAACGATTTTGAGCGCAGGATGTCGCTGCCGGCGTGGAAGAAGGGCACGCCCTGGCTAAACATGACGGTGCTAAGGCCCAGGTTTTGCATACGCACGCGGTCGGCCATGCTGGTGTCCACCGGCAGGCGGTAGGCGTTGTTGTCGTAGAGGGTCTGGTTGTCGTGCTTAGAGACGTAGATGATGTTTTCTTGGGGATCGGCCGTGTAGCCGGCGGGGCTGCCGTTGTAGTCTATCTCTGCGCCGGTAACGAGGTTGCCTGCGCCATCCATGAACTGGTAGTCAGCCAGATTGCCTGCCAGGCCAATGCGCACCCAGTCGGAGATGTGCAGCAGCCGTTCCAGGGCGTCGGGCTGCGCCAGAGCGTTGGGGTCGGTGTAGAGGCCGCTGGCGAAGCCCTGGCGCAGCAAATCTTGCCCGCCATCGAAGGGACTACCGCCGCGCACGGCGTCACGCAGGCGGTCGTTGAAGGTGCCAATGCCTGTGCCCGCCATGTTGAGCTGGGTGGCATTAATGCCGCGGGCGTTGCTGGCGACTTCGCCAAAGTCCCACCCTTCGCCGTAGAGGTAGATGCTTTTGCCATCCACGCCGTCGTTTTCCAGGGTGAGGGCATCCAGGGCGGCGCGCACGGCGAGCATGTCTTTTTTCATGTGGTGGCCCATCAGGTCGAAGCGGAAGGCGTCAATTTTGTATGCTTTGGCCCACAGCACGACGGAATCTACCATCAGCTTTCGCATCATGTTGTGTTCGGTGGCGGTATTTTGGCAGCAGGTGGAGGTTTCGACACGGCCGTTGGCGTTGAGGCGGTGGTAGTAGCCGGGCACAATCTTATCTAGCACTGAGCGGTCGCTTTGGCCGCTGGCGTTGGTGTGGTTGTACACCACGTCGGTAACGACGTAGAGGCCGATGTCGTTGAGGGCTTGCACCATTTGGCGGTACTCGATGATGCGCGTGGGGCCGTTGGGGTCGGTGCTGTAGCTGCCTTCGGGCACGTTGTAGTGGAAGGGGTCGTAGCCCCAGTTGAAGGCGTCCTGGTCAACCACGCTTTCGACGATGGCTTGCTGCTCTTCGGAGTCGGGTGGGTAGGTGGCGAGTTCGGTGGGGTCGGGGTTGACCCATTCGGCGCGGTTTTCGTTGATGGTGGCGATGTCGAAGTTGGGCAGCAGGTGCAGGTGGGTTAGCCCGGCGTTGGCGAGTTGGTCGAGGTGGGCCATGCCGTTGGCGTTGAAGTGGGTAAAGGCGAGGTAGGTGCCACGATGCTCTACTGGTACGCTTTGGTCGTAGGCGCTAAAGTCGCGGATGTGCAGTTCGTAGATGGTGATGTCTTCGGGGGCGGCGATGCCGGGTTTTTGCAGCGCGGCCCAGCCAGAGGGCATGGTGGCGGGGTCGTCCAGGTCTATGAGCTGGCTGAGGGTGCTGTTGGCGGCCAGGCTGACGCTGTAGGGGTCGGTGACGAGGTTGGTGACGACGCTGCTGGTGGCGGGGGTGTAGACTTCGATTTCGTAGCGGTAGTAACGGCCGTACCAATCATCTTCACCTGTCACGCTCCAGACGCCGCTTTGGGGGTCGGGGCGCAGGGGGATGGTGTCGAAACGGCCGTTGGGGTTGGCGCTGGTAAACAGTTGCAGGCGCACCGTGCGCGCCGTAGGCGCCCACAGGCGCAGCGTGGGCACACCCTCTGCAAAGGTGGGGCCGAGGGGGCCATCATAGGTGTACAAATCATCCAACACGCCCGGAATTTGCAGGCCGCTGGCGTCTAGCGGGCCATCGGCAGAGCGAGCTTCTACGGCGACCTGCCCTTTGAGGGCGATGCGTACTTTGCCCAGGTTGTCTGCGCCAATTTGCAGGGCGGCAAAGCCGGCCAGGTGGGGGAACTTGGCTAAAATGTCGTCGCTGAGGCCGTCGGGGTTGAGGGTGAGGGGGATGGCTTCGCCACCCTGGATGCCCTCATCGTTGAGGCTGAGGGGTGTGCCGGTGGGGCTGTAGTAGAGGGCGTAGCTTGCGGCGCTTTCTGTGTCTACGTTCCAGGCGATGGTGTCGGCTGTGACCCAGTGCGCTTTGAGGTCTTTTAGGTTACCTACGGGGCCAGCGCCCGCGCCTACGCCAATGTTCATTACCTTGCTGGCGGAGTCCCATACGAATTGGACTAACGTACCATCTGCGGGCACGGAGAAGGGGATGTTGGTGCCGTCTTGGGCGCCGCCTTCGCCGTAGTTTTCGCCCCAGCTTTGGTTGACGGCAACTTTGGCTTCGTAGGAACCGGCGGGGATGGCGTCGGTGGCGAAGATGTAGATGCCGTCGCCGTCGGGGTCTTGTAGCCAGGTGCGTAGGCAGGCGGGCATCCAATCTTCGGGGCAGCCTAACTCGCTTTGGTAGTTGCCGGGTACGTTGGCGATGATGCTGTTGACGCTGTCGGTGACCCAGCCGGTTTGCTCGCTAAAGTAGAAGGAAACGGCCGTGTCCTCGGCCAGCGAGAGGAGGATGTTTGCCCCGCCTGGTTCGGCAAACTGCCCAAAGTTAACGTCCCAGCTACCGTTGAGGGCGACTTTGTACTCATATTCCCCGGCGGGCAGGTCAAAGGTGGCGCTCCATAGTTGGAAAACTTCGTCGTAGGTTAGGGCAGTGGCTTCGCAATCGGGCTGCCAATCGCCAGCGCAGCCCAACACGCTTTGAATAGTGCCGGGGATGACCACCAGGTCTGGGGTGGTGCGCACAGCGGGGGCAGGCATACCAGCGCTGCTGCCCACGCTGGTGGGGGCGCCGCTAATCATCCCTGCGGCCAGGCTGGCGTCGCCGGTACTAATTTCCAGAACGCCAGTGTTGGGGTCCCAAGTAAAGATGACGGCGACATCTTCGGGCACGCTGAAGGGGATGTTGGGGCCGTCAGCAGCGCCGCCTTCGCCGTAGTTTTCGTTCCAGCTTTGGTTAACGGTGACCTTGGCTTCGTAGTCACCGGCAGGAATGGCGCCGGTGATGAATTGGTAGATGCCGTCACCGTCGGGGTCTTGCAGCAGGGAGCGCAAACAGTCGGGCTGCCCATCGCCAGGGCAGCCTAGTTCATCTTGGAAGTCGCCAGACACGTTGGCGATGAGGCTGTTGATGCTGTCGCTGACCCAGCGGGTTTTGTGGTCGTACCAAAAGGTGACGGGGCCAGCTTCCGTGACTTCCAGGGGAATGTTGTCGCCGTAGTATGTGGCGTTGAGGCCGTAGTTATCGGCCCAGGTGCCGTTGAGGGGCGCTTTATATTCGTAGCTGCCCGCTTCCAGTTCCAGGGTGATGGTCCACAGGTCGTCCTCAGGGTCGTAGGTCATGGCGGTGGCGGCGCAGTCGGTGTTCCAGTTGCCAGGGCAGCCGAATTGGGTCTGGAAGGTGCCTGCCAGGGAGACGAGTTCGGGTGGAGGGATGTTTTCGGGGTCGTCGCGCTGGGCGAGGAGGGTGGGTACGTTGAATAGCAGAGCCAGGGTGATGAGCAGGGCTATTGCTTTTGTTAGATGGAGGATAGCGTTTGGGGAATGGTTTTTCATGGTTGCTCCTGTTGCTGTCTGGAGAATGGTTGGTGTAAATGGTTAAGGTTTTGTTGATTTTACTATGATGTGGATGGAGGAACCAAGTGTAACGGCCGTTTCCCCCAAACCCCACTCTGCGACTATCCAAACCGGCAGACGTATAGATAATGTAAACTACTTAGCAACTTAAATAGGAGGCACCTTATGCAAAAACGTAGCTCGGTCATCGGTGGGACGCTCATGATATTGGTGGGCGTGTTTTTCCTGGTGTTGGAACTTTCTCCGGAGTTGGCGGCTCAGCTAAACATCGCCCGGCAATGGCCGCTGATTATTGTGGGATTGGGGGGTTTGTTTTTAATTAGCGCCTTTTTGGGCACACCGCCGCTGGCAATTCCGGGCAGCATTATTGGGGGCATTGGCGGCATTTTGTATTACCAAAACCTGACCGGTAACTGGGCCAGTTGGGCTTATGCGTGGACGTTGATCATTGGTTTTGTGGGTGTGGGGATACTGCTCTCCAGTTTATTAACAAAGCAAGGGCGGCGGGAAATTTTTGCTGGCGTGCGGTTGATGGTGATCAGTTTGGTTCTGTTTGGCGTGTTTGCCGCTTTCTTTAGTGGTTGGGGACAATTAGGGGTTGTTGGCCCGCTGTTTTTGATGTTGTTGGGGGTGTGGCTACTGCTGCGGGGACGGCTGGGTAAATAGCAAACTAATTGGTTGGTGTTGCAACTTTTATTTTTTAACCTCGTAGTGAGGGGTGTCTTAATTAACCATTGAAAATAGATTGGCAGAGAACTGCCTGGAGGTTTATGATGGAAAAGCGTTTGGTAAGAAAAGCAAATGACAAGATGTTTTTTGGCGTAGCGGCAGGTCTGGCGGATTATTTGAATATTGATCCGGTGCTGGTGCGCCTGGTTTTTGTGATTATGACGTTGGCGGGTGGCCCTGGCCTTTTACTCTACATTGTGATGGCGATTTTGATGCCAGAAGAGGGCAGCGCCTACACTGGCGCCAAAGCTCAGCCTTTTGATGAGGAAGAGATTGTGGTGCATGATTAGGTGTCGCCGGTAAGATTGCCCTGGCAACGGCCGTAATTGGCCGCCTACCTCCTGATGCCAGGGCAATCACCCCATTCAAAAGAGACACCCGCCTCAGTTTGGTGGCGGGTGTCTCTTTTTTGCTTTTGAGTATAATTTCCTCATGGCATCTCTATTTTCTAAACTCAAAACCCTGTTTAAGGCGCGGCTGCACGATGCCGCGGACAAAGCGTTGCAAAAGAGCGATCTGGCGGTGTATGACCAGTACATCCGGGAGGCCGAGGGTGAACTGGAGGAATTCCGGCAAACCATTCAGCCCATGTTTGCGCAAATTAAAACCTCTCGTCGTCGCCGGGAGGCTCTGGCCGAGAATGCGGCCAAATTTGACATTGCCGTTGACCGCTTTTTGCAGCAGGGCAAGCGTACTGAGGCCATGGTGGCGCAACGGCAGCTTAACTCTACCCTGGAGCTGATTAAGACGTATGATGCCTCTTTGGCGCGGCAGGTGAGCGCGGCAGAACGATTGGATGACATTCGCATCAAGCTGGAAGGACGGCTGGATATTGCCCGGCAAGAGCGGGAGGAGCTGCAGTTTTTGCTGCAGTTGGCGAAGTCGAAGGAGATTTCTACGAAGGCGATGCGCTCGTTGGATGCGTTGGTTGGCGTAGGGGATAGTGAGGTGGCGCAGGCTGCCGAAAATATTCGCCGCCGCCTGGACCATGCCGACGCGGCGTGGGAGATGCAGACTAGCAGTTTAGACAACCAGCTTGATGACGCCATGCAGAGCCTGGAGGTGGAGGCGGAACTGGCGGCGCGCATGGAGAGGCTGGGACTGAATTGATGTCGGATTTTTGGTTTCGGAAATCCGTAATCCGTAATTCGTAATCCGTAATTCGTAATCTCTCATGAATGTTGCGCTGGTGCATGATTGGCTGAATCAGATTGGCGGCGCGGAGGATGTGCTGGAGAATTTTGTGGCGCTGTTCCCGCAACGGCCGTTGTACACCTCTCTTTATTGGCGCGAAAATATGCCCGCCCATTGGCAGCAGTGGGACATTCGCACCTCCTTTATTGATCGGTTGCCATTGGCCCACAAAAAACAGCAGCTCTACTTTCCGCTGTATCCCCTGGCCTTTGAACAGTTTGACTTCCGCGGATATGACCTGGTGATTAGCAACAAAAGCGGCTTTTGTCATGGCATTATTACCGGGCCAGAGACGATGCACATTTGCTACTGCCTGACCCCAACCCGGTACGTCTGGCGTTATCACCAATATGCTGAGCAGGAAAGCTTGGGGCGGTTGACGCGGGCGCTGCTGCCGCCATTTTTAACCTATTTGCGCCAGTGGGACCGGCTGGCGGCGGAGCGGGTGGATTATTTCATTGCTATATCGCAGGAAGTACGGCGGCGAATCGCCAAAATCTATGGACGGGAGTCGGTTATCATTTACCCGCCGGTGGATACGGCGCGTTTTGCGCCCGCAAATCGCATTGATGATTATTATGTGATTGTGGGGCGACTGGTGCCTTACCGGCGTATTGATTTGTTGATTGAGGCGTTTAACAAGATGGGTCGCCGCTTGCTCATTGCCGGCAGTGGCCGAGACCGGGAGCGTCTGGAAGCGCTGGCGGGACCAACGGTGGAGTTTTTGGGCTATGTGCCCGATGCCGATTTGCCAGATTTACTGGCACGAGCGCGGGTGTTTATGTTTCCTGGTGAAGAGGATTTTGGCATTGCGCCGATTCAGGCCATGGCGACGGGTCGCCCGGTGATTGCGTATGCGGCTGGCGGCGCGCTGGATACGGTGATTCCTGGTGAAACGGGGGCGCTGTTTACAGAGCAGTCGGTGCAGGGGATTGTGGCGGCGGTGGAGGGATTTGATGACACGGCCGTTTCCCCAGCACGGATTCGGGCCCATGCGGAGCGGTTTGATACGGCCGTTTTTCGCCAAAAGATGACTGATTTCGTGGATGAAAAGATGGCTGAGCAGGGATGACCCGGGAAGGGCGCAGAGGACGCGGAGATTAAGGATGGAACTTCGACAGTATTGGCAACTTTTCGGGCGGCGCTGGCTGCTGGTGCTGATACCAGCAGCGGTGGTGCTGGCGGTGGGGTTGGCCACGTACCAACCACCGCCGCCGGCATACACCGTGGGCGTGCGCTTTTTGGTGGCGCAACCGCCAGAAACGGCCGCGCCAACCATTCAAGAAGAGCGGTATTACAACTGGCTGGCCTCGGAGTACATTGTGAATGGGTTGACGGATTGGGTGCAGGGGCGGGCTTTTGCGACGGCCGTTGCCGCCCAATTAGCCAGCACAGGCGTAGACGTGCCCGCCGGGGCCATTCAGGTGGCGGCAGACAATGTGCGTAGCATGCTTACCCTCTCTATTTCCTACGGGGATGCGCCGACATTGGCCGCGATTATGGATGCGGCGATTGTGGTGATGACGGAAAAGAATGGGGATGCTTTGCCGCAGTTGGGTGGGGAAACGGCCGTGATCGTGCCCCTAGATGAGGCTATTGTCGTGCCCATTTCTCCCGGCTTGCGCAGCCAGCTAGATTTGCCATTGCGCATTGTGTTGGCGCTGGGCGCTGGCTTGGGGCTGGCCCTTTTGGCTGAGTACCTTGACCCGACGCTGCGGGACAAAGAAAGTCTGGAAAAAATTGGCTTTTCCGTCCTCGGCGAGATTCCTAAAAAGGGCAGAAGGTAGAGATAGAGATGGAGATTGAGGAATAAGTTATGGAATTAAGTGATTATTTACGCATTTTGCGGCAGCGCGGGTGGCTAGTGCTGGTGATGGCCGTGTTAACGGCCGTGGCCGCCTTTGGCTTTAGCAAAATGCAAACAGAGGTTTACGAGTCGAACCTGAGACTGCTGGTACGCCCTTCGCGTAACGATTTTGGGCAATCACAGGCATCCCGGGAACTGCTGGGCAGCTACGAGCAGTGGCTTAACAGCAGCTTCCGCGCCCGCGATGTCATCAACCTTTTGCAGCTAGATATGACCCCGCAGCAGTTATTGGGTGATGTTAGCGTTGCCTCTGACCGGCTCTCGCTGACGCTGCAGCTTGCGGTGGAAAACAGTGATCCTGACCTGGCCAACGACATTGCCCGCACCTGGGGTGAACTGCTTATTCAACGGCAGAACCAGGAGAACGAGAAGAACCGCCAGGAAGACCGCATCACCATTGAACTGCAGGATGATCCCCGTGCCTCTTTGGTGCAGCCCAAAACGACCATCAATACCGCTGCTGGCGGTGTTTTTGGCGCTATTTTAGGGCTGGTGGTAATTTTTGTGCTGGAATGGATTGAGTCTGGTGTGCTGCGGCGCAGTGAAGACGTGGAGCGTTACCTGGAAATTCCCGTGATTGGTCGAATACCGAATGCGTAAGCCGTGAACCGTATTCCGTGAACGGTGAGCAGACAACAATAGATTACGGGCAACGAATTACAAAACCTGGAAGGAACTATGAACCTGATAACCTTAACTGACCCTCGATCTCCCGTGAGTGAGGCGTATCGCGCCTTACGCACCAATCTTGCATTTTACAGTTTGGATGATCCTATTCGCAGCCTGGTGGTGACTTCGACAGCAGGAGAGGAGGGCAAGAGTACCACCATAGCCAACCTGGCGGTGACGCTGGCCCAAAGCGGGCGGCGCACGATTTTGGTGGATTGTGATTTGCGACGGCCGTCGTTGCACACCATTTTTAACCTGAAGCAAGGGCCAGGGCTGACGGAGATGGTGCTGGGGCACGAAGACACAGCACCTCTGCAAGAGACCGGCGTAGAGAATCTGTGGCTGTTGGCCAGCGGCGCGCTGCCGCCTAACCCGGCCGATTTGCTGGGCACGAAGCGGGTAGATCAGGTGATTGCTGCCTTGCAAGAACAGGCGGATATGGTGCTATTTGATGCGCCGCCGGCAGTAGCCGTCACAGATGCGGCCGTGTTGGGAGCCAAGGTGGATGGCGTGCTGTTGGTGATTAGCGCGGGGAAGACGCGCCGGGAGCACGCAGAACGCGCCAAAGAAATTTTGCAGAAGGCCAAAGCACGCATTGTGGGGGTTACGCTGACCAATGCGCCAAAGGATAGTGGTATCGGTGGCTATTATGGGTAGATTGCAGGCCTGTTGTTATATATCGCGCCATTCCGTCAACTCCTCGTCGTGTACAGGCTGGTACTGCTTTTCAGCCAGGTTAATGGGAAAGTTAGTTCGTTGAGTGGTTTGCCAATTTCGGCGGCAACGGCCGTTTCCTCCATACCTAGTTTTTCCATCAAGCCAAGCAAATGATGCAACTGCCCTTCTGTGGCTGGTCGGGGCGGCGGCTGTAGCTTCCTGGTTGGGGGCGCGGGGCTGGCTGCAGCTTCTGATATAACCGGTGGCGCCGGTTTGACTGAGGGTTTTGGCGGTTCTGGCTCTGTTTTACGCACGGGATCAGACTGGATTTTGATCTCCGTCTTGTCCACGTAAAGCACCCTGGCTAATCTGCCCAAATCGGCGATTTTAATCGGTTCATCCCGTAGAACAGGACTATTGGCGGCTATTTTGGATAACCACTTCTTGTTATAATGGGCACGTGAATTGCGAACCGTTTGTTTGGGTATTGGTATGCGCATGAACCATAGCAAAGGAGTCCCTTAACTTCTTGTGGCTATGGTTTTTTGTTGGATAGTTGCTATGAAGGTGCATAATCGTTGGACAGAATGGGTTTTAATGGGATGTGTGGTGTTGTTGGCCGCCATCTTGCGGGTTGTTTACCTGGGTCGGGAGAGCCTTTGGTATGATGAGGCATTCAGCTACCTGGCAGCCACGCTTAGACCAACGCAAATATGGAGCAATGCGATTCAATCTAGTCATCCGCCGCTGTATTATTTTTTGCTGCATATCTGGTTGCGTTTGGTTCCTAACCAGGATGCAGCGCTGCGTCTGCTGGGAACCTTGTGGAATTTGGCGCTGGTTCCGGCAACATATGGTTTGAGCTATGCATTACTGGGGAAGCGGCGGTTGGCTTCAACGGCCGCTTTTCTGGTTGCTGTTTCTCCTTTTCACATTTTGTATAGTCAGGAACTGCGTATGTATACTCAGGTGATGCTGCTGGCGCTATTGGGCGTGTGGGGGTATTGGCAGGGTCGGCAGACCAAGAAATGGCGCTGGTGGGGGTTGTGCGGCGGCGCGTTTTTGCTGGCGTTGTATACACATTATTTTGCCATTTGGCCGCTGGCAGCCGTGGGACTTCATGCTCTGCTGCGCATACGGGACCGGCAGGCATGGTGGCGGGCTATGTTGGTGATTGGTGTGGTGGGTGTGTTGTTTTTGCCCTGGGTAGGGGTGGTTTTACAAGGTGTTGATCCTGAGCTGGGGGCGTTACGGCCGTTGACCCAAACCTATGCGCTTGACCCCCTCAAACCATTAACCACGCTGGCCTTTCTCCTGTTTGGTATTTCCAATCAGCTATGGTATACGGGGCTGGTTTTGTTTACCGTGGTGGCGATTACGGCCGTTTTGCTGCTGGAAACGCGACGCATTCTTGCCGAGGGGGTACCGGATGGATTGCTCCTGGTCTTGCTAGTTATTGGTTTCAGCCTGGGCGCACCGTTGCTGCTTTACTTTATTCGTCCCTTTTTCTTGACTGA
>CAZDEO010000092.1:0-18181 GCA_964504445.1 uncultured Anaerolinea sp. | reverse complement strand
TGCAGATGAGGGTGAAAAGCATATGTGGGCTTAAAAAAGGCAAAGGTGATATGTATAACCTTTGTTTGGTTTACACTACTGTGCGTTATGATTTTATTGTAAGGGAGCGAGCAACTTTATTCTAGCACTATAACTGGTTTTTTAGTACCAATGCCCTAATTTCGGGTTGTTTATGCCAGTTGTAGGCTGGGATTGACGTCTAAATTTAGCCCGTCCCGACGGCCGTTGACGAAATGCCAATGGGCGGCGGCGGCAATCATGGCGGCGTTATCTGTGCAAAGTTCAGGTGGGGGGTAACGAACAGGGATTTCTACTGCAGCTTGCATAGCGGCGCGCAGCGCGCGATTGGCTGATACCCCTCCAGCCAGGTGCACGGCCGTTACCCCATGATCGCGGGCTGCTTGGGCAGTTTTTGTCACCAGGGCCTCTACAACAGCAGCCTGAAAGCTGGCTGCCAGGTCGGCTACGGGCAGGCGTTCTGGGTCATAACGTTTCACATAGCGGGCAACGGCCGTTTTCAGCCCACTAAAGCTAAAATTGTAGCCGTATTCATCATTCATGACGGCGCGGGGAAAGCGTACGGCCGTAGGATTTCCCCGTTCTGCGGCGTGGTCAATTGCTGGGCCACCAGGATAAGGCAGTCCCAGCACACGCCCTACTTTGTCAAAGGCTTCACCGGCGGCGTCATCTAATGTGCCGCCCAGATGCTGGTAACGGCCGTGTTCCGCCATCAGATACAGTTCCGTATGTCCCCCGCTAACCACTAGCGACAAAATAGGAAATTCAATTTCTGCTGGTGCTTCCGTCAGCCACAGCGAGTAAATGTGTCCCTCAATATGGTTTATACCCAGAAAAGGCTTATTCCGCGCCAGGGCCAATCCCTTGGCGGTGTTCACCCCCACCAGCAAAGAACCTACCAGGCCCGGCCCACGCGTTACGGCGATGCAGTCCAAATCATCGAACCCAATGTGCGCTGCTTGCATAGCTTGCTCTACCACACCATAAATCACCTCAATATGTTTTCTTGAGGCAACTTCTGGAAAAACACCACCATAAGCAGCATGCAAATCTACTTGACTGGCAACCACATTGCTCAGCATGCGCGTGCCGCTCTCCACCACAGCCGCAGCCGTTTCATCACAAGATGTTTCAATTGCCAATATACGCGTGAGTAGTTGTGGGGATGTTTGCATCAATTTTAGTTTTCCTCAACGTTTTCATCTAGTTTAGCGGTTGTTCCAAATTTGCCTGCAAACCAGGTCACACTTTGGGTGCATAGTAGCGAACCAGTAACCGCAGCAATGGTTCTACCTGGAAAGGTAATACCGTGCGAGGATCTAAGAGAAAACGGCCGTCTTGAATACGGCCGATAATTGGCGTGCTTTGAGTACGCAACCGCGCCGCCAATTGCTTTACGTCACTGTGGTTAATGGCTACTAACCGCGTTGGCATTCTGGAGCCTGGCACACTGCCCCCGCCAACCGTTGAGTAACCATCCATAACCGTGGCCGGAATCCCCTGTTCCTGCAGCCGCGCCGCCCAAGTATCTGCCATAGCGGCAATTTCCGTCAGCGGTTGCGATAGCATGCGCCAAACCGGTATCTCTTCCAGAGCGCTCTCAGTCAAATAATGGGTTAATGTAGCAGTTAGCCCCGCCAAGCATAGTTTGTCGGGGCGCGTAGCGCGGGCGAGAGGATGTTTTTTAATGCGCGCAATTAACTCGCGACGACCACACAAAATGCCGGCTTGTGGTCCGCCCAGCAACTTATCTCCACTAAATGTTACTATGTCGCAACCGGCGTCTAGTCCTTCCTGCACGGTAGGTTCGTGGTCAATGCCATAAGGGGCTGTATCCAAAATAGCGCCACTACCCTGATCGTAAAGCAATAATAAGTTGTGGCAGTGAGCCAGTTCGGCCAATTCGGCTAGCGTTGGCTCTGTCGTAAAGCCCACTATCTTGAAATTGGAATGGTGGGCTACAAGAATGGCAGCCGTATTTTCCGTCAAGGCCGCTTCGTAGTCTCGCAAGTGAGTGCGATTGGTTGTGCCCACCTCTACTAGTCTGGCGCCCGATTGGGCCATGACGTCGGGCACGCGAAAACCGCCACCAATTTCCACTAACTGACCACGACTAATGAGTACCTCTTGCCCCTGGCACAAGGCAGAGAGCATCAGTAGCACCGCTGCGGCATTGTTGTTTACTACCGTAGCGGCTTCTGTTCGCAACAACCGCATAAGCAGATCTTCCGCGTGGATAGAACGTGAGCCACGTTGCCCGGCAGCAATGTCATATTCAAGGGCAGCGTAACCCAGGGCTGCGGCCTCTAATGTGTGGAGCGTGGTTTGACTGAGGGGGGCGCGCCCCAAGTTGGTATGGATAATGACGCCGGTGGCGTTAATGACCGGGCGTAGGGTGGGCAATAGCAGTTCTTCCAGCCATTCACGGGCTTGGTGTACCAGCATGGCGTTGGCGGGTACAGGGTCGTTTGTTCCTTGTAGAATGGCCTGTCGCATTTCCGCTAAAGTGACGCGCAGGGCTTCTACTGTTAGCGTACGGCCGTACACCTCTAACAAGTCAATGGTCACCGGCAAACTTAATAACTTGTCTACGCTGGGCAGTTCTCGTAATAGGCGTTGTTTTTCGTCACTCACCGTCATCCCCAATACCCCTAAGCCGTTTGGGCTACTTGTGTGCGAATTTGCACCATAACTTCAAGCAGCAGGAAGAAAAAAGCAGCCAGCGAAGCAATAGCAATCCCAAAGGTACGGTTCATTTGCAGCCACGTACAAAAGGCGCCCCACAGTCCTACCCACATGGCCTGCCGCAATGTAACTAAAAGAGGGGGAAAAGTAGTTTCGCGACCAAACCGTTTGTTTAAGAAATGGGCTAGAGGTAAAAAAATCCCAGTTAATGTAACCAATATTGCTCCCAGAAAAGCAACAATAACCTCTGTATTTGCGGCCTCCAGCAAGGAAGAAGCGTCTATCCGGTCCTGAGCAGTATTGCGGATAAGGTCGATTCGTGCTACATCAACAGGCCACCAATTATTAACGATTTGCTGAAGCGTAAGTAAGCCAATCGCACATAAGGCCACCCCTAAGATCAAGGCCGGCATTACCCCAAATCGTTTGGTTAAATCTTGCATAACCTCATTATACTCCTTCGAAAATAAATTAGGAGCGCAGAGTTACAGAGGAAGCGCAGAGATTCGCAGAGAGAAGAGAGAAATAAAACTGCGTCATTGACGGATTTTCATCCATGGTGTTGAGCCTGCGCTCATGTCGTCTCCTGTGAAAATGTACCCTGCATGACGGATTTCCATTCGTGGTGGTGTACCGTCGTTTATGAAATCTCCATTACGTTTTAGTTCCTTACCGATTTTCAGGCAAACTCCGTAACAGAAACAACAACGCTTGCGCATAAGCTTTCTCTGCGCTCCCGGCAACAAAGCTATGCGGTTCTCTTTGATGCGTAATGCTACATTGATAACCGTCAGGGCGTAACGTAAGCTGCAGCATGGCTTCGCCCTGGTCTCGTAAAAAAGTTTCCAATTCTTGGCGAAGCTGATTTTCGGTGGGTATCCATACCACATCGGTAGTCAGAATGTAATCTAACGCCCATTCTGCTGTTCCGTGGAAGGTAACAACAGGCCAGCCACGAAATATATCGAGATTGGCCATCAGGTCAGAAATGACGAAGATACGCTCATCTAGATTACGGTCTGGGATGCCGAAAAAGTCGTGGATGTCTGCTCGCCAGACTAGACCAGCATTTTTTAATGCTACAGCCAGGTTCAGGGGAATCATCGTTTACCTCGTTGCTTATATTGTTTTTCTAATCTTAGCACCTGAAGGACTTGGAACCAACTACTTTGTTTAGGTTACTAGACCGGGTAATTTTGACAAAGAATGGTCAATATGTTACCATACGGTCACTCATGTTGAGTGATACAGCTAACATTTCCCTCTGGGATATTTACTCAGACCCTAAACGCCGCCAAATTTTGCAGCTTTTAATGGAAAAACCGCGCACAACCTCGGAGTTGTGTGCGCATTTTGACGTTTCGCGGTTTGCGGTGATGAAGCATTTGAAGGTGCTGGAGTCATCTGGATTAATTGATGTAAAGCGCGAAGGGCGGCAGCGTTGGAATGTGCTTGATCGAGCTCGTTTACGACAACTGGCAAGGCAAGATGGCCTAAATGAAGTGGGGTTGGTTGCCTGCGAGGCTGAAACGGCCGTTTCCCCCCATCTCTGTCACATTCCCCTCAGCTTCCCATTTAATACGCCCGCCTCAGTCCTTTATCACGCTCTGGTTACAGAGATTGACGCTTGGTGGTGCTACCGGCAGCTGGCGAATTCGCACATGGTTTTAGAACCCATGGTAAACGGCCGTTTCTATGAAGCTGAAGCATTCAACACCCAGACCGGCATTCTTTTAGGTACGGTTACTGCCATTATACCAAACAAAGAAATCCACTTTTATGGCCCCATGGGCATAGCTGACCAGGCAATTATTAGCAACCTTACCCTAACCCTAGAACCCAACGGTCCCACAACTCAGCTTCATCTGCGCCACCATCTGTTTGGCGAAATAGAAGATGCCACCTACCGGTGGTATATGCATAGGTGGCAAAACCTGATTGAAACCGGCCTGGTAAAGCATCTGGCCCAAACCTTGCCCAACGTTGCAGAAGCGACCTAAACCAGCTTCATACCCTTTATCGGTTTGCGAACATCTCGCATTAGCCTGTGCGCCTGACAACACAAGCTCCCCCAGCGCATAAGAGACGGAATTACCCGTTCCGTTTGAGAGAGGAGTGTATTATGGCAAAAACAATAAATACATTTACCACTGGCGATTGGATCGTGCACCGGCACCATGGTATTGGGCAAATCAAGGCCCGCCGCTCAAGTTGCATTAGTGGAGAACCAACCACCTATTACGAACTTGAAACAGCCGATTCCACCATTTGGATACCTCAGGAACAGCTTGGCGATGACATGCTGCGTCCCATTATTTCCCGCCAAGCCATGGAAGAAGTTATTGCTGTTTTTCGGCGTGCACCAAGGAAAATGGCTACCAGCTTTAACGTCCGAAAAAATCAGATCAACCTTGTGCAGCGGGAAGGTATCCCTTTGGAAATGGCGCGACTGGTACGAGACCTACGTGCCCGCCAGCAGCGGCGCGGCAGCCTGAGCAACACTGAACAGCATGTTCTACGCTCTGTTACCCGTCGTCTGGTAAACGAATGGGCCATTTGCATGGGCATTGCTCCCGAAGTTGTGCAAGAACGCATTGGTCAACTTATGCAGCGTGTTGGCGATAACAGCCAGGGGCCGCCAGAAACGGCCGTGCCCCCCGGCACCCTGGCCCCAGCTTTTCCCCAACCCGCCACCAATCCTTAAGTAATTCTCACCTGGTAAATCTACCAGACAAACAAAAACATTTTTAGAAAGGAGTGTAATGAAAGTAGAAACCCTATTAACAAAAGAACAAAAGATCAACCAACCTACCGTAGCCAGCAGTGAAGATGGCACCACCACCTTCGCCGCATTACTGGATAGCTATATCCCGGAACCCTTACGTCGTGGACAGATGATTGCGGGTGAAATCCTGCAAATAGACAACAACGTCATCTTCGCAGATGTGGGCGACAAGCGTACCGCCATTGTGCCCCCCAATGATCTGGAACAGGTAGAAACTGAAATTGTTGAAAACCTCTCTGTTGGCGATGAAGTCTTACTTTACGTCCTGCGAACGCCCCGTGGCGATGAAGATTTACTCGTCTCCCTTCAACGCGGCTTGCAGCAGCGCGACTGGCGCCGTGCGCAAGAGTTGATGGATGAAGATGAACTGCTGCACCTGGAGGTTGTTGGTCACAACAAGGGTGGGATTCTCGTTGCTTTTGGTCATTTACAGGGTTTTGTGCCCAATTCTCACCATCCAGCTCTCTTTCGTTTACGTGACGATCGGCAAAAGGCTTCCTTTAAATCACACTTGGTGGGCGAAACATTGCCTCTAAAAATCATTGAGATTGATCAAGACCGCAAAAGGCTAGTCATGTCCATGAAGGAAGCGCAGAAGGATTTACGGCAGCAACGAATGCAAGAACTGCAGCCCGGAGAAATTATGACGGGTACGGTTACCAGCCTGGTGAAATTTGGCGCTTTTGTAGATCTGGATGGCGTGGATGGTTTGATTCATATTTCTAACCTTTCCTGGCAGCAGGTTCATGACCCTGCTGATGAAGTTTCTGTGGGCGATGAGGTGCAGGTTTTGGTTGAGGCTGTGGATGTGGAGCGCGAGCGTATTAGCTTGAATCACAAAGCGTGCCGGCCTAATCCCTGGCAAGAGTTTGCCCAAAACCATGATGCTGGCGAACTGCTGGAAGGCGTGGTAACGAATGTAACAGATTTTGGCGCATTCGTGCTGCTGGCGAATGAATTGGAAGGTCTTGTCCACGTGAGCGAGATGCGTGTAACTGGTGGCAGCCAACCGCAAGATGTGTTACAAACCGGCGACGTGATTTTGGTGCGGCTGCTTGACGTGGAGCCAGAAGAGGGTCGCATTCGCCTGAGCCAGCGACGGGTAACGGCCGTTGAAGAAATGGAGTGGATGACCCGCAAAGCGGCACCCCAGCCAGTCACCGCCTAACCATTTCCCTAATTTCACCTAATCAGGGGCACGCGTAGTGCCCCTTTTTTGTATCTAGTTTGCATAACCCCAGCAAAAAATTATCCAACTGCCAAAGAAAAATGCCAGCTTACCCTGATCTGGGGCATAATACACCCTATGAGGGAACTAGATTCGGCAGCCTTTGCCCATTTGCGTGTACATTCCCACTTTTCCTTGCTGGCAGGCACGGCCGTTCCCACCACATTGGTTCAACGTGCCGCTGCCCATGGCATGAAGGCTTTGGCCCTCACCGACAACAACGCCCTCTATGGCGCAGTCACCTTTGCCAAAGCATGCCGCGCTGCGGGCATCAAGCCCATCACCGGCATGACCCTCCGCGTAGCCGCCCCGCCCGAAGATTTACCCGACGACGACCTGCAGCCAGGTCAACTTGTGCTGCTGGCCACCGGGCCAGCAGGCTACCAATCTCTATGCCGCCTTTCTGCTGCCTTGCAAGCCCACCCAGACCGGGAAGAACGGCTGCGCCACGGCCTTGAATGGGCCGATTTGGCAGCCAATGCCCAGGGGTTGCTGGGTATTGAAGCTGGACACGCAGGCTGGCTGGCGCGTTTTCTGCGCGCCGGGCAGCATAAAGCAGCGTCGCGCTACGCCGGGCGCTTAGGGGCCATCTTCCCGGACCGTTGCTACGTGGGGCTGGAATTGCGCCAACCCGAAGACGCCCCTTTGCTCCACGAGATGGTGCGGGTAGGCGGCCGTTTTGGCATGGAGCCAGTGGTAGCCCAGCCTGTTTATACCCTGGAACCAGAAGATGCCGATTTGTTGCCGCTGCTGGCGGCCATTGACCGCAACGGTCTGGTAACCGACAGGCCAGCCGTTCCGGAGGGCCACTGGCTCTCTCCGGCAGAAATTGCCGACCGGTTTGCCGCCTTTCCTGCAGCCATAGCCAACGTGGTGCATGTCATTCAACAATGCCAGCCCGCGCTGCCCGACGGCCGTACAATCTGGCCTGTTCTTAACTTGCCCACCGGACAAACGGCTGAAGAGGCTTTGGTGCAACAGGCAAACACCGGGCTGGCAGAACGTTATCCGTTATCCGTAATCCGTAATCCGGCAGCGGTAACCCAGGACCCGGATACGAAATACGGAATACGGAATTCGGATTACGAAACGCGCCTGCAACACGAACTTCATGCCATCACCCGGCACGGTTTTGCGCCGCTGTTTTTGCTGGTGGCAGATATCGTGCGCTTTGCGCGGGAGCGAGATGTGCCCGTCAGTACCCGGGGCAGCGTGGCCAACTCTCTGGTGGCCTTTGCTCTGGGCATCACCACCGTAGACCCGGTTGTACATGGGCTCCTTTTTGAACGCTTCTTGAACCCGGCGCGGGCCAATTTACCGGATATTGACCTGGACTTTTGCAGCCGACGCCGTGATGAGGTACTGCATTACGTGCGGGAAAAGTATGGCGCGGACCGGGTGGCTCTGGTAGGCACGATGAACACCATGCAGCCTAAATCGGCCGTACGCGAGGTGGCGAAGGCGTTTGGATTGGATGAGGGTGCTATCAAGCGTCTGGCGGGGTTGCTGCCGCGCCATTGGCACCCTGACCCACGCCGCCGTGAGCTGCCAGACCTGGAAGCGGCGCTGACGCAGTTGGATGATGACGAGGAGCGGCGAGTGCTGGCGCTGGCTTACCGACTGATTGGGCAGCCGCACCACCTGAGCCTGCACCCGGGTGGAGTGGTGATTACACCGGGGCCGCTTACGGATTACGTGCCGGTACAGTGGGCGACTAAGGGATTTTTAGCGACGCAGTATGATTTCCGTGACGTGGAAAGGTTGGGTTTGCCTAAGATTGATTTGCTGGGGATTCGGGCGCTAACGGTGCTGGCAGACACGGCCGTTGCCATTCGGGCTACTCACGACCCAACCTTTCGCCTGGCTGACATTCCCCTGGATGATGCCCTAACCGGCGACATGCTGGCGCGGGGTGAGACCATTGGCGTGTTCCAGTGCGAGTCTAGCGGCGCCCAGCGCACTTTGCGCCAACTGCGGGCGCGCACAGTGGCCGACCTGGCTGTGGCCAATGCCTTTTTTAAGCCCGGGCCAGCTATGGGGGGCATGGCGCGGGCATTTGTGCGCCGTTACCGGGGCGAAGAGGAGGTTGGTTTTTTGCACCCGGCATTGGCGCCAATTTTGCAGCCAACCCAGGGGGTGCTGCTTTTTCAGGAGCAGGTACTGCGCCTGGCGGTGGAAATTGCCGGGCTAAGCTGGGAGCAGGCGGACCATTTGCGGCGGGGGATGAGCAAGTTTCAGGCGCGGGAGATGGCTACCATGCGGTTGGCTTTTGTGCTGGGTTGCCAACGGCCGTTGCCCGATGGCCCAGCCATGAACGCCCAGCAGGCGGAAACATTGTGGGAACAGGTGCTGGCTTTTGCCGGGTATGGCTTCAACCAGGGGCACGCCACGGCTTATGCCGACGTCAGCTACCGCTCCGCCTATCTGAAAGCCCATTATCCAGCGGAATTTTTGCGGGCGCGGCTAATGGATCGGGGTGGTTTCCATCACCCGGCCATTTACCTGGCCGAAGCGCGGCGGCTGGGCATTGGTGTGCAGCCGCCCCACGTGAATGTGAGTGGAAGGAAGGTGACGTTGGGCGAATGGTCACTGGTTAACGAAAATCCCACAGTCCGCAATCCGCACGCTGCAATTATTTGGCTGGGTTTGGGGCAGGTGCGGGATCTGCGGCGGGAGAGCGTGCGGCGGATTGTGGCAGAGCGGGGAGAACGGCCGTTCCAATCTGTGCGTGATTTATTGGAGCGGGTACCCATGCAGGCCAAAGAGGTGCAGCATCTCATTCAGTGCGGGGCGCTGGATGGGCTGGGGGAAAGCCGGGCGGCGCTGCTGGCGGAGGCGGCGGAGGTGGCGCGGGCGGGTAGTGCGCGGCAGATGGCCTTTGCCTTTGCGCGGGAAACGGCCGTACCTGCCGAAGATGCCGTGCAGCGGCTGGCCTGGGAAATGTTTGTGCTGGGCCTGCCGGTGAGCGTCCATCCATTGGAGTTGGTGGATGCGCCGAATTGCTTGCCCATATGCCAACTGCCGGGCACACGGGGGCAGCGAGTGCGCATTGCGGGGGCGCGGTTGCCGGGCTGGACGGGGGGCCAGGGCTGGTTTTTGGGAGATGGGGCTGATTTTGTGATTGTGCGTGGTGAAGAACGACCGGCGGCGTGGGAAGTGGTGGTGGTAAACGGCCGTTATCGCACCGATGAGTGGGGCGGGAGCTGGTTCGAGGTAGAATAGAACATGAAGAAGCGGACTTAAAGACTGGAAACAGGTTCTCAATCTCCGCTTATTTCTCATTTCAAAAAATGGAGTGACTGATGGCCCGTTGGCGACGCATGGGGCGCGGATATGAAAGCGACCCTGACAAAAAAGCGAAACGAATTACGCGAGAAAGTTTACAAATTTACCGGCGACTGCTGGGATATGTACGGCCGTACCGCCGCTGGCTCACCATTGCCATTATAGCCCTGCTCATCAGCTCCGCCTTGGGCCTGGTGTTGCCCCTGGTGGTACGCAGCCTGGTAGACGTGGTGTTTGTGGACAAGAGCATGAACACCCTCAACCGCATTGCCGTGCTGCTGTTGCTGGTTTTTGCCGTACAGGCCATCTTCAGCTTCATTCATCGTCTCTCTCTGGCCTACACTGGCGAAAAGGCCGTGGCCGATATTCGTGTCGCCGTGTACAGCCATTTGCAAACCCTTTCCTTGCGCTTTTTTGCCGACCGGCGCACGGGGGAGATTGTGTCGCGGTTGACCAATGACGTGTCGCTGCTGCAAAGCGCCATTACCGATAATTTGGTGTCTTTGCTGCAGCAGGTTGTTACCCTGGTGGGGGCGGCCATTTTGCTCTTTGTGTTGAACTGGCGGCTAACCCTGGTCATTTTGCTGGGCATCCCGGTGATGTCACTGACTATGGTGGCCTTGGGACGGCGCATTCGCCAGGCGTCGAAGCAGGTGCAAGATGCGCTGGCAGAAGCGGCTAATGTGCTGGAGGAAACAACGGCGGGCATTCGTATTGTGAAATCTTTTGCGCGAGAAGGGTATGAAATAGGGCGTTTTGCGGCGCGGGTGCAGGAGACCTTTACTGCAGCCATGTACCGGGCTAAAGTGTCGGCGGTGCTGGGGCCGATTATTGGTTTTATGGCTTTCTTTTCCATTACGATTACGCTGTGGTTTGGCAGTTTTGAGGTGATTAACGGCCGTCTGACCGCCGGCGGGCTGGTGGCGTATCTCATCTACACCATGATGGTGGCGACGCCTATTGCGTCGTTGGCGGGGCTGTATGCCCAATTTCAGTCGGCCCTGGGGGCCACGGAGCGGCTCTTTGAGCTGCTAGACACGCCGGCTGAGATTGGGGATGGGGATGGGCAACGGCCGTTACCCCCTGTGCAGGGCGCGGTCACCTTTGAAAACGTACATTTTGAATACAGCGACGATTTACCCGTGCTGCATGACGTGTCCTTCCGCGCAAAACCGGGGCAAGTGATAGCTTTGGTAGGACCCAGTGGCGCGGGTAAAAGCACCCTCATCAATCTCATTCCCCGTTTTTATGACGTGATTGCCGGTTGCATTTGCATTGATGGCTTTGACGTGCGCGACGTAACGGTAAAAAGCTTGCGCGAGCAGATAGGTATTGTGCCCCAGGAAACGATTCTGTTCTCCGATTCAGTAGAAGCTAACATTCGCTATGGCAAGCTGGATGCCACACCAGCTGAGATTGAGGCGGCGGCGCGGGCGGCCAATGCCCACGACTTTATCGTGCGTGACTTACCCGACGGCTATGCAACGGCCGTGGGCGAGCGGGGCATCAAGCTCAGCGGGGGGCAGCGACAGCGCATTGCCATTGCCCGTGCCATCCTCAAAGATCCGCGCATTCTCATCTTAGACGAGGCCACCTCTTCCCTAGACAGTGAAAGTGAGGCCCTGGTGCAGGAGGCGCTAGAGCGGTTAATGCGCGGACGCACCTCGTTTGTCATCGCTCACCGCTTGAGCACGGTGGTCAATGCGGACTGGGTGCTGGTTCTCAATCAGGGGCGAGTGGTGGAGCAGGGGACCCATGCGCATCTGCTGGCCAACCCTGATGGCCTATACACGCGACTGCACCAGATGCAGTTTGGCGCGGCGGAAGTGATATGAGCAGGCAGCAGGTTACAAAGTTACGGTGTTCAGCTCACGGCTCACGGCCCACGGATTACGGACCACCCATGCCAGCAACCTGTATCTTTCAGGCAAACTTCATGGCGCGGGCGGCCAACCAGTCTAGAGTGCGGGGGAAGAGGCGGCTGAGGTGGGCAAAAGCCCAATCCCAAGGAGTGACGTACACCTCGGTGCGGTTGTGGGCAATGGCGGTCGCAATTTTGGCGGCGACGCGCTGGGGGGGCACGCCGCGCAGGCCAAGGCGGTTGACGCCGGGCGTACCTAACTTGGCGTCGGCAAATTCGGTGGCGGTGAGGCCGGGATAGACGAGGGTGATGGTAATGCCGGTGCCGCGCAGCTCCATGCGCAGGCTGCGGCTGAGGTAGTTGACGGCCGTTTTGCTGGCACAGTAGACGGCGCTGAGGGGTAACGGCCGTTGCCCCAAAATTGAGCTGACATTGATGATTTGCCCGTTGCCCTGGCGCTGCATGATGGGAATGGCCGCCTGGGTAGTCGCCAACAACCCCACCACGTTGGTTTGCCAAATAGTTTGCGCGTCGGCCAGGGGCATGTGTGCCAGGGGGCTTTTGTGGCCTACTCCGGCGTTGTTGATCAGCACGTCTACGTGGCCAAATTCTGCGGCGGTTTGCTGCACCAGGTGGCGGGCAAAGGTGGGGTCGCCAATGTCGCCGGGTATGGTAAGGATGGGGCCTGGGTTGGGCGCCAGCTCTGCCGCCAGCATCTCCAGCCGCTCTTGCCGCCGCGCGGTGAGGGTGAGGGTTGCGCCAAGTTGGGCGAGGGTAACGGCCGTTGCCCGCCCAATGCCTGAGGAAGCTCCCGTTATAATGATGACGCTGTTCCGAATTTGCATGAGGGTTGCTCTGGGGTAGTGAATGAAGACATTATGAAACCTGTTGCCGCTAAAGCTACTTATCCCTCTCCTTCCACCAGGTTCCCAGCTTCCCGCCAGGCCCGTTTGGCATCTTCGTACCCCAGGCGGTAAAGACGCTCATGCCCCTCTAGATTATAGGTGATAATGCGCTCCACTTCGATGGCTTTGCGCGGGGCAACGATGATGGGATCAGGCAGTTCTTTGTATTTTTCCTCCAAAATATCGGGAATGCCGTTGCCATCGCGGTCTTCAAAATCAATTTTCTCTCCTTGCAGCTTGCGCGAGAGCAGCGAATTGATGGCCCGCAGCCGCGCATTTTCCACCTGCAAACGTACCAACTCGTTGACCCGGCGAAACATCTTGAGGTCAGCCTGGAAAGACGCCAATAAGGCCCATTCCAGGGTGGTGCTGGCCGCGGAGAGCAGGTTGCGCGGGGTTTCTGTGCGTACTTCTTCATCGGTTTCCCAAGGGGTCATTAGGACCACGACAATTTCTTCTGCCCCGGCGTCTATGGCTGGGCCGAGGGGGGTGTTGGCGACGGTGGCGCCATCCCAATAGAGATTGCCGTGGAGTTGAGTAGCGGGGTAGACAATGGGAATGGAACAACTGGCAATGATGTGGTCTAGCTCCAAAGGCTCCTGGCGCATGTGGCTGGGGTAAACGTCGGTGCTGTTGCCAAAAATGTGCAGGTGGCCGGTGTTGACTTCTGTGGCGGTGACCCGCAGGTGCACGGCCGCTTCGTCTGAGTTGATGCGGTTGAAATTCACCCAGCCATCCCGTTGGAGAGTTTCGCGTAAGGGGGCCGTGTCCAGAAGGAAGTTGCCATTGAGGGGATTCAGGTTGGGTTTTTGCACGTCTTTGGTTTTGAGTCGCTGCCACAAGGCCCATAGTGAGTAGGCGTTGTGCCCAGAAGCCAGGGCCGCTCCGTTTACGGCGCCAATTGAGGTTCCTACTACTATGTTGGGGAACCATTCGTGTTCTTCCAGAAAGCGCATGACCCCGACGTGGTAGGCGCCGCGCCCTCCACCACCGGATAGAACAAGTGCTCGTTTACGATCTTTTGTTGGCATTTTTCCTCCAAATGGTGGTTGTTTGGCTTTGTTGGTAATCAATCACCTTTTGCTTTGTCCCACCTGTTTATTTTGTGGTGTGCTACGGTTAGCCAATGAGATAGGCTGGCTGTTCTGCCAGGGGGTCTTTGGTATGTTTTGAGGTGTCTGGGCCATCGGGCTGGCGCAAGGGCATCAGAATGTGGAATTCGCTGCCGGGCAGTCGTTTTTCGTCCTCGCCGATGGACTCGACCCAGATACGGCCGTTATGTGCTTCAATGACACCTCTGGCAATGGGCAGACCAAGACCCGGTCCCGCTCCCTTAAACTTGGTGCTTCCCGTGGAATGCAGTTGCGGATCTCCTATTCTGAAAAACTTCTCGAAAATTAGCTCATGATACTTCGGGTCAATGCCAATACCTGTGTCGGCTACGACAATTTCCACATGCTCTGGTTCACCCAAAGTAACCGGAACCATGCGCGCGCTAACCGTAATTGTGCCATGATCCGGCGTATATTTAATGGCATTTCCCAAAATGTTTGTGAAGCTTTGCACCATTCGTTTGAAGTCGGCGTGGAGGGGAGGAATATTTGTTAAACCTTCCGTTTGGTATTTTATGCGCCGTTCTAATAGGGCGCTACGCAGGGGATCAACCGCCAGACGCAAAATGGTTTCTAAGGATGTTTCCATGAACGTTAACTGCATGCCATCCACGTCAAGTTGACTGGCATCTAGCATGGCGGTAATCAATCCTTCTAGCTGAGATGAAGCGCGATTAATGTGGTTGACGATTTCGCGTGTCTGGTCTTGCGATAGGATATTTTCGTCGTTCATGGCCGAGAGAATATCGGCGTATCCTTTTACTTGTGTCAGTGGTGTCCGCAATTCGTGCGAGGCAATGGTAATAAAATCAGATTTTACACGGTCCATAATCTCTAGCCTTTCATTTTGGTCTACCAAATCCACGTTTAGCTGGTTGATTTTCTCGTTTTGCTCTTCTAGCTCACTGTAAAGTCGGGCGTTTTGCAGGGCAATAACTGCCTGATCGGCTAGGGTTTGTACCAGTTCTAGTTCATTGGGCTGGTAAGGGATTCCCGACTGTTTGGGTCCTAAGACGATAAGCCCATCAAGGGTTTCGCCGGCAGTAATGGGAACATAGACATCCATAGCCATTCTCTTTAACCAACCGCGAACGTCAGATGGTAAATTTGCATATTGGCGGTTGAAGTCCAGTTCGTATTGTAGTAAGGGTTGATGTTGTTGAATTAGGGTTTGTATGAGGGGGTTGTTACGGTCAAGTGAGAGTGATTCGCGCGGAACCTGCCCTATGCCAGGAATGACGGTTAATTCATAACCCTCTTGGACTTCGCTGACCAGGAGTAGCGCGCCATAATTGGTTTCCAAAAGTTCGCTGATGGTACCCAAAATGACCAATGACAGTTGGTTTACGTCCAAAATACGTGAGGTGGCCTGGCTGTAGTTACGTAAAACGAGGTTGGTATCGAAACCCTCTCCGATTAGGTAGCGGTTGACGATGCGTTGGACAAAATTACGAAAGGGTTGATATAAGAAGAAACCGAGGGTCAAAACGAGCAATGTTATGATGGTGGTGATGTTGCTGTTCCAGTTTTGCCAGATGCTAAGCTCTTCTATGGCGATGATGGCGGCTAGAATGGGTAGTGCAGAAATAAGTGTGATTACGATGAGGGCCAGGACTTTTTGGGAACGCGTGCGGACGTCGAAGATACGGTAAGAGGAGACGGCGTAAGCTAAGGCAATGACGCCGAAGAAGCGGACGATTTGCCCGGCGAGGGTGAGGCCGGTCCATAAGAAAAAGAGGAGGGCTTCGCCGGTGAAGGTAATTAGTAGGGCGATGGCCCAAAACAGAAGGCGGTTAGCATGCCAAGGAAATTGGGTTGTGCGGTAGTCACGCCAGGTTTTGAAAAAGACGAAGCTGCTGAGGATGAACCAGACGCTGAAACTGACGATGCCCCGGTAGGTGGCGGTGGCATTTATAATGGGGATGTGGACTGTGAGGTTGGGCAGAAGAACGTCGGCGGCTATGGCGATGAAGATGGCGATGATGCCGACCAGGAACCATTGACGTTGTTTGGGCCAATCTACGTAAACGGCCGTTGTCATACCTAAAAACAAAGTGCCAATTAATAATGCTTTTAGAGGAAAGTTGGGGGGCAGTGAAAGGTCCGCGTCAAAGAAAAGTAGAAACTGCCACATAATGGAAGCGATGAGGAAGCCTAAAAACCAGCGCGTCTGCATTTCTTCCTGGCTGCGCCTGATAAAAACAGCGACCAATAGGAGTGTATAAAGCGTGACAGAAATTAAGGGTAGAAGGTTGAATAAGTTTGTGTATGTCATAAACGGGTTGTCAGCGGATAGTGCTGCTGATGGCGGTGTCTAAGTGCAGCACCGCTTCTTGCCAGGTATTGTATCTGCCGTGGAGGGGTGGGGCAATGAGCGCTTGGTGGGGGGAACAAAAAAAGCGCGAGGATTTTCGCGCTTTTTGTGGCGGACAGGGTGGGATTCGAACCCACGGTACGGACATGCCGTACACAGCATTTCCAATGCTGCACCTTCAGCCACTCGGTCACCTGTCCAATGGTGGGGAATTATAGCAATCCAGAAGTAAGTTGCAAGTATGTATGGGGCAATAAAAAGACATACGTGCTGATGCTATCTCACCAGCCAACGGCCGTACCATCATTTCGCGGTTCGCTACCCCCCAAAAGTACGCCCGTTTCTGGGTCGCGCACAATGACTTGCCCACCGCCGTAGTGTATTTGAGTAGGGTTTGGGTGTAATTGGTGACCGCGCCGGGCTAGTTCCGTGATCACGTTGGGCGAAACGGCCGTTTCCAACGCCACCTCTTTTTCCTTCAACCAGTTGAAGCGGGGGGCATCCAGTGCTGTTTGAGGGTCCATGCCAAATTCCACCATGTTCAACCCCACCTGTAAGTGCCCTTGCGGTTGCATAAACCCGCCCATGACGCCAAAACTGCTCCACGCCTGCCCATTTTTAGTGATAAAGCCGGGGATGATAGTGTGGTACGGCCGTTTGCCAGGCCCCGCCTCATTCACGTGGCCAGGTTCCAAGCTAAAATTGGCCCCTCGATTTTGCAACTGAATGCCTGTCGTACCTGCTGTCAGACCGCTGCCAAAACCCATGTACAGACTTTGAATCCAGCTTACCATATTCCCGTGCCCGTCTGCCACCGTCAGATACACCGTATCACCATGCTGCTGTGGCTGGCCTGGCTGTGGACTGAGAGCCTGCGTCAGGGATATGAGATTGTACCGTTCCGCTGCATATGAAGCACTTAACAACCCCGCCAACGGAATTTGTGCTTGTCGCGGATCAGCTATGTAGGTTTGAGCGTCAGCAAAAGCAAGTTTGATGACTTCAATCAAGGCATGGTAATAATCAGGGCTACCATATCCCAACGCTGGCAAATCAAACTTGTGCGCCATGTTCAAAGCCAGCAATGCCGTCAACCCTTGTCCATTGGGGGGAATCTCGTAAAAAGCAAAGTCAGAGCCATAGGGAATACTGATAGGCTCAACCCATTCCGCCTGATAATTGGCCAGATCGTTTTCCGTTAACGCGCCTCCCGCATCCTGGACACAGGATGCAATTTGGCGGGCAATGTCGCCCTGGTAAAAGGCATCGTACCCTTTTTCAGCAAGGGTTTGCAGGGTCACAGCAAACTCCGGATTGCGGAAAATCTCACCAGCCCGCGGTGTTTGCCCACCAGGGACCCAAACACGGCGCGAATCAGGATGCACGCTCATTTTGTCGCGAGAATAGCCCCAGGCACGGGCAATGCGCTGGCTAACAGGGTACCCTTCCCGAGCATATTGAATGGGGCGTTGCAACAAGGTATCCAATCCCTTTGTGCCAAAGCGTTCCAGGGCCAATTGCCAGCCGCGCAAGGCGCCCGGTACGGTGACGGGCAGCGCTCCCAAAGCAGGGAAATCGGTATGGCCCTGGCTGCGGACGAGATCGGCCGTTAAGTTCATGGGGGCAGGGCCGCTGGCATTGAGACCAAATAGCTTACCCTCATCGGCCATCCAAATTAAAGCAAAGGCATCGCCACCTATACCTGTAGAAGTTGGCTCTACCACGCATAGCGTGGCCACGGCGGCAATGGCTGCGTCAATGGCGTTGCCGCCAGCTTGCAATGTGCCTAGCCCGGCTTGTGCTGCCAAGGGTTGGCTAGTGGCAACCAGCCCGTTGTAGGCCATGATATTGGAACGGCGGCTGGGGAATTGGTAGGCTTCAAATTTCATAAGTTTTCTTCCTATACAGCAGAAACTTGTGGAGCTGCCTTGACATCAGGGCAATTGCATTCTGTTTAACCAAAGAGCACTTTCAGCAAATAGTCGTTG
>CAZDEO010000091.1:0-18371 GCA_964504445.1 uncultured Anaerolinea sp. | reverse complement strand
CGTCCCCCGTTGCATTTGGATGATTTAGTGACCGTTTAAAGTTGCACATCGGGTAACAACAGATTTGAGTAAAAACAGATTTAGCTCTGAAAAAATCTGTTAATTATTCTCATCTGTTGTTGTCACCCTGAAAACGAGATTTGTCAGTCAATCAGGCTTGATATTACTAAAAAAGGACGCACATATAATTTGTGAGGGGGTGGTTGTATCAATACAGGAACATAGGCTTACCCAATACGTGCCGCACCTTAGGACGATACTGTTTTACGTCGTAAAGCTCGTCTACGTCTACGCGCTTGACGCCGCTGGTGACAGTGCTCATGGGAATATGGGTATAGGTGCCATCGCGCAGGGCTACCATGCGTCCGCTGACGTTGCTCAGGATCAGGTCCATAGCCATGTTGGCAAAGTTGACGGCAACCATCAGGTCTAATGCATCGGGCGCGCCGGAGCGCATCAGATACCCCAGCCGCTGGTTGATGATGTTCTCGCCGGTTAGCTGTTTAAGGGCCTCGCCGGTAATCTCGCCAATGCCGCCTAACTTGCGGTGGCCATAGGCATCGGCTTCGCCATATTCCACAACTTTTCCACCCTGCATGTGGGCGCCTTCGCTGATGGTGACCATAGCGTAATTGCTAGGATTGCTTTTCTTGTCGCGCATAATTAAATCGGCTAACTTTTCCGGGTTGAAAGGGACCTCGGAGATGATGGCCCGGTCCACACCTGCCAGGTAGGAGCTGACAAGGCTGGTTTCGCCGCTGTTACGGCCGAACAGCTCAACGACGGCGATGCGCTCGTGGGAACCGGTGCTGGTGCGCAACTGGTGGATGAACTGCACGCTGCGGGTAACGGCCGTGCTAAAACCCACGCAATAATCAGTACCATACACATCGTTATCCATCGTCTTCGGAATAGCGACCACGGGGAATCCTTCGCTGTGCAGTCGTTCCCCATAGCTGAGGGTATCGTCTCCGCCAATGGGTATTAACGTATGAATCCCCAACACTTCCAGATTTTTCAGCACATGGGGAGTAAAATCCCGCCGCCGCGGATCATTCTCCTCTGCTTCCAGGTGTTCTGGATCGCGTAAAAACTCAGGAACTTCCTTGAGGCGTACCTTGCTGGGGTTTGTGCGGCTGGTATGTAAAAATGTGCCGCCGGTACGGTCAATTGTCCGCACAACCTGGTTATCCAAGGGCATCAGATTATCATGGAAACTATCGGGGTCGTCTGGATTGTAGTTAAGCAAACCACCCCAGCCCCGTCGAATGCCGACCACCTCATGGCCTTCAGCCAGAGCGCGGTTAACCACTGCTTTAATGGTGGGGTTCAGGCCGGGCACATCACCCCCACCGGTTAGAATACCTATCTTCATTGTTTACTCCTTTCAGTTGGGTTCGTTTGATTGTCTGTTTTGGGTGCAGGCTGCGCCAACAGGCGAGCTACTGGTCGCAAGTCCATCCACCATTGCTTTTTCGGCCGGGTGTGCTCCACATCCATCAGCCGGGGCAAATCCTGAATGTCCGTGAAGGTCATTTCACCCTGAATCTGACCAATGCAAGCGCTCATGGGTTCGGCAGCGCCCACCTGTTCTTCAAGGAAGGTAATGCAGCGAGCGGCCATGCGCGTAGCCAGAATGCGATCAAAGGGGGACGGATCGCCCCCTTGCTGCATGTGACCTAAAATAGCCTGACGCACGTCAAACAATTTGCCCCCCTCTTCCTCAAACAGCGCATTCATAAAGCTGGTGGAGTAGATTTCGTTAGCCATTTCGTTACGGATAATAAGCCCCAGCCGTTTACCTCGTTTAAAGCCCGTGATTAACTGACTGGTATCTTCCACTAAATCTTTGAGGGTTACCCCTTCTTCATGGATGTATGCGCGTTCCGCTCCGGTGGCCAAGGCGCTCATAAGGGCCAGGTAACCACAGTAGCGCCCCATAACTTCCACAATGAAAGTGCGCCGAGAAGCCACGGCCGATTGCTTAATTTTGTCTACGGCCTGCACGATGTTGTTCAAGGCCGTATCGGCACCGATGCACAATTCTGTCCCCGGCACATTGTTGTTGATGGTCGCCGGAATGAGGGCTATGGGAATGTCAAAGGCGGGAAAGGTCGTTTTTTGTTCGTGAATGTTGATGGCGGCTTCGTAGCCGGTCCACCCACCGATAATGATCAGCCCTTCAACGTTGTGTTTTTCTAAGTTGCGGGCAATAGTATAGAAGTCACGTCCAGATGGCGCATAGCGGTTTGTGCCTAATTCGGCGCCACCGCGTATGGTGAAACCCGCTACCGACATCCAGGATAATTCTTGTATTTCATCATGGATGAGGCCGGCGAAGCCGTTTTGCACGCCAAGCATGATGTGCCCTTTATCCATGCCGAGGCGCACGGCCGCGCGTACGGCCGTATTCATACCTGGTGCTGGTCCCCCTGCATGCATAACCGCCAACCGCAAACGGCGCTGCTCAGGTTGCGTATTGTGGGGCAGGGCACGAACCAGGGTGCGTACAATTTTAAAGGAGTCGGCAAAGCTGCGACCACGCAGGGCCATCGCCTCTTCATAATTGTGTGCTTTAATTGCTTCAGCCACTGCCCAGGTCTTTTCCAGGCAATAGCTTAACGGCGAACGCGTGATTTTATTTCCCTGAATACCGATCACCAGAGGTTCAATGCGGGCCTCCGGTGTCAGAATGGCTTGGACAGCATCCGCGCCCAGCAAAGAACTGAGATTGCGGTCAAAAGCACTGGGGGAACCACCACGCTGTACGTGGCCCAGCACAGTTATGCGCGTATCCTCGCCCAGCTTCTCTTCGAGGACTTTTTTCACGTATTCACTGGTGATGGGTTTGCCGTGGCGATCTTGCGCCCCTTCTGCCACGACAACAATGCTGTCTCGCCGGCCGACTTGCCGGCCCTGGCGGAGGCTCTCGCACATTTTACTTTCCCAGTCATCTATATCAGGCGGAGATTCGGGGATAAGCACCCAGTCGGCGCCGGTAGCCAGGGCGCTGAGCAGGGCCAGGTAGCCGCAGTGGCGGCCCATCACTTCCACGACAAAAGTGCGTTGGTGGCTGGCGGCGGTGCTGGTGATGGCGTCGATGGCATCCACAATGCGGTGCAGGGCTGTGTCTGCGCCAATGGTCATGTCGGTGCCATACATGTCGTTGTCAATGGATCCGACCAACCCAACGATGGCTGGAATTTGATATTGGCTGGCAATTTCGGCCGTTACTTTGCCGCTGCTTACCAACTCTTCCAAAAGGCTGGGCCACTCTTTTTGCAAAATGTGTGCGCCGGTCAGGCTGCCATCGCCGCCAATGATGACCAGTCCTTCGATGCCATTCCTGATGAGTTGATAGGCTGCAGCCAGACGGCCGCTGCGTTGCCGAAATTCTTGGCAGCGGGCGGAACCAATGACCGTACCCCCCTGCTGTAGAATGCCGCCTACGTCATTCCAACCAATAGCACGGATGCGATTCCCGCCATCCACCATGCCTTGATATCCTTCATAAATAGCGAATATTTCTATTCCCCTATCCAGGGCGTTGCGTACCACAGAGCGGACTGCCGCATTCATACCTTGGGCGTCGCCCCCGCTGGTGAGAACTGCAATTCTTTTCATGGGATTGTATTACCTAAAAAATTAAGTGGTTGGTTTTATGGTGTTTGTTAATTGTTACGGGCGGGAATTCAGTTGGGAAACTTTGTGGGTGCTACCTACTCTAATGGTATCCATTTCGCTGGGGCTGGCAACTTTTTTATCATCAAGGCAAGAGGCTTAAAATAAATGCTGAACAGAATTTACTCCTGTCCACCATTGGTCAATTTCCTGATTTTTGGTGGAGATGTAGGTGGCCCAATTTCCTTGGGGCACAATGGGGCGCCCGGCAACGTGTTGGGGTTGCCCCAGGTACACCCAGGCGGCGCGCCAACGGCCGTTGCTCAGTCGCACTTTTCGACACACGCGACGATAAGCGCTGTTTTCCGGGTTATCGGGCCTAAACCCTTCTAAATGATCTAGTCGGGCCAACACAGCCTGATAATCTGCTGGTCGGATTGTCAGGACCATTCCGTTTACATAACTGTCTGCGGCATCTACAAGCATGGGAAAATAGCCCATGTCGTAAAGCTGGGCATTGGTCAATATCGCCTGGGCTATCTTCGTTACGCATCCATGCCAAAGATAGGCATTGGGTTGCCCAGGCAGTAATGTGCCATAAACAAAAAAAGGCAGTGGCCTACGCGATTTCGATTCCGCCTTCATCCTTTGCTATAATCCTTTTGCGCGGCACAATTGTAACAAGACATGCCCTCGTAGCTCAATGGATAGAGCACCCGCCTCCTAAGCGGGCGATCATGGTTCGAGTCCGTGCGGGGGTACTCTAGCCCAGGGGAAGGCCCCCTAGTGGCAACGGCCGTTTCTATATCCCCCAAATATCCCCTGAAGTATAACCCGAATTTGCACAGCCAATTCGTCAAACCCTTTACCACCGTTTGGGGCTAAAATCAACAATACTTGAAATTCTGCCAGACGCCATTCCTCTTTTTGGGGCTAACAATCAGATACCAGGGTTCCTGAAGTTTAATAATTACCTTTCCTATTCATTCTTCTATTTTCAGCACTATTGGTTAGAAATTGCAAGTTTTATCATCTACAGATTTTCAGCCCCGCAACCTCAGCAAAACTTAGTATTGATCCTCTGTACACCTAACCCCTCCATACGTTATACTACAAACAGGAGCTAACACACCACACATCGCTCTGGGAGCCACTACCGAGCACACATCCTTCTCTCCAGTCAAACCGATGACTTGACAAGCGCCGTTTTCTGGCGGCAGAACGCGCAATGCTTTGCCTTTCTGTGGGCAGGCCAGTTCAGCGGCGCAGAAAGGAGGCACCATGTTATCTTTACAAGCGCTCAACACCTATGGCCAATCGGCCTGGTTAAATTACTTGCGCCGGGCCTTTCTGGAATCTGGCGAATTGGGCAATTTGCTGGAAGAAGGAATTGGCGGCATCACTTCCACCCAGGCCCTTTTCGCCAAAGCTATTTCTCACAGCAGCGATTACGACGACGTACTACTGGATCTGCTGGCGAAAGGCAAGCCCATCGCCGCCATTCATGAAATGCTGGTCATTGACGACATGCAGCGCGCTGCTGATGCGCTGCATCCTGTGCACGAAGCCACAGAGGGGTTGGATGGCTATGTTAGCGTGGAGCTGGACCCTGCAGTAATTGACGATGCCGTGCAAACGGCCGCTGCTGCCCGCCACCTGTTGCGCGCCGTAGATCGGGGCAACGCCATGATCGAAATCCCCGCTACCCCTGCCGGCATTGTCGCCATTCGTGAACTGACCGCCGATGGCGTGTGCATCAACGTTACCCATGTCTTTTCTGCGTCTGTGTACGAAGAGGTTGCTGCCGCTTACCTGGCGGGGCTGGAGCAGTTTTTTGAGACCCACACCGTCTGGCGTATTGCCCCCTCTTCGGTGGTATCCTTCTCCCTCAGCCGCATTGATCGGGCAGTGGATGAGGAATTGGCGCGGCTGAAACAGGAGCAACTGCAAGGACGAGCCGCGATTGCCCTGGCAAAGATGGTGTACGGCCGTTGCCAGCACATCTTCTCCGGCCCCCGTTGGGAAAAACTGGCCCGCCGCGGCGCGCGCCCCCTGCGCCTGAAGTGGACCCGCACTACGCCGCGCAACTTTGCCTATCCCGATCTGCACTACGTGGAAGCTCTCATTGGCCCCGACACCGTCATGACCTTTTCTCCCGTCACCCTCAACGCCTTCCGGCAACGCGGCGTGGCAGCACCCACCCTGGCACAGCACCATGACCAGGCACAAAAGCTGCTGGTCTCCCTGACGGCCCTGGGCATCGACCTGGAAACCATCGCCGCCCGCTTGCAGCGGGAAAGCCTGACCGAGTTTCGCCAACAGTACCAAGACTTGCTGCTGAGCGTGCGCCAGAAGCAGGCGCACCTGCAAAGCGGCTGGCAGCGCATGGAATTGGAGCTGGGAGAGGTGGAAACGGCCGTAGCGGATCACATCACCACCCTCTGCCGCCAACGCATTCCCTGCCGCTTGTGGAGCCACGACCATACCCTGTGGCACCCGGCGCTGGCCGGCGACCAGCTAGGCTGGCTGCACATTGTGGAGGCCATACAAGAAAACCTGGGACAACTGCACGCGCTGGCCCAAGACGTCCATAAACTGGGGTTTTCCGATGTCATCTTGCTGGGTATGGGTGGCGCCAGCCTACCTGGCCAAGCCCTGGCCCAACTGCTGCCCCGGGCCGATGGGCTTACCCTACACGTACTGGATAACAACAACCCCTATTTCATTCGCCACTTGACACGGCAGATTAAGCCCGAAAAAACGCTGTTTGTTGTGGCAGACAAAACGGGTGAAACCTTTGAAACCATAGCCCTCTTCCGCCACTTCTACAACCTGGTGGCGGAAGCCGTTGGGTCGGGTACAGCGCGGGCGCATTTTGCCGCCATCACCGACAACGGTAGCCCGCTGCACACTTTGGCGGGTAAGTATCGTTTTCGCTACATCTTCCTAAACGACCTATACGTACCAGAGGCGTATGGCGCGCTTTCTTTTTTTGGTTTGGTTCCGGCAGTGCTGGCTGGCGTGGATGTAACGGCCGTATTAGACAACGCCCTGGCTATGGTAGGCAATACCAACAGCTGCAACTGCCCCGCTGCTGGAGACAATCTGGGCGGGCAGTTGGGTGCCGTGCTAGCTGCCCTGGTGCAAGTTGGCCGTGATAAGCTGACCTTCATCGCCTCGCCGGATTTGGCGCCCTTTGTGCGTTGGGTGGAATATTTGCTGGCAACAGCCCTGGGCAAGGAGCAAATGGGGCTGGTGCCACTGGTGGGTGAACCGCTGCTTAAACCGGACGAATACGGCGCGGATCGGGCGTTTGTCTACCTGCAACTGGCCAACCAACAACCGCCACCCATACTACCCCAGCTCAAAGCTGCCGGACATCCGGTCATCACGTTGCGGTGGGAAACAGGAAAAGATGTGGGCGGGCAGTTCTTTTTGTGGCAAATCGCTACGGCCATAGCCGCCCATTTACTCAAGATTAATCCTTTCTACCTACCCAACGTAGCCTTGGTCCAGCAGCGGGTCTTAGAGTTGCTGGACATTTACCAACAGCAGGGAAAGCTGCCTCCGGGTAAGGCTGCACCTATCAACGGCCGTTCTCTGGACACTTTCCTAGCGCAGGTGCGTCTGGGCGATTACATCACCATTCAGGCGTATGTGCCGCCCACCACAGAAAATGACGCCACGCTGCAAGCGTTTTGCGCCTGCCTGCGCCAGCGTCGGCAGGTTCCCGTCACCCTGAGCTATGGCCCGACCTACCTGCACACCACCACCCAGCTTTACCAGGGCGGGCCACGCCGGGGCTACTTTTTGCAGCTTACCACGCCCCTGCCCCTGGAAGACGTCCACATTCCCGACATGGCGGGCGAGCCGAGCACGTCCCTTTCCTTTGGCGTGCTGAACATGGCCCAGGCTTTGGCTGATGGGCAGGTGCTGGCCCGCAACTGGCGGCACATGCTGCGCTTTCATTTAGTGAACGGGGTGGCAAAGGATTTACGGCCGTTGCTGGCCGAAATGGGCTGAGCATGTAAATAGACAAGCCTTAGAATCTGGAGACTGATAACGGGAGGCTGCAGACTTCTAGCCTCCCGTTTTTGTGTAAGGAGAATAATACCGGAGCAGGTTGCTGCAGTGGCGCAAAGATGAATAAACCCAAAAAGGATATAATAAATGGGCAGGAGTCTTGTATGATGGGTGGAAATGCCCCAAATATCATCAAAAGGAATAAAGTCGTGAAAGTAAACTTTTTTGCCACCCTACGCCAAATTACCGGCCAAAAAACTGTAGAGTTTGATCTGCCTCCCGATCTCACCGTGCGCCAGTTGGTGGAAGAGGTGGTTACCCATTTCCCGCCCATGCGCCCAGAACTATTGAATGAAGCCGGCGAACTGCACCGCCATGTCCACGTGTTTGTGAACGGCCGTGATGCCCCCTTTCTCAGCGAAGGCATGGAGACGATTATCAAACCAACGGATACGGTGAATATCTTTCCGGCTGTGGGCGGGGGCTAAAGATGGCCATCCACGTCCGGCAGGTGCGCGGCATACCCTTATGGCTGCTGCGAGAATACTTAGAAGAGTTGGGGGGACAGGTGGATGGGAACGGCCGTGTCATTGGCGATGGGTGGATCGCTACCCTCACACCTATGGAACCCTTCCAGCTCGGCTCATTGCGGGTAGGCCAGCTTGAATTACAGCTAGAAGGCAGCCAACTTGCCCTTGATGAACTTCAGCCCCGCTTAGACAAAAAAACCATGCGCGCTGGCGCATAAACCTAATTGACAAGAGCAGCTAACATAAAAAAAGTGCAGCCATTTTGGCCGCACTTTTTTCTCAAAAGCCTGCAGGTTCGTTAGCCTGGTCACTAGCCAACCAACAAACTAGCCAACGAACAAACTAGCCAACGAACTAAATAATCTCTAACTCCTTCAATTTACCTTCCGGAACCACACCGTTTTCCCAGCCCCGTGCCGTGTAATACTCCTCCAGCATCAAGTCTAGTTCGCATACGTGCCCTTCTGATCCCGGCATGGTGGATGGCTCTTCGGTGAAGCGTTTTGGCAAATAGTCGCTGCCTTCCCGCAAGCCAGCCAGGTTATTGAAGTAGCGCTCCAGGTTATAGATACGTTCACCGGTTTTCAGCACGTCATCTACAGTAAACTCATCTACACCTACCATGGCCGCATATTGGGCCGCATATTCCTCAGCGCCTTCGGCAAAGGCGCTAAACTTGCACAAGTCTAAGCTATCTGAAAAGGCATGAATGTCCTGGAAGATCTTGACCAGTTCTCCCTTCCCTTTCCAGGCCAGTGGGTCTACGCTTAGCGAGCCAAAGGGCATGACATTTAGTTCAGCTGCTGGGGTGTAAGCCCGCAGATGGCAGGCGCCACGGTTGCTGGTGGCGTAGGCAATGCCCATGCCCTTCAACCCGCGCGGGTCGTAAGCGGGAATGCCCTGGCCTTTTACGGTCATGGCAATTTCAGGATGGCCATAATGGGCGGCTACAGCGTTGCAGCCATCTGCCAATACATTACCCACACCCTCGCGGTAAGCGACCTTCTGGCACATGTCTACCATGGCCATGTAGTCGCCCCACTTCAGGCCACCATCGCCGTTGGTGTAGCCCTTGTCCGTTGCTTCCATGTAGGTCGCCAATACGTCGCCAATTTCAATGGCATCAAAGCCAAAATCATTGGCCAGGTCAATCATTTTGGCGACGGAGGCGATGTTGTCGTTGCCGCAGTTAGCGCCCAACGCCCAGGCCGGTTCATACTCCACGCTTTCCATGCGCAGCCCGGCAAATTCGCCTTCGGTAATTTCCACCTCTTTCTTGCAGGCCACAGGGCAGGCATGGCAGGTGGGGTCATTCACCAGAATGTTTTCTTTGACATACTCCCCACTCAGCAGTTCACCCTTTTCGCCAAAAGAGGTAACAGAGCCGTTGAAAGCGGGTAGCGCCCCCATGGTGTTGGTGATGTTCATCAACACGTTGGTGCCATAAACGGAAAGGCCGCCTTTGCGTGGGCTGGTAATGTTGGCTTCGTCCATAATGACGGAAAGGGCGCGGGCGTGGGCCGGTTTCCACGCTTCCGGATTTGCGGGCTTGGGCATCTTTTTCTTGGCCTTAACGACGATGGCTTTCAGGTTTTTGCTGCCGCCCACGCAGCCGGTGCCGCCGCGCCCGCTGGCCCGGTCATCTTCGTTGACCCAGCAGGCATATTTCACTAAATTTTCGCCCGCAGGCCCAATGCATATGGTGGTCAAATCTTTTTCACCATATTCGTTTTGGAAGATATTGATTGTTTCGTGAATGCCTTTACCCCACACGTGGGAGGCGTCGCGGAGTTCGATGGTGTTTTCGTCAATGTACAGGTAAACGGGTTTTTCTGCTTTGCCTTTGAAAATTAGGCCGTCGTAGCCAGACCAGCGCAGGCGGGCAGCGGACCAGCCCCCATGATGGCTGTCGGTGACGGTGCCAGTGAGGGGAGATTTGGTGACAACGGCCATGCGCCCGCTCATGTTGGCGGCCGTTCCTGTCAGCGGGCCATTCATGAAGCAAAGCAGGTTGTCTGGCGAGAGGGCATCAATTTCTGGGCCATTCTCTAGCATATAGCGCACACCTAAGCCACGGGCACCAATATAAAGCCGTTTCCATTCGTCAGGAATGGGCTTGATGTTAATGTTGCCTGCTGTCAGGTCAATGTGCGCAATCCGATTTGCATAACCACCGTATTTCATAGTAGCCTCCTAAAGCCTCTAATGTTTGTCTCTTTCGCAGCCATGAATTGGCTGATAATAAACGATAATGTGGGGTTGGCCCTTCAATTGGTTTGAGTTGGTTAAGCTCTTGCTGCGCCATCACCTCCTTTGGGTGACTTAATTTTTGACAAAAGTGCACAGATTGACTCCTCCCTTACTTAGATGTTATGCACATTCAGCCGGTGTGCAAGAGTTAAGTTTTTTTTTAGGGATAGAATATACTTTATACAGTGTAACCTGATTTGGTTGTTTTTTTGATACATTGAGATGTTGCCAAGAGGGTTTGTAATGGATCAACTGTCATATACTCATCGCATACGGGCTTTGCATGATTTTGCTTTTTTGAAGTTGTTGGCCGATGGGCACAGATTGGCTGCGCTGCGACATTTGATGGTCAGGCCAGCTACATTGTCGCAATTGAGTAAGCTGCTGGATACTTATCCGGCGCGACTGCGTCACCACGTGAAATTGTTAGAGGAGGCGGGCTTGATTGAACTGGTTAACACGCAGGTGGGTCAAGGGTATGTGGAGAAGTATTATCAGGCGACGGCGCGGGCCTTTGTGGTAAATTTGACTGTGCTGCCGATGACGCAGCAGAATGAGGCTCTGGTTGTGTGGGGGAGCGACGATTTGGTCTTGGAGAGGCTGGCGCAATATTCGCATGAAGTGGATGAATTGCCCACCCTTTTTACACTGCCTGTGGGAAGCCTGGATGGGTTGATTGCTTTGAGGCAGGGTTTGTGTCAGGTTGCGGGTTGCCATCTTTTGGATGTGGAGACGGGGGAATATAACGTGGGTCACGTGCGGCGTTTGTTTCCGGGGGTGCAGATGCAGTTGGTGACGCTGGGGCATCGCCGACAGGGATTTTTGGTGGCTGCCGGAAATCCTCTTGAGGTTGGGGATCTGGCAGATTTGGTGCGCCCGGAGGTGCGGTTTGCCAATCGGCTTTTGGGCACGGGAACGCGCCTTTGGCTGGATGTGCACTTGCAGCAGTTAGCGCTGTCTACGGCTGAGATTCGTGGTTATGAAACGGCCTGGAAAACGCATTTGCAGGTGGCGGAAGCGGTGGCAAGGGGGGAGGCGGATGTGGGGTTGGGTATTGCGGCGGCAGCACGGCCGTTTCAATTAGACTTTATTCCATTATTTGAAGAGCGTTACGATCTGGTTTTTTACGCAGGGGGCGCGGAAAATCGCCGGATGCAGGCATTGCTCAATTTTCTTCAAACTCGGCGATTTCGGCAGATGGTAGCCTTGCTGGACGGATATGATTCTGGTCAAAGTGGCCAAATCATGACCGTGACTGCCTAGAACCTGCAAGCGGGTGGTGTATAATATTGTGTTTAAGGCCTGTTTTTTGACACATATTTTGAGGCGATCCCTGATTGACACATCATGCAACCCACTGATTACCCAATTCGGCGCGATATTCTGAAACAGTTTTGGTATGCCTTTACGAAGTGGGGGCAAGTAAATCCGGTTGAAGGGCGGGAACCGGATCCGGTTGTTGTGCGGTCTTGGCAGCGTTGTGCGCCGCGGACAGACCCGCGCCAGAGACCGCGCCTGGTAACGTTGCAGGAGGCCGCGTTACGGACGACGCTAAAAACCCATGGGGATCTGATCATGTTGGCACGGCCGTTTCTGGAAGACATCTACCAATTTTTGGAAGGCGCGTATTGTGCCATCGTCTTCACTGATGGCGCCGGCAGCATTCTCGATGTATCAGGCGACAGCTCTGTAGTGGCGCAGCCTCAAGATATTACTACCACGCGGGGTCGGTGGTTTGAAAACCAACGCATGATTGGCGGGCAGCTGGCCAACGGACTAAAAGTAGGTTCTATATGGTCTGAAGGCAACATGGGGACTAACGCTTTGGGCCTGGCCTTGATTACAGCTATGCCGGTGCAAGTGGTAGGCGCTGAGCATTATTATGAAGCCTTCCACCAAATGGCTAGTTCGGCTGCTCCGGTGCATGATGTAAACGGCCGTCTTATTGGGGTTGTTGGCATTCTTGAGCCAGTCACCGCAACCTCCAGACATAGCTTGTCGCTGGTAATGGCTTCAGCCCGCGCCATCAGCAACCAGCTTCAAGCCAATATGTATTTACAAGAGGCCAATCATCGCCTCACCGAAGTAAATGCCATTTTAGAAGCCATCCACGAAGGAGTTGTTTCCTGGGGGGCAGACGGCAAAATCAGCCACGTTAATGAGCGTGCGGGCAAAATACTGCACCTCAGCCCGCAAACTGTTACGGGGTTGCCCTTGCACAGCGTTTTGCCTTTGCCAGAGCCTATTGTCATTGCGTTAGCTGAAAAACGAGAAATTCGTGATGTTGAAGTGACATTTGAAATTCGCGATCAACCGGTGAAAACCTTTGCCAGTTTACGCATATTGCCTAAAGAAGCCAAAGAACCAAGGGGGTACATGTTGATGCTGCGCCCTATGGAGCAGGTGCGCCGGCTGGTCCATCAACAAGTAGGCTCTAAGGCGGCTCTCTTATTAGAAGACATTTCTGCTTATGCGCCAGCTATGCGCCCAATTTTACGGCAGGCCCGCATTGCAGCCCGGGGTACTGCCCCAGTTTTACTTCGGGGCGAGGGGGGTGTGGGCAAAAATCACCTGGCACGAGCCATTCATAATGATAGCCCGCGTAGCGAACATCCCTTCATGGCCATTAATTGCCGGGCTATTCCCCACGAGCTAATGGTCAGAGAGTTTTTGGGAAATGAGCAAGACGGCCGTCCCAGTAAATTTGAATTGGCCGACGGCGGCACATTAATGCTGGATCAGATTGAAGCTCTTTCGCTGGAAATGCAGTCAGCTATCCTGCACGTAATTGAGACAGGGCATGTCATGCGTTTGGGCAGCACCCGCCCCATTTCTGTGGATGTGCGCATTATTGCCGCCACAACCGCAAACATAGAACAGTTAGTGGCCGAAGGAACCTTTATTTCCCATCTTTATTATCGTTTTGGCGTGTTTAATATTTCTATTCCCCCTTTGCGGGAGCGCTCTGAAGATATTCCAATCCTGGCCTCCCGATTTTTATCCCGGTTTGCCCCAAGTAACGGCCAAGAAACTCATATTGATGATGAGGCGTTACAAATATTTCGGCGATATCCCTGGCCCGGTAATGTTCGGGAATTAGAGAGCGTATTGGAACGCGCTTTGCACCAATGTGATGACTATTTAATTACAGCTTCTGTGCTGCCGGCAGCCATCCGGCAGGGCCGCGTGGTCACAGCAGCTTCGCCCCAGGCGCAGCCCGTCTTGTCTGTTAAAGAGGCAGAACGAGAAGCGATATTGCAAGCTGGATGGGCTTGCCAGGGGCGGGTAACGGAAATGGCGAAACAGCTGGGCATTGGTCGCACCACGCTGTGGCGCAAAATGAAGCGCCTGAATATTTCCCCCGATGATTTTAAGGCGTAACCAGGCAACGGCCGTTGCCCCCATACCCCCACACCCCCACACTCCCGCCACATCACCTTCTCAACCACCCCTTCTCACCCCCCCCACACCCCTGCGTGTTCCGTAATGAAACAAATTGCACAACCGTGCGTTTCATAGCGGAACAAAAGCAGCCTCTTGGTTGAAACCTTCACAGAAGTTGATAACATGTGAAACGGTGTTATGCATCATGTCCAAATAGGTTATTAGGAAATAGGCAAAAATGTCCAAACATGCAGCGGGTTGGAACTGGAAAACTAAAGGAAACAGCTAGCTGCCCAACGCCTTGCTTGCTTTTCGTAAAGCAGCAAGGCGCTTTTTGTTTATGTGTCATAAGGAGGTGGTTGATCCAAGAGGAGCAATAAAACAGCAAAGACCTGGACCCATAAAGAAGCAACCGTTGCTAGCAGGTAAATGCCTGCCCAAAACAAATTACTTTTCATTTTAAGGAGATGAAAAATGGATAACTTGCTTGGTGAATTTCTTGGCACTATGTTCCTGATTATTCTAGGGAATGGTGTTGTTGCCAACGTTCTCTTAAACAAAGCCAAAGGCCAGAACGGTGGTTGGATTGTCATAACCACGGGCTGGGCCATGGCGGTTATGGTCGGTGTGTTTGTGGCCATATCCGCAGGTGCCCCACAGGCTGATATTAACCCCGCTGTGACCATCGGCAAATGGCTCATTTTGGGTGTATATGATGCGGGTCAAGCAATCATGACCATGCTGATCCAGGTTGCAGGCGCATTTGTCGGTGCCATCATCGTTTGGCTCGCCTACTTCCGCCATTGGGGCGAAACAAGCGACGCCGGGCTGAAGCTGGCTGTGCACTCCACTGGCCCCGCCATCCGCGACACTCCCTGGAACTTCGTCACCGAGTTGATTGGCACCATGGTGCTGCTCATTGGCGTTGGCGCAATCTTCAGTGGCGCTACGGATGGAAACCCTGCGGCCGGCTTAGGCCCCTATCTGGTTGGCGCTTTGGTTTGGGGCATTGGCCTCTCGCTGGGTGGCCCCACAGGGTACGCCATCAACCCGGCTCGTGACCTTGGACCCCGCCTGGCCCACTTCTTGCTGCCCATTGCCGGCAAGGGCGACTCCGATTGGGGATATGGGTGGATTCCCGTAGTAGCTCCTTTGGTTGGAGGTGTCTTGGGCGCCCTGGTTTGGAACATGGTGTTTTAGGAAGGACAACCTGAGGGGCAGGCTAAGAGTAGTTGCCAGTATCTTTGCTAATGCCGAGTTAGACCGACCTGACAGGTCTCAGTAGGCCTGTCAGGTCTCAGTATGACGTTTACCCTCTTCGTTTGCCTAAAACAAGGAGCAATTCATGAAAAAGCTAATAAATGCGATAGATGATGTTGTAAAAGAGCAGTTAGAGGGCATGGCTGTCGCCCACCCTGATCTGCTTAAAGTAAATTATGAACCAAAATTTGTGTACCGCGCAGACGCTCCTGTAGCTGGCAAGGTAGCCGTTGTATCCGGCGGTGGCAGTGGTCACGAGCCAATGCATGGCGGTTTTGTAGGCATGGGCATGTTGGCCGGGGCCTGCCCTGGTGAGGTGTTCACGTCACCCACGCCTGATCAGATGTATGAGTGCGCTAAGGCCGTAGACGGTGGCGCCGGCGTGCTTTTCCTGGTGAAGAATTACACCGGGGACGTGTTGAATTTTGAAACGGCCGTCGAACTAGCCCACGCCGATGGGATCAAAGCCCAAAGCATTCTCGTTGATGACGACGTAGCCGTGAAGGACAGCCTGTACACGGCGGGACGGCGTGGCGTTGGCGCCACCGTACTGATGGAAAAAATTGTGGGCGCTGCCGCCGAAGCGGGCTACGACCTGGACCAGTGTGCAGACCTGGCGCGGAAGGTAAATATGTACGGCCGTTCCATGGGCATGGCCATTACTTCCTGCATCGTCCCTGCTGCGGGCAAACCCACCTTTGATTTACCCGAAGACGAGATCGAGATTGGCATTGGCATCCACGGCGAACCAGGCCAGAAGCGCATGCCCATGGCTACCGCCGACGAAATTACAGAAATGATGCTCAACGAAATCCTCACCGACGGCGCCTACACGCGTACTGTCCGCGAGTGGGACCGTGAAGAAGGCAACTGGGTTGAGAAGCAACTCACCGATGCGCCGTTTGCTGCCGGAGATGAATTCATCGTCTTTGTAAACAGCATGGGGGGGACCCCCGTTTCTGAGTTGTATGCCGTCTACCGCAAAGTGGCCCACCTTCTCGCAGAAAAAGGCTACAAAATTGCCCGCAATTTAATCGGCCCTTACATCACTTCTCTAGAAATGCAGGGCATGTCCATCACCTTACTCAAGGTTGATGATGAAATCCTCAAGTTCTGGGATGCACCGGTCAAGACGCCTGGTTTGCGTTGGGGCGTTTAGCGGTATGGATGCCTGATTGCTTGCCTGGATCAGGCATTTTAGTTTGCAAGGAAAGGGTCTTTCATCATGATCAACAAAGCTCAAATTGTACAGTGGATAGAAACAACGGCTGCTGTACTGGCTGAAAACAAAGAATATCTTACCCAACTCGACTCCGCTATTGGTGACGCCGATCATGGCATCAACATGGATCGCGGGTTCCGCAAAGTGATGGAGAAGTTGCCCACGGTAACCGACAAAGACATCGGCAACATTCTCAAAACTATCGGCATGACCCTCATCTCCAGCGTAGGTGGGGCCAGCGGTCCGTTATACGGTACCTTTTTTATGCGCAGTGGCATGTCTATGGCAGCTAAAGAGGAACTCACCAATGAAGACCTGGTGAATTTGTTGCAGGCTGGCGTAGAGGGTATTGTGCAGCGTGGCCGGGCAGAATTGGGTGACAAAACCATGTTTGATGCCTGGTCGCCAGCCATTGAAGCACTTAGAGGCGCCGTGGAGGCCGGTGATGATGTGGTTGTGGCTTTGGAAACGGCCGTGGCCGCCGCAGAAAAGGGCATGAAAGACACCATTCCCCTCCAGGCAAAAAAAGGACGAGCGAGCTACCTGGGCGAACGGAGCATTGGTCACCAGGACCCAGGCGCAACCTCATCCTACTTGATGCTAAAAGCATTGCTAGATTGCGTAAAAGCGTAAAAGAGCAGGAAACCCCTGCCAGAGAAAGAATCAACTGCCATCAGGACGCAGCACGCCCATGGCTTCCGCTGCTCCAACAAAATCGGCATATTCTTTCCCACTAACCAAGAACCAAGGAGAAAAAAATGGCACAGTATGTTGCAGCAATCGATCAAGGTACCACCAGCACCCGGTGCATGATTTTCAATCACTCTGGAGAACCTGTTGGTGTACATCAATTAGAGCACGAACAAATTTACCCCAAGCCGGGTTGGGTCGAACATGACCCCATGGAAATCTGGGCACGTACCCAGGATGTTGTCAAGGGCGCCCTCAAGCAAGCCGGCCTCACCGCTGCCGACATCGCTGCTGTTGGCGTTACCAACCAGCGCGAAACCACCGTTGTGTGGGACAAAAACACGGGTAAACCTTACTACAACGCCATTGTCTGGCAAGACACCCGCACTGACAAAATCTGCAAAGAGCTAGAAGGTGGCATTGGCCAAAACCGCTTTCGCGAAAAGGTTGGCCTGCCTTTGGCAACTTACTTCTCCGGCCCCAAAGTGAAATGGATGCTAGAGAACGTAGACGGCTTGCGGGCCGCCGCTGAAAAAGGTGATGCGGTCTTTGGCAACATCGATACCTGGGTTATCTGGAACCTCACCGGTGGACCCAAGGGCGGCGCCCATGTCACTGACGTGACCAATGCCAGCCGCACCATGCTCATGAATCTGGAAACGCTAGATTGGTCCAACGAAATCACCAATATTATGGGCATTCCCAAGAGCATGTTGCCGGCTATTAAGCCCTCCTCGGCTGTGTATGGCTACACCACCGAAGACGGCCCCTTTGGTGGCAAAATTCCCGTGGCTGGCGACTTGGGCGACCAGCAAGCGGCAACGGTAGGCCAGGCCTGCTTCAGCCCCGGCGAGGCCAAGAACACTTACGGCACCGGCTGCTTCATGATCCTGAACACCGGCACCAAAATTGTGCCCTCTGCCAGTGGCCTGTTGACCACCCTTTGCTACAAGTTTGGGGACGAACCGGCCGTGTATGCTTTGGAAGGCTCCATTGCCATCACCGGTGCGTTAGTGCAGTGGCTGCGCGACAATCTGGACTTCTTTGATTTCTCACCGCACATTGAAGATTATGCCAAGTCTGTTGAGGACAATGGTGGCGTTTACTTTGTGCCGGCCTTCTCCGGTTTGTTTGCGCCCTATTGGCGGTCTGATGCTCGCGGCGTCATCGCTGGCCTCACCCGCTACGTCAAGAAGGGCCACATTGCCCGCGCTGCATTGGAAGCCACCGCTTACCAGACTCGCGAAGTGTTGGATGCCATGAATAAGGACTCTGGCGTGCCGTTGAAGGCGCTGAAGGTAGATGGCGGTATGGTCTACAATGAGCTGCTGATGGACTTCCAGGCGGACGTGCTGGGTGTGCCTGTGGTACGACCGAAAGTGGCGGAAACC
>CAZDEO010000090.1:0-18402 GCA_964504445.1 uncultured Anaerolinea sp. | reverse complement strand
GGAGGTCATCTGCGGTCACCCAAGAGATGGCAATGGGTGGTTAAGATAAGTGATCCAAGACGCGTGCCCATGACTTATGGCATTTTCAGCATCGTTTGATTCGTAAAGTGCTGTCACACACGGTTTGTGTGTTTATCAATCTGCAATTGGGACGTCCCCCGTTGCATTTGGATGATTTAGTGACCGTTTAAAGTTGCACATTGGGTAAGAGGCTTTTTTGTTGCCATGATAAAAAGGTCTCGTGATTAATTCCCAACCCCGCCCGCAAACGGAGAATTAGCCGAAGGACGTGCATCCTGGCTGCCCACAATAGAGGACTATTTTGGGATAGATTCTGCGAAATTTTTCCACTATCATTTCACAAAATTTAGGCGAAAACGATTATAACTGGTTAATTCATAGCATTTGCCAGATTTACAGCCCGAACCAGACGTGATGGGCATGTTGTTATACACATTGATGGAAAATCTCCTAATCAGGCACTGTGGAAAGCTTATTTCTAAAGGGCTGGGCGAGGGCAGACGGTTACCGGGAGGGTAAAATAGATGAAGAAAATATGGTGGGGAGCAATTGTTATGCTGCTGATAGCAGTAGGATGTGGGAGACCGATAGATAACCGGTCGCAATCAAATGGGGAAGCAATGCCCGCACCAACTGCTGCAGAAACGGCCGTTGCCAACAACGAACCGGTGGAACTGGTCATCTGGGCAGAGTTCTTTACCCAAAGCAGTATGATTACCGACCCCGAAGGTGCCGGGCAATACGGCTTGTACCTCAAGGAACAATTTGAGAGAGAGCATCCTGGGGTTACGGTGCATATTGAATATCATGGCTGGGACACCGCCTTACAGCAAAACCTTTTCAACGCACTGCTTGCTGGAACCCCGCCTGATATCGTCGTCGGAGAGAATTTTTTTCAAATATTTGCCGATCTAGATGCCCTGGTTCCTCTTGATGAAGCCATCACTGCTGAAAAAGAAAATCTCATTCCTGGCACCTATAAGGCCGCCGAGTTAGATGGGCACATTTATGGCCTGTCGGCCTTTACCGGCGTTTTTGGTTTCGAGCGAAATTGCGCCGTATTAGAAGCAGCCGGCCTTGACTGTAACCAACCGCCCCAAACTTGGGATGATCTATTGGCAGAAGCCCGACAAATTACCACAGCAGGCAATGGAGCCTTTTATGGTTATACGCTGCAAGGACCAGGGGAATCTTCGACGATAGGTGGAATCTTTCGCGTGGCGGTTTATCTCGCTCAGGCGGGTGTGTCTTTATGCCGCAATGAGTGTAACGAGCCTTATTTCAACAACCCTGAAGCGGAACCGGTGCTTACCTTTATTCGTGAATTGCACCGCAATGCCCCCCCAGGATTGGCTTTTAATCCCGATGAGGGGCAAGTTTATGAACAACTTTTCCGGGGCCTGACCGCTTATCAGATTGCTGGAAGCTGGCACCCCAATTGGGCACGGGAAGTGGGCTGTGAAGATTGTCGCTATTCGCCTATACCTGTTCCAGAAAACGGCCGTGACGCCACCCTGGTTGTAGGCAACGTTATTTATGCAGTTTTGCAGCAAAGCAAACACCCTGACCTGGCTGTGGAATGGGTACGCTTCCTGGCGCGTGATGACGTACAAGATTTAGTTTATCCGAGCCTGGGGCGTTTGCCGTCTACGCGCAGCGCCCTGGAACGCCTGCGCCCGCAAGTCACCCTTGCAGAGCAAGCCTTTATTGATCAATTGCTAGAAACGCCCAACCTGGAAATCTTACCCCAATGGCCCAAAGAACCTCAGGCATTGTGGGAAATCTACAATGACTTATTAGCGGACGTGCTGGCCACAGAACGGCCGATTCTTGAGATCATGGACGAAGCACAGGCCAGGGCCTTAAGGGTGCTACAACCGTGAACAAGCTGCGCCGCTGGCTGCGTAGTAGCGCGATGCGCACCAAGCTGATGGTGGCCTTTATGGCGATTGCGGCCCTGTCATTTGGCCTTCTGTCGCTTGTATATTTGAATTCGCTGCGAAATGCCCTGCAGGATAGGGCGCACCAGGCTCTTTATGCCGCTGCATCACGCACGGCCGTTTCCCTGGACGTTTTCATCGAAAGCAACCTCAATGCCGTGCGCACCGAAGCCCAGTTACCCGACATTCGCACCTACATGAGCCTCCCCCCCGACCAACGTGCTGGCAGCATTGCCGAAAGGCAAGCCGCAGTAACCATTGAAGCTCTGCGATTGAAGGAGTTCCTGTACATTTCGTCCTACGCCCTCATTGACCAGGATGGAACCAACCTGTTAGATACCTTTACACCCAATGTAGGGCAAAACGAAGCGCGTGATGAATGTGTGCAAAAGCCCCTGCGTGACGGCCGTCCATCCCTCTCACCTGTAACATTTGCCCAGAACGTAGGGGACGTCTACTTTTGCTTTAGCAGTCCCATCCATAACAATCAGGGACAAATTAGCGGCGTGCTGCGCTTACGCTATAGCATTGCCATTTTGCAAGACATCGTCTTTGAAAGTCGGGGGTTGGTCGGGCAAAACTCCTATGCCATCTTACTCGATGAAAATTACTTGCGCCTCACCCATGAAACCAACCCCGAACTCATTTTCAAAACCGTTACGCCACCTGAGGCAGAAACCTACACACGCCTGAGGGCCAACGGCCGTTTACCCAACCTGCCCCTAGAAAACGTAGCCACAAACCTACCCACCTTTCGCCGCGGCCTAGAAAATGCCCACACCCAACCTTTCTTTACCGCCGAGACCGGCGACAACAACAACGATCTCGAAGAAATTGCCGTTGTTACCTTACAAATGGCCCCCTGGACCATCGTCTACTTGCAGCCACAATCCACGTTTCTAGCCCCCATTCAACAAGCCATACGCGCCATACTGCTGAATGCCCTCTTTCTGGGCATTCTCGTAATTTTCGCTGCTTTGCTCATCACCCAATGGCTCAGCTACCCCATCACCCACCTCACCCGCGTTGCTGAGCAAATTGCTTCTGGCAACCTGGATGCCCAAGCGCCGGTTTTAGCCAATGATGAAATTGGGCAATTAGCCACCACATTCAACAACATGACCAGCAGACTGCGCGCCACCCTGGACGGCCTGCGCCAGCGCAATGAGCAACTTAGCCAGGAAATTCAAGAACGGCAGCGCGCCGAAGAAGCGCTACAAATCGCCAAAGACGCAGCCGAAGCAGCCAATGAAGCAAAAAGCCGGTTCTTGGCTAACATGAGCCACGAACTACGAACGCCCCTTCATGCAATATTAGGGTACATACAAGTAATCGCCTCAAACAAATCCCTAGATTTGCAACACAAACATGGATTAAACGTGATTAAGCGTAGCGCCGAACATCTGCTCATCCTAATCAACGAAGTGCTCAACCTCTCTAAGATTGAAGCGGGCGAAATGACACTCCTTTATAAACCATTCGATCTACGACAATTGCTGGAAAATATCATCAACTTGATTGAAGTGCAGGCCCGGCAAAAGAACTTGCGCCTCCTGTTTACACCCTATAACTTTGCCCAAGACAAACCGTTTACCCGGCTGCCCCAAATTGTTATGGGGGATGAGGTACGCTTACAGCAAATTTTGATTAATTTGCTCGATAACGCTATTAAATTCACACAAACGGGCAGCGTGACGCTAAAGGTTGGACCCTCACCCAACGGGCAAAATGAGATGTTGCGTTTCTGGGTAGAAGACACCGGAATAGGAATTCCGCCAAAGTACCTGGGAGAAATCTTTTCTCCCTTCCAACAGGTTGAAGAAGCTTATCACCCTGAAGGAACTGGGCTAGGATTATCCATCAGCCACCATTTGGTCCAAATGATGGGCGGCGAGCTTCGGGTACAAAGCCAGCCTGGATTAGGCAGTGTCTTCTGGTTCGATATCCTGTTGCCTGTCTCCCGTGAAAGCACCCTCATCGAAACAACGTTGCAGGATGTAGTAGACATTACGCCAGGCATTCTGATAACCGTGAAACTGCCACCTCATGAATGGCTGGAATCATTGTATGATGCCGCACAAATTGGTGATGTAGACGCTGTCTGGAAAAAGTTGCGGGCATTGGAAAGTGAAAGCAACGGCCGTTTCCAACCGTTCATCACCCACATCCAAAAGCTCGCCGAGCAGTTTCAGGTAGATAAAATTTGCGTCGTCTTACAACAATACCTTGAGAAAAACCATGAACAATGAAGCCTCCCTCCGTGGCAAAATCCTTATCGTTGATGATAATCCCACTAACCTCAATGTTCTCTTTGACTTCCTCCACGACGCCGGATATAAGGTGTTGGTGGCTGAAAGTGGGGCAAGCGCCCTTCGCCGCAGCGCCTTGGGGCAACCAGACCTTATCTTGCTCGATGTGCTGATGCCCGGCATGGATGGCTTCGAGACGTGCCGCCAGCTAAAAGAAAACCCTGCAACCGCAAACATCCCCGTCATTTTGATGACGGCGCTAAGCGAAACCACGGATAAAGTAAAAGGATTTGCCGCAGGGGCTGTTGATTATGTGACCAAGCCGGCACAATATGAAGAGCTATTGGCGCGTATTAACACCCATCTGCACCTGCGCCGCTTGAAAGATAACTTGCAGTTAGAGGTTCAAAGGCGCGAACAGCTTATTGCCGAATTGAGCGCTTATGCGCACACTGTGGCCCACGATTTGAAAGCCCCGCTCGGTGCCTTGCTGGGGTTTGCAGAGTTATTGGAGGAGGGTCTGCCAACTGCATCGCCAGAAGAATTGCGGCCTCTAACCCAGCGCATTCGGCAAAGTGGCCAAAAAATGGTCACCATCATTGACGGGTTGCTGCTCTTGGCCAGCGTCAGGCTAGAAGATGCGCCACGTAGGCTCGTAAATATGATGGTGGTTTATGCCGAAGCAGAAGCACGCCTGAACAGTCTCATAATGGCCTACGAAGCAGAGCTGACACGGCCGTCTACCTGGCCCACTGTAAGCGCCTACAGCCCCTGGGTTGAAGAAGTTTGGGTCAACTACCTGAGCAATGCCATCAAGTACGGGGGCAAGCCACCGCGTATTGAAGTAGGTAGCACATTGCTAAAAGACAACAAAGCAGCCTTTTGGGTGCAAGACAATGGGCCTGGTCTGACGCCTGCAGAAATCGAACAGCTTTTCACGCCCTTCATCCGTATAAAGCACGCTGCCGATGTAGAAGGTCACGGACTGGGATTATCCATTGTACACCGTATTATTACCAAGCTGGGGGGAGAAGTTGGCGTGGAAAGTACGCCAGGTAAAGGGAGTCGTTTTTACTTTATCCTACCCTTAGCCACAGAAGAAAAGTAACCGTTAAACAATCGCGGCGGTTTTTCGCCATGATATTGGTAATAATTGACCTCGATACGGCCGTTATAAAGCTTCCTGACCCGGTTAGGGCGCGCACGCTTAAAATAATCAGGGAACTTTTTATCCGCCGTCAAAATATAAACCGACCACCCCTTCTTTTTGCGCAACATTCTATGCAAAGCTATATAAATCTCATTTAGCGCCTGATAATTGGCCATGCGCAACCCATAAGGTGGATTAGAAATCAAAATACCATACTGTTGGTCAATCCACAGTGACTTCACGTCTTGTTGAGCAAACACAATGTCATCCCCCACTCCCGCCTTTTGCGCATTGCTTTGCGCCGTAGCCACACACGCTGGGTCAATATCATACCCAAACAGTTGCATATCTTCCGTGGCGGAGCGCGCTGCTGTGGCCTGTTGCCGTGCCACCTGCCAGGCTTCTTGAGGAATGACTGGCCATTTTTCCGCTGCAAATTCCCGTTGATGACCAGGGGCTATATTGCGCCCAATCATGGCGGCCTCAATCAAAATAGTACCCGCCCCACACATCGGATCAATCAGCAGCCGATCCTTACGCCAAAAGCTGAGGAGCACCAACCCTGCCGCCAATGTTTCCTTAAGCGGCGCTTCGCCAGCCTCGGCGCGATAACCCCGCTTATGGAGGCCCGCACCGCTGGTATCAATGGTTAACAGCGCCACATCTTTGAGCAAGGAGACCTGAATGGTGAATTCTGGCCCGGTTTCGGGAAACCAGTCTACAGCATAAGCTTCTTTCAACCGTTCTACGACTGCTTTTTTAACAATGGACTGACAGGTGCGCACGCTGCGCAAAGCAGATTTAACAGACTTGGCGTTAACGGTAAACTGGCCATCGGCAGTAATTATGCTTTCCCAAGGAATGGCTTTTGTCTGCTCAAAGAGATCATCAAAGGAAACGGCCGTAAACGCCCCCATTTTTAGCAATACCCGATCCGCACAACGCAGCCACATGTTTGCCCGGGGAACGTCAGCCAGCGTAGCCGCAAACTCAACCTGCCCATTAGCTACCCGCGTCAGCTCAAATCCCAACGCCTGCAATTCTTGTTTAACCAGCATCTCCAAACCAAAGGTGGCTGTCGCAATAAGCGTAACTTGCTCTATCATAAAAGGGATCATATCCTAACTAAAGGGTTGGTGAAAGAGAAGTTCGCTATAATCTGCATAACACTCAATAAGCGCGCAAATACATTGTCCAAGGGGGTTGCCCGTGGCAAATCAATTCGCTCAGATTCACGCCGAGTCCCGCCCACTAACCATTAGCCGGGTGGCCAATTTGGCCGCCAACCTACTTCACAACGCATTCAACCATTACCAGGATCAGTTCAGAAGCATCACCCAGCGGGCAAAAATTCGCTTTGAACAGCAAGATTGGCCCGGTATGCAGGCCGACGCCGCGGCACGATTAGATCTTTACACAAAGGTGATTGACGCCACCGTTGCAGACATTCATCAGCTATTAGGTGAACGCGTTGAACAAAAACTGGTCTGGGCCAGCCTAAAAGCCGTCTATTCTGGCCTCATTGCCGACCGCGACGATTGGGAACTCGCCGAAACCTTTTACAATTCCCTAACCCGCCGCATTTTTGCCACGGTCGGTGTCGATCCAGATATCGAATTTGTGGATACAGATTTTGACACGCCCCCTACCCAGGCGCGGCCTATTTGCGCCCGCTTTGCGCAAGCTGCCACAACCACAACTTTGGTAACCCAAATTTTACAAGCTTATGCCTTCGACACCCCTTATGCAGACCTGCCAGGGGATGCGTCCATGGTAGCAGAGGCTATTGAACAGCATTTGCGCAGCATCGGCGCGCTGCGAATAGTGAACCGCGTGGAAATGGTGCAACCCATTTTCTTCCGCGGCAAAGCCGCCTATCTTGTGGGACGCATGTATAGCGGTATCCACGTTATCCCCCTGGTATTTGCCCTGCTAAACAGTGACCAAGGCCTTGTAGTTGATGCAGTGCTGTTGGAAGAAAATGATGTTAGTATCCTGTTTAGCTTTGCGCGGTCATATTTTCACGTGGACGTGCAACGGCCGTACGACCTCATCCTCTTTCTGCGCGCCATCATGCCCCGCAAACGTATTGCCGAACTATACATTGCCATCGGCTACAACAAACACGGCAAAACCGCCCTTTACCGCGACATGATGCAACACATGGCCGTCTCCCGCGACCGTTTCGAGATTGCCCAGGGCGAAAAAGGTATGGTGATGACCGTGTTCACCATGCCCGATTATGACCTGGTCTTCAAACTCATCAAAGACCGCTTTGCCTATCCCAAACGAACCACCCACCAGGAAGTGCGGGCCAAATACAAACTGGTCTTTCGTCACGATCGTGCGGGGCGGCTGGTTGATGCCCAGGAATTTGAACACCTCAAATTCCGCCGGGAACGATTCGCCCTGGACTTACTAGTCGAATTGCAAACAGTGGCCTCTCGTGCCATTGCCATCACCGACGAATACGTGATTATCAAACACGCCTATGTTGAGCGGCGCGTAACACCGCTTAATATCTACGTTCACGAAGCAGATGAAGAAGCAGCCAAAGCGGCCGTAATTGAATACGGCAACGCCATCAAAGATATGGCGGCCACCAACATTTTCCCAGGAGATTTGTGGTTGAAAAATTTTGGGGTAACGCGCCACGGGCGCGTTGTTTTCTATGATTACGACGAGCTATCCTGGTTAACCGATTGCCGATTCCGCAAAATGCCGCCAGTGCGCCACCACGAGGACGAACTTTTGGCAACCCCCTGGTTTAATGTGGATGAAAACGACGTTTTCCCCGAAGAATTCGAGCATTTCCTGGGATTACAAGGAAGTTTGCGCCAAGCTTTTATGGCGCATCATGCAGATTTGCTGGGAATAGAGTTTTGGCGTACCTATCAAGAACGGCACAAAGCGGGAGAAGTCATCCATTTCTACCCGTACCGGCAAGAAAAACGGCTCCGGCACCAGGAATTTACGGCTTCGTTTCAGCCAGGTAGTGGTAGTAGTGAACGGCCGTAGCAATGCCTCTTGAAAAATGGTCCAAACGATAATGCTCATTGGGGGAATGCCGGTTATCATCCAGACCAAAAGGCATGAGCACAAACGGAACCCCCAATTCCTGCTGAAACGTAGCCAAAATAGGCAGGGACCCACCCGCGCGGCTGCGCACCGGTTCCGCCCCCCAACCCAGGGTGTAAGCGCGCACAGCAGCCGCAATTTCTAACGAGTCAAAGGGCGTAATCGCCGCATTACATCCCGAAGTCACTTTTACCGCCACGCGTACCGTCTCAGGAGCTTCATTCAAAATGTGCGCGGTAAACAGTTCAGCAATTTCATCGGCATCCTGATTCGCTACCAACCGCATAGACACCTTTGCCGTTGCCGTAGCTGGAATAATCGTTTTGTCCCCTTCGCCCTGAAAGCCACCCCAAATACCATTAACTTCCAATGTTGGCCGGCTAGTCATACGCTCCAAAAGAGAATAATCCGGCTCTCCCCAGGGAGATGGCGCCCCTGTCTCCTGTGCCCACTGCTTCAAACTGTATGGTACTGCCCGCAGCAAATCTCGCTCGGCAATGGAAAGGGAGGCGACACGATCGTAAAAACCGGGAATTTGTATCCAGCCAAATTCATCGTGGAGACTGGCGATGATTTCTGAAAGGGCCTGGATGGGGTTGTGTACCGAACCGCCATAGCTGCCTGAGTGCAAATCTCTATCTGGCCCACTCACGTAGATTTCAGCCGTAACAATTCCCCGTAACGCATAATCAATAACCGGCTGGGCAGTGCTGACCATGGCGCCATCAGAAACCAAAAGGGAGTCTGCGGTGAATAACTCTTTATTTTCAGCCACCACGGCCGTTAAATGCGGGGAGCCAACTTCTTCTTCACCATCGAGGCACACTTTCACATTCAGCGGCAAACGGCCGTTAGCGGCCAACATTGATTCCAAAGCCTTTAACTGCGAAAACATTTGCCCTTTATTATCGCTAGCGCCACGAGCAAAAACTTTACCGTTGCGAATAGTCGGGGCAAAGGGGGGCGTTTCCCACAAATCCAGCGGATCTACCGGCTGCACATCGTAGTGACCGTAAAGCAACACCGTATGAGCCTCTGGGCCAGCGTGCAACCAATCACCATAAATCACCGAATTACCGCCACGCTCAATGAGCTGCACGTTTTCCAGGCCAATCCGCCGCATATCGGCTACCAGCCAGTTGGCCGCCTGCAAAATATCTGCGGCGTGCTCTGGCAAAAGGCTGACGGTGGGAAAGCGTAAAAATGTGAGAAGCTGCTCTAGATACCGGTCATAATGTGCTTTTGCGTGGGAAACGGCCGTCTCAATCACTGCAAACCTCCCTCAAACCTACTCAATCGCCATAGAACGCTCAAACTGGCGCTGGCCAATACTCGCCAGACCGATGCTCATCACGTACAGCACCACCAATGGCGACATGGTCAACAACATCGTCACCGGGTCAATAGATGGTGTAATGGCTGCCGCCAAAACAGCAATCAGCACAATGGCAATGCGCCACTGTTCGCGCAGCGTCTTGGATGTCACCAACCCCACCCGCGCCACAAAATAAACCACCACGGGCATTTCAAAGCTTACCCCCACCCAAAAAAGCATCGTGATCAAAAAACCAATGTACTCCTGTCCCTGCCAATCGGCACGAAAAACGTCTGGCAAAAAATTCGCCAGGAAAAAAACAGCCGCCGGCACCAAAATAAACCAAGCGAACAAAATGCCTAGCACAAAAAGCAACAGCGCGCTAGGAATAAATAGGTAAATATAACGCTTTTCAGACTTCTTGAGTCCTGGCGAAATAAACATCCAAAACTGAAATAAAATTAGCGGCATAGAAAGAATACCACCAGAAAGAAGCGCGACTTTAAAAAAAGTCTCAATGCCTTCTGTCGGTCGAATCGTTTGCAATTGTGCCCCATCCGCCGCGCTCCGGGCATAAGGCACCAACAAAAAATTTAGTAGCGGTTCAGCAAAAATAAAGCTGACAATGGTGGCTAATAGTAAAAAACCTGCCGCCCATGTCAGCCGCTTGCGCAAATCATTGAGGTGATCAAGCAAGCTCATCTCCAGCATTTCTGCTTCTTCAGAATCCTCTGCAACCACCGTCGGTTGTTCAACTTCTTTTTGCATCATTCAGAATCATCGGCTACATTAATAGGTTTGGGAATGGTTGGCGGCATACCCGGGGGGGTATTGGCTTTCTGATTGTGCGCGGGGGCGAGGTTATCTGTATCTTTTTTGGAGACCAGATCCGGTGGCAAAATGGACTGTAAAGACTCACGGGAATGGCTAACGGCCGTTCTGGCCACCTCGTCTCCCTTACTCATGCCCGCCCGCAGTTCCTGCTGCAGCTCATATACTTGCCTCCGCAATTCCTGCACATCCTGCATCGCGCCGCGCAAATCCTCCCCACCATCCATAGAATCCAATTCCGCATTCAACTGGCGTGTAAAAGTACGCGAAATAGCCTGCAACTTTGCCGTCATCCTACCCAGCCAGCGGGCAGCCTGACGTATACGCTGCGGTCCCATCACAATGCCAGCAAGCAGCAAAATCAGAACAAGTTCAGGCAAACCAATGCCAAAAAAACTATCCATACATCAACATTCATTTAGACCTGCGCCCAAAAATTACCTTTTCTTTCGGTGCGGCGCAAACCCAATTTACTTCGTGTCTTCTTCTTCCTGCACTTTATCCTGTTGTTCCTGCTCATCCCGGATGCCCTCACGAAAAGCGCGAACACCCCTACCCAATTCGCTACCCAACTTACTAATGCGTCCAACGCCAAAAACCAGCAAGACCACAAAAAGGATGATGAGTAATTCTGGTGTACCAAAGCTACCAAACATGTTCCACCTCTCTAACATTAATCGAAGTTACAAATGATTATACCAAATTCAACTGATACATACTCCTCAGGCGACAAAAGCCAAGAAGCAATTCATTTACGAACATTTTCACAATCCCTCGCGATTCCCCTTTTTTGTCAAACGGCAGCCCGGCGTTCTCGGCAAGAGGGAGTGCCTGGGCCAGGAAAACCTAAAGCCTTGAACCCAACCTTCATAGCCCTGGGCTAACTGAAACTTTAACGCCCTCACCCACGAAGCAGAAACATAATCCCCAAAATACTTGCCCATTTTACAAATAGGCCGCTTTGTAGACACTGACGGAGTCAAAGCCATTGAAATTCTTCTAAAAATGCCCCGTTAAATAGTGGCATCATTTTCGCACGCCATGTATCATAAATTCGTACAAACAAAATAGCCCGCACCCTTAACTTCCATTCCAAAGCAGTTCTTAAAAAAACAAACCCACTGAACGTGCACCAGGCAATTTGTGCGTTGCTGTTTGCCTGTGCAGATAACGCGCAAGGAGAAAATGAAACATGCTTGATTGGAGCAAGCGCAAGCGATTAGAAACCGTAATAGCTGGCGAAAAACCAGACCGTCTTCCTGTAGCCCTCTGGCGGCATTGGCCAGGGGATGACCAGCACGCCGAAACCATTGCTGCCGCCCACCTGAAGTGGCAACAAGATTATGATTGGGACTTGTTAAAAGTTGGCCCAGCCAGCAGCTATTCTGTCATAGATTGGGGTGTGCGAGATCGTTGGGTCGGGCACATTGAAGGCACTCGTGAAACAACCCATTACCCTATACATGAGCCGGAAGATTGGACCAGGCTGCAAGTGCTTAACCCACAAAAGGGTATGTTAGGCCAACAGCTTGAGGCACTTAAGCAAATTGGTCGCACTCTTAAAGAAGAAACGCCTTTCATTCCCACCATCTTTTCTCCACTGGCTCAGGCCAAGCATTTGGCGGGTACGGAAACGTTGTTGACGCATTTGCGGGAGTACCCTGAAGAGTTTTATCGTGGGTTGGAAATTATCACTAAAACGACTCTGCAGTTTGTTGAAGCGGCAAAAGAAACAGGTATCAGCGGCATTTTTTATGCGGTGCAGCATGCACGTTACCCTTTGCTGAGTCGAGACGAATTCATCACTTTTGGCCGGGTTTATGATTTGCGGGTGCTGGAAGCTGTGCAAGATTTGTGGTGCAATATGCTGCACATTCACAGCACCAACATTATGTTTGACCTGGTTGCTAACTACCCGGTGCAGTTTGTGAACTGGCATGATCGGGAGACAACAGTAGATCTGCAAAATGGGCTGACGCGTATTCGCAAAGCGGCCAGTGGGGGCATTAGCCAATGGACCATGCATCAAGAGGATCCACAAAATTTGCTGGCAGAAGCGCATGACGCAGTAACGCAGACAGACGGCCGTCGCCTGATGCTAGGCACAGGCTGTGTGATAATGGTGACCACACCCACACGAAATATTCGCGCTCTGCGGGAGTTTGTAATGGAAGAGAAGGCAGCCAACAATTAACTGCCAGACATTTCGCGCAGCACTTCCGGGTCAGCTTCACGACGGCGCGCCTGGGCTACGGCCGTTTCTGCATCACGCCCGCCTATTTGCCGCAATGCCCAGGCCGCATGGCCACGAATCAATGGTTCTGCGTCCAAAAGCAGAGGGACCAAAGCGGGAACGGCCGTGAGGCTGCCCCAATTACCCGCCGCCACACACGCATTGCGCAGCAACCCCCGCCGCTTGATGCGTTTGATCGGACTGTGGGCAAACTGCTTCTGAAACCCCACCTCGTCTAATGCTAAAATTTGCAACAAAGGGGGCGCGGCCATATCCCAGTGGGCCGGCCCAAAAACCTCCTCGGTCGTGGGTTGGGCAAAGCGGTTAAAGGGGCACACCTCTTGGCACAGGTCACAGCCATAAATCCAATTTCCCATAAACGGCCGTAGCTCCTGGGGGATCCACCCCTTATGCTCAATCGTCAGGTACGAAATACAGCGCCGGGCGTCCAAAACATAAGGTTCAGGAAAAGCATTGGTTGGGCAGACATCCAGGCAGCGGCGGCACGAACCACAAGATGGCAGGGGCGCGCGCAGTTCGTCATAAGCCAATGGCAAAGTCGTCAACAATTCGCCCAAAAAAAACCAAGACCCACGGCGTGGGTGAATCAGCATCGTATTCTTACCCGTAAAGCCCAGCCCCGCTCTTTCGGCATGATCCCTTTCCAAAATCGCCCCCGTATCCACATAAACCCGCTGCCGCACCGGCGCACCACTTTCTCTGGCCAGCCATTGGGCCAATGCCGCCAGGCGCGGCATCATCACCTCATGATAATCCTGGCCCCAGGCATAATTGGCAATGCGCCCCCGTCCAGGGTCACCCACAATTTCTTCGGGCAGCCGCCAAGAAAAATAATCCAAACCGACGCAGACCAGGGATTGGACTCCTGGGAGAATGACTTGCAAATCTTGCCGACGGACTACCCGGTCTGGGCGAGCCATGTAGCCCATTGTGCCGTGCATTTCTTGCGCAATCCAACGTAGGTAGGCATCCAATCTTCGGGCAGGCTGGGCAGGCACAATACCTACCAAAGAAAACCCCAATTCGTGCGCCCGTGCTTTAAGGTGTTGCGTTCTGACTTCAGGCATAGACTTGATTATAGCAAATACCTACTTTCTGTTTTTCCCTTTTGCTTGGCGTAGTGATATAATCGCGCCAATAGTTGATGGCATTCGATAATTGAAGCTGGCTGCTGAATTATGCAAAATAAAGCCCGTGACAATGCAACATTTCAGCATGCACGGCTCGCAATTTTCACAGGAGGTAACACGTCACCATGAGTGAAGCAGAATTGAGTATTGCCGTAGAATCACTGAAGCGCGTGGATTTGATTACAGTAACAGGACGTATTGATAGCAGTAATGCAGAGCAATTAGACGCTGCTTTTAAGGAGATTCTTGATAACGGCCGTAACAACATTGTCATGGATCTTTCAGGAGTTAACTACATGAGCAGTGCCGGCCTGCGTTCTCTAGTAGCAGCCTTGCGGGAATGTAAACAACGCCGCGGTGACGTGCGGTTAGCCAACGTTTCAGAACGCGTTGGCGAAGTCCTTTCATTATCAGGCTTAAATAAGCTGTTTGAAACCTTTGATGACACCACTTCCGCAGTCGGCAGCTTCTAATAAAATTCAACTTCATGCGGATAATTTTAGCGGGGCAAAAGTTTGTTGCCTCATGCAAACGTAAAACGTGGTATGCCTACGTTTTACGTTTTCTATTTTATGGTCTATGGGAAAAAAGAACGCCCTCACCGTACCTGGTCGCTACGATCAAGTACGCAAGGTTGTAGCGTTTGTCGCTGACGGCGCTGAACGTGCTGGATTAGACGAAAATTCCGTCTTTCACATCGAGCTATGCTGTGACGAGGCCTGCACAAACATCATTGAGCATGCTTATGGGGGTGAAGATGTGGGCCAAATTACCGTCAGTTACGTCGTCCAACCCGACGCATTTCAAATCACCATTCAGGATAACGGCCGTTCCTTCGACCCGGCAAAAGTTCCCCCACCCCCTCTACCCTCATCGCCAGACCTCCAGCCGCCCGTGGACAACCTACGAGACGAGTTAAAAATTGGCGGCCTGGGCATTCATTTTATGCGCAAACTGATGGACGAAGTACATTTCACTTTCAATTCAAGCGGAAAAAACACCCTGGTCATGGTCAAAAAATTGTCAGACGGAGGTGCCTCATGAGCATCTGGCAAGAAGTTATCTCCGAACAAAAGCAAATTTGGCGCGTCGCCACAAAAGGACGACTAGATCAGGGACTAACACCTGCACTGGAGGAATCTCTCAACCGGCTCTTAGCCGATGGCGTCATCTTCTTGCTGGTAGACATGGAGGAGATTACCTACATCAACAGCGGTGGGCTGCGTTGCCTGGTTAGCGCCTGGCGCAAAGCGCGCCAACAAGATGGCAATTTGGTCTTGTGCGGTCTTAATGAACGCCTCCAAGAGATTTTTGCCATGGTAGGCTTCGACAAGGTATTTCACATTTACCCGTCGCGCACAGAAGCAGAAGCAGCTCTTTTAGCTGTGGGCTAGATACCACCAGGATCGGTAACGGCCGTTTTGCCACATCTTTCCCCCAAAAGCTGCGCCTGGCTGTTTCAACCACTCACCTGGCAACCCATACCATGATGAGCGCAATCTACCCGCAAATAGCCAACGACTTTTCCGGGTCAACCATCTCCTTTGCCCTTCTTCTCGGCTCCCTGGCTTTAAGCAGCTACATTTTGTGGCGGCGCTACCGCTCGCGGCGCATTCTCATGCAGCGCGTTGCCGAGTTGGAAGACTTGAGCGCAGCCGGTCGCGCAATCGTGGCCTCGGAACTTGACGTCAACGCCTTATGCGCCCTTATCGCCCACGAAGCTGGCAAAGTCATCGACAACCAAACCTTTCAGGTAGGGTTATTTGAGGGTACATTTTATGAAATCTTATTTTGGACCATTAACGGCCGTCAACAACCCACACCCCAAACCTTTGATCTGAGCGACGAAGCCGGAATTGTTGGCTGGGTGCGCACTAGCCAACAAGCATTATTGATAAAAGACTTTCAGCGGCAGTTAGCCGACTTGCCCGCAACACCCCGCTATATCAGTGAAGTCCCACCCCGCTCCGCCATCTTTATCCCCCTCATCAGCGGCGAAAGTGTGTTAGGCATTGTTGCCGCCCAAAGCCACCAGCCAGCCCGCTTTAGCGACGAGGATTTACGCCGCCTGATGATACTGGCCAATCAGGCGGCGGCCGCCATTGCCAATGCCCAGCTTTTTGCCCAGGCCGAAATGCGTGCAGCACACCTGGAATTGGTGCGCAAAATTGCCCGCCAGGTAAACGCCGTACAAGACCTGGATGAGATATTTAACCAGGTTGTGCAGTTAACCGGAGACATGTTTGGCTTCTATGCCGTGCATATTTTTGGCGTCGATGCCGCCAGCGGTAACATTGAGATTAAAGCCAGCAGCAATACCGCCGCACCCAAAGATTTCTGCCTACAGCCTGGGCAAGGGTTGGTGGGTACGGCCGTTGCCGCCCAACAAACCATCATTGTCAACAACACCGCTGAGGACCCACGCTACTTCACCACCGGGCAAGGAGACCCCACCCAATCAGAAATTGCCATTCCACTTCTGGTCAATCAACACGTCCTTGGCGCCCTCGACGTCCACAGCGATACCATCGGCGCTTTCACCAACACTGAACAAACCGTTTTAGAAGCCCTTGCTGCTGAAGTAGCCAGCGCCATTCACAAAGCACGCCAATTGGCAGAGCAACAAGAGCGCGCCTGGCTAACCACAGCCCAGCTCCAGGTGGCGGCAGCCATCAGCGACAGCAATGACCTGGAAAGCATGACGGCCGCCATAACCCGGCTAACCACTATGTTGTTAGGGAACGAAATATGCGCCTTGCTCCTGTGGCAGGAAGAAATGGCTGAATATCGCTGCACAGCCCTGTACACAAACCACAAGCACCCAACCGACCTGCAGCGGCATCATTTTACCATCGGGCAATGGCCCGCCCTGGATGCCGTCCACGTGGGTCAAGAAAGCATTGCCACCAAACAGTTGCCATCCGTTGTGCGCCAATGTCTGCCCCGCAAAGGCATGCATACCCTTCGGCTGCTCCCTCTAAAAGCAAAAAGTCAGCTACTCGGAATATTGCTAACAGACGAACCAAAAAGCAGTTCACCCAGCAACCAGGCAACGCAGATGGAGTTACTGCAAAATATTGCGGATCAGACAGGACGCGCCCTGGAAAATGCCTATTTACGCCTGGCGCAGCAAGAGGAGGCATGGGTAAATACTGCATTACTGCAAGTAGCCGAAGCAGTTAACAGCCGCATTGAATTAAACGAAATTCTAAGCACCATTGTGCGGCTTGCCCCAATGCTAGTCGGCATCGAATCCATTGTCATTTTGGTGTGGCAGGAGGAACGCCAGCAGTTTGAGGTAGGGCCAAGTCACGGGATCAATTCCATGGCTTTAGGCTTGATGGAAACGTTGGAAATATCTCCCCACGACATGCCCGCCTTTGTAGACATGGCAGAAACAGAAACGACCCTTGCCCGCAACAGCGCCTATGCTTTGCAATCGCGACCCTGGTTGGAAAAGGTACTCGGCACCCCCCACGCCCACATCGTGCCCCTACATGCCCGCCGCCGCTTGGTGGGGGTTATGTTGGTCGGCACGCGGGGCCGGGCGCTGACTGCCCGGCGCTTTAATATTCTCAACGGCATTGCCCACCAGGCAGCAACGGCCGTCGTTAACAATCAGCTTTACCACGAAGCCGCCGAGCGGGACCGATTAGCCCAAGAACTACGCGTTGCCCACGAAATTCAGGCCAGCCTCATTCCCGCCGGCAACCCGCAGATTCCTGGCTGCACCGTGTCCAGTTTCTGGCAAGCTGCCCGCACTGTCAGCGGCGACTTTTACGACTTCATCCCTCTGCGCAATGGTAACTGGGGCATCGTCATTGCCGACGTGGCCGATAAAGGCATACCCGCGGCGTTGTTTATGGCGCTAACACGCACCATTTTGCGTACAGTGGCCTTCAACCGCAGCGATCCGGCTGAGGTATTGATGCGCGTCAATGAAATTATCGATTCCGAGACCCAATCTGACCTGTTTATCACCGTTTTCTATGGCATTTGGCATCCGGAAACCCAAGACCTGGTTTACGCCAACGGTGGCCATAATCCCCCCATGTTGCTACACGGCAACGGCCGTTCCCAACTTCTGGACGGTAGTGGCATTGCCCTAGGCGTTTTACCCCACATCGAGATCCAATCCCACACCATACCCCTGCGCCCCAATGACACCTTACTGCTTTACACTGACGGCGTAACCGAAGCCATAAACGAAGATTATGACGAATTTGGCCTGGAGCGGCTGCGCATGGCAGCCCTAAAAGCCGACAGCCACCACGCCCAGGGCATTATGCAAGCCATCACCAGCAGCATTCGTGACCATTCTGGGGATACTGCCCAGTTTGATGACATTACCCTGGTCGTGTTAAAACGGCATCCTACCCCTTAAGAAAATTACGATAAAAGGATAATGAACAATGCCCACCAGAAAAAATGAGC
>CAZDEO010000089.1:0-18738 GCA_964504445.1 uncultured Anaerolinea sp. | reverse complement strand
GCCACGACCATGTCATAGGCGTTATCTGGGGCGATGGCTAGCGTGATGACGGCCGTTTCCGTAATTTGCTTGGTGAAAAAGAACTGCTCCAAATCCCAGCCAGGGTAGCGCACCTTCCGGCCGTCAATCACGTCTCCCCGCCATGAAGCCCAATCAACGGCCGTATTCGTGTCCGGCACGGGTTCTCCCGTCAGCGGGTCTAGCCGACGGTAAATAACCTGGCCCTTCTCGCCAAAAACAGAAGGAACGGTATAGGGCTGCACGGCCGTGCCCGCCCAGCCATTTTGGTTGACATTCCCCGCCTCATAAACCAACACATCCTGAATAATGCCCACTGCGTCCCGCAAAATCACCGCGCCTCCCTCATTGCCCAGGCGTGGCCAGGGAGATAACACCCCATCAGACTGGAACCCGAAAGAGAAAGCGAAGGCTGCAGAATCCTTTGTCAGCCACAAGGTTTCACCTGGCAGCAGCGCCGTATTTGCCGGGATGTTGACGCTGGCTGACCCATTGCTTAGCTGCCAATTTTCCAAATTAGCCGTTGCCCGGCCCACGTTGCGCAAAGCCACGGCCTCATCCCTGTCATCGGTGTCTTCAATGCCATCGTAATACACGGCATAAAGGAGCACGAGAGGCTGGAGGCCATCATCCAGGTAGGTAACGGCCGCGTCCTGATTGTTAGCCGTATTCGTTTCCGTGTAGCTGGTGGTGGTGCGAATCGTGTTGGTAACATAACCGGCGCTGCCAGCCTGAATGGTCACCGTCAACTGAAATGTGAGCAGCGTATCCGTGGGCACCGTGCCAATCTCCCAGACCAGCGTATTGGGAACAGGTTCCTGGACGGCGTACCCGCTAGAGTCCCCGGCGTAGCTCAACGCCAGGGGCAGTGAGTCCGTCAGGATGACGCCGGTGGCCGTGTGGCTGCCGCTGTTTTGCAAAGTAATGCCATAGGTCAGGGTATCGTTGAGCGGGACAGTGGCAGGGGCGGTTTTTTCCACCACCAGGTCGGCCGCGGGGTCATTGCTAACCGACCAGGTGGCGTTGGCTGCTTTGGGGGTGCCATTAATCGCATTCCCGTTGGCGTCCAGGCCATTTCTGGCGATACTGCCATCATTGCTCACCCAATTACCGTCGTCACCACCAGCTAGCGGATTGATGCGCTCCATACTGAAATAGTCCGGACTGCCGCTGCCCGCCGGCCAGGGGCCGCCGTCGCCGTTGGCCGAATCAATGACCTGGTTTAGAGAATCCCGCAAGGTCAACCCATCTGTGCTGTTATTCAGGTCGCCGGTAAAAAATTGGTCGGCAGGGATGTCGCTTACCGTGTTGTCATCGGTGCGCTCCAGCAAGAAAAAGCCCCCCGCGGGGATGGCGCCCAGTAAATTAATGGAAGGCGATCCATCATTGGCAATGAGCGTCCAGCCGGTCAGGTCTATAGCGTTGGCGGTGCTGTTATATAGTTCAATCCACTCGTCGGCCGTACTGGCGTTCGTGCCCCCCCAGGCCACCTCACTGATGATAACGTCCAGCGGGGCGGCGGCTGTAGTTCCAGAAGCCTGGCTTTCGCGTAGCCCAACCACGGACAGCAACAGTAACATGGGTAGCAGCAGGGCAGTGACTAACCATAGGATGCGTTTGTACATACATTCCTCTCAGGCAAAGGTGTCGGCGAGGAAAGCGGCGGTGTGGATCAGTAAAGCAATTTCACGATGAGGATGTTATACCGAGATATGGGTTGTTTTACAAGCGAATTTACTTTTGCTCAACAGCGCGAAATTTTGGCAAATCTACCATAAAATGGTTCTTGGTATTCATGGGCCACAAAAAAAGCCACCCATCTTGGGGTGGCTTTGAAGGCTGAGGGACCTGGATTCGAACCAGGACTGACGGAGTCAGAGTCCGCTGTTCTACCGTTAAACTATCCCTCATCAGCGCAGGGCATTTTATCACGATGCCCCCTGGCAAGCAAGCCAGAAACGGGCTAAAAAACGTAAAGCTCCAGGTTGGGGGCCTGGAGCTTTAACAGGTTAGGAAGGAGGAGGAAAACGAGTTTAACTTGTTGCTCTTAGCTTACGCCATTATCTGAGGCAGGTAAATAGGAAAAAGTGACCAGGACATAAGAGCTATATCGGTACTCGAAGTCCGTTTACTTATTCCTGGGGGGGGCTCCAATGATTACCACTTACGAATACTAGAGGTCGTCGTAGCGCGATTCGTCTAGCTGGTCGCTTAAGGTTTTCTTGGCGGCGGGGGCTGGGGTGGTGGTGGATTCGCCTTCTTCCCATGCGGCGGCGGCGGCTTCCAGCATCTCTTGGGGCATGCGGCGCACCAATTTCCACTTGCCGCAGTGGGGGCAGCGGTCTAGCCGGGTCATCATGAGATTGACGCTCCACAGGTGAATGGCGTACGGCCGTCCACAGTGAGGGCAAATGGTACCACCCAGTGCGCCGCTGATGGCTGGCTGCCCGGAGTTACGGCCGTTACGATTCGCAATACGGGAAGCAAGGAAACGACCGCCCAGGGCCAGCACCACAATGGGCACAATGACCCACAGCAAGAAGTTGGTGGATTCTTCGCTGCTGACAAAATTGCGCTGAATGCTGTTTGATTGCAGCTCCGCACCGCTGCTGGTGTAGCCCACAGCGCTGAGGGTATGGCTGCCCAAGGGAAAGTTTTCGGTGCGAAATTGCAGGCGGAAGGGGGCCTCCATATCCTCACCAATGGGTTCGCCATCTAGCAGAAAGACGACGCGCACCAGGTCTTCCGGGCCAGAAACGCGATAAGAGAAGGTGCCACGGATTTGCGCCCTAGAGCCGTAGCCGAAGTCCCGACTGAGGCGTAGCGTCAGACTGTTTTCTTGGGCACGCACGGCCGTTAAGGGCAGAAGCAGCAAAGCGAAAAAGAGCAGGTAAATCAAGCGTTTCATGAGGTTATGGGTTGGGTTCATGCAGCAGGTCAAGCAGTTCATCCAGACGGTTGCGCCGGTAAAGGTAGAGCAAAAATTCGCGCACGCGCTCCTTTTTGTTGCCAGACCCTATCCCTTCCCAATCAATGTCGAGACGGGAGGCCAGTTCGGCCAGATCGCTAAGGGTGTAATTGGCCAGAAGGAACTGGCGCAAAATGGTGGGTGGTGAGGCCACGGTAATTTTTTCCAAGCGGGGCAAATGCTCGGCAGGGGTGGGGGTGAGAATGCGTTCGACGGCCAGGGCCAGGGCGGCCGTTTGTTCGCGGGCTTCAACCAGGTCCATAATGTTGACGATGAGCTGGTTCATATCCTGGTTGAGGGTCATAACCTCGTTTTCACCGATGCCCAGGTCGAACATGAGGTCAAGAATGTCGGCACGGCCAAAGCGGGTGCGAATCTGATCATACAACATTTGGCGGTCGAAAGCAGCGCCGGCGGGGGCGCTTTTGGAGCTAGCCAGGGTGGGTTTGGAGACTGGTGGGGTTGGTGGGGAGGTGTTGGTTTCGGTTGTGGGCGTGCTGCCTAAGTACGGCCGTAACACACCCCACAACCAGAGGGCGGCCCCACCAAAGAGCATGCCGCTGAGAACCGGGTAGAAAAAGCCCAACTCTCCCTGCATTTGCGCGCGGCCAAAGGTGCCTAGAAAGGTATCTAGCAGCACGGCCGTGGTCACCGTCAGCAGCCCAATGCCCCAAACCAGGTTGGGTCGCCGCAGAAACACCACCAGAAAAACCAGGACCACCAGTAATTTAAGAATGAGCAAAATAGTCATACTGTGTCACCGTTATTTTATAAGGTTGATTGTAACACCCACCTCCCAGTGCGCAACGTCATTGGCTGAACCAGAGAGGGATGGTATGATCCGGGCGATGCGTAGATTATGGCTCTCGTTAACATCTTTTTGCCTCTTGCTAAGCATGGGGTTAACGGCTTGCACCGTGGCAATGGCGGAAGTGGTCTTGCCAACGAGGGCAGTGGCCGTTACTTTTGCTACACCGGAGGTTGCCCAGGGCGAAACGGCCGTGACCAATCCCAATCTACTGCCTCCCACCTGGACACTCCGGCCAACCCGGGCTGAAACCACCCCCCTACCGCTGCCCAACACGCCGACCCCTGGCCCGTCTTTCACCCCATCCCCTACGCCTAATCTGCCTACCAATACTCCCCGGCCCACCAGGACGCCTACACCTACCCCCACCATTGAGGCCACGCCCACCACCTACGTTAGCAAAATTCCTGTTTTGCCTCCTTCCAATGAGTTAGGCCCTAGCAAACTGGGGCTGCATATCATCCGCAACAACGACGCTGGCATCAATGAGTTTATTCGCCTGGGCCAGCCTGCCGTCATCAAAGCCCTGGACAGTTTTGGCTATGTGGCTGAGGTTAAAGCCCTTTCCCCCCGGACTATTGTTGTGGGGCGCATTAATGACCTGGCGCAAAACTACCTTGGGAACCCCGAGGAGGCTGCCCGTGACTACGTCAATTCTCAGTTAGACCAGTATCTGGCTAACCCGGCTGTTGATTATTGGGAAGGTTGGAATGAGCCAGATCCCAACCTGGATAATATGCCCTGGTACACGCGCTTTGAGCAAGAGCGGGTGCGCCTGCTGGCCCAATATGGTTTACGCGCCGCTATTGGTGGTTTTGCCGCTGGCGTGCCGGAACTGGATGAGTTCAGGCTTTTTGTGCCTGCCATTGAGACGGCTCTCCAATATCGCGGCATCCTGACCTTGCATGAATATGGCGCGCCGGATATGACCTATCTTTATGGCGACCCCTTGCCAGGCTACCCTGCTTATCCGGATAGAGGCTCATTAACATTCCGCTATCGTTGGTATTATAGGGAGATTCTGGAGCCTGCAGGTTTGGTTATTCCGCTGGTGATTTCTGAGGCGGGCGTAGATGGCATCATTGGCAATCGCCCTGGGCCAAGCGGCACCGGTTGGCGTGATTTTCAAACGTATTGGGTAGAACAGGGTTGGGGACAGAATGGGCCGGAAGCCTTTATTAACCAGTTGGCCTGGTATGATAACGGCGTGCGTTTGGACGGGTACGTTATTGGGTTTACGGTGTTCACGGCTGGAGGAATCGCTAATTGGATACCTTATGACGTGAATCCAATTTTGCCAGAATTGACGGCTTACGTGGTCAGCCAGCGGGGGCGGTGATGGATGGGGAGATATGGTGGTTTTTATATTTAGGGGTTGCAACGGAAACGGCCGTTCTGCGTACAATGAGTAGGTTAACCTGAATCTTGAGAGGATGTGTATTATGGATGAACAACGCCCCCTTTCGGCGAAAAAAGATCCCGGCTTCTGGCGCGAACTCTGGCAGCAAATCCGGCTAGTTTTCCGTCTGGTAGCTGACCCAGAAGTGCCCATTTACCTGAAAATATTGCCCTTTGTTACTGTCGTTTATCTGCTGATTCCCATAGACTTGCTGCCAGACCTGGCTCTCGGTTTAGGCCAGATTGATGACCTGGCCTTTTTGTTAGCCGGGTCCAAAATCTTTCTGGAGCTGACGCCGGCACACATTGTGGCACGGCATATGCGGGAAATTCGGGATCGGGATGGTTACTTGACGCCAGAAACGGCCGTTACTCACAAAGCCGATCCTCTGGAAGATGCCATCATCATCGACAGCGAACACGAAATCATTCTGAAGGAAAAGCAGGACGACGTTTCTGCATAACCCTGCCCATTCAACTTTTGGGTGTGGACAATTGGATATTGGAGACTGGGCAGATGACCTATCCAGTCTCCTTTTTTTTGCTGGTGAACCAATTTGCTAACGACACACGGGCCTTAATAAACGCCCAGCGCCTCCATGAGCGGGTCGCCCCACCAGAACCAGGCCGACAACAAAAACCCACAGCAACAGAGCATGAGTAGCAGCAATGTCGCAATGATCCAAGTGATGGTTCTTTTGCGTTTTTGCTCTTTTTCGCTGACGCCGGTAGGGACGAAGGGCGCGGCGCCGACCGGTGAAGGCAGCGGATCTGCAAAAGATATTGTCGGGTCTGGGCCAGGCTTAGCCTGGGGTTCTGGCGTGTAAACCGGGTCAATTGGCGGGGGCGCTTCTTGCAAATCGCCCGTATCGTCCAAGAAGTCGGGTTCGGCGAACTCTGCGTCTAGAGCATCGTCGTCATCAAAGGCCAGAGCAGGCTGCGCGGCAACGGCCGTTTCTATGCCCGGCGCGCTCTCCTCCTCAGGCACAGCCCCCTCATCAGCCGTGGCCAACTCATAGCGCAAGATCACGCTGCTGCCCAAAACAACCTCTTGCCCAGCTTGCAGCGTGTACGGTTCACCGCCCAGCCGCTGCCCGTTGACAAACGTGCCATTGGTGCTGCCCAGGTCTTGAATTTTGTAATCCCCATTCTCATCGCGGGCCATGCGCGCATGCTGCCGCGATACTTCTGGGTTGGCCAGAGCGACATCTAGCAATGGATCGCGGCCAATAATGAGGATGCTGTTTTCTAGCAGGAACACCTTCCCCCGCCGGGGGCCTTGCAGAACGACGAGTTGAAATTTGGCGGTCACGCGCATCTCCTTTGGAAGACAATAACCATACTCGCGGATTTAGCGGATGCGTCAGGATTAAGAGTCCGGCGGCTAAACCTGCGCCATTATACCCATTTTACATCAACCAGGGCGGAGAGGCGAAACGGGCAGCTACGCAAAACGGCCGTTTATTTGCGGCGGCGCAGCAGGCGGGGCAGCATTTTCGCTTCGCGAATGTTGAGCAAAACAGCCGCCAGCCCATAGGCTGCCATGCCCGTCATTCCCGCCGCTGTTACCAGCAGCAGCCGTCCGGGCAGGCTTGCCGACAGCAGGGGCATTAGCAACGTGGCCATCCCCCAGGCTGCTAACCCTGTTATGCTGGCAGCCACCATAGATTTGAGGGTCACGGCCGTTACTCCGTAGCCGCCCAATCCCCCCAACTGCCGCCGTAGTAGCCCTACCATCAGCCCCGTGTGCACCATATGCTTAATTGCGTCGGCCACCATCAGGCTCAGCAACCCATTACTCAGCGTGGCCAACCCGGCGCTGTCCGGCAGGTTCAGGGTCTGGCCCAACGCCTGCCCCAGCGTGCCCAATGGCTCACGCAGCAGAACGGCCGTGCCCAAATAAATCAGGATACTTACCACCCCCACCAGCGCCGGGCGCAGCGTGTCCTTCTGCGCATACGAGGCAAATACCAGCATCTGGTCTACCGCGGCAAAAGGCAGACCAAACAAGTACACCTGCAACACCAGCGCCGTCACCTGTGTATCCTGGGCCGTAAACTCGCCATGCTCAAACAGCAAAGCCACAATGGGGACCGCCAGCGTAAATAACCCCGCAGTGGCGGGCATAATCAGCGTAATCACCAGCCGAATCCCCTCGGCCATGGTTTGTTTGAAGGTATCAAGCTGGCCCAGCGCCTGGCGCGATAGCGTCGGCAGTGTGGCAATAGACAGCGCCGTCACAATCAGCCCCAGGGGAAATTGGATGAGGGTAGTGGCAAACTTCATGTAAGCAATGGAATTATCGCCAATGCGCGTGGCCAGGTTCAGGCTCAGGGCGATGGCTAGTTGGGTAATGATCAGGCCACCTACAATAGGCGCGTAAAGCTGCAAAATGCGGCGAATGGCTGGATGCTGCCAATTTAGCCGCCAGCTGAGCCGCACCCGCCCCAGGGCTGGCCATTGCAGCACAATTTGCAGCAGGGACCCAGCCAGCAGTCCCCACACCAGGCTATCAATGTGGTTCGGGCGCAGCAGGGCGCTGACAACGATGGCGCCATTGAGCACAGCGCCCATGAAGGCGGGAATAGTGAAGCGTTTGAGGGCGTAGAGCATGCCGGTGAGGATGCTGGCGATGCTCATAAAGAAAACGGCAGGAGTAGCCAGGCGCATCAGGCGCACGGCCGTTGCTGTCAGCGCCGGGTCGGTAAAATTACGCGCCCCAATCACCCAGGCTACCTGGGGCGTAAAAATCTCGACCACCGCCACCACCACCAGCAGCAGCACCGTGGCCGCGCTGAGTACCATGCTCAGCACCTGCCATAGCTCGGCGCGCCGCTCTTTAGCCGCGTATTCGCTAAAAACGGGCACCAGCGACGAGTTGACCATGCCGCCGATAATCAGGTCAAAAAGGCTGACGGGGATGTAGGCAGCCACTTCAAAGGCGGCCAGCAGGCCCGATGCGCCAAAGAGGTTGGCTTTGACGGTTTCGCGTATCAGGCCTAGAATGCGGCTGGCAATGTTGCCTGCCGCCAAAATAGCCGCCGCCTTAACCACGCCGCCGCTTTCGTCGCTGTCTGGTTCGGGCACTTCCTCCGGGGTAATTTCCTGGGTTTCGATCAAATGATTTTCCTTTGGGCGCATTCTAGCTGAGTGTGGGGTGGGGGGCAAAAACGACCAAAATACGGGAAACGGCCGTTTGCCCTGCGTTATGGGGAACCTTTTGCATACCCACGGCGTTAACCCAAAGGCAGCGCCAAGAAACCTGCCCAATATATTTTTTTAGAGGTGAAACTATAATGAATACACAACGAACAAGAACACAGTATTTCTTCTTTTTACTGACACTGCTGCTGGCTGGACTGATGTTGGCGGCTTGCACGGCCCCAGGCAACGAACCGGCTGCTTCTGAAGAGCCCACCTCCACCACGCCACCCATCAATCTGGTGGGCACAGACTGGGATCTGGTGGGCTACGGCCCTACCGATGCGCCGCAAACCCCCATTGAAGGGACGCGCCCAACGTTAGCCTTTACAGAAGATGGCCTTAATGGCACTACGGGTTGCAACAGTTTCTTTGGCGGCTACACCCTTGAGGGCACAACGATGACGGTGGGGGAGCTAGGCAGCACGATGATGTTTTGCGAAGGTGTGATGGAACAAGAGGCTGCCATTACGCAAATGCTGCAAGAGGCGGAGACTATAACGCTAGACGGTAATACGTTGACGATTCACACCGCGCAAGGGGAGATGATTTTTCAGCCGCCCACACACCAAACGCTGGAGGGGACGGAATGGGTGCTGAATGGCATTGCTGATCTGGAAAATGAGGCAGTGGTGTCTACCTGGGTGGATGGGGAGATTACGGCCGTGTTTGCCGATGGGCAGGTTGGTGGCTCTGCGGGTTGCAACACTTACTTTGCCAGCTATGAGGCGAATGAGGGGCAGTTGACCCTGGGGGCGGTCGGCGCGACCAAGATGTTGTGCGACGATGAGCGCAATCAGCGGGAAACAGAATTTCTTGCGACGCTGCAAAATGTGGCGGGGTATTCCATTAGCCGCGATTCGCTTACGTTGACGGACGTAGCGGGAAATGGCTTACTCTTTTTCCAGGCCCAGCCTGTGCAGTAATCTCCACTTAATTTAGCTCCCCAAAACGGCCGTTTGGGTAAAATTCTTCCCAAACGGCCGTTTTTTCGTGCCGGTTGATCACCACAAAAAACAACCGTTTACGCGCGGCTTAAGCACGTAAACGGCCGTTATCCAATATTTAATTGACCAGCCGAATAAATGGCTAGAAGTCAGCGCCTACCAGCGGCGACCACCTTCGTCACCGCCACCAAAGTCATCCCGGCGATTGCTGTCCCGCCGGTTGCCGCCGCCGCCGCCACGGTAACCACCGCCGCCACGGTTGCCGCCACTGCCACCACGGTTGCCGCCGCCGCCGCGATACCCACCGCCGCCACGACGTCCACCACCACCAGGGCGTTCTTCTCGGGGCCGCGCCTCATTTACTTTGAGGTTACGGCCGTCCACTTCACGCCCATCCAATGCTTCTATGGCGGCGTCTGCTTCCGCTGCTGGCATTTCTACAAAGCAAAATCCCCGAAAACGACCCGATTCCCGGTCCGTGATCATGGCTACTGACTCTACCGTTCCAAACTCTGCAAACAGGCTACGCACCTGCTCTTCCGTCGCATTAAACGACAGGTTCCCAACATATACTTTCTTAGACAATGGACACTCTCTCCATAGGTTAATTCCACTTTGCCAGTCCGCCAGCGGCTGCACAAACGTGGTAGGTGAAAAATAATACAGCAGAAGCATACCCATATTTTTAAAATTTGCCCACAAATTGGGGGCATTTTACTTCATACCAGTGTACGGCCGTTTGCTACACCCGCGGCAAACATGTATCATCGCCCATACACAAACAACATTGGAGCATTTAATGAACGAAACAGAACCTAAACCTGCCCTTGACGAGGCAGATAATCCACAAACCGTCCACACAGCGCCGCCAGCGGACCACGAGCCTGCGGAAACGAGCTTGCCGGAAGTGGCATATGAAGATTTGCCCGAAAGCTGGAAAGTTGCCATGGGGCGCGCCGGGTGGACGTCTCTGATGCCGGTGCAGTCCAAGGCCATGCCCTATATCATGGCCGGTCGTGACCTGATGGTGCAATCGCGGACGGGCAGCGGCAAGACCGGGGCTTTTGTTCTGCCCATTTTAGAGCGCATTAACCCCTTGCTGAACGCGTGCCAGGCGTTAGTGCTGGCCCCCACGCGGGAATTGGCCCAGCAGGTGTGTGATGATGCCACTACCTTGGCTGGCGATAGTGGGGTGCGGGTAACGGCCGTTTACGGTGGCGTCGGTTATGGCGCCCAGCTTGACGCCTTTCGCAAAGGGGCGCACCTGGTTGTGGGCACGCCGGGGCGCATTCTCGACCACCTCTTGCGCCGCTCCCTCACACTGGCTAAGCTGCAAATTTTGGTGTTTGACGAAGCAGACCGCCTGCTTTCCATGGGCTTTTATCCCGACATGCGGGAAGTGCAGCGTTACCTGCCCGACCATGACGTAGACACCTTCATGTTCTCCGCCACCTTTCCCCCGCGGGTCAAGAGCCTAGCCCAGCAGTTTATGCACCAGCCCGACTTTTTGGGGCTGAGCAGCGACAACGTGCACGTAGTGGAGACTGAGCACGTCTTTTACACCGTGCCCGGCATGGACAAAGACCGCAGCCTGGTGCGCCTGATTGAGGTAGAAAACCCAGAATCGGCCATCATATTTTGCAACACCAAGGCCAAAGTCCATTATGTCAACATTGTGTTGCAGCGCTTTGGTTACGATGCCGATGAGCTGAGCGCGGACCTTTCCCAAAAGGAGCGGGAACAGGTGCTAAGCCGCCTTCGCAAAGGAAATTTGCGGTTTTTGATTGCCACTGACGTAGCGGCGCGGGGTATTGATATTCCAGAACTCTCTCACGTCATTCAGTACGAACCGCCAGAAGATGCGGAATTGTACATTCACCGCGCCGGACGCACAGGGCGGGCGGGGGCGAGTGGCGAGGCTATTTCCTTAGTGGACGTGGTGGAACGCTCGAAGCTGCGGCGCATTGCCCAACGTTACGACATTGATTTGCAAGAACGGCCGTTGCCCACCGATGAAGACGTAGCCAACATTGTGGCCGAGCGGGCTACCGTGCTGCTAGAAAACAAGCTGCGCGCCCGCGACAAACTGCAAGCTGAGCGCCTGGCCCGCTTTGTGCCCCTGGCCAAAAGCCTGAGCGAAAGCGAAGAGGGCTTAGATTTGCTGGCGATGCTGCTGGATGACTATTACCAGCAGACCGTGCATACCCCGCCCCCTTTGCCAGACCCTTCTGCTTCGCGGGAGCGCAAACCAAACCGCCAGCGAGGTGACCGCCAGAAAAAACGCCGCGGCGGGCGCCGCCGCTAGCTACCCTTTGCGGCTGATCAGGATGATGGCACAATCCGTTTCTTGGGCGACGCGTTGCGTGATATCACCAAAAACCCGTTGCCGTTTCCCCACCCGCTGCAGCCCCAATACCACCAAATCGTGCTTTTGTGCCTCTTCGGTAATGGCCTGGGTCACATTGGCGTGGCAAATGACCTGAGCCTGGGTGTTACCCGGTACTTCTTCGTGGGCGTAACGCTGGAGGGCGCGGGCAGTTCTTTGCTGCACGGCCGTTTCCGTTCCCTCTGGTAGCACTTGCAGAAAAGTGATTTCTGGCTGCGCTGCGCGCCACAAACTGGAGAGCAGCCTGGCCCGCAGCGCGTCGTGCGTCCCATACCCGCTCACGGGGGCCAACACCCGCTTCACCCCCGTTACATCCCATCCTGAAAAAGGCGGGCGCAGCACAATCACATCGCTGTTTACGCGGCTGGCTAACTGCTCCAGTTGCGAAGTTGTTTGCCTGTCCGTAAACTGGCTCAGACCCAAAAGCAAGCTCTCGCAATCATGCACCTGAGCCACGCGGGCTATTTCTGCCCACGGTTCGGTGGAAATGGTCGTCAACGCCTCCGGCGCAAGATGATGCTCCATGGCGGCGCGCAGCGATTGCTGTAAGACCTGTTGCGTATTGTCCAGAAGCGGCAAGAAATCAGGATCAGTTGGCGACCGGCTGACAATGGAGAGCAGCAGCACCCGTCCCCAATTGGGCGGCGTTAGAGAATCGGCCACGAAGAGCATGGAAGCCGCATTAGCCGGATTGGCAATTGGCACTAAAACGAGGGGATTCCGCCCGCGCAGCCGCAGCAGGTCAGGGTCTAAGGCTTCGGCCGCAGCGTCTACCGCCTCGGCGCGGTGGGCAAATAGGGACAGAAAGAGCAAGCCGCCAAACAGCAGCCACAAGGCCGTAATGAAGCCCGCCGCCGGCACATTGATGCCCTGAAAGGCGGCCAGCCCCACGCAGGCGGTCACGCCAATTGCGGGAATGGCAGGGTAGGCGGGGGCACGAAAGGTGGTGGCCTGGCTGTTGCCCCGCTGGCGCATGAGCATGCTGATGACGTGAGCCAGGGCAAAGGTAATGAGAAAAATGAGGCTGGAGGCGGCCCCGGCCGCAGCTACATCGGGCAGAATGAGGAGCAAAATGACTACAATGGCGCTGGTGGCTAACACGGCCGTTACCGGCGTGCCTCGTTGCGCATCCAGTTGTTCCAGGCGGTGGGGCAGGGTGCGGTCGCGAGCCATGGTTAGGGCAAAACGGGAAGCCGCATACAGGTTGGCTTGCAGCGCCGAGAGCATGGAAAGCACGCCGGCCACCAACACCAGCCAATAGCCAAAGGCGCCCAAATAATTTTGCGCGGCTACGGCAATGATGGTTTCCGGGTTGGCAGCGCTGGCAGTTTGCACGCCCTCGCCTGGGGTGCCCACGGTGCTGACAATGAATAGCAAGGGCAGGTAAATGAGCAGGGCAATGCCTAAAGAGATAAGCATGGCGCGCGGGATGGTGCGCTCTGGCTGGCGAATTTCCCCGGCAACGGCGGCAATGAGGTCGAAGCCTTGTAGGGCGATGAAGGTGTAGCCCATGGCTTGCACCAGCCCGCCCAGCCCGGCGACCAGGAAGGGGCGCAGGCCATCGCGCACAATGCCGGTTGGTGCGCCCAAGAGGGCGGCCAGTCCCCCGGCAATAAGGATGGCGAAGACCAGCACTTTGCCGACGTTGATCCACGCGCCGCCACCGCCGCCGCGGCGGGTGAGGGTGAAGGTGTAAACGGCCGTAGCCAGCAGCGCCAACCCCGTGGTTGCCCAGCGGTTCGCCAGCCAGGCCGGGGCGGCAGGCCATAAGCTTTGCGCAATGTTGAGGGCAAAGGCGCCAAAGCCCAGGGCATAGAGTACGGCGGCCACAATGGAAGCGAACCACACGACCCAACCGACGGCAAAGGCCGCACGCACCGTCATCACTTTTTTAGCAAAGGTGTAGGTGCCGCCTGATTGGGGAAAGGCGGCGGCCATTTCTGCAAAGCTGAGGGCGGTGAGCAGGGCAATGACGCCGTTGAGGGCAAAAGCGAGGATGGCGCCGGGGCCGGTGGTGGCAAAGGCGACGCCGGCTAAGGCCAGGATGCCGCCGCCCACAATGGCCCCCACGCCGACGCTGGTGGCCTGGAAAAGACCCAGGGTTCGTTCAGTGGTTGAGGTGGTCATGGTCAAAGGTGGTTATCGGGCTACGGGCACAGAAAGGGCACATTCTGCACCGACTTCTTCTACGCTACGGCCGTCTACCAGGTTGACGTTGATGCAGTCGTGGATGCCTTCTACGAACATGCGATATTCTGGCTGCTCGCGCACAATGGCGAAATCTACGTTAGCGCCAAACATGAGGGGCCAGGCGACTTCGGCAAAGCTGGCTGCTGTGGCAAGCCGGTTTTCTGCGCTGGCGCTGGCCCATTCGCTGGGCGTGGCTTGCTGCAAGGTGCCACAATCGAACCAGGCACAGCCAGGGTCACGGGTTGCCCGGGCTGGCGATTCGGAGGCGGGGGTAACGGCCGTTTCTGCCTGGTTTTGACAGCCCCCCATTAGCAAAAGCAGCATTGCAAGAAATAAAATTCGTCTCAACATTGTTCTTTTAAAGTGTCCTCCATTTAGGTAGATAGGTTGGCCCCCATTGTAACAAAATTGGCGGCAGATGGAATGAGAGGTCTTATTAAATTGCCTGGCGATAAGCTTTATGAACCAGGCAAGGTTTGTAATCCGCGCAAACCCCATTCAAACCGTACGTCATACTCCTGTTGTGTAAAGTACATAACCTGTCTTCAATAATCGCTTACTGATAACCGATAATGATCCCGTCTTTTTGAACAGCCGGACGGCCGTAATTCAACTGGGTGCCCACGGGGACAAAGCCCAGCTTTTCATACAACTGCTGTGCCCCCGGAGCTGCGGAGAGCCAGCAGTGGGTGTAGCCAACGGCCGTATACTCCGTTAAAAGCTGCTGGCATAAGGCAAAAGCCAACCCGCGGCCACGCCACGGTAACGTGCTCCACACCCCGGCCAATTCGCCAATGCCGCCGCCCATCTGGATTATGGCCCCAGCCACCAATTCGTCCGCTTGGGCCAACACAGCACCCATAACCTCGCTATTAGCCAGTCCATGACGCAAGTTGGGCAACCAATCCAGCGCGTCCTGCCCGCCAAAACCACCAAAAGCGATGCTTTGTGTGCGTAGATAAGCGCGCAGCAGAGAGTCATCTACGGCCGTTAGCCGCCGGTATTGCGCCGACAATGGCGGCGGCGACGGTGGCGCCAGGTTACGCATCTCCAAAACCATTACCGGAAGTTCGCTTTCGCAAACCAGCCCTGCCTGTTCCAGTGCTGGCCCCAGCCCAGGGTGTAGGTCAGCAATATATTCCAGGCGCGGCCGTTTACCATATTGGGCAAAGGTGGTCTGCATCTCGGCTGTTGCTCCCGCCCAATCAGGGGGGTCGGTGGGCAGCGGCACGGCAAAAGTCAGGTGATCAAGCTGGCCGGGAGAAATGAAAAGCTCGAAGTGGGGTAGGGAAACGATCTGCCTTTCCTGGCGGCCAACGGTGCGCATATTGGCTTCAATTTGGGTGAGAATTGGTCTGGAGTTCATGTTTGATTGGTGGGCGTAGCCCAGGTTAGACACCTGGGCTACAGTAGGGTTATCGCCGTGGGCTGCCAGGCAGCGCCTCACCGAAGTAGTCGGCGGCAACGGCCGTTCCTTGCAACCCATTGAAGCCTGGGTACCAGGTCTGGCTTTCCGTTTGCAAAAGACCCGTGGTGACATTGCTGTAAAAGGTGAAGACAATGCCGCCATCGGCTACGGTGGTGGTGTCGTTTGGTGCGCCTACAGCCAGGTCCGCATTCCCATCGCCATTAAAGTCAGCCGCCAGCAGCGTTGCGCCAAAGAGATCGCCCGCTATTGGTTGGCTGGCGTGGAAGTGTAGGGTATTGCCCGTCGTTGTCAAGCCATTTGCGGAGCCAGACACAATTTGGGTAGAACCAACGTCCACAATTCCCAAAATGTAATCATCTTTCGGTACACCAATCGCCAGGTCTTCATAGCCATCGTTGTCAAAATCGGCGGCTGCTAGTGCGTAACCGAATAAGTCCAAGGCGGCTACCTCGCCGTTCATGCCAGCCAGGTCTTGGTGCCAGATGCGAGCCGGATCAGCCGGTGGAGCGGCCAACCCGTCTGTGCTGCCCATAATCACGTTGACCGCGCCGCCAAAGAGAATGGTATCTGCCCCGGCGTCATGGGTGCGCTGGGGAATCCCCACTGCCAGGTCAGCGTTGCCATCACCGTCGAAATCGCCGCTGACCAGGGACCAGCCAAAGCGGTCATCAACGGCCGCATTGCCTTCGACGGTGGCTTCAATGGGACTCCAGAATTGAACGGTTACTGCACCGGAGACAAGGAGGCCAGAATTGGTTGCGAGGTTTCCCGTTCGGCCATAGAAAACCTGCACGGCCCCGGCATCTGCATTGCCACCCACATCTTCATATGGCACGCCTACGGCCAGATCGTCTGCGCCATCGCCGTCGAAATCGGCTACAGTCAACGCGAAGCCAAATTGATCGTTGAATGAGGCTGATGAGAGGGCGCCATTGCTGTTTTGGGAGATCAACTCATTGCCGAGAATACCGAGACCGCTGCTACGGCCGTACAAAATCTGTACTGCGCCAGCATAAGAAACACCGTTTACGTTTGCTCTGGGTATACCAATCGCCAGGTCGGCGTAGCTGTTGCCGTCGAAATCGCCCACAGCGAGCGATCCGCCAAAGTTGGCGTTCAATTCTGGCGTGCCACTGAGTCCGGTGGTATCCAGCGAGAAATTTTGGGCGGCGCTGTTTGTCAGGCCATGGCCTGACCCATAGATGATTTGTACCGCACCTGCCCCAGCCTGCCCGCTAACAGTGGCGCCAGGTATGCCGATAGCCAGATCATCGTAGCCATCGCGGTTAAAATCGCCCATTGCAACTGCCGAGCCGTACCAATCGTCAGTTTGGGCAGCTACGCCGCCCAACTGGCGATGCCATACCTGATCATCAATCACTGCGCTCTCAGCGGCCTTTAACCCGGCGGCAGTACCGTAGACGACTTGTACAATGCCGGTGTCAAAATTACCTTTGCGCGGCGCACCAATGACCAGGTCGCCGTAGCCATCCCCGTTGAAGTCGGGAAAACCGGCACATGCGGCGTTAAGGGTGTTTGGGTCGGGGGTGATCAAGTCGGCAGGCTGCACGGCCGTTGCGTCTGCCATGCCCCCCACGTTTGCCCCATTGAGAATGGTGGGCAAGTAAAGGCGCTTGCACAAACCGCCGGGAAGCGAGAGCGGTGCCGCCTGGTCCGGTACATCTGCGGCTGCGCCCCGCGCTGCTGGCGCTTGGCTGCCTGGCGGCGCTCTTCTTCGTCTGGAACACCGGCGAGCTGGCTCTCTGGCTGCAAATCCTGGCGACCGTCTTGATGGGGGCTACGGCCATTCTTAGCGGAACGGCCGTGGTCACAATGCGCCGGCTGAAGCAAAACGGCCGTATTCTCTCCCTGGCGCTCAACTACCTCATTTTCCTCTTCTGCCTCTTTGGCAGCCTCCACCGGCTAAACGCTTTTACCGGCATTGACAGCCTGGCCAACACCTTCGCCCGCGGCCTGCCCTTTCTTGGTCTTGTCGTCATCGGTTACTTCATTGGCGCGGCCGCCGACCGTTACGAAAACCAGCCAGCCCGTCAAAAATCGCTGCGGCAGGCGCGAAAATGGCTGACGATGATCGGTCTGGTTGGTTTCCTCATTGCGGTAGGTATTTTGGCGGCGCTGCTGACCTTCGTCACCAGCCTCACTGATGGGGTGCTGCTGGCTATGCTGGCTGGAGTTGGCATGACCGGCGTCATGCTCTGGGCCATGTGGCGGCGCCCCATGGCCGATCACTTCCGCACCACCAACGCTCATGCCGAGATGCTCAACGGCTATCTTTTCCTCTCCCCCAACCTGCTGGGCTTCCTCATTTTCTTTGCCGGACCGCTGTTCTTGTCGCTCTACTTCAGCTTCACCAATTCCGACGCCTTTGGCAACAGCCAATGGATTGGCCTGGACAACTACGCCGAAATCCTTAACCTGGACATTGCCCGCCTGGACAACCCCACCCAACGCGCCAACGAAGTGTTGGACACCACCCGCTACAGCGAACTCAACCGCTTCACCATTTTGGGGCAAAGCTACGTTATTGGCGCAGAAGATGCGCTATTTTGGATTGCCCTGGGCAACACGCTGCAATTTATGCTGCTGGCCGCGCCCCTCAGCGTAATTCCCGCCCTGCTGCTGGCCAACCTGCTTAACAGCAAGATCCCCGGCATGAAGCTGTTCCGTGCCGTTTATTTCTTGCCTAGCGTAGCGGCCGTGGTAGGCATTGCCCTGGTCTGGCAGTGGCTCTACAACGCCACCATCGGCTACATTAACTACGCCATTACCTTCAGCGTTAATTTTATAAATTCTGTAGGTTTTTCCCTGGCCGACCCGCAAATTCGTTGGCTTTCAGAAAGCCGCACGGCGCTGCTGGCCGTGGTGATCATGGCGGCCTGGCAGTGGATTGGCTTCAATACGGTGCTTTTCCTGGCCGGTTTGCAAAACATCCCCGGCGAACTGTACGAGGCGGCTACTGTGGATGGCGCGTCGCCGCGGCAGCAGTTCTTCCGCGTCACGCTGCCGCTGCTGGCTCCTACCACTTTTTTTGTGGTCACTACTACCGTCATTCAGGCTATGCAGGTATTTGAGCAGGTGTTCATCATCATGCCGGGACAGAATCCGGCCGGGCCGGGCAACTCTACGCTGACTATGGTGCTTTACCTGTACCAGAAGGGTTTCCAGCGCTTTGAGCAGGGCTACGCCTCGGCCATCGCCTGGGTGCTGTTCTTGCTCATTTTTGCCGCTACTCTGTTCCAATTCCAGCGCCAGCGCAGCACGGGCGCGGTTAACTGAGGGAGATATGACTATGCTCAAATCTTACCGCTTTATCCAGCTTACGCGGCGCACGGCCGTTTACCTCATTCTCACCTTCTTTGCCTTTCTGATGAT
>CAZDEO010000088.1:0-19648 GCA_964504445.1 uncultured Anaerolinea sp. | reverse complement strand
GCCAGGGCCATGAACAACCTGCCCGTCGTTTATGCTCGCAAGCACAAGCCCATTACCATGCAAGAGCCTGTTTTTATTGATGCCGCCCCCAGCCACACCAAAGGAGGCGAAGTCATGCTCATGGTGTCTCCAGAGTTCTTGCACCCGGAAGACCGCATCCTGGTCGTTGATGACTTCTTAGCCAGCGGATTGACCATTGATGCCCTAGGCCGGATTGTGCAGCGCAGCGGAGCCACTTTGGTTGGTATTGCCACGGTGGTTGAAAAAAGATTTGAAGGGGGGCGCGACACGCTGGCTCATTGGGGCGTGCCCATCGAGTCGGCGGCAATTATTGCTGAAATGCGCGACGGCCAAATTATTTTGGAATAGGATGGGTACAATGCAACACGATACCATTGTAGTTCTAGACTATGGTTCCCAATATAGCCAGTTGATCGCACGGCGCGTGCGCGAGGCTCATGTTTACTGCGAACTTCTGCCTTGGGATGCTCCGCAGGAGGCCGCGCTGGCGCTGAACCCCCGGGGATTTATTTTGAGCGGCGGCCCCAACAGTGTGTATGATGCCGACGCCCCCACTTTGCCAGCTTATGTGCTGGAAAGGGGCGTGCCTCTACTGGGTATTTGCTACGGCATGCAGCTTTTAGCCCACCGGCTGGGCGGGCGCGTGGCCGGCAGCCATAAGCGGGAGTATGGCCCGGCGATTTTGCAAGTGGACGTGCAAAACAGTTCTCTATTTAGAGATTGGAAATTAGAGATCGGAGAATCTGCAGCTACTTCCCAACCTTCAATCTCCCATCCCCAACTAGTGTGGATGAGCCACGGGGACAAGGTGGAAGGATTGCCACCCGGGTTTGTGCCTCTGGCCCATACCGCCAATTCTCCCTTGGCGGCGGCAGCAGACGAGCAGCGCGGGTATTATGCGGTGCAGTTTCATCCAGAAGTGGTACATACGCGGCAAGGAGCGCTGCTGCTAAGCAACTTTGTCCACCACGTGTGTGGCTGTGGCGCGGATTGGACGCCGGCTAATTTCATCGAGGAACAGGTGGCGGCGATTCGGGGGCAGGTGGGTAACGGCCGTGTCGTTCTGGGCCTCAGTGGGGGCGTAGATTCAGCCGTGGCTGCCGCCCTCATTCACAAAGCCATTGGTGACCAGTTGGTGTGCATATTCGTGGATCATGGCCTATTGCGCCAGGGAGAGGCGGCACAGGTGTTGGAAACCTTCCAGCGCGAACAGGGCATGCAGCTTGTGGCCGTCCATGCCATTGAAGAGTACCTGGAAGCTCTGGACGGCGTGACCGAACCAGAACAAAAGCGGCGCATCATTGGCGAAAAATTCGTGCGCATTTTTGAGCGCGAGGCGCGCAAACTGGGCCATATAGACTTTCTGGCCCAGGGCACCATTTACCCTGACGTGATTGAGAGCGCGGGTAAGGGCAAGAAAGATGCCCACGTCATCAAAACCCACCACAATGTGGGTGGCTTGCCCGATGACATGGATTTTGACCTGGTAGAGCCATTGAAGCAGCTTTTTAAGGATGAGGTGCGAGCCATTGGCACAGAACTGGGGCTGCCAGACAGCCTGGTGTGGCGGCAGCCATTTCCAGGACCAGGGCTGGCGATTCGCTGCCTGGGTGACCTGACCTGGGAGCGGCTGGAGCGGCTGCGAGCGGCGGACGCTATTTTTACCGCTGAGCTGGCCCAGGCGCATATGTTGATGGGGGATACCCAGCAAGCCTTTGCGGTGCTGCTGCCGGTAAAGAGCGTGGGGGTAATGGGCGACGGCCGTACCTATGAGGAAGTGGTTGCGCTACGGGCTGTAACAACGGAGGATTTCATGACGGCCGACTGGGCGCGGTTGCCCTATGAACTGCTGGCCCACGTTAGCCGCCGCATCGTCAACGAAGTGCCCGGCGTCAACCGCGTAGTCTATGACATTACTTCCAAGCCGCCGGGAACCATTGAGTGGGAATAGGAAACGGCCGTGGGCACAACCCTGTCTCTTTGCTTGCGTAAAGGGTGCAGAAATTTAGGATGGGTTTGACTTGAGTGACAGAACCCATCCCCCAATTTGGTAACAGGAGGTTATCATGGATTACGGTAAATTGGTCAGCGATAGCTGGCGCATTACCTGGAATAACAAGTTTTTATGGGTGTTGGGCTTTTTAGCTGCCCTCACCAGCGTGAGCAGCAGCGGCAACAGTGGCCGCACTGTTTCCGAGCGGTTTGAAAGTGGCGACATCAGCCCGGAGATGGTTACGACCGTGGGCGGAGCTATGTTCCTGCTCATTTGCGTGGGTTTTGCCATCGGCATTATCCTCATGCTAGTCAGCCTGGCCGCCAATGGCGGCCTCATTAGTGCCGTGGCCCGCCTGGACGATGGCGAGAAAGTGACCCTGGGCGAAGCCTTTGGCGCCGGAACCCAGGCCATCTTTCGCTTATTTGGCGTTAGCTTTTTGCTCTGGCTCCCCTTTGTTTTGCTCATCATCCTGGCTACGGTTATTGGCATCGTCGGTGCTGGCGGCATTGCTGCCGCTTCAGACCTGGCCAATAACCTGGATGGGCTAGTTGCGGCGTTGGGCATAGTGATAGTTTGCCTGGTCGCCTTATGCTGCGCCCTCATTCCCTTAGGCATCGTCGTTTCTGTCATTAACGAATTTGCCCTGCGCGGGGTCATGCTGCGCGGCCTGGGCGTCATCGACAGCATTCGCCATGGCTGGCAAATCATCCGCGCCAATCTAGGTGAAGTTATTGTGCTCATGCTGATTTTGTTTGGCGTCGGGCTGGCCTATGGCATATTGGTGGGCGTTATCATGTTGCCTTTGGGCCTGCTGTTTTTTGTGCCCGTGGCCGTTATGGCCAGCGGCGGCAGTATACCCGATATGGGAGGCGTAGTGTTGTTAATTGGCGGTGGCCTGTGTCTGGGTATTTTGGGTGCTGTGCTGAACTCGGTGATTGTCACCTGGCGCTCCGCGGCGATTACCCTGGCCTATCGCCAATTTACGGCGACGAAGCTGGGCAGTGAAATGGTATGAAATTAGGGGTAGACACGGGCGGTACCTTTACAGATTTTGTGTGGTATGAAAACGGCCGTGCCGGTGAGGACGGCCGTTTTCACATCCACAAGCAGTTAAGCACCCCCCAGGACCCGGCGGAAGCCATTTTACAGGGCGTGGCCCTGCTGGGCATGCCCACCCAGGCCGAAGTGGTCCATGGCAGCACCGTCGCCACCAATGCCTTGCTGGAGCGGCGCGGCGCTAAAACCGCCCTCATCACCACCCAGGGCTTTGCCGACGTGCTGGCTATTGGCCGCCAAAATCGGCCTGACCTCTACGCCCTGGTGCCGCAAAAACCGGCGCCACTGGTGCCGGCCAAATGGCGCTTTACTGTAGATGAGCGCGTCACCGCCCACGGCGAGGTTTTGCGCGCCCTGGATTTAGACAGTTTGCGCCCCATTCTGCAAACCATCGCCGCCGACGGCATTGAATCGGTCGCCGTTTGCCTGCTCTTTTCCTTTCTTTATCCCCAACACGAACAGCAAATCAGAGAAGCGATTAGAGAGTGGCGATTAGAGATTGCACGTAGTCTTCAGTCTTCACTCTTCAGTCTCCATATTTCGCTTTCCTCAGACATTTTGCCGGAATACCGCGAGTATGAGCGCACGGCCGTTACCGTCATCAACGCCTATGTAGCCCCCCTGATGAGCCGTTATTTGCAGCGGTTGGCGGCGGGGTTACACGGCCGTCGCCTGTCCATCATGCAGAGCAACGGCGGCATCATCAGCGCCGCCACGGCGGGCAGCCAGGCGGCGCGCACCGTGCTTTCTGGCCCGGCGGGGGGCGTGGTGGGGGCGCGTTACGTCGCCCAACAGGCCGGGTTTGACCGGATTATTACCTTTGACATGGGCGGAACCAGCACCGATGTGGCCTTGTGCGACGGCCGTTTGCCCACCACCGCCCGTGGCGAAATGGCCGGTCTGCCCCTGCGCCTGCCCATCATAGACATTCACACCGTGGGCGCCGGCGGCGGCAGCCTGGCCTACGTAGACGCCGGTGGTGCCCTGCACGTTGGCCCCCAAAGCGCGGGGGCCGACCCTGGCCCAAGCTGTTATGGCAGAGAGATTGGCGATTGGCGACTGGAGATTATCAGCCAATCCCCAGTCGCCAATCGCCAGTTTCCAATCACGGTGACAGATGCGAATTTGTTGTTAGGGCGGTTAGATGCGGCACATTTTTTGGGCGGAACCATGCGCCTAGATGAGGCCGCGGCGCGGGCGGCGCTGGCTGAATTAGCCGCGCAAATGGGCGCGGCATCGCCAGAAGAAGCGGCCTGGGGGGTCATTCAGGTGGCTAACGCCAACATGGAACGGGCCATCCGCAAAATTTCGGTGGAGCGGGGGCACGACCCGCGCCGCTTTGCGCTGCTGCCTTTTGGCGGGGCGGGGCCGCTGCACGCCTGCGAATTGGCGCAAAGTTTGCACATTCCCCAGGTGCTAATTCCCGCTGTGCCGGGGGTGCTGTCTGCTTTGGGTATGCTGGTGGCGGCGCCCACAAAGGATTATTCGCAAACGGTGATGACGGCCGTTAGCGAGATTGAAGATTGGCCATTGGAGATTGCGAGTTGGGCGGCGCCGTTGGTGGCGCGGGCGCAGGCGGAAATGGCCGACGAAGGGTACGACGCGGAGAGCCTGGCGCTGCACGTGAGCGTGGATATGCGCTACCAGGGGCAATCTCATGAGCTGACGGTTCCGCTGGCAGAAGATGGGTCTATTGCCGACCGGTTCCATGAGCTGCATGAGCTGCGCTATGGGTATGCGCGGCGCGAGGCGGTGCTGGAGGTGGTGACGGTGCGAGTAACGGCCGTTGCCCCCACAACGGCCGTTGCCCCCCTTACACCCCCAGCTACATCTGCCCGCCCCCAAGAAGAAACCAACCCCCGCACCGCCCTGCTTGGCCAAAAGCAAGTCTGGTTTCAGCACCAACCTATGCTTGCCGACCTATACGACCGCGAAAAATTGCGCTCCGGTCACCGCTTCAGCGGCCCCGCCATCATCTTCCAATACGACACCACCAGCGTCATTCCCCCCAACTGGCACGTCACCGTGGACGCTTACAGCAATCTAGTCGCCATTCACAATTAGCAATTAACAATTAGCAATTAACAATTCATTATTCCCATGCCCCACCCCTTCACCCATTCCCCCCACCGCACCGTGCTGGCCCTCTCTGTGCCTGTGCTGCTCTCCCTTATTGCTGAACCGCTCACCGGTCTGATTGACACCGCCTTTATTGCCCAGTTGGGGTCTGTGCCATTGGCGGCGTTGGGGGTGGGTACGGCCGCGCTATCCAGCGTCTTTTGGATTTTCAACTTTTTGGGCGTGGGCACGCAAACGGAAGTAGCCCAGGCGCTGGGCCAAGATAACGTGCCGCGGGCGGTGCGCCTGACCTGGCTGGCCCTGGCCTTAAGTGGAATGTTTGGCCTTTTGCTGATTTTGGCGGGTTGGCCGGTAGCGGATTTGGCGGCGCTGGCGCTGGGCGCTGATGGGGCCATCCAAACGGAAGCGGTGCGCTACATGCAACTTCGCTTGTTTGGTGCGCCCGCCGTGCTGGCGCTGCTAACGGCTTTTGGCGCGCTGCGGGGCATGCAGGACATGCGCACGCCCTTATGGATTGCGGTGGGAATAAACGGGGTGAATATTGCCCTGGATTGGCTGCTGATTTTTGGCTATGGGCCGGTTCCGGCTTTGGGGGTGACGGGGGCAGCGGCAGCTAGCGCGGGGGCGCAGTGGCTGGGGGCAATTTGGGGGGTAACGGCCGTTGCCCGGCGGCTAGGCTGGGCCAAAGAGCTGCGCTGGCGCGAAGCGGGCCGCCTGCTGCAAATTGGCGGCGATTTGTTTGTGCGCACCGGTTTGCTCACCCTCTTTTTGCTGCTAACCACCAGGGTGGCGACCCGCATTGGCGCCGACAGCGGGGCCGCCCACCAGGCCATTCGCCAGGTGTGGACCTTTACGGCCCTGGGACTAGACGCACTGGCGGTGACGGCGCAAAGTCTGGTAGGCTACTTTATGGGGGGCAATGAGGTGGCCCAGGCGCGACGGGTGGCGGCGGTGACAGTGGGCTGGAGTGTGGCTTTGGGCATGGTGCTGGGTGGGGGAATGTGGCTAGGTCAGAATTGGGTGCAGGGCATTTTGGTGCCGGAAACGGCCGTCGCCCTCTTTCATACGCCCTGGCTGCTGGCGGCCCTGGCCCAGCCCATAAACGCTCTGGCATTCATCACCGATGGCCTGCATTGGGGCACGGGCGACTATCGCTATTTGCGTAATGCCATGTTTGTGGCCACGCTGGTGGGGGCGGGCGGTTTGCTGCTGGTCAATGAGAACGCGCCGGGGGCGTTGGTGGGTGTGTGGGGGGTCACGGCCGTGTGGATTTGCGTGCGGGCTTTGTGCGGCTTGCTGCGCATTTGGCCGGGCAGTGGCCGCAGCCCCTTCACGGTGGCATGAAAAAAGGCGCGCCCATGACGGACGCGCCTTATCGTTCACTTACAAAACGTCAACGACCAGTCAGGTTATTTTTCTTCTTCCTGGTCTGCTTTCAGCTTGGCGACCAGGTCGGGCAGCATGTGGCCTGGCACACGGCCGTAGCCGGAAAACTCCATGCTAAACACGCCGCGCCCCTGGGTCATGGAGCGTAAATCCTGGGCATACGTTTGCATTTCCGCCAGCGGCACTTCGGCGCGTACCACGCTTTTGGTACCTTCTTGGTCCATGCCCAACACTCGCGCCCGGCGGCTGTTCATGTCACCCAATATGTCGCCCATATAGTCGGCGGGCACGACCACGGTAACAATGTAGATTGGCTCTAGCAACACCGGGCCAGCGCCTAGAACCGCTTTCTTGAACCCTTCACGTCCGGCAATTTGGAAGGCAATTTCTTTGGAGTCTACGGGGTGCATTTTGCCATCATAAACAATGGCCTTCACGCCGACGACGGGGTAACCAGCCAGTACGCCACTTTCGGCGGCCTGGCGGCACCCTTTTTCGGTAGCGGCAATGAAGGGGGCAGAGATGGCCCCACCAAAGATTTCTTGATCAAATTCAAAGTCTACGTTGTCGTCAATCGATTCAACACGCAGGAAGACACGGCCGTACTGCCCCGCGCCGCCCGTTTGCTTCTTGTGGGTGTATTCCGCCTCATTGGTCTTGGTGATGGTCTCCCGGTAAGGAATCTTGGGAATGCTAGTGGTGAGATGGGTACCAAATTTAGAAACCGCCTTCTTCACGGCAATGTCCAGGTGGGTGGTACCCATGCCCGAGAGAATGGTTTCGTGGGTTGCCGTTTCTGTGTGCCACTTCAGGGTGGGGTCTTCGGCTACCAGACGACTGAGGGATTGGGTCAGCTTCGCCACGTCGGATTGGGAGACGGGCTGCACCGCTACTGAAGCAATGGGATGGGGCTGTTTGATGGCGGGCAGTTTGACGACTTTGTTGTGGGCAGCGCACAGGGTGTCATTGGTTCCGGCATCCCCTAACTTAACCACGGCCCCAATATCGCCCGCGTGGAGCTTGTTGACACTTTCTTGCTCTTTGCCAATGACAATTTGCAGGGAACCGGCGCGTACTTCTTGCCCCAATTGGGCAGCCCATACGCGGGAGTCGGAGCTGAGAGTACCACCAAAGACGCGAATGTAGCTGGTTTTGCCATAGTTGTCTTCACGGGTTTTGAAAATGAAGGCTGCCAGCGGGGAGTCATCACTAACGGGGTAGCTGACTGGTTCGTCGTTGCCGTTAACGCCGGTGAATTCGCCAACCTCGTGGGGGGCGGGCATCAGGGCGATGAGGGCTTCGATGAAGGGGTCTACGGCAATGCCTGCTTCGGGGGCGCTGTAGAAAATGGGGATAATGGCGCCGTCCATCATGCCCGCTTTGAGGCCGGCAATGATTTCTTCGTTGCTGAGGTTTTCTTCTTCAAAATATTTTTCGATGAGGGCGTCGTCGCCTTCGGCTGCCGCTTCGATAAGTTCCATGCGCGCTTCTTCGGCAGCGTCGGCCATGTCGGCGGGGATAGGAGCTTTTTCGGCTTTTTCGCCCAGGCGCGCTTCCATGTGAATCAGGTCAATGATGCCTTTGAAGGTGGGGCCTTCGCCGATGGGGAGCTGGACGTTGGTGAAACGGCCGTCCAGATTCCCATTGATGCTTTCCATGACGCGAGAAGTGCGCACATTTTCCCGATCCATTTTGTTGATGAGCAAAACCCGGGGAATCTCGCGGTCTGCGGCGGCCTGCCACACCACTTCGGTGCCCACTTCTACACCGGCTACCGCTTCCACAAATACTACTGCGCTATCGGTCACGGTCAGGGCAGCGTTCACCTCACCGATAAAGTCCATATAGCCCGGGGTGTCGAGGAAATTCAGTTTTGTGTTTTGCCATTCGATGGGGGCGATGGCGGTGGAAACGGAACTGTTGCGGTTAACTTCTTCCTCTTCAAAGTCCATGGCGGCCGTACCGCTCTGCACGCTGCCCATGCGTGTGGTAACTTTGGTATTGAATAGCAGGCGTTCTACAAAGGTTGTTTTACCGGACCCGTTGTGGCCTACCAGGGCAATGTTGCGGATATTTTCACTCTTGTATTCTTTCATCAGCCGAGAACCTCATGGGATAATAAATTTTTTACGTTCCGAATGGTTAACTCATGATTGGCATTCTGTCACCGCAAGATGACTGGGTTGTGCCGGACAACTTTTCATCTATGAATCTTGTGACGATTGGTTGGAAATCATTCAATTAGGGGAAAAGACACACAAATTTTGATTACCGCCAAACATTTTGTTGTTGTTGATTACGCCTAAAATTTGGGCGTCAGGATGACGGATTTTAGACGAAAGGTAGGTAGTTTGCAAGTGTGCAACGCGCTTCTACGCGATGCGTATAGGTTGGCAGTTAACACACATATGACAGGAGGTTATGGATAATGACCGGTGAAAAATTTAATGGTGGCCCACAACGCCGCCAAAATCCTTCTCTTTTTGGTCCTATTGTGCTGATTGCCATTGGCGGTTATTTTTTGCTGAGGAACCTGGGGATGCTGCCGGAAACGGCGTGGAATTGGACGGCCGTACTGCAATTGTGGCCGCTGTGGCTCATTTTCTTGGGCGTAAATGTGCTGGTGCGCCAGGCGCCGCGCCCTGTGGGTGGCTTTCTAAGCGCGCTGGTGGGCTTAACGGCCGTAGCAACTGTTGGCTATGTATTGCTTTTTAGCGAAGACAACGCCCTGTTGCGTCGTTTGGGCGTGGCTGAGGCCCCCAATATGCGGGTAGAAACCATCTCTTATGCGCCGGAAGACGTTAATGCGGCCCGGATTGTTATTGATCTGGGTTTGCCTAGCGCCGACGTGTTTGCCCTGGAAGATAATCCGGCATTAATTGAAGGGCAGGTCAGCTATTTTGGTTCTCTTACCTTTGATACTGCGCAAGAAGGCGGCTTAGCTACCGTTACTTTGAATTCCGATGACGGATCTGGCTGGCTCTGGTTTGCCAACCCCGTGAATTGGGGCAATACGGCCGTTGAAAAATGGCAGCTTGGCCTCAACCCCAACGTGGAAACAGACCTGCGCCTGAGCGTAGGTGCTGGCTCGGCTAACCTAGACCTGAGCCAGCTCACCTTGAGCAACCTGGAGCTAGATGGTGGTGCAGGCAGCACCGATTTGCGCCTGCCAGGTGGGGATTTCGAGACGCAACTTGACGCCAGCGCCGGATCCTTGGAAGTGTGGCTGGGCGCCAACGGCCGTCAGCGCATTGACGTAGATGGCAGTGCGGGTAGCATGACCTTTTATTTGCCGGAAGGATTAGAAGCCCGCGTGCAGGTCAATGATGGCGCCGGTAGGTTCACCATTGACCGCAGCCGCTTTACCCTGGTAAGCGGGCGAGAAGGGGACGACGGGGTGTGGGAAACGGCCGCTTATCGCCCTGGTGCCGATAACAGCGTGGAGCTGCTGATTGACGTTGGCGCGGGCAGTGTGCGCATCCGTAACTAATCGTAAGGCGTTGCTCGAAAGCGGAGAGCATTTTGAGAATCGCTCTCCGCTTTTTTATGCGGCGGTGGCTAACTGTTTCATGTAGCGCAAAATGGCCCCAATACCGTTCAGCCGTTGCCCGGTGAGGACAGTTTGCAGCCCCATTTGCAGGTAAAATTCATTGGGTACTGCCACAATTTCCGCTGGTGCCAGGCCATTGAGCCCCTTATACAAGATGGCCGAGAAGCCGCGCACGGTGGGCGCTTCTGGGGGCACGTCAATAAAGTATTGCACCCGCCCATTCTCCCTTTCGGCGTAGATGAAAACCGGCGACATGCATTCATGAACCTGATGAGTGTCCTGCTGGCCCTGATATTTTTCGGGCAGGGGGGGCAGGCTTTGCGCCAGTTCCAGTAAATACTCCAGCTTTTCCTGGCCCTGGCAGTAGCTAAAGTCTTCGACGATTTGCTGTAGTTTGGGTGGCAGATTGTCCATCTATTACCTCCTTTGCTCACTGAAACCCTATGCTACCATAGCTGTCGGTAGTTGCCAGGGGTTCCAAGCGGTTGCTAAGTTTTTACGGAACGGCCGTTGCCAATTGTGCTATACTCCCTCCCGACAAGCTCACTACGGAAGGAGGCTCCATGCACCAATATCTGGACTTGATGCGCCACGTTTTGGAAAAAGGCACGCGCAAAGAGGACCGTACCAGCACCGGCACCCTCAGCGTCTTTGGCTACCAGATGCGCTTTGACCTCGGCACCGGATTTCCTGCTGTGACCACCAAAAAGCTGCACGTCCACTCAATTATCCACGAACTGCTCTGGTTTTTGCAGGGCGACACCAACATTCGCTACCTCAAAGAAAACAAAGTGCGCATATGGGATGAGTGGGCCGACGAGAATGGCGACTTAGGCCCGGTGTATGGGCATCAATGGCGTTCCTGGGCAGCCCCCGACGGCCGTACCATTGACCAGATTTCCGAAGTCATTGCCCAAATCAAAGCCCGACCCTACTCCCGGCGGCACATCGTTAGCGCCTGGAACGTGGCTGACCTACCCCGCATGGCCCTGGCTCCTTGCCATGCCCTCTTTCAGTTTTACGTGGCCGACGGCAAGCTTTCCTGCCAGCTTTACCAGCGCAGCGCCGACATCTTCCTGGGCGTGCCTTTCAACATTGCTTCCTACGCCTTGCTGACCATGATGGTGGCCCAGGTGACGGGCTACCAGCCGGGTGACTTTGTGCACACCTTTGGCGACGTCCACCTGTATCTAAATCACCTGGAGCAGGCGCAGCTGCAGCTAACGCGAGACCCCTATCCCCTGCCCACCATGCGCCTGAATCCAGCCGTAACCTCAATTTTTAACTTTCGTTTTGAGGATTTCGATCTGGTCAACTATCAATGCCACCCCCACATTAAGGCCCCCATTGCGATTTAGCCTTTTGTTAATTGTCCCTTGAAAGCGATGATTTCCTTCGTGGTAGCTATGGATGAAAATGGGGTGATTGGCGCAGACGGCCGTATTCCCTGGCGCCTCCCCGACGACATGCAATGGTTCCGCGACGTGACCATGGGCAAACCCGTCATCATGGGGCGCAAAACCTACGAAAGCATTCCTCCCAGGTTCAGGCCGCTGCCCGGACGGCACAACATTGTCGTCACCCGCCAGGTGGGGTATGCGGCCCCTGGCGCAACCGTCGTGCATGGCATCAAGGAAGCTTTGCGTGCCACCGGGAATGTGGATGAAATCATCATTGGCGGCGGCGGTGAGTTGTACCGCCGGCTGCTGCCTCAGGCTGACCGCCTCTACCTGACTTTGGTTGACGGCCGTTTCACCGGAGATGCCACCTTTCCCCCCCTTGATTATGCCGAGTGGCAGGAAGAATTTCGCCAACACCACCCTGCCGACGCGCGCCATCCGCACCCCTTTACCTGGCTCATTTTGCAGCGGAGAAGCGGGTAAACTCATGTCCTCTAGCTGGGGGGTGCTGCGTTCGCTGCTGATGTACTATGGCGTGCCGGGGCGCTACGGCCGTATGCGCCGTTTCTACCGCCCCTTCATCCAGCCCGGCGACCTGTGCTTCGACGTGGGCGCCCATGTAGGCAACCGCATTCGCGTCTGGCGGGGGCTGGGGGCGCGGGTGGTGGCCGTGGAACCCCAACCCCAGATGATGGCCTGGCTGCGGCGGTTGTACGGCCGTTCCGCCCAGGTGGCCCTGGTTGCTTCAGCCGTGGGCGCAAAGGCAGGGCAGGCCACCCTGCACGTCAGCAGCCGCACACCTACCGTCTCCACCCTGTCCGCCAACTGGATGTCGGCCGTGCAGCAAGACCCCTCTTTTACCGGAGTGGCCTGGGATACGGCCGTTACCGTGCCGCTTACAACCCTGGACGCGCTGATTGCCCAATACGGCCGTCCTGCCTTTTGCAAGCTGGACATCGAAGGGTACGAACTGGAAGCGCTGGGCGGGCTATCCCAGCCCATTCCCGCCATCTCCTTTGAGCATATCCCCGCCGCCCAAGGGTTAACGGCCGCCTGCGTGGCGCGAGTGGCCGAATTGGGCGCATACCACTTCAACTACTCTCCAGGCGAAAGCCACCAGCTAATTTGGGCGACATGGCGCCATGCCGCAGAAATGGCTGCCGCTTTGCCCCAACTTCCCCCCGGCAGCGGCGACGTGTATGCCAGACTGGCAGTTTAAGCGGTCGTGGCAATGGTTGACGGCCGTTCCTCCCCGAAGGACAATTACCAATAATGAAAACACGAATATATGCCTTGTTATTCCTGGTGCTGGCGGGGTTGATGGGTTGTCGGGAGCCAGCGCCGTTGCTCGTCGTGGGGGATGGGTCGCAGGGAGAGCTGCCTACCTTGGTGCCTACAGCGCCCCCCCTGGTAACGGAAACGGCCGTTGCCACCTCCCCCAATTTGGCAACGGCCACCAGTACGCCTACGCCTCAATTTTTGCCACCTACCTTTACCCCGCTAGCCACTAGCCAATTTACGCGTACCCCCACGAATACGCCCGGTCCCACGGAATCACCGCTTCCCACTGCCACACCGCTGCCGCCGCCAACCCCGGTGGCTGACCGTACCTGCCCAGACCCAGCGCCACTAAAACCGGAATACGCCCGCTATTATCTCTCGGGCACAGTGTGGCCCACGCCCAATCCCGCCATGAGCGCCCCGCACTTTTGGCTCTCCAAGCCGCTGCCCGGCGGCGGGCGCTTTTTGATTAACGACACCTACCCGTATGGCTGGGATATGAACGGCCGTCTTCTGCTGCACAATGCCGTAGACTCTGCCGGGGGCATGGGCACCCCGGTGCTGGCGGCGGCGGAGGGCACGGTGGTCGTAGCCCAGTCAGACATGAATGCCTGGTACGGCTGGCGCTGCGACTGGTATGGCCATTTGGTGGTTATTGAACACGACGACCGCTGGTACGGACAACCCGTGTACACCTTGTATGGTCATGTGCTGAACATCAACGTGGAGCCTGGGCAGCGCGTGGCGCGCGGTGAGCAAGTGGCCGAAGTTGGCGTGGGTGGCGCAGCCTCAGCGCCCCACCTGCATTTTGAGGTGCGTGTAGGCAGCAATGATTTCACCACCACCCGCAACCCGATGCTGTGGATTGACCCTGGCGCAACGCGGGGCGTCATTGCCGGGCGGCTGCTAGACCCCCAGGGACGGCCGTGGCAAGGCGTTGTCTTGCACCTGCTCAATGAAGAAGGGGAAATCGTCGCCACAACCTGGAGCTACCTGGACGACCCACTCCACTACATCAACCCCGACGAAGGGCTGGCTGAAAACTTCCTGTTTTCTGACGTGCTGCCCGGCGACTACGCCATTTACACCGAACTACAAAACGAAATTTACCAGGTTCCGGTTACCGTAACGGCCACCGAAATTGTCACGGTAGAGGTAGTTACCCAGCCTTTGAAGGTGGAACCACCGACTGTGGAACCGTAATGGGCGAGCAGGAAATGGCGCGGGCGCAGATTCCGTTTTGCGTTTGAGGTTAGATGGGCAGGCGGTCAAAGCGCTGGGCGCCGGGGATGGTGAGCACAAAATCGGGGGTGAAGGCCTGGGCAGGTGTCAGCGCTCCGGCCGGCGGGCGGGCCAGCGTTTCTTGCACGGCGTTGAGGGCAGCCAGAACGGTGAAGCGGTAAATTTCGGGCAAGTCTAGCCACGCTTGCGCCGCCTGCCCTTCGTTATTGCGGGCTTGCGCCCAGACGTAGCTGCGGGCCGTTTGGCGGGTTTCGGCGTCGGGGCCAGCTACCGTTCGGGCGACGAGGCGTTGGGCCAGGTGGCGCAGCGGCGCGGCGCGCAGCAGAAATCCGGATACGGCCGTTATCACGCCCAACCCCGGCACCCCAGGAGCGGACAGGTAAGCGGTGACGTTGCCAATACCGGTAGACTGCTGCGCTGTCGCCAGGTCACCCCAAGGAATGGGCAGGCATTCCACCGTTTCCCCGTGGGCAAAGGTAATGGCCTTGCGCCCCTGGCCTAAACGGATGGGCTGGATATGGCCGTTCCGCCGCACCGCGCTGCCCCCTGACACCTGCTCTAGAGCCGTTTTCACCGTGCCTGCGCTTAAAACCAGGCCAGCGTGGATACCAATTTCTAATTCTGTGGCGTCAGGCAGCTGACCCGCCACGTAAGCCGCCAGGCAGTCTGTGGGCACAATGTCGAACCCTACGCCGGAAATGAGGGCCACGTTGCGGCTTTGGGCCAGCCTGTCATAGCTGAGGGTGTTTTCAAAGACCGGAATTTCGCCGGTAATGTCCAGGTAGTGAGTTTTGCCCGCCAGGCAGGCGCGAATCATAGGGTCGCTGGTTTGACTAAAGGGGCCGGCGGCGTGCAGCACCAGGTCAAAAGGCTCAATGGCTTCATTGAGTGCCGCCTGCTTTTGCAGGTCTAGCGCCAGCCAGGGCAGGCCATATTGGGCGGCTAATGGCTCTAATTGGGCCGGGTTGCGCCCGGATAGCGTGGGCTTGTACCCGCGCTGTACGACTTCGGCCACCAACAGTTGGCCGGTGTATCCATAGGCTCCGTAAATTAACCAGTTGGACATCTGCTTACCTCCGCGTCTTGCAGGCTGTTGGCAAAGGAGCGCGGTAAGGATGCCGCAGCTACGAAAACGTCACTATGCCCGTAAGTCAGCCTGACAGGCAGAAGATTAGCTGAGATGTTGCCCTTTCGCAATGCTAAGGCAAAATACGTTACAATCGTGAAGGATTCACAAAGGAACCGGCTAACCGGCCTGGGGCAGTTAGCCCAAAAGAGTGTTGCGATGGTGAAAGGATTAGGACGACAGAGAGTTGGTACGGCCGTTATCTTTCTGCTGCTGATTGCCCTTTCCTGGTGGCAGGTTTTGCGTGTAGGCAACGGCCTGGTTGTGCGCCAGGTGGTGCAAGACGGTGTGCCCATGCGCTACATGGTGGGGGAAGGAGCGCAAACTGTGCCGGGCGTGCTCATCGCTCATGGCTTCAGCGGCTCCAAGCAGCTAATGCTGGGGTATGGCTACGTGCTGGCCAAAGCCGGGTATGGCGTCCTGTTGTGGGACTTTGGGGGCCACGGCGCTAATCCCCACGGCCTGGACCGCCAGGGGGGCACGCTGCAAGCAAACGTGGATGCGGCTTATGGGGTTTTGGTGAGCCAGCCAGAAGTGGATGCGGCGCGGGTGGCGATTTTGGGGCACTCCATGGGCAGCGGCGCAGCCATGCAGGCGGGCATTGCCAACCCGGAGCGCTTTGCGGCGGTGGTGGCAGTATCGCCCACAGGCGCGGAGGTGACGCCGGAACGGCCGCGCAACTTGCTGCTGCAAGCGGGGGCGTGGGAGCAGCAGTTTGTGGCCAATGCGCAGCGGCTGCTGGCCGAAGCCGGGGGTTCCAATGAGGATTTCGCCAACGGTCGGGCGCGGGCGTTTGCGCTGGTTCCTAACGTGGAGCACATCACGATTTTGTTTAGCGGCACCAGCCACGAGGCGGCGCGCCGCTGGCTGGCCCAAGCGTTGGGAAGTGGGGTGGATAGCGGGTATCGTGACGGCCGTATCCTGTGGTATGGGCTGCATTTGCTGGGCTGGTTAGGGTTGGCTACGGCCGTTTCCCCCCTTTGGGCAGCGAGCCAGCCCGCGCCCCCGCCGCGAAAGCGCCCCTGGCTGGGCCTGCTGGTTGCCCCCTTTGTGGCGACCGGCCTCTTGGCCCTCATTAATCTGGTGACTCCCGTCAGCGAATTGGGCGGCATACTCATTGGGGGAGCACTGGCCTTGTGGTTCTTGCTCACCGGATGTGTCTGGCTGGCCATTGGGTTTCGCGTCACAACGCCAACTACGCGGGCTTTTGGTTTGGGGTTGGGCTTATTTGCGCTGTTGTGGGTGGCTTTTGGCTTGTTGGGCCATTTTGTCTGGCTGCCCTGGCTGCTTATTCCGGCGCGGCTGCTGCGCTGGCCCCTGTGGGCCGTGGCCTGCCTGCCCTGGCTGCTGGCTGCCGGTTATGCCCAGCAGGGGCAAAACGCACGGATGCAGGCTTTGGGGTGGCTGGCGCACAGTTTCTTTTTGGCTTTGGGGCTGCTGACGGCCGTTTATTTGGTGCCAGGGCTGTTTTTCGTGCTGTTAGTTTTGCCGGTGCTGCCTTTGGTTCTGGCGGTGCTGTCCCTGGCGGGGCGCAGCATGAATGATGGGTGGGCCTTTGGTTTGGGCGGCGCACTCTTTTTTGGCTGGCTGCTGCTGGCATTGTTTCCGCTGACGGGTTGATAATCATTGGGAAGAGAGATGGAAAATGGACGATTTAGGCGAGCGGGTGCGATTGGCTGTTGAGGGATTGTTGGAAAATGAAAGCCTAACCGCCGGGTTGACTGATGAGACGGCGCAGCGCGTGTTGGATTGGGGCCTGACCTGGACCCAAGAAATTGTGCGCAGTACGGCCGGTCTGGATGAGCAAGTGGCCCAAGAAGTAACCTATGCTCAGCTGAAAGCCACGCGGCGGCTGATGCGTGACGTCAGCCGTTTTTTGGTTGCCCTTGCCCAGGGGCAAACTGCTGAATTGTTTCCTTTGCTGGACACCCTGGTCGCGTATGCGGCGGAGATTTTGGGGCCAGATTGGAGGCCGCCGCTGCCGGAAGAGCGGCAAGCTTTTTTGGAGCAGGTTGGCACTTTGGGCGATGAACCGGCGCGGTTGGTGACGGCATTGCGTCATTTTTTGACGGAGGGGACCGGGTTGCAGGCGGAAGCAGGGTTTGAAGCAGAAGTAATGCTGGATGCGGAAGCAGGATTTGAGGCAGAAGCAGCGTTGGATGCGGAAGTAGAGATAGATGAACCGGAGATTGACAGCGATTATTGGTGATGAACACCTGAGCCGGTATGGGCTAACGGCCGTGGCCACGGCTGGCCTGCTCTTTGGCCTGTATTACCTGCTGTTTGTGCTGCGTCCGGCGGCGCTGGGGGGAGATGAGGCAACGGCCGTTCTCTTGCCTCCTTATGCCATCAGCGCCCAGGGAGAGGGCTGGGAACTTTATTTCACCAACCCTCAGCCGGATTATGACGGCCGTACCCTGGAGGGTACGGTGGCTGAAGCCCTCATTCGCCACATTGACCAGGCCCAAACCAGCATTGACGCGGCCGTTTTTGAGATAGACCTGACGGCCGTGGCCGATGCTTTGCTGCAAGCCCAAGACCGGGGCGTGACGGTGCGGATCGTTACCGACGTGGAGCATGGCCTGGAGGCAAATCCCCGCCTGTTTGCCCGGCTGGATGCGGCGGGCATTCCCCTGCGCGGCCTGGGGTACGGGGCGCTGATGCACAATAAATATTGGGTTTTTGATGGGCACACGGTGTGGACGGGTTCAACCAACGTGACGGAAAACGGCATTTTTGCCAACAATAACAACACCCTGGTGCTCTCTCTGCCGCTGGTGGCAGGCTGGTATGAGCAAGATTTTGCCCGGTTGTGGAGGGCAAGCGCGCCTCCCACTGTAGTGGAGCGTGGTCAGGAGATTATGCTGGGTGGATTGGGGGTGGCGGTGCTTTTTGCGCCCCAAGATGCTATCGCCCCCCGGCTGGTAGCACTGGTGGAAGAGGCGCAGCAGTCTGTGGAAGTGATGGCTTTTTCCTTTACGCTGGATGGGTTGGGCACGGCCGTTGCCCAACGTGCCGCCGCTGGTGTAGAGGTGCGGGCTATCTTTGAAACCAGAGGCAGCCAGACGCCCTTTAGCGAACTAACCCGTCTCTACTGTGCGGGCCTGGATGCGCGGCAAGACGGAAATCCGGCAGCCTTTCATCACAAGGTTCTCATTATTGATGGCGAGACCGTGGTGACCGGTTCTCTCAACTTTTCAGAGAATGCCACCCAACGCAACTATGAAAATGTGGTGATTGTGCGCAGCGCAGAGATTGCCACGCTGTATCAGGCGGAGTTTGCCCGGCGCTGGGCACAGGCAACCATACCCAATGGCGCTGAGCTAGATTGCCCTTAGGAGGTCAATATGCTGTTTGTAGACAACAGTGGAATCACGGATCCACACTTGAACCTGGCTTTGGAAGAACATTTGCTGCGGAATGTGACCCTGGCGGACCCCTTGCTGTTGTTCTACATCAATGAACCAGCCGTCATCATTGGCCGGAATCAAAATACGCTGCAAGAAATTGACCTGGATTTTGTGGGTGAGCAGGGTATTCACGTGGTGCGCCGCCTGTCGGGTGGGGGCGCCGTCTTTCACGATCTCGGCAATCTTAACTTTAGCTTTATTACCCAAGGGGGCGAAGACTTGCATAACTTTGCCAAGTTTACGGAGCCGGTGGTGGCGGTGCTGCGGCAGTTGGGGGTAGACGCGGAGCTGCGAGGTAAAAGCGATATTTTTGCCGGGGGCAAAAAGGTTTCTGGCAATGCGCAATATCTGTCGCGGGGCCGCATGTTTAGCCACGGCACGCTGCTGTTCGATACCGATTTGGAGATGATGCTGAAAGCCTTGAACCCAGGCCGGGCAGCCATTGAGTCGAAGGCGGTGCAGTCGGTGCGCAGCTTTGTGGCGAATGTACGGGAATTGCTGCCGCAAGAGATGACGATTGTGGCGTTGAAGGATGCATTGCTGCGCGGCATTTTTGGGGTAACGGCCGTGCCCACGTACGATCTTTCCTCCCTTGAATGGCGCCAGGTAGAACAAATCGCCGCTAAACGGTACCGTACCTGGGAATGGAATATGGGGCGCTCGCCAGACTTTAACGTGCGTAAGAAAGGGGAAACGCCGGTGGGGAAAGTGGACGTGCACATCGACGTACACGAAGGGCACGTGCGCGGGGTGACATTTTGGGGCGGCTTTGCCAGCAAGCGCGACGTGGCCGAGGTGACGGAACGGCTGGTGGGGGTGAAGTATGAGCGAGAGGCGCTGGAAACGGCCGTGGCTGGCCTCAACCTCGCCCCTTATTTTGGTGAAATCAGTAGCCAGGAATTTGTGGCGCTACTCTACTAAGGTTTTGAACCGGGTTTATCCCACATTCCCATTCAGGGTGACAACGACATATTTCAATAAAAAACAGATTTAGCTCACCCCCGATCTGTTGTTGTCATTTTAGGCCAGGATTCATTCTGTCAGCCAACTAGTGCTCAGTTAAGTTAGATTTTGGCAAAAGCGGTCGAGAATCTCACCACG
>CAZDEO010000087.1:0-19656 GCA_964504445.1 uncultured Anaerolinea sp. | reverse complement strand
TTTTGCCGATCGTTCTTTGATTTAATACGGCCGTTTGCCTTCATTTAGCTCGGCCGCTAACAGTATGCATTTTAGCACCGAAGAACCGTGAAAGCTGAGAGGTGGGGCAAATAGCATTTACGTTTCATTCACGCACGTGGCTTGGATTGTAACGGGGATATTAATGCTTTAATCGCATACTTTGATAGTAGCTGGGTATCTAAACGCGCTGTTTGCAGATATCAGCAAGTTTACAAATTGGGGGAATAGTAGTTCGCAGATTTCCTACCCTTGTGCACTCTTTATAAAAAAGTTTAGCCACGCACATAAAAATTTATTAACGATTTGAGGGTTAATTGCTGTGGGTTGGCTGCGTAGGTGTAAAAGGATAGACAAACAGAAGGTAAATGCTAAGTAGTGCTTTTTTCTGGCAGCGCAGCCCATCGTGTAGCGATATTAATAGGTACAAATGAAAGGCAAGGTTAAAATGACCCGTTTAATATCTCGGAATCATTTCTTTTTTATTGTTGTTTTGGCAGTGGTTATGCTGGTGACTTTACTCCCTGGGGCATTGACGGATGGGCAAACTGTTTTGGCGCAGGTCGCGGAACCAGACAAATCGGGTGAGGGGGAAACGGTAATTAACGGCCGTTTCATTGAATCAAGCCGCCCTACGTCTGTTCCAGTCAATGCTACTACCTACTGTAGCGCGCCTAATCTGGCAATCCCCGATGCCGACCCCACAGGTGTCGTAGATACGATTACCATTACCGATACCGACACCATCTTCGACTTAAATGTCATCCTAGACGTTAACCACACCTACATTGGCGATCTGACCATGCAATTGGAACATGCAGAAAGCGGCACCACCATCCAACTCATGCAAAGTCGCGACTGCTCTGCAGACAACATCCATGTTACCTTGGACGATGAGGCTGGCCAGTCTGTGCAAACTGCTTGTCCTTTGGCCACCAATGGCAGTTATGTGCCTGTCCAATCGTTGCGTTATTTTGACTTTGCAGACATAAGCGGAACCTGGAACCTGCGTGTTGCTGACATGTACCGGCGTGATAGAGGTACGCTTAACCAATGGTGTTTGAGCATTACTACTCCACCAACGATTGTGGTGGCGCCCACCTCGCTCAACGCCGCTTTGCTGCCTGATACGCAGGCAACCCTGCCCCTGACGATTACCAATCAGGGTGGGGCTGACCTGGTTTGGTTTGTAGATGAGGCAGAAAATGCGGCTATGAGTACGTTACTCGCCATGCCTACGCGCGGCAGTGGTAAGGATCAGGCCGGACACTCTCTCAGCAGTAGCAACAATTTTGCGATGCCTCTGATTTCTTTGCCCCCAGCGTCCCCCGCACCCCTGGCGTTGCAAGCCCTGGTACACGATGGCGACTTTGAAAATAACCCGTCCGCCTGGAATATGGCTAGCAGCAGTTCTGACTGCGGGTCTCGTATTGGGAATTGGTACCCAATTTGGAATGTTACAGCTTACAGTGGCAGCCTGGATTATTGGGGCGGTGGCTATTGCAACAATGTTCCCGTCAGCAGCTATATCACGCAAACCATTACTGTCCCCGCCGATGCGCAGCAGCTAGGCTTTTACTACCTGGCTTACCGCCCCGACGCAGGCGATGATGGCCTGGATTATGCGTACGTGCAGGTAGACGGCCGTACCCTCTGGACCCTCGACAGTACCGCCACCAGCAACACCTACCCCAACTGGCAAGTTGTCCGCCTCGACATCAGCGAAATCGCCGGCGAAACCGTTACCCTCCAAGCTGGTTTCCTCAGCACCGGCGCCCTTACTGGCAACGTCCGGTTAGACTTCTTTCATTACATCGAAGAAACCACCAACACCTGCAACTTCCCAGGAGAAATACCCTGGCTCAAATTTTCAGAGAACAGCGGAAGCACCGCAGCCGGCGATTTTAGCAACCTCAACGTCACCCTGGACGCTACTGGCCTGGAAGCCGGCGACTACAGCAGCGTTATTTGCATCAACAGCAACGACCCTGCTACCCCCCTGCTGGAAATACCCGTCTCCCTGACCGTTAGTGGTGGCAGTTGCACAGAGCCGCCCGCACCTCCCGAATTGCACATCACCCGTAATGGCGTTAATGCTTTCCTCAACTGGGAGGGTTCCAACAGTGACTACTACGAAATATGGTGGGGCATCAACGATCCCTACTTTACCCCCGGTGACAATTGCAGCATTGCAGAAAACTGCATAATCACCGAAAACACCAGCTATATTCACCATACCGGCAGCCTGGGCAACCCGCATGCCAACTACTCCTACCTGGTGCGCGGCGTTAATGAGTGTGGACTGGGCAACACCATCCCCAGCCCCCCCTCCAACCGCGCCGCCGAATTTACCTTTACCATAGTGCCTGGCTCATAATTGCTTTGCTAACCTTGTGACCACCGACGGCTTTTGACGATGGCACCACTACAGATAGATTTGACGAATCAGGCGGAAGAAAACCGTACCCTTCATCAGGCTATTGCTAATCTTTCGCAGGAGAGAGAATCATGAAATACATTCTGTCATTCATCAGCTTTACCGCATTATTCCTGGCCCTGGGGCTGCTGGCCTTTTTGGCCCTGCCCGGCAACGAAGGCGACACAGTGCAAACCAACGCAAGCACCATCAGCGAACCCGCCGACTTCCAACCCGGCGCACCAATGCTGCAAACAGGCACAAACCGTATGACACACATTTCTATACCACTAACTGGTGCTTCTATACCAACTTCAGCAAATGGTGTAGCGAGTTATATCGGAAGTGGTGTGGTTCAGGTGTTGAAATGGGATCCAAATAATCAAATACTTCGCACTTATAATGTTGGCCTACCTTTCGGAAATTTCGCAGTATCACCAGGCGACAACTTGTTTATTATTGCCAATAGCGGTGCCCCAGATAGTGTAACATGGGTTGGTGAAGTGCCAGAAGTTGGCGCTGTCGTTAATACGATAGCTGTCAATGGCCTCAATTTCATTACTGTGCCATTGGATCAAAGTCAAATCACAACAGCTAGTCAACTTGCTACTGAGGTCGGCGGAGTTTCTCAAGTGTTTTATTGGGATGCCAATGCACAATTGATGCGAACGTACAATGTTGGGTTACCTTTTGGCAACTTTGCGGTTCAAGCTGGACACCCGTATGGTTTACGAACTAACGATAACGCACCTACACAATGGCCCTAACTAATGACCAATACTTCAAGCATATCGATATCCCTGATTGACTGACAAATCTCATTTTCAGGTGACAACAACAGATTTGAGTAAAAAACAGATATAGCTCACCTCTGAAAAAATTTGTTGATTATTCCCATCTGTTGTTGTCATTTTAGGCCAGAATTAATTCTGTCAGTCAACCAGTCGATATCCTCAAAAATCAAAGGATTTAATTTGAAATGAAGAAAACACTACAAATAGGAGCAGGTTTGGTAGTTCTACTATTGCTTATTATTGTTTTTTCTCCAGCTAGTGCCCAACTTGGTGAAACAGCAACAATTACCGACGATCTTTTATACATAGTAGGAGGTACATACTACAATGGCAATGCGCTACTGTTAAACCGTAGCAACCCTGGTGGGGGAAGCCCTGTATACATAGCATACATGAAAGTGGACTTAAGTAGCATCACCACAACAATCACTCAAGCACGCTTAAATTTGCCAGTTGTTCATGACGATACGGCATGTTACTCTAGCGTTTCGGTAGACAATGTGGGTATAGAAGTTTTTGCTGTTGATACTAGCTCGTATCCAAATTGGAGCGAAGGGACAGTGCCCGGCGCAGAGTTGCCAATCGACACCGGCTACGGCACAAATGGCTCTTTAGGAACATTAGATGAAGGGGCAGTAACCGGTGATGGATGGTATCATATATCTGACTTAAGCGGCGGCTCTTTGGTTCAATACCTTGAAGCAAAGAGAGGAAGCACAGCAACACTCAGGCTACAAATTTCAGGCCTTGCGGTAAATCCCTCTGCTGCTGATCAGTTACTTTTAGAAGACCGTGAAGGCACCTTAAATACCTCCGGTTGCACTCTCCCCGCACCAGCTTATGGAACCAGTAGTACCCCAGTTTTGCAGTGGGGTGGTGATACGACGCCACTTGCGATAAATTTGCAAACAATGGATGGTAAAAACGGATCTAATGCCATTACAATTTTAGTAATTTCTTTCGCAACAGTATTAGCAACATCCTTGTTCTATTTAGCAAAATATCGCAAGCAAAATTAACTGCTTTGCAGATGTGATAAAGCCCCGCGCCGCGTGTTGGCGTGGGGCTTTTTGTTTGCCAGGGCATCGGTCACTTTAGCAACGAGCCGCCAGAGAGCAACGGCCGTTCCCCCCGCACACCCACCTCCGCATGGTCTTGCACAAACTCCAGCACCTTCTGCCACACCTTGCGGTGAATCGGCTCCACCGGCCGCATCAGCTCATGCCCCACCTGCGGAAAAAACTTCATCTCCTTATCCGGCGTATTCAGCTTCTGAAACAGCTTCTCCGTATTCCCCGCATTCACCGCCGGGTCGCTACCCCCCTGAAAAATAATCACCGGCAGCCGCAGCCGCGGCCACAGCTTACGCCCCAGCGCCGCCATCTTGCGCATCTCATCCAGCCCATCCAGCGGCAACCGCGACGCCTCCACCAGCCAATCCTGCAACTTCGGGTCATCCACATCAATCGTCGGGTCATAATCCCGCACCCGCCCCACAAAAATATCTCTTTCCGCGTGCTGGCTTTTCAGTGGATAAAACCACTTCATAAAAAAGCGGCCCACAGCCACCAGCTTAATGCGCCAATCGGGCAAATCGTACAATGGCGCCAGCATGACAAAGCCGCAAATGTCAGGGTTGTGTACCGCCAAGTGCGCCCCCAGCACCGCCCCCATAGAGTGCCCGGTGATGAAAATTTGGTCGCAGTGCTGGCGCAAAAAGTCCAACCCTTCTTCTGCCTCCGCCAGCCATTGCCGGCGCGAAAGCCGGTGAATTTTATAGGGCAGATGCCCATGCCCTGGCAGCAGAGGACAATGACAGGTAATGCCCTGCTGGGCTAAAAATTCCGCCATAGGACGACTGCTGGCGGGGCTGCCCATGAAACCGTGCAGAATCAACATGCCAATACGCTCTGGACCCGTCTCTGGGGCGGCAAATATGGTGTAAGCTTGCCGTTCAGGTGGCACGTCGTAGTTTGGTTGAAAGGGCATATGCACCTCCGCTGAGATAAAGTGTAGAGATAGAGTGTAAAGTATAGTTAGCATCAATTGTGGTGCAAGTTTGCCTACTAGCCCCTTGCGCTCCTACAATATGGTTTATGCCGATTCATATCCTTTCTGCCCAATTAGCCTCGCAAATTGCTGCGGGGGAGGTGGTAGAACGGCCGTCATCCGTGGTCAAAGAGCTGGTGGAAAACGCCCTGGACGCCGGCGCCACCACCATCAACATCGACGTGCGCGGTGGGGGTAGCCAGCTTGTGCAAGTGGCTGACGATGGCTGCGGTATCCTTGCTGCCGAAATCGAGACCGCCTTTTTGCGGCACGCCACGTCTAAACTGGCTACTTCCGACGACTTGAAAGCCATTCACACCCTGGGTTTTCGCGGCGAAGCGTTAGCCGCCATCGCCGCCGTTAGCCAATTAACGGTGGTCAGCCGCACCGCCGAGGAGGCTGCAGGCACGCGCCTCCTCTTGGAAGGGGGGCACATCATTGGCCGCGAGACGGTGGGTGCCCCCCAGGGCACGGTCATTGCCGTGGAGCAGCTTTTTTACAATGTGCCGGCGCGGCTCAAATTTTTGAAGTCGGCCAACACCGAAAAGCGCCTCATTGATGAATTTGTCACCCGCTACGCTCTGGCTTATCCGCAGGTGCGCTTCCGACTGGTGCACGACAACCGCATCAGCTTCCAGACCAGCGGCAACGGCCGTACCGCCGACGTGCTCGTAGCCATTTACGGGCCAGACACGGCGCGGCAGTTGCTGCCTTTGGCGGAAGAGAAGGAGGGAGCAGAGGAGCAGGGGAGCAGGGGAGAAATCGTCACGCTTGCTCCCTTGCCCCCCAGCTCCCCCGCAGATAAAAAGGCTATCACCGTGCGTGGCTACGTGGGGCCGCCCAGCCTACATTGGGCCAACCGCAGCCACATTACGCTATTTGTCAACGGCCGTTGGGTCAAAGACAGTAGCCTCACCTATGCCGTCATCCAGGCTTACCACACCTTGTTGCCCACCGGGCGTTACCCATTGGGCATCATCTTCATCAACCTATCTGCCGAGGAAGTGGACGTCAACGTGCATCCGGCCAAGATAGAAGTGCGCTTTCAAAATGCCAACGCCGTCTTTGGTGCGGTGCAGCGCGCCGTGCGCCAGACTTTGGTGGCGGACAGCCCCATTCGCAGCATGACGGCGTGGCAAATAGGCGGCAGCACGGAGGAAACGGCCGTGGGCTGGGCCGGGCATCTCGACCACCAGGCTTTTGGGCGGCGGGATGAAAGCGGGCAATCTGGGCTAGGGTTAGACTGGTCTCACCAGGTCGATAGCGAGGCAACGGCCGGAAAAGATGACCCACCCGTTCCCCAACCCAACCTGGGTGGCAACAAGCTGCCCATCATGCGCGTCGTGGGGCAGGTAGGCGCGGCTTACATTATCACCGAGGGGCCGGACGGCATGTTTCTCATTGACCAGCACGCCGCCCACGAGCGCATTTTGTACGAGCAGTTTATGGTCCAATGGGCGCAAAATGAGATTGTGTCGCAAGCATTAATGGCCGGTACGGCCGTGCACCTTTCCCCCCCTCAAGCCACCTTGTTAGAAGAATACCTGGACACCCTGGCCCAAATTGGCTTTCAGGTGGACCCCTTTGGCCCCCAGGTCTTCATGGTGCGCGCCATCCCGGCTCTTCTGGCCAAACAAGACCCTGCGCAAATTTTACTCACCGTGGTAGAAGATTTGGAGCGTGGCGACGCACCTCTACAAGGCAAAATTGAAGAGCGCATCATCCTGCGCGTATGCAAGTCGGCGGCCGTCAAAGCGGGGCAAACCCTCTCCCCACGCGAAATGGAAGCGATGATCCAGCAGCTAGAAGCGTGCCGCAGCCCCCACACCTGCCCTCACGGCCGTCCTACCCTCATTCACCTTTCCGTCGCCCAACTGGCGCGGCAATTTGGCCGCATTTAAGAATAGAGAGGAGACGACATGAGCGCCCGCTCAACACCATGAATGAAAATCCACCAATGACGCAGTTTTATTTCTCCCTTCTCTCTGCGAATCTCTGCGCTTCTAATTTATTTTCGAAGGAGACTTCACCGGCTGCCGCCGACCACCATGAATGAAAACGGAGCGCCATCTTCCAGGTGGCGACGCCAGCAAGATGCTGGCGCTACATTTACGAAGGAGAGATTGGAGAGAGGTGCGCTTCCAATTTCTAGCCCCTAATCTCCATTCTCCCCCTCCGCCTCCGTCTCTAAAACCAGCCGCACGTTCTGGAAGGAAAGCCGCCAACCCCCATCTATCCCATTGGGGCATGGCTCAACGCGCAGGCCGCTAACCTCCGGACTGCCTGCCGCTACCTGTACCGAATAGGAAACGCCAGATTCCATGGTAAAGTCTCCATAGCCAGCGCCTTCCCCTGGCTTAAAACCGGTGAAAAACCTGTCTTCTCCCATCTCCCAACGGATCAACATCTCCACCCCCGGCAGTTCCGTAAGCAGCGCATCATAAGTCAGCACTTCAATACGCGTCGTGGACGCTGCGGCGCACAGCCGTTCCTGATTGAGTAGACGATAATCAGGTCGTGGGGTGGGCGAGGGCACGGCCGTAGGGATGGGCGTGGTGGTGGGGGCCGGGGTGCGGGTGGGGGTGCTGGTAGGCAGTGGTACGGCCGTTGGGTCCACAGGCGCAGACACTGTAGCCGTAGACGTAGCCGCTGGGGCTGCCCCGCTAGCCGGCGTAGGCGCAAAAAGAGCGATCACGGCCCCTTCCACCCCAGCCTGTCGGGCCAAAGTCGCCAGATTCTCCACCGTTTGCGGCGGCCGTTGTTCCCGCAAATATTGCTCCAACAAAGCATTCAGCCTTTGCGCCAGGTCTGGGTCATCCAGAGCGTCCAGCCGTTCTTGGGCCTGAGGCCAGTTGCCGGTGGCCGCATAGCTCTGGCTGACCAGGTAGAGGTACTCTTCTTTGTAGCGTTGGCTAAGGCGCGCGGGACTAGCGTCAACAAAAATCACCGGATCCACAACCCAGGCATAGTAAAGCCCCGCGCTTAATCCCAACACCAACCCCACCAGCAGCAGACTGGCCAGGGAGATGCGCGAAGGTTGGCTGAGAGGCTCAGAGCGAATTTGGCGACGCCTACTCTCCATTTCTCCCTCCCGGCAGATAAGGCGTAAAAGCTGGAGAGTCCAGCCCCAAGTCGGTGGCCAGCCGCACCATTTGGCGGATTGCTACCTCATCTTCATTGCGTAGAATTGTGTCCAGCGTGGCCGAAAAGAAAAACTCGCGACCTGCAGCACCTGTCCCTAATTCATTAATGCGCCGTTCCGCGCTGTTCAGGTCACCATCCAGTTCATAAGTGGCGGCAATCATCAACGCATAATCGCGCCGGTAGCGGTCTTGCAAAATTTCCGGGGCGGCATCGGTAAATTCCGTCGGCCACGCTTCCCAACCCAGGTATAGCCCCAGGCCTGCCCCAATGGCAAATCCGATGATGATAAAAACGGCGATGCGTAAAAACTTTGGCATATTTAGCGTTTCAGCATTTCAGCATTTCAGCAAGTCAGCAATTCGGCCAGCCAGCTTTTTACCTGACAAGCTGACCCCCTGACAAACAAAAAAGGCCACCGTCCGGCAGCCTTCATGCATTGGTCATTTGCCCCACCCAGTTGCGAGGCTTATAATCCAGCGGCGTTAACAAGCTGGGATGGTGCCGAAGGTGGGAATCGAACCCACACTCCCGAGGGAACACGATTTTGAGTCGTGCGCGTCTGCCTGTTCCGCCACTTCGGCACTCTTTTTTAAGGTGACGGAAGTATAAAGCAATGCCTTTTATCTGTCAAAGAGAGGTTTGTTCGTGGTTTGCTCCTCAACCAACTAACAAACCAACCAACCAACTATGGACGAAGCAGCTTTAATTTTTGACGCAAAAAACGGGGACGTGCAGGCTTACAATCGGCTGGTAATAGTTTACCAGGAGTTGGCCTACAATGTTGCCCGGCGCATCATGGGCAACCCCCAGGCTGCGGAGGATATTACCCAGGAATCCTTCATTGCTGCTTATAAGGCGCTAAACCGTTTCCGGGGGGGCAGCTTCAAGTCCTGGCTGCTGCGCATTGTCACCAACCGTTGCTACGATGAACTGCGCCGCCATAAGCGCCGCCCCCAATCTTCCATTGACGATTTGACCGCAGAGAATGAATCGGCTCCATTTTTGCGCAGCCCGGAGGATACGCCAGAGCAATACCAGCAGCGGGCAGAATTGGCGGAAGCCATTGAGCGCTGCCTGCAAGACTTGCCCGAAGACCAGCGTATTGCCACCGTGTTGTGTGACGTGGAAGGATATGATTACAACGAAATTGCCGGTATTTTGTCGGTTTCGCTAGGTACAGTGAAGTCGCGCATTAGCCGCGCGCGCAGCAAGCTGCGGGATTGCCTGCAAAAGGTGCAGGAACTATTGCCCCTACAATATCGTCTAAGTACGTGAGAGCAGAGGAATGGTATGGTAGTCCGCGATCAGTATTCAGTGGGCGTTGGCGCACTACGGATTACCGCTTACAGATACTAAATCATGGCGGCTAAGCCATGTTGAGACGAATCATGTTAGATTTTTGGCGTAATTGGACAAAATCAGCGGAAGAGAAGCGGCGCGAAGCGTTAAATGCATACCTGGACGGTTCTCTTTCGCCGCGCCAGCAGGCTGCTTTTGAGGCGGAGCTGGCGCAGGATGAGGCGCTGCGCACAGAATTGGCGCACCTGCGGCTGGTGCGCGAGAATTTGCGCCGGCTGCCCCGTCGCCGTGCTCCGCGCAATTTCACGCTGGACCCGGCGCTGTACGGCCGTCCCCAGCGTGAGCCACTGGTGCAAGCCTACCCGGTTTTACGGGCAGCCACCGTGCTGACGGCCTTCTTTTTTGTGTTGGCCGTTGCATTGCAAAGCTTGACGCCTGGTGACTGGCTGGCTCCTGCGGCGCAGTTGGTAGCGGTAACGCGGGTGGTTACCATGACGGAGGAAGTGGCCATGGAGTCAATGGCTGAGGAAGAAGCAGTCCCCGCCGCGGCGCCAATGATGGAGGGAGAGGCCGTTGAGGTGACGCGGGTGGTGACGGAAGTGGTGGCGGAAACGGCCGTCGAAGAGATAGTGGTGGAAGAAACAGCTGAAGAGCAGGTTGCAGAGATGGCGGCAGATGATGCGGAAACTGATACGGCCGAAGGTGGATTCATGGCTCCGGCAACTGCGCCTGTAGGCACGGCTGTTCCCCTGACCAGAACAGCCCCACTGCCCACCGCCACACTGTGGCCCACACCCTCGCCCACGCAAACGCCTGACGTCCCCCGCCTGCCCACCGAGGAAGCGGCGACCAGCCGAGCGGGGGACGAAGTGGCGGCGCAAAATGGGGCAGCAACGGCCGTGCTTACGCCCACGCCATTACCGGAAAGCGGCTATCCTGTGCCCACGCCAGCCTTTCCCTGGCTGCCCGTAGGGTTAGGCGCTCTTTTTGTGCTGCTGGCGATCCTCACCTTTGCGGCTCGCAGCCGCCTGTTGTAACAAAAAGGCGGACCAAATTGCCAGCGGCCATCTGGCCTACCTGCTTACTTCCATGACCATTGACACCGCCCCCGCCGACTTTGCTTTCTGCCCTCGCTGCGCTACGTCCCTGGAAACAAAACAATTTAGCGACAATCTGCGCCGCATTTGCCCGGCCTGCGGCTACATACATTTTACTGACCCGAAGGTGGGGGTAGGTGTCTTGGTGCAGCAGGCGGGGCGCATTTTGCTGGTGCGCCGTAAGATGAACCCGGAGCGCGGCAAGTGGAGCGTGCCCGCCGGGTTTGTGGATAGCGGGGAGGATCCGCGGGAAACGGCCGTGCGCGAAACCTTGGAAGAAACCAACCTCCACGTCGCCATTACCGGGCTGGTAGAGGTGTACTTCAACCCGCCGCACAGCGGCTTTGCTTCCTCCATCTTCATCATGTTCCGGGCTGAACTGTTGGGCGGTGAGATGCAGGCTGGGGACGACGCCGACGCCGTTGGCTTCTTTGCCCTGGATGAACTGCCGGAACTCGCTTTTGCCAGCACCAAAGACGTCTTAAAGCAGTTGAAGAAGCAAACAAGATTGTGAACGGCCGTAACCGGCTGCTGGTTCATCGCAAAACCCCAGTTTTGTCTACCAACTTCCCTAACTTTTTTCTCCCCCTGCATCTAATAGAGTAGGATTCATATATGCCCGACCTTTCCCGGCTCATTGCGCGCTGCCAGCAGGGCGATTTCGACGCCCTCGCTGACCTCTTCGACCTTTACCAGGATCGCCTGTTCGATGTGGCCTGGTCTATTTTGCGTGAGCGGGAAGCAGCCAAAGACGCGGTGCAGGAGACATTTTTGAGCGTGTTTCAGAAGATTAAAGGGTTTCGCGCCGAAGCGGCTTTTGATACGTGGCTGATTGCTATTTTGGTGAATGAATGCCGCGGCCGATTGCGACGGCAAAAGTTGCGGCGCGTTTTGTCATTGGAAAGTTTGCACCCGGAGCGGCTGTTTGCTCCAGGCCAGACAGAGCAAAACCCGGCGCATATTGTCGGGGAGCGTATGCAGCGACAGTCGTTGTGGCAATTGGTAAATCAGTTGGACGACCGCCTGCGGCTGCCAATTCTGATGCGTTACCGGTATGGCATGGCGAGTGAGGAGATTGCCGCGGCGCTGGGTTTGGCAGTTAGCACGGTTTACGAACAGTTAAGCCAGGGGCGCAAACAGTTGCGCCAAATGCGTAAGCTGCAAGAGGCTGGGCTGCCGTTTGGCGGCTCTTCGGGGAGCGTGACGAGTGATGCGTGATGCGTGAAACGTGAATTTCTTCTCACGCATCACTCGTCACGCCTCACGTTTCATTCCCCAGGATGGTAACTATGTTCGGACGATTTTTTAGCTGGCGAGGACGACAACGGCCGTTTATCTGCAACGACATCGAAGCACGGTTGGAAGCGTATGAAGACGGCCGTTTACCCACGACCGAACAGGCGGCCTTTGCCGCGCATCTGGATAGCTGCGCCCGCTGCCGCCGCCTGGTGAAAACGGGGCCGGCGTGGCTCTACGATTTGCGTGAAGAACCGGCGCGGGCGCGGCTGACATTGGTCGAGCGCCGTGCCATGCAGCAGGCGTTGGCCAAACGCATGAGGAGAAAAACGATGATGCGGGATTTCAGATTGAGCTTACAAAATGTTGTGGCGATGGCCGCCCTGCTGCTCATCGTGGGCGGGGTGATTTGGTGGCAAACGGCCGTTTCCCCCGAACCCGCCAGCGACCCAGTAGCCACCAAGCCGCCCACCCCCCAACCAGCCGCCGAAGGCGACGCCACCACCATCACCCTGGCCGTAGAAAGCGGCAGCCAGAGCCGCTACCAACCGCTGATTGACGCCTTCGAGCAGGAACATCCCGGCATTCAGGTGCGCCTGGTCAGCGTCAGCGAGGTGGCCAACCCCGACGACGGGGGTATCCGCGCCCTGGCCTCCTCCTTCGACGTTTTCCCCTACAGCCCCAACCGGCAGGGGGAGACGCAATATCTGCTGGATTTACGGCCGTTCCTCACCCTAGACCCCGACTTTGACGCCGCCGACTTTTACCCCGGTCTGCTGCCCGCCGCCTCGGAACCGCTGTACGCCATGCCCACCGGCGCGGCCTACTACCTGATCTACTACGACAAAACAGCGTTTGATGCGGCGGAACGGCCGTATCCCGCCCTGGCATGGACCACCGACGACTTTCTGGAAACGGCCGTGGCCCTCACCACACGAGAAGGAGATACCGTGACCCGCTGGGGCTACGTGCCCGCGCAGATGCGCTACATGCCGCTGCTGGCGGCGCAGCTAAACGCGCCCTTGCAAACGGCCGACGGCCTGCGCCTGCAAGACCCGGACGTGGCGACGGCGCTGGCGTGGGTCAGCGATCTGTTCACCGAATACGAGGTCGCGCCGTGGCTGGACGAATACCGCCCGGCCGCCCGGCGCAGTGGCGGCGACCCGTCGCCAACGGCGCTCATTGCCGATGGACGGGCGGCGCTGTGGCACACCACCCACCTGTTGTACGATGCCAATGAGAGCAATGTGGGGGTAACGGCCGTACCGCAGGGTGATTACGGCCTGGCCGCCGAGCCGCTTATCTTTGGCTTTGCCGCCAGCCGGGGCACGGCCAATCCGGAAGCGGCCTGGGCACTGCTGGCCTTCCTCTCCCGCCAGCCGCCGCAGGACAGCGCTTTTCAAATTAGCCTGGCGCCCGCCCGCCGCTCTGTGGCCGCAGCCACCAACTTTTGGGCGCAGCTGCCGCCAGAGCTGGCTCCGGCCCTGCAATACAGCGCCGACAACAGCGCCGCCCCGCGCATTCCGGCGCAGGCAGTGGACCCACTCATGACGGCCTTTGCCGCGCAGATTGACGATGGGGTGGATACGGCCGTTGCCCTGGGCCAGCTGCCCCCGTCCGAAGCCGCGCCCGCTGATGCGGAAGTCGAACCCATTGCCGTGCCCACCGCGCCAGCCGCCGCGAATGATTCAAATGTCGTCGAGATCACATTTTATACCCCGGTAGGCATGGAGGAAGTGCTGCGCCCGCTCGCTCGCCAGTTCCAGGAGTCGCACCCAGATATCCGCATCCGCTTTATGGTGGAAGAGATTGTTTTTGGCGTGGAGCAAGACAGCCTGTTTAATCGCGCGGCGGGCAGTGATTGCACCGTGGGGTGGAACTATGATTTGACGGATGACAACTTACTGCCGCTTAGCCCCTTGCTGGACATAGACACGACCATGCAGCCGGAATCATTCTACCCTGCCCTTTTACAGAAACTAACTGTGGATGGCGAACTGCTGGGGCTGCCGTTGGGCGTGTCCATTCCCTACCTTGAATACAACAGAGGCTTGTTCCAGGAGGCGGGCGTGCCAGAGCCAACGCTGGGTTGGACAGTGGACGACTTTTTGCAAGCGGCGTTGCAATTGAGTTCAGGTGAAGGGGAGGCGAAACAGTATGCCTATGCGTTACCTGGCAGATTTTTTGACGTCCAGAGCGCAGCTAACGATTTTGGCGTGCAGCTTGTCGATTACAGTGAACCAGTGCCAAATTTCGATTATGCTGCCGCCACCGAGATGCTCACCTGGTACACCGATCTGATCCGCACACATGAAGTGCAGCCGCTTATGGCTGAGGATTTCGTCGCCAGTTTCCAACAATTCGATGCGCTGTTCCTGGAAGAGCGCATCGCCATGTGGTCGGGAATGTCTTATAACTTCTATAAAAGATATTTTCCAGAAAAGCCCGTGCCGACGATTGATTTAGGCATTGCGCCACAGCCAGTTGGCTCTAACGGGGTAAGCCAACCGCCCTCCTATGTCCAGGCTTATTTTATCTTTGCTGATTCACCTCACGCAGCGGCTTGCTGGGAATGGATCCGGTTTTTGGTAACGGAACCATCAGCCGCTTACAGACCGGAACAAGCGTATCAAATGCTGCCCGGCCATATTGAAACGGCCGAATCCCAAGCCTACGCCGACATTGTCGGTGAGCAGATTGCGGCTATCGGCCTGGCCTACATCAACAATTTACCCCCAACTACGCATCCATTCGCGCCAGAATGGATGGAGCCGGGCTATGATTGGCTAAGGGAGGCCTATTTTGCCGTCGCTGCGGGTGAAAGTGAGGTTGCCGCAGCATTGGCCGTCGCAGATGAAAAATTCAGCCAATACCGCCAATGCGTTATTGAGCAAGATGCGTTTGAAGACGAGGCGGCGCAGCAGGCTTGCGAAGATGCGGTGCGCTGAGGTTTGGCGTGAAACGTGATGAAAATCACGTTTCACGCCTCACGCATCAAACCATAGACTCATTTGCCATTTTTCACTGCCGGTTCGCTACGGCCGTTTTCACAGCTTTTCAGCTATAATAACAACTAGAGAGCAGCAGCAAGATGCAACAAGCGGTATTTAATGGGTATTCAAGTTTATTTAGACACAAGCGTATACAATCGGCCGTTCGATGACCAGTCACAACCCCGCATCTGGTTAGAAAACCTGGCGTTCTCTGTGATCCTACAACTGGTTGAGAACGGCAAGATTTTGCTGATCACGTCATCTGTAGTGGCTTACGAAAACAGCCGCAATCCACATGAACTGCAACGAAACTGGATTGAGAAAACAATTGGCCTGGCTGATTATCATCAACTCGTGAATCAAGAGATAAAAAAACGGGGTGAAGTGTTGGAAAAGGATGGCTTGAAAGCTCTTGATGCTTTACACGTTGCCTGTGCTGAGGCCGCCAATGCGGCTTACTTTGTTACTTGTGATGATCGACTGATTCACCGTTACCAGAGCTTATCCCGGCAGCAACTCAAAGTATGTGATCCGACAGAAGCTGTGCGTATCCTGGCAGGAGAGTAAAAACAATGAGTACAACTGTCATTGCTGAACGAGAGATTATGAGAGAAGCGGCAAAGGTGCTTTTAGAAAATCTTACTCCGGCCAAAGCCGCTCGTTTTTGGGCAAGTTGGCAGGCCGGTCAGGGCGATTATTTGGCCTGGCGTGATGAACAATTTGCTGGTGAAACGGTCGCCACCTTATATGAAAAAATCAGCGTCTATCAGGCAAATGCTCCTGCTTCTGGAAATGCGGATTCTGCAGAGGGTTGATACCCAGTGATACGTGATACGTGATGCGTGACCCGAGAGATCTCACGCATCACGCATCAGAACAAACCCCACGAAATCCTAAAGAGCCAGTTTACACTGCTTTTTCTCCAATTTCCCCAACTTTACGGCCGTTCCGCATCTAATCTAATAATGACCCGTGAAACGTGAGGCGTGAGAAAAACACGTTTCACGCATCACGCTTCAAACCATTGGCTCATTTACCGTCTCTCTCTATCGGGCCGTTGTGCAGCCAACTTTGTCTCGTGATAAAATATTGATGTGATTTTGGGTTAGTTGGAGGTTAATGATGACAAGTACGACAGGTATCTCTTCAAGAGTTAGCAAAATTTTAGACACTGCTCAACAATTTTCATCTACGGAACGGTTGCTCCTGGCCAAACTCCTGCTCGACAGTATTGTCGCTGACGAAGTTGAAGAGGATGCTGAATGGCGAAAGTTGGGTTTGGCGACGTTTGAACGCGAGTGGGACAACCCCGATGACGCTATTTATGATAATTGGAGAGAGTTATATGGCGTTTCGACGGGGTGATGTTGTTCTCATTCCATTTCCCTTCACTGATCTGACGGCTACAAAAACGCGACCGGCCGTTGTTGTAAGCAGCGATTTCTATCACGCCGCCCGCTCTGAATTACTCCTGGCGTACGTTTCCTCTCAAGTATCAAAAGCCCACGACACAATTGATTACGTTTTGATCGATTGGGCGCAGGCTGGTTTACCAAAGCCATCATTTGTGCGCCCTAAAATTGCCGCTGTTGAACCCACTCTTATTGCCCATCAAATCGGCAGGCTTTCCCCACAAGACCTGCTCCAGGTAGACGGCCGTTTGCGACAAGCGATGGGCTTGCACGAAATGCCACTAAGTGAAATCGTCAGCCAGCTTGATTTTGCGGCACAACCGGCCACCATTGTGCAAGCAATAGCCGAAAAATCGCTCCAGGCAGCCATACTTCTGGCCGCAAACCAGGCTGATGATATTGATCTAAGAAGTCTACGCAGCTTACTGTAGCAGCCTCCAAACCCAATTCCCCCAACTTTACGGCCGTTGCGCATCTAATCTTATAATGGCAGAATAAAACGTGAAACGTGATGCGTGATATGAGCGGCCGGGCGCAGCAAACATAACTAAAGAACCCTCCCTGTTTCTTTGTAGGATTGAAATAGGGAGGGATGTTAAGGTTTATTTATGAGATTGCAGATCGTCTTTCTTTGTTTTGCTTTTATTTTCCTCTTGCCCTCCTGTCGCAGTGAGGACCAAGCCACCCCTAGCGGCAGCGTTAATCTGATGGTGACAGTACCTGATGCCTACGTTGATCGCTACCGTGCTTTCGCCGATCTGTTCATGGCTGAAAACGAAAATGTTTCCGTTCGCGTTGAGGGAATGAATCGGCTGATAGGCAATGACCCTGACCCCGCCCGTATACTGGCACAATCCTCTGACATCTTTCCCTCGAACGTAGCCTTTGCCGGTGACTGGCAATCGCTAACGCTGGATCTAACTCCCTTTGCCAATGCCGCCGACTTTGACGCTGCCGATTTTCCTTCTGGTGTGCTTACGGCCGCAGACGGGACTATCCGCCACCTACCAGTCGGGTTTGATCTGTTTTTTGTCGCCTATAACAAAGCTTTGTTTGACAATGCTTCTTTGGCCTACCCCACATCAGATTGGACTTGGGAAGAGTTTGTTAGCCTGGCAGCACAGCTTACCGTTCGCTATGGTGATGTTACTGCTCAGTATGGATGGGCTGACGGCTTCAATCCACTTGGCTTGGTCGGAGCCGGATTAAGTGAACCATTAACCGACTACACAACTGATCCACCCTCCTCACAATTGACGGAAAGTGGCGTCATGACGGCTGTGACACGTTATCTTGATCTTTTTGGTGAAGACGGCGTCGCCTTTATGCCGAAAGATTTGAGTACTGCTAGCGGTGAAACACAATCCCAAATTAATCAGCGTCGGGTGGCTATGTGGCTGGCCAACAGCAATGAGATTGCCAGCTATACCAACTTGGATGTGGGGGTGCTTCCGCTGCCAATTGTAGCTAATCAGGTAGAACGGCGGCTCAATCTGTTTAGTCAAGGGTTTGCAGTCAGTCCTGCTACCCAGCATCCGCAAGAGGCTTGGCGGCTGCTGGAATTTCTCTCTAAGCAACCGGGATATCATGAAGATGCTATGCCCGCCCGATCATCAGTGAGGCAAGCTGCAAATTATTGGGATGGAATCCCGTCGGAAGTGGCTTCCCTGGTCGAGAATTATCTGGATGACAGCTTTGAATTTCCCCACGCCCCTATCCGTCAGGCACTAATCCAGGCCGTATTTGCCTCGCTAACAGAAGAAACGGACCTGCTTGCGGCAATGACTCAGGCCGAATCGGCTGTGCAGCAAGGCGAAAGTATAGATGCCGACCCCTTGACATCTGTCGTTGCTAGCCCGGTGGCTAATGTAGCAACAGGTAGCATTTTGTTTATTACAGATAGTATGAATTTTTATCGCCATCAAACGCTGGCGCGAGCCTTTGAGCAAGAAAACCCTACTTTGCAAATTGAGGTGGAATCACCGCAGTGGATTGCATTTTCCGGCACTGCTTTTCGAAGCATGGATCGGGCTTATGGTGGGCGGCAAGCAGACTGCTTTGTTTACGGTCCTTTACAATCGAATATGGAGGCTGCCAGGGTTTTGCCCCTTGATGAGTTACTAAATTTGGAATCAGCGTTCAATCCTGCCGATTTTTTTCCGCTGACCCAAAATGCTTTTTCTTATGATGGAGCCCTTGTTGCCTTGCCTTACCAATTTACAGTGCCGTTAATTGGTTATGACCCGACGCTCTTTGATGCCATGGGCATATCGTATCCTCAATCTGGCTGGACTTTGGATGAATTTTTGGAAGCATCATTGCGCCTGACCACAGGTGAAGGTGACGAAAAGCAGTTTGGGTATATACCCAGCCATGCAGATTTTCTTGATGCCTGGATATTCCTCCACGCCTTTGGCGTAGAGTTGCTTGACCACTCTGTTGAGCCAGCAACGGCCGATTTCACTTCACCGACTGTCGCTGATGCATTGCGCTGGTTCGTGGCCTTAAGCAGCACGCATGGAATTAAGCCAAATTATGGTACGACCGGATACGATCTCTCTCCAGGTAGCGGTATGGAGAATATGGCTGATAGGGGCATTTTATTTGCCGCCCGTCGCGGCGCTATGTGGTGGGATAGCGGCAGTGAGATCGAAGGCCCCGGTTCTTCACCTACAGCAGCTATTGAAGAAAGAAAATATACGACATTTCCTGTTGCGCCAAATACTGAGGTTGTTCTCCCGGTAGAACTGACAGGTCTTTATATTTCGGCTCAGACAGAGGAGCGCCAGGCGTGTTGGCAATGGCTTGTTTACTTGCTAGAACATGACCCAGGTTTTGGCATCCCGGCCTATCGGCCAATGGCGCAGTCTGAGGAATTTCGCCTCCGAGCAGGGCCAGCGGCCACTGTGATGTTGCAAAGCGCTGAGCAAACGAATCAACAACAACTGGAAATAGCACCGGAATGGATGCAGCTAAGGCGCTGGTACTCTATTGCACTGGCTCGTGCAATGGAAGGAAACTTAACAGCAGAAGAAGCTTTGCTTGCCACGCAAGTGGAGTTTGAAACATACCGCCAATGTGTGATTCAGCGCGAATTATTTGAACCCACAGATGAACAGGAGCGCGTTTTTGAATGTGCGGCTCCGGCCAGCCCCTATGTTATTCTCGGCGAGGAATGATGCGCTTTCTGGCTTTTCT
>CAZDEO010000086.1:0-20159 GCA_964504445.1 uncultured Anaerolinea sp. | reverse complement strand
ATTTCTGTGCTGTGGGGATAGAGAATAAGCTCACCGCTGCCAATGATACGGCCGTTGCGTTCCGCCACCAGCCACACGGTACGGCCGTCTTCCTGCCATTCCATAAGCTGCTCAAAATGGTGCCAAAAAGCATTGGCCGACTTGTGCGGATAACACGCTGCCAGGAGATCGTCATAATCATCCTGCCCTACCAGGCGCAGCGTCAACCCCTGGGCTGCCGCCAGCGGGGGTTCAAGTAAATCTGGCGTTAATGTCAACTGTTTCGTTCTCCCACATGCTGGTTTACTAGTTGGTTTGCTTATTTTGCCATCCAATCATCCAACCCTAAGGCTGGTAAAACCGCAAATGCACCGCTCCCATATGAATCTCATCTCCGTCGGCCAACTGCGTACCGTATTCCGGCACCTGTTTTTCGTTGACCCAGGTGCCGCTGGTGCTACCTTCGTCAAAAATGCGGTAATGGGTGCCTTCCAGCATCATGGTGGCGTGCAGCCGGGAAACGGTGATATCATTCTCGAAGGCAATGTCGGCCTGCTGCGGCGAACGACCTAACCGCACCTGCACGCCAATGAGAGGCATTTCTGACGGCATTTGCGAAATGGCGTCCAGCACCACCAGCCGCGCCAGCACCCGCGGTCCATCTGCCTCTTCTTCGGCCGGTTCGTAGGTGACTTGTGGCCCGCTGTTTTTGTGGCGGCGTGACCGACCTCGAGGCAGCAGCGAGGATAGAGAGCCTAGCAACCCTTGCCGCCAGATGAAGAAGAGGCCGCCAGCTAAAACCGCGATGACCAGCAAAATGGCCAACCAGCGCGCCAAAGTTTGCACCAGTCCCCCGCCAGTAGCTAATTCTTCGGGAATGTCTTGCCGTCCTTCGTTAACTTGCAGGGTAATGACCGGGCTGGTGGCGCGCATGCCCTGGTCATCTAACACGGCCACCTGGATGGTGTTGGCCCCGTAGCCCAGATTGCTGATTTCGGCCGTAAATTCCCCGATTTCGGCCACGTTAATTTCTTGAGGCACGCCGTTGACCACTAATTGGGCGGCGGTCAGGGCGCGCTCGACGCCATCTAACCAGCGGATATTGGTGGTGAAGCGCAGCCTGATAGGCGCGGTGACGTTGGGTAGGGCGAGGACGCGGCTTTCTTCGGGAAGCTCGATGAAGATGCTGGGCATGTTGGCGGGGACGTTGATTTCAGTGGTAACGGCCGTTTCCGGTTGCCCTACAATCGCCAGTTCCACAGGAAATGTCCCTCCCTGCAGGTCGGGCGTCTGGTAGCGAATGATGGTCTGGTTCCGAAAACTGGTGATGCGATTCCAAATAATGGCCCAATCCGTAGGATTTTCCATTTTTACCGCCAGGCCCCGCGCATTGCTAGCCACTTGAATCAGATAATCTTCGCCCTGCTGCTGCCCGGTAGGCGGTAAATCCTCATTGCTCAGCCAGATGGTGTGTACCGGAATACCCAACTCATTAGCCCGCGCCGCAATATCGTTGGCCTGGAACTGGGTGCTGACCGCGTCGGTGCCATCAGAGAGAATGACCAGGGCTGCCGCCATGGCTGGGTCAGGTTTCAAGCTAGGGATTTGTTCCAACAGGTTGACGCTGCTGTCAATGAGGGCTGTGGCGCCGGTGGAGGGAATGAGTGGGTTAAAAAAAAAGTTGGCTACACCGTTCTGGAAACGTTCAGGGGGCAGCAAGGAACGCGCATTGTTCTGGCCTACCTGATAGATAGCCACCGCGTCTACTTGTTCCTTCATTACAGGCGGGCCGGCAAATTGCTTGATAGCATTTTGAATAGCCTCAAATTGTCCGGAAACCCCTTCAGGAATGTCGATGAGAAAAACGGTAAAGGTGCCAACTTCTTTGCTGCCACCAAAGGTGTAATCTGTTACGGGGAGGTCATTGTGCCGCAGGCTAATGGCCTGGCTATTCAGATCCAGGGAGTCACCCTGGGGGCCTATGCCATAGACTTGTAGTTCTAAAATTGGGGGACTGTCGGCGTTGGTAGCGGTAATAAAAAGCTGCGGGCTTCTTTCCGCCTGCGCTCTCAGGCTACGGCCGTTGCCATGCACCCACAGCAAGCCCACGATCACTGCCATTATTCCAAGAATTCGCCACTGTTTGCCGGGCATAACTACCAGTCCTTTTTCTGCAGATGGCCCCATGCCGTATTTGTGCACGGTAAACGTTCATTTCAACTCAGTGCTATAATAGCAAACCAAAGGCATAAAGTAAACATAATCAGCAAATCAAGCCATTCAGGACTTTACTTTGGCTGGTCAGGCTTACACAGGGCTTGGCTAACTTGCTGATTCGCTGACTGGCTGAAGGCTAATGAAGATGATGAGTTTGTGGCGATGGGTGTTGGGATGTTGGTTGCTGTTGTTTGCAGGCGACACGGCCGTTGCTGCCCAACAACAGCCGCCAGACCCTGCGCCACCCCTGCGCCTGGCCCGGCTAGACATAGCCGAATTTCCGCAAATTACCCTGCACCTGGCCGCCGCCGACCCCCGCCAACCCCTCCGTGAAGACCTGCTTGGTTTGACCCTGACGGAAAACGAAAGGCCCATCACCAACTTTTTATTAGCCAGAGAAGGGGTGGGCATAGACCTGATTTTTGTCATTGACGCCAATGAGAGCATCACCAGCATCGACGCAGAAGGCGAGGCGACCCGGCTAAAAAAGGTGCAAGATGCGCTGGTGCGCTTTGCGACGCAGTTTATGGATCCCGCTGGGTTGGACCGCGTCAGCATTATCGTTCCCGACCAGGAGGGAGGCCGGTTTCTAGTCCAAGATGCCCTCACACCTGGCGAATTGGTGAATGGATTGGTGGAATACACCCCAGAACAGCTTGGCGCCACGCCCTTGCAAGGCCTGCTGGCCCTGGCCCTGGGCCATGCCCAAACATTACAAAATGCACACGGCCGTTTTCAGGCCATTATGCTTTTTACCGATGGCGCGGCGCTAGACCGGCAGCTTGATTTTGCCGCTGTCAACGCAGAAGCTGAAGCAGTAGGGACCCCCTTTTACACTGCCATCCTTGGCGCCCGCGCGGATCCCAACGAGATAGAAAACGTTACCCAGCTTACCGAACCGACACGAGGCGCTTATCTGCACATGCCCCAGCCGGAAGCGGCGGATCCCCTTTTTGCTTTGTGGCGGGCGCACGGTATTCAGGCCCGCTTGCAGTACCGCACTCCGCAGCCTGTCAACGGCCGTTCCACCCTCACCATCACCCAAGGCAGCCAGCAGCTTACCGTCAGCTATGTGCTGGACCTGGCTCCGCCCCAGCTTACCCTGCTCATCACCTCCGGGGCGCTGGTGCGCCAGGGCAACACCGCAAACACGCCGCTGGCGGACCTGACCCCTCAGCTGCAAGAGGTTCCCCTGTTGGTTGAATGGCCCGATGGCGTGCCCCGCGACCTGACGGCCGTTTCGCTGCGCATTAACGACCAACCCCAGGTGATGTTGGAAAACCCAATCCCGGACAACGCCGGTTTGCTGCTGTTGGAATGGCCGCTGACGGCCGTAGACGCCGGCGAGGTGACGTTGGTAGCCCAGGCAGAAGATGCTTTTGGCCTAACGGCCGTCAGTGACCCGGTGATGCTGACGATTTTGGTGCAACGCCCTACACCCCAGCCCCCTACACCAGCGCCGCAGCCTACAACCGTACCCCGGCCTTCAGTAGTAGAAACGGCCGTGGCCAACCCCCTGTGGTGGGCGGGGGGATTAATTGGCCTGATCATCCTGCTGGTTCTGCTGCGGGTTTTGCACCGGCGCAAAACCGCTGCCGCAAAGTCTGCTGCCGATGCTGCGGTTGTGTTGCCCCCGCCAGAATCACCCCCCGACCCCCAGGAGCCTATGCGCGCTTACCTGGTGCTGGATGGAGAAACGGCCGTTGCGGGCCTAGATGCCCCCATTCCTCTCATTGGCGACAATGTGACCATTGGTCGTGACGCCGCCGTGGTGGACATTTGCCTGGACGACCCCACCATTGCCCGGCTGCACGCCCGCATTCGCCGCCGCGCCGACGCCACCTATTGGCTGTACGACGAAGGCAGCGCCAGCGGCACCTTTTTGGACCACCAGCGGCTAGGGCTGGCCCCCCGCCTTTTGGAACCGGGCGGCATGCTGCGTTTTGGCCAGGTGCGGGCGACCTTTAAGCAATTAGCAGTGAGCGATGAGCCATTCGCGACCCGTGACGAAGTGAATGATGAACCCATAAGTAATGAATGATGAATAATGCGGAAAATTGTTCCCCAATCCCCAAAAGCCAGCTCCCGATTACCACGGTTATCTTTGATATGGATGGCCTGATGGTGGACACGGAGCCCCTTTCGCGCCAGGCGTGGGGGGAGGTGTTGCGGGAGTATGGGCACAGGCTGGATGATGGGGTGTATGCGCGGATGATTGGGCACCGCAGTAGCGATAGCGGCCAAATGGTGCTGGATGCGTACCCTTTGCCCCTGACGCTGAACGAATTGATTTTGGCGAAAAACGGCCGTTACCAAACCATCCTGGCCCAAGGCATCCCCGAAATGCCGGGCTTGCGCGCGCTATTAGCAGAGCTGGCCCGGCGCCACATTCCCTGGGGCGTGGCGACCAGTAGCCCCCGTGCCCACGCGCAAGCTATCTTGTCTCGGCTAGGGTTAGCCGGGGCATGCAGCGCGCTGGCTACCGGAGATGAAGTGGCGCATGGCAAACCCGCACCGGACATCTATCGGTTAGCAGCAGAACGGCTGGGGGTTTTACCCCAACAATGTATGGCTCTGGAAGATTCAGCGCCGGGCTGCCAAGCGGCCGTCGCTGCCGGCATGCGCGGTGTGGCCGTGCCCAATGGGCATACCACCCAGGCAGACTTCAGCTTTGCTTATGCGGTGCTACCCTCTTTACAGGCGGTAGCGACGCGGCTGGACGATTTATTGGCGTGAAGAAATGATATTGACCTATCACAAATATCACGGCGTGGGGAACGATTACATTGTCATAGATCCTGCGGAGACGCCGCAAGAGCTGAATGAACAGACCATTCAGCGCGTGTGCAACCGGCACATAGGCGTGGGCAGCGATGGCATATTGTGGGGGCCACTGCCATCGGTCCAGGCTCAGTTTGCCCTGAAAATCTACAACCCTGACGGTAGCTACGTGGAAAAAAGCGGCAACGGCTTGCGTATTTTCTCCCGCTACTTGTGGGATAAGGGGCTGGTGGATGTGAACCCCTTTACCGTAGAAACGGGCGGCGACGTGGTAACAGCCCAGGTGACTGAAGATGGACGACAGGTGATGGTGCAAATGGGGCGCGTGCGCTTCCACAGCAGCGAAATCCCCGTAACCGGCCCGCCCCGCGAGGTGCTGCAAGAACCCATTACCATAGCCGGGCAAACGCTACACTTTTCGGCGGCAACGCTGGGCAATCCGCACTGCGTAGTGCTGCTAGACGCCGTTTCTGAGGAAGTGGCGCGGACGTATGGCCCAGACCTGGAGAGACATTCCTACTTCCCCAACCGTACTAACGTGCAATTTGTGCAGGTGCTAGACCGGCACAACATTCGGGTGGAAATTTGGGAGCGCGGGGCAGGTTACACGCTTTCTTCGGGCAGCAGCAGTTGTGCGGCGGCGGCCGTCGCTCACCGGCTAGGGTTGGTGGGTGGTGCCGTGACTTCGCACATGCCGGGCGGCAAACTGACCATTGTGCTAGACGAAGGCTTTCAGGCGACCATGACTGGCCCGGTGGTGCGGGTGCATGATGGCGTTATGGCTGCTGAGGCGCTGTCTGGGTGACGGGTGGCTGGTCGCCGCGCATAGCCAGCAGCAAGGGGATGGCCAGCAGGTTGAAGGCGGCCATGCTAATGAAAATCCAGTGGAAGTCAATGGTATCAATGAGGCCGGTGGTGATGGATTGGCCCAGGCCGGTGCCGACGTTGGAGATAGCCATGAAGATAGCAAACTGACCCGCCCCAATGCGCGGATCGGTTTTGTTCATGGAGAGGGTGAGGAAGACCAGTTCGGCGGTGGCCAGGGCGCCGCCCCAGATAAAGGTCATGAGAGGCATGTTTTGCAGGTTGGACACCAGGGCAATGAGCAGGAGGGTGAGGGAAACGGCCGTTGTCGTCAGGGTGCCAAATTGCCAGATGGTCAGACGCCGTCCCAGGGTTAGCCCCACCACCCCCCCAGCCACCATGCCCAGCCCGCCCAAAGCGGCCACGTCGCCAACCTGTACCAGCGTACCGCCCAACCCTTCGTTGGCAAACAGGGTGATAATGGCATTGGTGCCATAGACGGCCACGGAATAGACCACGGCGTACAGGCTAAAGCGCCCTATTTCTGGCCGCCACAAAGCACGCAGAGCTGTCCAGGAAAACTGCTGTTCGGCCGGGCGCTGGGGCGCTTCGGGTAGGCGGTTAAGCAAGGGTAGGGGCAGCAGGGCAAAGAGTATGACGGCGGCAAAGACTACTTGCCAGCCCACAGTGACGATGAGACGGCCGTAAATGGCGGCCATCATCACAAACCCCAACGCGCGCCCCACTACCATGATCCCCTGTACCTGGTCGTGTTGGGAGCGGGGCGTTACGTCAATGGCCAGCCCGTCGGCCACGGTGTCGTAAAAAGCCAGCCCAAAGGCGATGAACAGCGCTACCACCAGAAAGAGCGGGAACTGGGCCACAGGGGAAATGAAGGTCGCGCCTAATCCGCCCAGGGCAATGGCCAGCAGCCCCAGCCGCATGTAGGGAGTGCGGTGGCCCCGCCCCAGCAGGGGCAGGTTGAGGGCGGTTTTGTCGCTGAGCAGGCCGATGCCGATTTTGAGGATGAAGGGCACAGCCAACAGGCCATTGAGCAGGGAAAGCTGCGCGGCACTGGCCCCATTCAGGCGCAGGTAGAGGTTGTTGAAGACGAGGACGTAGGCCAGCATGGCCCCCTGCACAAAGTAGAGCAAGCCGAAGAAGAGGAAACGGCCGTTGCGCGTAGCAGTGAAGCGGTGAGAGGGAAGGGTCTGCGTGGTCAATAGCTTACCCTTCATCAATTTCCGCGCTGAAGATGCGGTCCAGGCGAAAGGTACGCTGCTCGCCGCGCAGGTGACAGTGGGCGACCAGGTAGCCCACGCCATTCAGCTCGGTGGGGTAGAGAGGGGTAATGGTGCGGCGGGATTCCCCTTGCTTGGGGTTGAGGTAGAGGATGCGCAGGTTACGGCCGTGGCGTAAGGCTTCCTGAATCTCCAGAGGCAAAAAAACCTGGGGCGCGGGTGGCGTATAAATGGGTCCGCCTTGGGCGTGCAGCAGATCGCCTACCGTTTCCAGCCGCTGCTTTTGCAGTTTGCGCACCATGCGTTTGAAGATTTCCGCCGTCATGTACACGTCCGCCAGAGCGCGGTGGGCCAGCCCCATGCGCACGCCCAACTGCCGCGCCACATTGCCCAGGTTGTTACTGCCGAAGTAGAAAAATTCCCGCGCGAGCAAAAGGGTGCAGAGCCACGGGTTAGGCAGCAAGGGCAGGCCCGGCTCTCTGCTGGCTCCATAACCGCTGATGAACAACTCCTGGCCGATGAAAGCGGCGTCGAAGGGGGCATTGTGGGCGATCAGCAGTGCGCCGTCTAGCATGTCCAACAGAGCGGGGGCAATCTCGGCAAAGCGGGGTTGGTGGCGCAGGTCTTCGTCGGTAATGCCGTTGACAGCGCTGGCTTTGGGGTCCATGGGGCGGTCAGGTTGGATGAGTTGGGAGAGTTCGGCCGTAACGGCGCCGTTTTCCAGGCGTACAGCCCCGATTTCCACCACGCGATGTCCCAGGGCGGGATTCAACCCGGTAGTTTCGGTGTCGATGACCACGGTGGGGATGGTAAACGGCCGTGCTTCTGCAAAATTAACCATGTCTCCATTGTACAAACAAACCCATTTCTTGGGCAGCGTTTAGTCATTCATTTTTTTGCTTGTTGGGGGCACGCGTGCTATAATGCCGTCGCATAACTTCTAGCGTCGTATACCTGTGGTCAGAAAGTGGGCGTCCCCCACTTTTTTGTTTTCTAATCAGGCAATGCCGGTGTAAAACTGGTGCATCGGTAAAAATTTAATTAATTGTAGGACAAGTTGACCAAGCAAGATGAAGAGCGAATTTATTTTAGCGTTCAACGAAATATGTGAATCACGCGGGCTGCCGAAGGAAGATGTCTTCGAAGCTCTGAAAACGGCACTGGTTTCGGCCTTCCGCCGGGATACAAACCTGAGCAATATGCAGAAGGTTACGGTGGAAATTGACCCGCGTACGGGCGAACCCACTATTTACGCCGAAAAGGAAACGGTGGATTCTATCATCGATTCGCGGACGGAAGTGCTGCTGGAAGATGCCCGCAAAGCCGGTTACCCCGACGCCGAGTTAGGCGATCTGGTAATGATTGACAGCACTACGGCTGATTTTGGCCGTATTGCTGCCCAAACGGCCAAGCAGGTTCTCTTGCAGCGCGTGCGCGAAGCCCAGCGGGAACATCTTTTTGAAGATTTCTCCGGGCGGGAAGGCGAATTGGTAAACGGTACGGTGCAAAGCATTAGTGGGCAGCATATTACCATTGGTTTGGGCATGACGGAAGCCACCTTGCCCAAAAGCCAGCAGGTACCAGGCGAACGATACCGCGCCCACGATAAAATCCGTGTTTACATTTTGGAGGTGCGGCGCACCAACCGCGGCCCGCAAATTTTTGTCAGCCGCAATCACCGCAATCTGCTGCGCCGCTTATTGGAACTGGAAGTGCCGGAAATTTACAATGGGCAGGTGGAAATTAAGAGTATTGCCCGTGAGGCGGGGCAGCGGTCGAAGGTGGCCGTACAAGCTTTGCAGCCGGGGGTAGACCCGGTGGGGGCTTGTGTGGGCATGCGCGGCGTGCGCATCCAGAGCATTGTCCGTGAGCTAAATGACGAGAAGATTGACGTAATTGAGTGGGACCCAGACCAACGGGTCTTCATTGCCAAAGCCCTCAGCCCGGCGCGGGTGTCGCAGGTCTTTTTGGAAGAGCATCCTGACGAAGGTAAGACGGCCATTGTTATTGTGCCGGATGACCAGCTTTCCCTGGCCATTGGTCGCGAGGGGCAGAATGCGCGGCTGGCGGCCAAGCTGACAGGCTGGCGCATTGACATTAAGAGCCTGACGGAAGCGGCGGAAGATTCGCTGGCGCGCCTGGGTTCTCCGGCTGTGCCGCCTCACGTGGCCAAGAATAAGGTTCTCATCGAGCAGGTAGAGCAAATTTTGGCGAAGAAGGCGGCGCTGCGGCCTATTACTTCGGAAGATTATCGCACGCTGGACTTGTTGGTGTCGCAGGTGGAGGGCAGTATTGTGGCGGCGCGCGCGTTGAAATATGAGGTTGTGCGCAAGGAACGGGCTATGGCGCGGCGCAATGTGCCGGCGGAGACTTGGAAGCTGCCTATTGATGAGATTGATTTCCCGGGCCGTATTCATAATTTGTTGCTGGATAATAACATTGAGACGGTGGGGGATGTGCTTTACAATTTGGAAATTGGTGATGAGGTTTTCCTGAATTTCAAGGGCTTTGGCGAAAAGATGCTGGAGACGGTCAAGGAAATGACGGATGCCTACATGACCCGGCTGCAGGCGACGTTGGCGGCGGAGAGTGAAGTGGCTGAAGCGGTTGCAGAAGGTGTCGCGGAAACGGCCGTAGCTGAGTTAGAGGTTGAAGCCGAAGCTGATGTGGCGGAAGAAATAGCGCCTGAACCAGAATTGGTTGAGCCTGAGCTGGTGACGGCAACGGTTATGGAAGAACCGGTGCCCGTTGTGGAAGAAAAAGTGGCGGAAGAACCTCCGTTAGAACCCATCCCTGAGATTGACGATTTGTCCAGGTCCTTGATTGAAGATTTGGCCGAGACCGAAGAAGAAGAAGAGGATCAGCCGGCTATTGTGGTGGTACGGACGTCTAAGGGCGAGTCAGAAGATGACCTGGCCGATAAGCGGCGAGGGCGTAAAGGACGTGAACTGGTCTTTGACGAGGATATGGGCGAAGTTGTGGCCCGCCGGAAGCGCAAAGGCAGCCGCCGCCGACCCAAGTGGGAAGATTACGATATTGAAGACTTGGACGACGAGTTTTGAGCAGCAGGGTTAGAATGCCCGTCCGGTACATTTGGGCGGGCTGTTTGCCCTTTACGGGGTATGAACGAGAAAAAAAACAAGCCGCGTCGGCAAAAGCACATTCCCCAGCGTACCTGTGTTATCTGCCGCGAAAAGGTGGACAAACGGCGGTTAACGCGGATTGTGCGCACGCCGGACAGTGGCGTGGTAATAGACCCAACGGGCAAGCGAAACGGCCGTGGCGCTTACCTGTGCGATAACCCAGAATGTTGGGATAAGGTAGTGCAGCAAAAGCAACAGCTGCAAAAAGCCCTCATGGTTACGCTGCAACCAGCAGAGTGGGATGCTATCGCCGCCCAAAAACCTGTGGGCACCAAACAAGAAGAATAATTGCATAACAGTAGTAACGCACGCAATTGTGCGTCTTTGCAGGAAAGGACAGAATGGCAGAAACGAAAACAATCATAGAGCTTCCCGACTTCGTCACCGTGCGTGAGTTGGCCAACTACATGGAACGCAGCCCCATCGACGTTATCAAAGAGTTGATGAGTAACGGCATCATGGCCAACATTAACCAACAAATTGACTTCGATACAGCCGCTATTGTGGCCGAAGAAATGGGCTTTGAAGTAACTCCCAAATCGGCCGTGGTCGAGGAAAAGGCGGAAGAAGTAGAAGAAGAAAAGTTGGCCTGGCGCAAGATTTTAGCCAAAGAAGATGAAGCTAAGCTGGAACCCCGCGCACCGGTCATTACGATGCTGGGCCATGTAGATCATGGCAAAACTTCCTTGCTAGATGTGATTCGCCATGCCAACGTACAGGCTGGCGAAGCTGGTGGTATCACCCAGCATATTGGTGCATACCAAATTGCCCATCAGGGACAAACCATCACATTTTTAGACACGCCGGGTCATGAGGCATTTACCGCCATGCGCGCCCGCGGCGCCCAGGCCACGGATATTGCCATTTTGGTGGTGGCTGCGGATGATGGCGTGATGCCCCAAACTCGGGAAGCAGCCGACCATGCCCGCGCCGCCCACGTACCAATTATTGTGGCCCTGAACAAAATTGATTTACCCAGCGCCAACACCCTGCGCGTGATGCAACAGTTGAGCGAAATTGGTCTTGTCCCCGATGAATGGGATGGCGATACCATGGTGATTCCCGTGTCGGCCAAAGAGCAGTCAGGCATTGATGACTTGCTGGAGGCCATTTTGCTGGTTACTGAAGATTTGCGCCCCCGCGCAAACCCGAACGCCGCACCGACAGGAACGGTGTTGGAAGCGCGTAAAGAAAAAGGGCGTGGGGTCATGGTTACCTTGCTGGTGCAAAATGGCACCTTGTCCCATGGGGATACGCTGCTGATTGGCACCCATTACGGCCGTATCAAAGCCATGTACGACTTCACTGGCAAGCGCATCAAAAAAGCAGGCCCTTCCACCCCCGTTTCTGTCTCTGGCCTGGACGGCATTCCCGAAGCTGGCGACCAGTTTGAGGTGGTTGATAGCGAAAAAGAAGCGCGCAAAATCGTCTCGGAAATGGAGGTTGAAGCTGGCCCTGACCGCCAGCGCCCGGCGACCCTTGATGAATTTTTTGCCCGCTTACAGCAAGGCGATACCAAAACCCTGTATCTCATCGTCAAAGCAGATGTGCAAGGTTCTCTGGAACCTATCGTTAACTCCTTGGAAAAACTGAGCACCAGCGAAGTGAATGTGGAAATTCTGCGCGCCGATACGGGCATTATTACCGAAAGCGACGTGATGCTGGCTTCCGCATCTGATGCAGTCATCCTGGGCTTTAACGTCAGCGCCGATCCCATTGCTTATGGAGCTGCTGCCAGTGAGCAGGTGGAAATCAAGACGTATAGCATCATCTACCACCTGATTGAAGATGTGGAAAAGGCGCTGAAAGGGATGCTGGAGCCTACCTATGAGCAGGTACTAATTGGCCGGGCTGAAGTTCGCCAGGCTTTTAAGATTCGTGGATTGGGTAAAGTGGCCGGCTCCTACATGCGCACAGGGGAAGCGCGCCGCAATGCGCAAGCTCGCGTCATTCGCAATAAAAAGCTTTTGTATGAAGGCAATGTGACCAGCCTGAAGCATTTACAAGAAAACGTCCGTGAGGTAAAAGCAGGTTTTGAATTTGGCGTGCGCGTAGGGGACTTTAATGATTACATGGCCGGAGATATTTTAGAGTTCTTTGTGACCAAAAAAGTGGAAGCGGCCTAGTTATGAGTAAAGTAAGACAGCAGCGCACGGCTGAGCAAATTCAATACTTCCTCAGTGAGATATTCCAGCGCGAGCTGCACGATCCACGGGTGCAGGGTGTCACCATTACTGAAGTGCGCGTGGACCGGGAATTGCAGCATGCAGATGTTTATGTAAACGCGCTGGGCGATGAGTCTCGGGAAAAGGATGTCATTACTGCTTTGCAGAATGCGGGGGGATTTTTGCGCCGTGAACTGGCGCAGCGCCTGGCTGGACGCACAGTGCCGCAAATTCACTTTCGCTGGGATCCGACTCTGGCCCACGCGGAAATAGTCAATGAAATCTTGGACAGCCTGGATCTGCCACCGGAAGAGCCTATGCTGCCGGAAGCGCTGGAAGAAGAAGAATAAGGTACTGTTAGCCGGTTGTGGAAACCTGACTGGGTTTGTGCATACCGACAAAAGAGACGTTTGTGTCTATAAATAGCAAGATTCAGCAGGCGATAAGGTCTGCTGAATCTATTTTAGTAATAACACATATTGGCCCTGATGGGGATGCTCTGGGGTCGTTAACGGCCGTTGGCCTGGCTCTCAAACAGTTAAGCAAAAACCACTCCCTCGTCTGTGATGATGGGGGCCTGAGCCGTTTTCGTTACCTGCCGCTGGCGGAAAACATTCAAAACCGGCGCGACAGCAACGGGAATTACGACCTCATCATATCCGTTGATTGCGGTGACGAAACACGCATGGGGCAGGCCTTCTCTACCCTGCCAGATCCAAAACCACCCATCATCAACATTGACCACCACGTTACCAACACGCTTTTTGGCGATTTGAACCTGGTGAAACCGGATGCCGCTTCTACCACCGAAGTACTCTACGGCTTGTTCAAAGAGATGGGATTGGACACAACTGCGGATATGGCCCTGTCTTTGCTCACGGGTATGGTTACAGATACGTTGGGCTTTCGCACGGTAGGCGTTTCGGCCAACACCATGAAAGTTGCCAGCATATTGATGGATGCAGGGGCTGATTTAACCCTGGTGACCATGTATGGTCTGAACTTAAAACCCATTTCCACGCTGCGTCTGTGGCAGTTGGGCTTAAACAACATGCGCATGGAAAACGGCCTGGTGTGGACGACTCTGGACAAAACAGCCCTGCGCACCATTGGCCACAACGGGGCCAGCAGTGCGGGGCTGGTGAATTTGCTGGCAGACGTGGATGAAGCGGCTATGGGCGCGGTGCTGATGGAGATGGAGGATGGTTCGGTGCGCGTTGGGTTTCGCTGCCGTCCTCCTTACAACGTGGCTGAGCTGGCGGTCAATTTGGGCGGCGGTGGCCATCCTTTGGCGGCGGGCTGTTCCCTGGATGGGCCGCTGGATCGGGCAGAATCTCTGGTGGTGGATATGTGTAAAGAAGCAATCCGCCAGCAGGCAGCCATGGCGGAAAGTAACTTCTAACGTTGACGGCCCATGATGTTGGAAGGAGTGCTAAACGTTGATAAGCCGCAGGGCCTGACTTCCCATGATGTGGTCAGTGTGGTGCGGCGATTGGCCAAGCTGCGGCGAGTAGGACATGCGGGCACGCTCGATCCTTTGGCGACGGGTGTGCTTTTGCTTTGTTTGGGACGGACGACGCGGCTGGTGGAGTATCTGATGGGGCAGCCTAAGCAGTATGTGGCAACAGTGCGCTTGGGGCAGGAAACCAACACTTACGATGCGGAGGGGGAGGTGGTGGCGGAACGGCCGTTTACGCACATTTCTGCCGCCGACATTGCCAATGCCCTGACCCAGTTTCAGGGGCCTATCCAGCAGCAGCCACCCATGTACTCTGCCATCAAGAAGGATGGGCAGCCACTTTACAAGCTGGCCCGACAGGGGCAAGAAGTTGAACGGCCGTCCCGCACCGTGCACCTTTACCACCTGGAAATGACGGGCTGGGAACCCCCATTACTCTCCCTGAAGTTAACCTGTTCCACTGGGACTTACGTGCGCTCCCTGGCCCATGATTTAGGCCAGGTGTTGGGCTGCGGTGGGCATATCACTGCCTTGCGGCGCACCACCATTGGGGAATTTGGGGTAGCGGATGCCGTGCCTCTGGAGACGCTAACGCCTGACAACCTGCCTGATTATTTGCGCCCGCCAGAAACGGCCGTGGGCCACCTGCCTCCCCTTCAACTCAACGAAGCCGACACCCGCGCCTTGCAAATGGGCCAGCCGGTACCCCGCCAAGCAACTCATCCTGACCAGCCAGAGGTTCGCATTCATGACCCGAATGATGAGTTTATGGGCATTGCGGCATTAAAAGATGCGTATTGGCAGGCAAAAAAAATCTTTGTTGGCATTCACTCGCTTCCGTAATCCGCAAGCGGTGAGCGGAAAATGTCACCCCAGGAAAATTCGGGGACTGGTGAAAACGGTCTTTGGGTTGTGGGTATTGGGGCAGATGCCGCCGATCTTCACCTTTGATACAATGTGCTCCGCAATTTACGAGAAATGATGATGAGCTTTTTGCGCGTGCAACACCTGACTGAAGTTCCTGACCGGCAGCCTACCTTTCTGGCCATAGGCTCTTTTGATGGCGTCCATCGGGGCCACCAGGAAGTCATTCGCAGTATGGTGGTGGCTGCCCGGCAGCAGAACGCGCGAGCTGCCGTGCTAACCTTTTTTCCTCATCCCAAGCGCATTGTGCAAAACCTCACCGGTCCTTATTACATCACCCGCCTGAATGATCGCGTCGCGCTGCTGGCCGAGTTGGGCGTGGATCTGGTCATCACGCATCCATTTAACGATGAGGTGCGCACCACCCGCGCGGCGGACTTTGTGCAAGAAATGCTGGATTATTTGGACATGCGTCAGTTGTGGGGTGGGAACTTTGCCTTTGGCTATAAGCGGGAAGGGGACGTGCCTTTTTTACGCCAGCTTGGTGCGGAGAAAGGGTTTTCTGTGGAACTGGTGCAATCCATGGTTAAGGTGGGGGCAGATTGGGTGAGCAGCAGCCGAATTCGCGCTTGTTTGCGGGAAGGTAATGTAGAAGAGGCGAATTTGTGTCTGGGACGGCCGTTTCACGTGACCGGTACCGTGGTGATGGGCGATCAGCGGGGGCGCACCATTGGGTTTCCTACGGCCAACCTGGAGGCATGGGAAGAGCTGCTGCTGCCCGCCAATGGGGTCTATGCTACCTATGCCTGGGTAGGAGACCAGCGGCACCCGGCGGCCACCAACGTAGGCACGCGCCCCACCGTTAACGGCCGTGACGTGCGCGTGGAGGCTCATCTCCTCGACTATGCGGGAGATTTGTATGGGCAAGAACTCAAAGTAGAATTCATCACCCGCATTCGTGCTGAGCAACGATTTGGTGGCTTGCTCGCTTTGCAGCAGCAAATTAACCAGGACGTTGCCGCCATCCGCGGTTTGTTGGCTTAGTTAGGCCCCCCCCCGCTGCAACAAGACAGCCCATTTTACGTAAGGTGAGCGTAACGCTATTGACTTTTGCTTTTTGCGGTTTACAATTTAGGCATGTCTAAATATGGTTGTGGGAGAGTCTTCAATGAACGACATTGTTATTGAAACCAAGGGCTTAACGGTGTATTACGGCCGTCACCGGGGCATCGAAAACCTGGATTTGCAGGTACGCCGAGGTGAAGTGTATGGGTTTTTAGGGCCAAATGGCGCGGGCAAAACCACCACCCAGCGGGTCTTGCTTGACATCATTCGCCCCAGCAGCGGCAGCGCCACCATTTTTGGCCTGGATTGCCAAAAAGATGGGGTGCAGATTCGCCAGCAGGTAAGCTACTTGCCAGGGGAACTCAGCCTTTACCCCAACATGCGCGGGCGCGATTTTTTGCACATGATGGGCAGGCTGCGCGGCAATCGGGTGGAAAAGAAGTACCGTACAGAGCTTTGCGAGCGGTTGGGGCTGGATCCCAGCCGCAAGATGCGCGAGTATTCGCGCGGCAATAAGCAAAAAGTGGGGCTGGTGGCCGCTTTCATGAATAAGCCAGACATGCTAATTTTAGATGAGCCGACCAGTGGACTGGACCCATTGGTGCAGCAGACGGTGCTGGAGTTGGTGCGGGAAACGCGGGCCGACGGCCGTACCATCTTTTTATCGTCCCATATCCTTTCCGAAGTGCAAGAGGTGTGTGATCGGGTGGGCATCATTCGCGATGGGCATCTGGTGAAGACCGAGCGGGTAGAGACCCTGACGAAACAGCAGTTCAAGCGGCTGCGGCTTAGTTTTGCGCAAATGCCGCCGACCGCCGCTTTTGACTTCGACGGGGTGACAGAAACGGCCCGCGATGAACATGGGGTTATGCTAGAAGTGCGGCAGAATTTAAACAGCGTGCTAGAAACGGCCGTGGCGTACAACGTTTTAGATATGGAAATGCCGCCGGTGACTTTGGAGGAAATTTTCCTGGCTTATTATGGTGGAGGGAACAATCATGCTTAGCTTAATGTGGGAAGAACTCAGAAAGCGGGGAACGGCCGTACTCGGTTGGGGCATTGGCATTGGCGCTTACCTGGCTATGATCATGGCCATGGCGCCAGAATTAGCCCCTGAATTTGCCAACATGGACCTCTCTTCGATTCCTATTTATCAGGCCTTTGGTATATCTGAGGATTTCAATTTTGCCTCCGTTGCCAGCCTTGTAGCCGTGTACGTTTCATTTTTAGGGCTGACCATTGCCATTTATGCCGTGCTCACCGGAGCCAGCGCCCTGGCGGGCGAGGAAGAAGACGGCACGCTGGAAATTACCCTGTCGCTGCCCATGCCCCGTTGGCAAATTGTGCTGGCGAAAGCCCTCGCCATGGCCGTGGCCTTGCTGGTGGTGCTGCTCATCGCTTACCTGGGCTATCTGGCCGTATTCCCCTCTGTAGAGGCTGAGTTAAATGGCGAGATTAACCTGGGCGACCTGTTCCTGAGCACCGTGGAATCCTGGCCTCTGGCCTTTTTCTTTGCCATGTTTACTCTGTGCATGGGGGCTTATTTGCCACGCCGCGCCCATGCTTTGTCCGTGGGGCTGCTCTTGCTCATTGGCGGCTACCTTTTCAATAACCTGGCTGAACAGGCAGGGCCGCTGAAGGATTTGCGTGCGTATCTGCCCTTTTATTACAACACGGGCGGCACGGTATTAACCAAAGGGCTTGATTGGGGCAATATGGCCGTTTTGACCGGCGCGGGGGTGGTGTTTCTGGTTTTGGCGCTGCTCAGCTTCCAGCGCCGCGACGTGACGGTGGGGCAGTGGCCCTGGGCCAAATGGCGGCGGGCGTAAGTAACGGCCGTTCGTCAACGGCCGTTGACTTAACGTACGTAAAACCGTACAATTCCAGCAGATATGCGTGGAGGTGAACAGATGACGACGATGAGTGCCACAGAAGCCAGGGCAAATTTGTATCGCCTGATTGACGAGGTGGGAGCCTCGCACGAGGCGATTTTGATTACCGGAAAGCGCGGCAATGCCGTGTTGCTAGCCGAAGATGATTGGCGCGCCATTGAGGAAACATTGTATCTGCTCTCCATCCCCGGGATGCGTGAGTCCATTGTGGAGGGCATGGCCGAGCCGGTTGACGAACTGGATGAAAATCTTGAGTGGTAACGGTGACCATGGCCTGGCGCATTGTTTTTACCAATCAAGCAAAAAAAGACGCGAAAAAGCTGTCTGCATCAGGACTGCGGCCCAAAGCGGAAGAACTCCTGGACATTTTGCGTGAAAATCCTTATCAGACACCGCCCCGTTTTGAGAAATTGGTGGGTGATTTGACCGGTGCGTATTCACGGCGCATCAACATCCAGCATCGGTTGGTTTATCAGGTTTATGATGAGGAAGGGGTGGTGAAGGTCATGCGCCTGTGGACGCACTATGAGTGAGGGTTGGATAAACGATTCTGAGATTATCTTATGCCAACATATGTTGCGTGAGAAAGGCCCTGGCCTGGTCTGATAAGGGTTGGGATTTTTTGCTCAGCTCATTGATTTGCACGATGACGGTTTCGGCTGTGGCTACGCAACGGCCGTTCTGAAACAAGCCCTGGTAGAAGCTGATAGAGCTGCTGCCCACCCGCGTAACGGCCGTGCCGATGTCGACTTGCCCCGGCCAGTTGATTTCGGCCAGGAATTTCAAGCTGAGACTGGCAATGACGAAAGCGGTGTTTACGGCCGTTAACGGGCTTTGCGGGTCGTAAAGGAACTCTACCCGCCCGGTTTCTAGAAAAGTGGAAAAGGCGGCGTTGTTCACGTGCCCCTGCCGGTCAGTATCGGCGTAACGCACTTTGTCGAAGGTCTGAAAAGGGAAATCGGCCAGGGTCAGGGTTTGTTTTTTGGCTGGTTGAACTGTCACCGTCATACTCTTCTTTTACGCCGTTTCTACTTCAACGGCTAAACGCAGCCCCAGGCTATGTAACAGCGTTTTCAAGCTGGATAATTGCGGATTTCCCGCAGGTGATAGCATTCGGTAAAGATTTTCTCTGTTCAAAGAAGCGTCTTGCGCTACCCGCGAAAAACCGCGCGCTTCGGTGATGTCGCGTAAAGCCAGGAGGAAAACTTCCTGGTCATTTTCTTCCAGCGCCGCATTCAGATACGCTGCCGCTTCTTCGGGGTCTGCCAGAGACGCTTTCAGTCCATTTTCATAATTTGCAGTTGTTGGGTTCATCTTATCCTCCGCAAATAGTCATCCCAATACGTTTGAGCTAACTCAATGTCTCTGGATTGTGTTTTCTTGTCACCCCCATATAACAGAATGACAACCGCATTGTCTTTGCGCCCAAAATAAACACGATACCCAGGTCCATGTGGGATTCGTAACTCGCTTACGCCACGTCCCACGCTTTTGCAGTCACCGAAATTACCCAATCGAATTCGATTCAGCCGGACACGGATTTTTGCTCTGGCTTGCCGGTCTCTTAACCCCTCCAACCAATCACGAAATGGATTTTGTCCCGAATCGGTCAGGTATTCCAGCAATTCGATTTGGGTATGATTCATGAGCGCATTGTAGCACAAAAACTACAAACCGGTGCATTCTTTCTTGAAAATGCTGCGACGCTCCTAGCGTCACCTGCACGGAATGTTAGGCAGCATTCTCGCCTGAAATGTTGGTTGTTAAATAAATCTCTGCGATTAGAATTTTGATCATAACCACTATTGGCTAAGAAAAGTTACGTCTCAGTAACCCTCTCATCGGAAAAGTAAGCGTTCATCATTGCTGGAATAATTGCAAGCCAAGAAATCACATTGTTGCATAGTTCATCACAAAGGTCGGGGCGATTGAGAATCTTGGATGTTGCGTGTCCCAGATTGTTATGATCAAGGAGGATTAGATTCCAGAATGCTGAATCGGGCTTGCCGTGTACAAGGCTATTCATAGAGGCTGTGAGACTGCTGCCAGGAACCTTTGGGCTAAAATTACCTTTTTTCTGAAGTTCATCAAACATCTTCGCAAGGCCAGGAGCGTCTCGATATTGCCATCCGCGATTCCATTTTTCGATCTCATCTGGAAAATTATGCAAATACAGAAGAATGGTTGACCGTTCAGCAAGTGAACGAACAAGTACGTGGCCACCAAAAAGGTAACCCTGTCGAATAAGCTCGCGGATGGAAAGTGCAATACTGAGTGCTTGCGGAATGACTTGGGAGGCCATTTTCTGATGTTCAGATAGGGATGTCGTTTGTGATTTTGGGGCTATCCGGAAGTTTTCTTTTAACGCTGCGGAGATAAGAACATCTAATACGTACAGCGACTTAAGGCCAAGGTACGGTTCATTGTCTGGAGAGAATATTACTACATCATCAAACACAAATTTTTCATCTGCCATGTTTTTCCGTTTCGACATATTACTCTTCTTTTGCCTACCTATTTATTAGCCTGATGACTATGTCGTGATGCTC
>CAZDEO010000085.1:0-20324 GCA_964504445.1 uncultured Anaerolinea sp. | reverse complement strand
ACACCGATTCCAATTGCCAGCTTGCGCCATCTTGCACGCCCAGCACCAGGCCGCCAAGCATTGCCGGGGCCACGTTGTCCGGGTGGCCTTCGTACGCAATAGCCAACTGTAACACCTCCGCCCGGGTAAGCGGATTGCCCAATACACCATTGGCGGCCAACATACCCCCCAAGATGGCGGCGGCGCTGCTGCCCAATCCGCTGCCCACCGGAATTTGATTATGGCAGTGCAGGCGCAAACCAGACGGCCGTTGCCCCACCACATCAAAGAGCAAATGGGCAGCCTGAATCACCAGGTTACTGGCGTCGCGGGGCAGGTCTGCCGCCCCTTCACCCTCGGCGGTAATGGCCAGGACGTTCTGAGCGGCCATTTCCATTTCAACGGTGTTGGTCAAATCCAGGGCCAGCCCCAGGCAGTCAAAGCCCGGCCCCAGGTTAGCCGTGGTGGCCGGTACGGTTACTTTTACTTTCATGCCGGGTATTTTACGCTAGAATGGGCTGACTGGTTACTACAACAGGTTTTTATATGCACAAACATGGTCACAACGGTAACGGCCGTTTCCCCCTCCACCAGCTTCCCGCCAGCAGCCAGCGCCGCATTGCCCTGCGCGTAAGCGCCGCCGCCGAGCGGGCCATCCGCGGCGGCCATCCCTGGCTCTTTGCCCAGGCCATTGAGCGCCAAAGCCATGGGGGCCAGCCAGGTGATTTGGCGGTGGTTTTTGACCGCAAAGGGCGGTTTCTGGCCATAGGCTTGTATGACCCCACCGCGCCCATTCGCGTGCGCCTGCTGCACGCCGGCGAGCCAACCACCATTGACGATGCCTGGTTCCAAGCCCAGCTTGCCGCGGCCATCTCCCACCGCCGCGCTTTGATGGCCGACCCGCACACCACGGGCTACCGACTGGTGCACGGCGAGAACGATGGCTTGCCAGGGCTGGTTGTTGACCGCTACGCCGACACCTGCGTTGTAAAACTCGATACCCCGGCCTGGGTACCCCACTTGAATGGGGTGCTGGGTGGGCTGGCGACGGCCGTTACTCCCCTGCGGGTGGTGCTGCGCCTCAGCCGATCCGTCCAGGCGCTAGAAGATAAGCTGTATGGTCTGAAAGATGGCGTGGTGTTGATTGGTGAACCGCTGCAAGGTCCGGTGGTTTTTCAGGAAAATGGCTTGTTTTTCGAGGCGGACGTGCGCCTGGGGCAGAAAACCGGCTTCTTTTTAGACCAGCGCGACAACCGGGCACGGGTGGAAAAGCTAGCAGACGGCAAGCGCGTGCTGAATGTCTTTGCCTACACAGGCGGCTTTTCGCTGTACGCGGCGCGGGGCGGCGCCAAGGAGGTGGTCAGCCTGGACATTAGCCAGCCAGCCCTGGCTGCTGCAGCACGTAATTTCAAGCTCAACCGGCAGCACAAGGCCGTGGCTGCCGCCGCCCATGAACTGCTGCTCGGGGACGCCTTCCAGACCATGCAGCAGTTGCAGGAAAGCCGCCGCCAGTTTGATGTGGTGGTGATCGATCCACCCTCCTTTGCGCGCAAGCAAGAAGATGTCCCCCAGGCTATGGCCGCCTACCAACGGCTGGCGCGGCTGGGGTTGGGCGTGCTGCGCTCCGGCGGCGTGCTGGTTATGGCCAGTTGCACCAGCCGGGTGACGGCCACCGCTTTTTTTGCAGCAGTGCATGAGGCGGCGGCGGGGGTGGAACGGCCGTTGCAAGAAATCGAGCGCACCTTTCACGCTCTGGACCACCCCATTCGCTTCCCAGAGGGCGCATATTTGAAATGCCTCTTTGCCACCGCCTAACCACCCCATAACCAAGCGCAAAGCAAGCGCCAGCCATCCATTTTCAAATTCCCTGTTATAAATTTATTTCATCAGGCGACATTATAGACAGAACAATGCAAAACCTTCCTGGAAGGAGGTACGGATGATTGGAACACAAACCATAAGCACAACGGAACCGCTGCCTTTGCAGGCAGAAGACCAGGTTTTGGTGCGCCGGGCGCAGAAAGATCTGTCGCTGTTTTCAGAGCTGTATCAGCGCTATGCGCAGCAAGTGTACCGGTATTTGTTGGTGCGGGTGGGTAACGTGGACGACGCGCAAGACTTGACGTCGCAAACCTTCTTGGTGGCGATGGAGAGTCTGCACAAGTACCGTGGTGAAGGGAATTTTGCGGCCTGGCTGTTGGGCATTGCCCGGCATAAAACGGTAGACCAATACCGCCGCCGCAAACCAGAAACGGCGCTAGAAACGGCCGTCACTCTTCCCGATGCCCACGACCCGCCCGAGGAACTCATTGACCGTAAGCTGGAAATTGAACAGGTAGCCCGCAAACTACAAACCATTGCTCCTGACCGGGCCGAAGCCCTCTCTTTGCGGCTTTTTGCCGGGCTAGAGGTGGCAGAAATTGCCCAGATTATGGACAGGAACGAAGCTGCGGTACGCATGTTGGTGTTTCGCGGATTACGAGATTTACAGGCACAGTTGAATGTGACTCGGGAGGAAAGATCATGACCAAGCGTGACGAACAATTAGCTCAAGAATTGGATGCTTTCCTGACGGCACACTTGCAACAACGGCCGTTACCTACGGTCGATGATGAGATCCAGAAAGAAGCTCAATTGGCCCTTGAGCTGCTCAGTCTGGCCCAAGCTCAGGAACCAGATCCCATTTTTTTATCAGATTTGGAGGCCCAGTTGGCCGCTGCCGCCTCCAAACCAACCCTTACAAACACAAGAACCCCAGAACCGGCTAAACGGCCGTTTTGGCAAAATTTGATACAAACCATAAAGGAACCCTTTATCATGAAACGCACAATCTATGCTCTGGGCGGCCTGGCGGCCGTCATCATCATTGGGGTCTTCGTCTGGTTCAACCTCAATGGACCAGAAGTTGAACCCGACCTGATCGCAGACAGCGGTACAACCATTACCGAAACAGTGGAAACGGAAACGGCCGTGCCCACCCCTGGCGACACCGGCGAAGCCTCCACCGAAACACCGGCCACGCCCGACACCAGCAACCTGCCCAAACTGCCCATCTTGGGCCAAAGCGGCGGGCGCGGCATGGGCGGCGGCGGTGGATTTGGCGGAGGTGGTGATGCCGCCGCCGAAGTACCAGCAGTTACAGAATCAACCATTGTAGAAGGGGATGACATGATCATCGACCCCATCATCTGGAACCCGCTGGCTGATGCGCAATACACCGTCAATGTACCCTTTCCCACTGATCCAACCTTGGCCACGGTGTACCAGCAGCCTGCCCAAAATATGTTCACCATGGAAGACATTCAGCGCTATGCGCAGCTCTTTGGCATGAATGGCCCCATCTACACCGAGGTCTTTCCGGAACCTGTATACGAGATGCCGGAAGGCGAAGTAATGCCCCCGTGGACACCGCCCACCTTTTACTACGTCTTTGACGGGCAGCGGCAGCTTTCCTTCTACGAAACCAACATCTACTACTTTGACCAGGCTGTCACGCAAAATTACACGGTGGAAATTATGCCCTTTGAGCAGGCCGCACCCATCGCCGAAGCCTTCCTGCAAGAACGCGGACTGCTAGACTTCCCCTACGTAGCCCAGTCTCCCTGGGGTGGCGACGTCCAAATTCATCGCATTATCAATGGGTACATCAATACCACTCCCGAATTCTACGTATCGGTAACCACCAATGGCGACATCATGTCCCTGTCTTTCCAGCCCTTTAACAAATTAGAACTAGTCGGCGACTACCCGCTGCAGCCGGCTGAAGAGGCGTGGCAAGAGATATTGAACGAAGGCTTTGACTACATGAGCCGCTACTGGATGACCTATCCCGGACCCGATTTTGAGATGCCCGATCCTGGCCTTTACGAACCGGCTCCCTGGGAAGAACAGTACAAATATTGGAACCGCACCTTTAATGATGGCGACTCCATCGTCATCGTCAGCTACCCCATGGTGTACCTGGCTGCCAATGGCGACGCGCCGCCGCGCATCATGATTGACCAATATCTACTCACCGGCGCAACGGAAGATTTACTAGCGCTGGCCGACTACGCCGGACAGCCGGTACGCATCGAAGGTGTGGTGCGTGGCCAGGCGCCAGCCATTACCATTGAAATGACCGGCTGGCAGCCCGAACCTAACCAGGAATGGCAGTACATGCAGGGGACCATCCGTTTTGATGGCGCACAGGTTCTCTTTGATGCCGACGAGGGTGAAACCTTTGAGGTGCCCAACCCGCCTGCAGACCTGGCTGATGGTGAGCGCGTCAATCTGAGCGGCTGGAGCATTGAGCGCGGTGAAGGCCCATTGCGGGTGTTCAACTGGTCCAGCATGGACCGCATCATCAACTGGGAAGAGTTTGAAAGCGAGTTTGTTGAACCCATGCCTGTGGAACCGGGTGAGGAATACAAGATCACCGACGTAACCATTGACGAGATTGACCTGATTTACCAATATTCTCCTGTGTTTACAGAAGAACGCGGTGTCACCAGCTTCATGCTACAACCGGCCTGGCGCTTTAAGGGCACCACGAACACCAATGAGATTATCGAAATTGTGGTGCAGGCTGTTTCCAACGAATTTGTGGAAAGCGGCGAATAATCAGGCTGCAACCCTCTGAGAAGTGATTGAAAAGCCAGGCTTTTTGCGAAAAGTCTGGCTTTTTTTATTCAATAGTGACGACGTTGGTGTAATGGTAGGGCACAACCTGGAACCATGTGTTGCCAATTTGCAGGGGCACGGGATTGCCTGCTTCGTCATAAAAAGTGAGCATATTTTCCCGCTTTTCGCGCTTCCAGGTGACGGGGAATTGTTGTCCATCGCGCAAGATAATCGCGTCACCCTGACCCCAAATTTGAATTTCGGTGGAGTGGGCGTTGCATACGTCGCCAGCCTGGCTTTCGCAAATGGAAAGGACTTGTTGGTGAATGGCGTAAACGATGACGACGTTGGCGGCGCTGATGGGTTGCTGGTTGTTGGCATCCACGGCCGTTTCGCCATCAGCCGTGCGCCAGTAACGGCCGTTTTCCGCGTCATAATCCCACTCTACCACCGTCCAATCCCGGTAATTCAAAGTAACCGAGGTAGCTGGCGTACCTCCCGCCGGGGGTTCACTGGTAAATGCCATCACTATGGGGAAGTTAGGAGGCGTATTCAGCCCCATATCCTCCAACCGCTGCCACAGGTCTGGCGGCACGGCGTGGAGGCGGTGTTCCCAGGGCTTCTCTTCCTCGTCAGTGCGAAAGTAGCCCGGCTCGCCGGCAATGTCCCGCAACAAACGATTGCGAAAGTCAGAGGCCGCCAGGCGATTGTACACGCCGTCAGCCCCGCTGCTGGCGCCAGAGAAGGCGAGGGCCGCGTCATACATGGCGGGAATCTCCACGTCAATGAGGCGGGCGCTGCGCACCGGCCCCACTTCGGGCGGCGTCTGGCTGTAAAAGACGCCGGTAAAGCGGGTAATGGGGCCTTCAGTAACATGCTCGAAGACCAGGTCAGCCTGACTGAGGCCAAACTGCGGACGCGTGTATTCCGCTGGGGAATTGGAAACTTTGATGGCGATGGGGCGGCGCTGGAGCACGGCCGTATCCGTCACCACTTCCCCTGTTAAGGGATTGCGATTGTCACCAAAGTCGGCAGCTACCAGCAAAATAACCGGCTCGGGGGTAGCCGTTGCTTCCGGCGTGGGGGTTTCTGTAGGCGGGGCGGTAGTGGGGGGAGGCGGCAAAGTAGCCGTGGCGGTTGGCGGCACGACGGCAGTGGGCAGGGCGGTTTCGGTTACCACGGGGGTGTTGGCAGAAACGGCCGTTGTCTCTGTCGCGGTGGGCGCTGGCGGATTGGGGTCGTTGCCGCAAGCGACTAACAAAAAAATGATAGCAAACAAAACTAGTAGGTTTTTGTGCATCGTCGTTATCCTCCGGCTTGCTGGTTGCCAGGCATTCAGGCGTTGTATGTTAGCAGAATTTGTATGGCAGAAGCGGGGTCTTTGTCAAGCAATGCATAGGCGGCAGGGGCCTCGGTGAAGGGGAAACGGTGGGTGATCAGCTGTGCCGGCTCTACTTCGGCCAACATGCGCCACGCCACCTGCAAGCGGCGGGGCTTGGTCCAACGCCCGCCCCATTGGGGCGCAATATGGCTAACCTGGCTGCTGATGAGGCGCATGTGGCTGCGGTGAAATTTGCCGCCCAGGTTGAGAGGGGCTTGTTTTTGCCCATACCAGGAGCCGATGAGGATACGGCCGTTGTAACCCGTTATGTCAATGGCCAGGTTCAGGGCCTGGGGGTTGCCGCTCAGTTCCAGGGTCAGGTCAGCCCCTGCATAAGACGTATCACCCTGCAAAGCCGCCAGCAGCGTCTCGTCCCCTGGGGCCAGGCTGGCGCTCGCGCCCAGACGCATAGACCAATCTCGCCGCAGCGGGTGCTGGTCAACCGTCACGAGGCTAGACAGGGGCAGGCGTGCCAGTAAAGCCGTGGTCAGCAGCCCCACAATGCCCTGCCCCAGCACGGCAACCTGTTCGCCAATCATGGGTTGGCCATCCATGAGGAAGGAGATGGCTGTTTCCATGTTGGGCAGAAAGACGGCCATTTCCGGGTCCATGTCCGGAGGCACGGGCAAAACCTGGTCTGGGCGCGCGGCAAAGTACCGCTCATGGGGATTGAAGACAAACACCAGCCGATCTTGCCACTCGGCAGCCACACCTGCACCCAATTGCACAACCTGTCCTACAGCTGCATAACCGTATTTCAGGGGATAGGCCAGCTCGCCAGCAAGCGCCTCAATGATGGCATCGGGAGCCATGTCACCAGGCATCTGCCCCCGGTAAAGCAGCATTTCTGTACCGGGGCTGATAGCTGAGCAAAGGGTTTGCACCAGCACATGGCCGCCGGGCAAATCAGGCATATCTTCAGCACGAACTTCCAGGTGGAAGGGAGCGTTGAAATAAAGTGCCTGGTTACCCATCAGCATACGTATTGGCGGCAACAGGCTCGGGCCAGACGACATCACCGTAGACAACCATGTCGTCGCCGAGGCGCTGGTAACGCAAGTGATGTAAACGAGGTAGTTGAGGAGCGTGGAATGGCTGGAGCCGACCATCCAATGCATTTAACCCGCCCACAAAAGTTGGCGCAATAGTGAGCACCACGCGATCTACCAGGTGTTGGTCAATAAAACTAGAGATGATGCGTGCTCCCCCTTCCACCATGAGGCTGTGAATGCCTGCCGCATAAAGCCAACGGAGGAGGGCGGGCAGGTCTATCAACCCGTTGTCGGCCGCAGGCAGGCGCACAATGCGCGCGCCAGCTTCCTCCAGGGCAATTTGGTGCGGGGAAACGGCCGTTTGGGTAGTAACCACCCAGGGTCTATGGGTAGGATGCTGCAGCAGCCGCGCCGTCAGCGGGAAGCGCAGGTGGCTATCCACAATAACTGGTTGGGGGTTGGCGCCTTCCACCAGGCGCACCGTTAACTGCGGGTTGTCGGCGAGTACGGTACCAATGCCCACCAGAATGGCCTGGTGGCTGGCGCGCAGCTTGTGGGTCAGGTGGTGGGATTCGGCGCCGCTGAGGGGCAACGGCCGTCCGCGCTGATCGGTTAGAGAACCATCCAGGCTTTGGGCATAGCTAAGAGTGACGTAAGGATGCAGCGGCTGACCATTCAACGGCCGTCCGGTTTCCACATGGCGCAAATTCAAGGGGAACAGGTCAGTGCTTAGCAAATGACGCATCCGGGCCACTTTAGTTGCCAGATAAGCGGCATTTTCGGCTGTTATACTCGTCTGCAAAGGAACTCGTTCGGTCACGTGCACGCCTAATTTTTGCAAACTTTCAATTTTATCCGGGTTATTGGTGAGCAGACGAACTGATTGTACGCCTAAATACCGCAAGATGTCCGCGGCAATGGTGTAGTCACGCGCATCCGCCTGGTGCCCCAACATGATGTTGGCGTCTACCGTATCGTATCCCTGATCCTGTAAATTGTAGGCGCGCAGCTTTTCCAGCAAACCAATTCCCCGCCCCTCTTGCCGCAAGTAAATAATCACGCCCGCCCCTTCTTCAGCAATCAACTCCATGGCGCGGTTCAACTGCGGTCCGCAATCACAGCGCAGTGAACCTAGCACATCTCCCGTAAAACATTCTGAGTGCACGCGCACCAGGACATTTTTTCGGCCTTCGACGTTCCCCATAATCAAGCTGAGATGCTCTTTATCATCATGATTGTTATGGTAAAGAGAAAGGGAAAATACGCCCACCTCTGTTGGCAGTCGAGTACATGCCATTTGCTGAATGGCTAGATTTTCCATAACAACTATGCTCCAATGCTAACATTGTCACAAAAGCTTTATTCTTCATTTTCCCAGAAACTGCGAATCAATCGCTCCGGCAAAAACGCATGCACAGCTTCCGGAGAAGTCTAGACAATGTACAAAATGTAATAGCATATTATACTGAACTCTGCTAAACGAGTGGAAACCGTGTAAAGGGATGCTCACAAAACAAAATTTTAGAGTTCAGGGGGTATTCGGGCAATTGAGTGGCAGATTAGCGACATTCCCTCGTGTAATTGCCCGAAAAATGGGGGGGGTGGCTTGCCTGGTAAACGAATTTTCTTTATAATGCGGGGTGGAATTTGGAGAAGAGGCAAAAGGGAAGAAGTCTACTTGATAACTGAAACAATCATCCCGTGGGTGTTGGGGACGTTTTTAACCCTCACCCTACTGATGCTAATCGGTTCAATAAAATCCTGGCGTGAAATGAAGCGTTCTCCGTACTTCTTTTTGCGCCGGCAGGCTGAAAAGCGACTGCAAACTTATTCGTCTATCAGCCTGGTCTTGCTGCTTTTGACAGTGGGTGTTGCTGCTTATGCCTGGCAACCTACCCACACCGAAGCTCCCCGTGTAGCCCTTTTAACGAATGCCAAACCCCCCGAAGATGACATTGTTGCTTTGCTAGAGAGTAGTACCGTGAAACCGGTGGATATGACAACGGCCGTTCCTGATACCCTTCCCGTTGCCGAAGCATTGCGACTAGATGGGCGAAACCCAGAGATACTTGGCCCGCAATTACCCGCTGAATATGATCGGTTTGAGCCTACTGCAGCCCTCAATCCTGATACTTCACTAGGCGTTATTTCTTTTTCTCGTGAGATTTCAGAAAACTACGAACCCCGCAACGCGGCGCTCATTTTCCCCGAAGGATATTACACATTGTATGCGACCTTTGCTTATGAGGCCATGGCAGATGGCATGGAATGGGCATGGGTTTGGAAACACAACGGGAATGTGGTTGATGGCGGTAATGAATTATGGCAGTATGGCGCAGATGGCCCTGGTTATATCTATTTTGGGCCGGAAGAAGGCTTCCAGTTGGGTGAATATTCGCTGGAAGTGTGGGTGAACGGGGAGTTGATGACAGCTTCAACGGCCGTCATGAACAACGCCGCTTTTGCTGCCGGCAACTAGAAAACACTTGCCATTCGGGAAACTTGGGGGAACCGGCTTAATGAGCCGGTTTTTTGTTGGATTTGTTGGGGCAGCAGGAACGCCAATCTCTTATCTGTTTATTTTTTGAAACGATCGTACATCTTCCGCCCCATCTGCAGCACCCACTGCACCTCTTGCACACGCATCAGGTAACAAAGCCCCAGGTATGCTGCCCCAGCCAAAGCGCCACTAAGCAAAAGCTGAGCCAAAGGCCCCCAGCCCCAGTCCGCCGCCTGCCCCACAACAGCCCAGGCTAGTAACCCGGCAACGGTGGCGGCCAAAAACATACGCCCGCCGCCTTCTGCCAGGGAACGGCCGTGTAGCCCACCCATTTTGCGCCGCAACAAAGCCAATAACACAGTCACCTCAAAAATATTGGACAGGCTATGCCCCAAAGCAACCCCCGCCAGCGGCAGCAAGCCATACTGGGGAAAAACAATCTGACTCAACCAATACGCCAACCCCGTCATGAGCACAATCTGTAAGCCGCCAGCCAATACCGGCGTCAGCGTATCATTCAGGGCATAAAAGGCCCGGTTTACCACCTCTAGGGCAATGAGCGCCGCCAGACCCAAGGCATAAAAAACCAATGCTGAATTTACCAGGGTGGTATCCTCAGCAGCAAAAACGCCGCGTTCAAATAAAACACGCACCACCGGTTCCCCAGTCCCCATCAGCATAGCCGTGGCGGGTAAACCCAAGAACAGCAACATGCGTAGGGAATCAGTAAGAATCTGGCGCATTTCGTCAAAAGCCTTCCGCGCCGCCAGGCTGGCCAGAGTGGGAAAGGCGGCGGTACCCATGGCCTGGCCCAAAATTCCTTGCGGCATAATCATAATCTTCCAGGCCAGCGTGAGGGCAGGAAAGCTAGCCGCACTCATCAGGCCACTGAGGAACAAGGTGGCAAATTTATTCACCTCACTAAAAGAAAGACCTAAAACCCGCGGGGCCATGAGGCGCAATACCTGCCGCACGCCAGGATCACGCAGGGTAATAACGGGCTGGTAACGGGCCTGTTTCCAGCGCAGAGCAGGAAGCTGTACCAACAAATAGCCCGCTGCCCCCACCACTGTACCAACAGCCATGCCCATCACTTTGCCCTCACCCAAGTCAGCCGGCCACAGCACGGCGCCGCCAATAATGCCCAGGTTATAAACGGTGGGGGCCAGGGCTGGTAAAAGGAAATGTTGCCGCGCTTGCAGGGCGCCCATGATAACGCCACCGGCGCTAAAGATGATGGGCGACAGCAGCATAATCCGCATCAGGCGTACCGTCAGATCAAGCAAGGGTTGGTTGTTGGCGACAAGTTCGTTGAGGAAGAAAAGAGTGAAGGGACGCGCAAAAAGAAACGTAAGCAGAGAAACGGCCGTTGTCACCAACAGGGTCAGATTCGTCACGGCCGAAAACAGCCGCCAGCCCCCTGGGGCATCATCCCGCTCAAAATAAGCCGCGAAGGTGGGAATAAAAGCTGAGCCAATGGCCCCCCCCGCGACAATGAGGAAAATAGACTCTGGGAACCGCTGCGCGGCGTCAAAGGCTGTGGCGGGCAGGGTCAGACCCAGATAATACTTGGCCACGATTTCACGCCCCAACCCCACAAAACGGCTGAGCAAAAAGGCTGCCCCTACCAACCCCGCAGCCTGCATGACCTGTCGCCGCCCCGAAACGGCCGTTTCCCTTTCCGTACCCGATTCAGACATAAGGTCGAATTATACCTGCAACGGCCGTCTTGTCTTGACAACCGCTCATCCTGGCTTATAATGACACACACTGAAAAATGCAACACGTTGACCGGGACGAGTAACAAACAGGTTGGCACCAGAGAGTGAAAGGCCATAGGCTGCAAGCCTTCACCGCTTCAAACCCATGTGAAAACCCCCCGGGAGTGATTCTCTGAACAATCTTTAGTAAGAGAGTCCGGTTGGTCCCGTTAAAGGCCACAATGAGAGGCCATTTTGCCCGGCAAAATAGCCTGAAATTGGGTGGAACCGCGAAACGCCATCGCCCCAATACGGGATGATGGCGTTTTTTATTTGTTTAAAACCCGGAGGTACCAAATGTCTGAAAAAAATGGAAATATTCCTTACGTCGAGTCTGAACTGTATCGCATTCGCCACTCTGCCGCCCACGTTATGGCGGAAGCAGTTCTCACCTTTTTCCCCCAAGCCAAGTTGGCAATTGGCCCCCCCATTGAAGACGGCTTCTACTACGATTTCGACCTGGGCAAAGATGAAAACGGAAAACCGCGCACCTTTTCTCCTGAGGATCTAGAAGCCATTGAGGCAAAAATGAAAGAATTGCTCAAGCAAAACGCCAAATTTGAGCAATCCAGTATGTCCATTGCGGCCGCCCACGACTTTTTTGCCAACCAGCCTTACAAACTAGAACTGATTGATGAATTAGCCGCCGGGAAAATTGACGAAAATGGCAATCCGCTGAGTGAACCTGTCCGCGACGTTGGCATTTACCAACACCGCCAGTTTGTGGACCTGTGCCGCGGGCCACATGTAGGCTTTACCAAACAGGTGAAAGCCAACGCCGTCAAAATTCTGCGGACCAGCGGGGCCTATTGGCGCGGTGACGAAAACCGCCCTCAGTTGCAGCGCATTTACGGCACGGCCTGGCACAACAAAGAAGAGCTAGACCAATACTTGCAACAGCTTGAAGAAGCCAAAGTGCGAGATCATCGTCGGCTGGGCAAGCAGCTCGGGCTGTTCCACATCTCGCCATTGGTAGGCTCCGGGCTGCCGCTGTGGTTGCCTAAAGGTGCCATTCTGCGTGAGTCGCTAGAGCAATTTTTGCGCAAAGCACAGCTTGAACGCGGTTATTTGCCTGTGATTACCCCACATATTGGCAAACTAGACCTTTACATTACCAGCGGACACTATCCATATTATAAAGAAAGTCAGTACACGCCTATTGATGTGGACGAAGAAAAATTCTTGCTCAAGCCCATGAACTGCCCGCACCACATCGAAATTTACAAATGCGAACCCCGCAGTTACCGCGATTTGCCCTTGCGCCTGGCGGAGTTTGGCACGGTCTACCGCTATGAACAAAGTGGCGAGCTGACAGGACTGACGCGAGTGCGCGGCTTCACGGTCGATGATTCCCACCTGTTTGTCACGCCAGAACAACTGGAAGAGGAATTTATTGGTGTTGTAGAGTTAATCCAATACGTTTTTCAGACCATGGGTTTTGATGACTTTCGCGCGCGATTGGGCACAAATGATCCGGCCAGCGATAAATATGCTGGATCACCAGAAATCTGGGCAAAGGGCATTGCGGCCATTAAAAAGGCTGCAGATAAGGTGGGCATGAATTACACGGTTGAAGAAGGTGAAGCCGCTTTTTACGGGCCTAAGCTAGACTTCATTTTCCGTGACGTTTTGAAACGGGAATGGCAACTGGGCACCGTGCAGGTGGATTTCCTGCTGCCGGAGCGTTTTGGCCTGGAGTATATTGGCGAAGACGGGCAGCCACACCAGCCGGTCATGATTCATCGCGCTCCCTTTGGCAGCATGGAACGGTTTGTGGGTATCTTGATTGAACATTTCAATGGCGCATTTCCGCTGTGGTTGGCGCCAGTTCAGGTGGTAATGGTACCTATTGCGGACCGGCACGTCCCCTATGCGCAGCAGGTAGCGGCAGAGCTACGGGCAGCAGGGCTGCGGGTGGATGTGGATGCTGGCAATGAGCGTATGAACAAGAAAATTCGCACTGCGCAGCTGCAAAAAATCCCTTATATGTTGGTAGTAGGCGACCGGGAGGCAGAGAAAGGTAGGGTGGCTGTGCGCACCCGGGACAATGACGACCGGGGGACAATGCGTGTGGCTGATTTCAAAGCGCATGCGCTGGCGTTGTTAGAAAGTAAGGCACAGCAGTTATAGCAACGCCTGGAGATTGAACCTGCCGGGTTTTTTACTTACCTGGCAGGTTTGTCTATTATTTGGAGGGGAGTTTAACGGGGAGGTGGACGGTGAAGATGCTACCAATATCTTCCTGGCTTTCGACGGTGATGTCGCCGCCGTGGGCTTCTACCAGGCTTTTGACGACAGCCAGACCCAGGCCTGTACCCACCGCAAGGGAACGATGGCCTTTAACGCGGCTGTAGCGGTCGAAAATATAGGGGAGTTCATCGGCGGGGATGCCGTAGCCGTTGTCTTTGACTGAGAGTTGGGCGTAACGGCCGTTCAACTGAGTGGTGATCCATACATCCCCACCTTCTGGCGTATACTTCACTGCGTTAGAAATCAGGTTCATTACGACGCGCTCTGTCTTCTTCATGTCTGCTTCAATGACCAGAGGCGAAGGAATTTCCTCGTAATGCAGGGAAATATTTTTCTCCATAGCCTGCGCTTGAATTGTTTCTGCTACCGTTTTTGCCAATAGTGCCAGATCAAAACTTGACCGTTCCAGCAAGATAGGTGTTCCTGACTGCATTTTTTCAATTTCAAGAATATTGTTCACAATTTCCAGCAGGGTTTCTTCGCTGCGGATAATAATTTTGGCAATGTGGGTTTGCTGCCCACGATCAAGCTCGCGATCTCGCAAAATACTGGCATACCCTTTGATGCTAGTCAGTGGCGTGCGCATATCGTGGGTAAGTACGGCCAAAAAAGCATCTTTTTCCTTACCCAGAGCTGCCAAATTTTGATTCACCTGAGCCAATTCATAGTTTGCTTTTTCAAGGTCGCTAGTTCGTGTGGCTACCAACTCTTCCAAATCGATCATTTGCTTTTTGGCTTGATTAACATAAAGGCGAAAAGAGTAGGCGGATAGAGCAATGGGCAAAAAGAAAATACCGATGCCAATAACGCCAAATTGTTCGATGGCAAAGGCTAAAATGCCACCGCCCACGCTCATAACGACAACATTGATGGGAATAGCCCATTTATGTTGCTGCCATATTTTGAAGGGTTTTGCGCCAGTTTGTAAATGTAACAAGCCGATAAGCAGCCACAAATTGGTTTGATCGTTGATAATTGAGGCCAACACCCAGGCAAGAAGGGTAGCCGCAAGGATATTAAATGCGAAAACGTCGCTTATCGTTTGAAAAACCAGGCCAGCTAAAAAGATGGCAATGGTACTCATGCCGATGTTGAAGCCGATGCGCTCAATGGCTGCACGTCGGCCTTTCCAGTTGGCGCGCAGATTCAGGAAAGTAACCGTTGTAACGCCGGATGCTGCAATAATGCTGGCTGCCTGAGGTCCGTACAAAGCAACGGTTGCCATGCTAACGGCCGTTCCTACCTCCACAATCACATCCCCACCCATTAACAGCGTGGATGTAGCCTGAGCAGCAATAGCCAGCAACAACAGCAACAAGAAAATTAGTGGCGACTCAAAGTCACTCAATAAGGCCAGCCCCCAAATGACCAGGGCTAGCCCAATAAGGCTAATCAACCACAAATATAAGTCTCTTGCTAACTGTCTCACACTATTTAGCTTTGTCACGCCTCTACATCTTTAATAAATTGGGCTCAGGTTTGCCCAAAAGCCCGCACTACATGAGGAAATCCCCACGGCATACAATATTACCATGGGGATTCCACAAATTTCAGTTAATTTTGAGTCAAAAACCTATTCGGTAAAGTCAACAAGCCCCGACCAGGTTGAATCGCCGGCCCACACATAACCGCCAGCCCACACGTAGCCGCCGGCCCACACATAGCCGCCTGGCCAGGCTTCGTCTCCAGCCCACACGTAACCACTTTGCCACGTGTCTCCTGTCTCTATGGGTTCCCACTCTGTGCTGCCAGCCCAGACGTAGCCGCCGGCCCACACATAGCCACCCGCCCACACGTAGCCGCCGGCCCACACATAGCCACCCGCCCAGACGTAGCCGCCGGCCCACACATAACCACCCGCCCAGACATAACCAGCGGTTTCGGGAATGGGAACGCCGTTTTCATCAACTATCACAAATTGGCCATCCTGATAGGCTACGGGGCCAACGTAAGGTGTACCTATTTCCATGCCAAGATTAGCTTCGCCCTGCGGCGGCGACAGCACGGCCGTTTCCGCCCAAAGGCGCCCAGCCCCTTGCTGGAAAATACTCCAGGCCAGGGTGCCATCGTCATACACGGCAGGGCGTGCAGCAGCCATAAGCGCATACTTCACCTGATTGGGCGTCATCTGCGGGTTTTCTTGCAACATCAAGGCCACCACACCGCTGGTCACCGCAGTTGACGAAGAAGTACCCGCTACCTGATAATATTGCGCCTGAACCCGCGAATCTAGATGAGACTGCGCCCAATTAGACTTGTGCCGCACATTCACCAACATATGCGCACCAGGGGCAATCAGATCGGGCTTAACAAAACCTGTTTCCGTTGGCCCCGCGCCACTGAAGGGCGTAATATAATCATCACTATCATCTTCAGGGGTAAAATTATCGGTAAAGGCCCCCACAGTAATGATATAGGGATCGTTTCCTGGGGCTGCGATAGTCAAAGGATCCGGGCCAGCATTCCCGGCTGCGGCTACAACCACAATGCCTGCATTCCACAAGGCTTCTACAGCCTGAGCCAGAGGGTCTGCCCAATAAGGGCTAGCTACCCCAGCTACTAGGGATAAATTCACCACGCGGATGTTGTAGGCATCCTTATTCGCCAATATCCAATCTAAGCCTTCAATGATGTCCGTATATTGGCCGCTTCCATCCTCGCCGAGTACCCGCACATCTACAAAGTTAACACCTGGCGCAATACCCACATATCCATTACTGTCCTGGGACGAGTTGCCGATGAGGCTGGCCATCATTGTGCCATGCCCATGGGGATCGTCAGGGCGCAAAATTCCTTCTACAGCATCATAGCGCGCTAAAATTCGCTGGCGATTCCAAGAAAAAGCGCTAATACCGGTATCCACAATAGCTACAGTTACCCCGGTCCCATCAATACCTTCGGCCCAAACCTGGTCTGCGCCTATTACTTCAGGGAAACTGGTGGCTGGCGCAGTGGCCCCGGCTGTAGTAGCCAAGTTATTCTCATAAAGGGCAAGAATCCGGGAATCCTGTTCAAAAGCCGCAATATTTGCGTCAGGCATGTCCGCCGATACAGCATTGATGATAGTCAATGTTTCTTGCACACGCCCATTATACGCCTCAACCACTGCGGCAGCTGTTTCCGCACTGTCGGCCTGCACAATGAAAGAAGAAGTTCTCGTGGGAGTAGCCGTAATGCTCAAAACGGCCGTTAGTGACACGAGTACTACTGTCAACAAAATAATTCGACCCTTCATGTTTCTTTCTCCCATCTTATTCATAACAGTGTGTCTTGCATATTTATGCTCAACACAGTCAACAACATCACCTTTTGCACTTTACTTTCACTTTTTATCATCCTACTTGCACGCAGAAATCTCAATAGGACAATAGGTTAGGTATGACCTTTTTCCTATACCCTAAAAAGAGCCGCTTTCGAAATCTGGCAACCTCAATAACACGCTAGTTAAACAGCATGTCCGCCAAGTTCAGGCCAAACGCGGTTAGGCTATTTAGGTTGTTTATGCGCCAATCAAAGCGCAGTGGGCTTCTAAGTAGATGTGGCAGGGGTCAATGGCAAATAAACCGTAAAAGTACTCCCTTCCCCTTCTTCACTGGAAACGCGAATCGATCCCCCATGGGCCTCTACAAGGCTTTTCACAATAGTCAAACCCAAACCGGTCCCCACGGCAATTTGCCGATGGCCATCTACGCGGCGAAAACGCTCAAAGATGTACGGCAATTCGTTGGCCGGAATTCCGTAGCCCGTATCTGAAACAGTGAAAATCGCAAACCCTTCATGCGCCTTACACTCTACTGCGATCTTGCCATTTTCTTCAGTGTACTTCACCGCATTGGATATCAGATTTGTCAGTACACGCTTAATTTTTTCGCGGTCACCAGCGAGCATTAATACAGGTGGATCCGGATCATATTGCACAGCAATATTTTTTTCCTGGGCTAGCGCAGAAAGGTTCTCACAAACCAGCACAGTTAAGTAAGCTATGTCAAATTCGCTATAATGCAGGTCAATGGGCATCCCAGATTGCAACTGCTCTATTTCGAGGATGTTGTTCACGATTTCTAAAAGGGAATCTTGATTGCGGGTAAAAATTTTGGCCAGGCGTATTTGTTGCGCTTTATCCAGGTTGCCCTGACTCAAAACACCGGAGTATGCCTTAATACTGCTCAAGGGAGCACGCATATCATGGGTTAATACAGCTAAAAACGCATCCTTTGTTTTATGAAGTTCAGCAAGCTCCTCATTGGCGTTTTTTAAGTCATTGGTTCGTTCGGCCACAAGTTCTTCAAGTCGCTCCATCTGCCTTCGGGTTTGGTTGACATAAATTCTAAATGCGTAGGCTGAAAGAACAATAGGCAAGAAAAATATGCCGATTCCAATGACGTCAAACTGCCTAACTGCAAACGACAAGACACCCCCACCTACACTCATGACCAGCACATTTATAGGAATAGCCCATTTATGTTGATGCCAAATATCAACAGGACGGGCCTGGCTTTGAAGATGTAAAATGCCAATTAGTAGCCACAGGTTCATCTGGTCATTGATGATGGCCGCAATTAGCCAGGGGAGAATAAGTCCAGGGATTGAATTTGGACCCAGGAAATTTTGCGCGCCCTCAAAAAAGTAACCAGCTACAAACATGGAAATGGTCACCATACCCAGGTTAAAACCCAATCGCTCAATAGCTCTTAGCCAACCGGGCCAATTGCGGTACAGGGTGTTTAGAATAACTGCGGTTGCCGCCAGTCCGGCGACAAAGCTGGCGAGTACGGGGCCGTAAAGGGCAACAACTGCCATGGAAACGGCCGTACTCACCTCCACAGTCACATCTTCGCCTATCAGGGAAGTTGATGTTACCTGCGCCACAATAGCTAACAATAACAACAACAAAAAAAGAGGGAGTGATGAGACCGCCGGCACCATCATTCCCCCAATTCCCACTAGCACGAGGCCCGAAATTGTTACCACGAGCAAATACAAATTTCGCAGCGTAACCATCTTGCACAGCCGGACCAGGCCGGAATTTACCTCCTAAACAGCTTTAAACCAATGTCGTCACAGCTAAACAGCATTGCCGTAAGAAGGACATGCTGTTTGGTGATCACAAACAACTACTCCAATCCACCCGGGGTTCCTGTCCACAGGTAGCCACCTGTCCATAAATACCCCCCTGTCCACAGGTAGCCCCCAGTCCACAAATACCCACCCGGCCAGGAATCAGCCATTGGCACCCAAGAATAACCGCTTTGCCACAATACGCTATCAGAAAGGGATGCCCACTCTGTGCTACCCGTCCACAAATACCCACCCGTCCATAGGTAGCCGCCCGTCCATAAGTAGCCATCCGTCCACAGATAGCCACCCGTCCACAGATAGCCACCCGTCCACAAGTAGCCATCGGTAAACGGCGCATCAAAGCCATTTTCATCCACAATGCGGAAAGCGCCGTCCCGGTAGACCACAGGCCCAACGTATCGTTCGCCCGGAATCATACCCCCATTTGCCACACCGTCTGGCGGGCTTAGGACGGCCTCTGGCACCCACACGCGCCCTGCCCCTTGTTGAAAAACACTCCAAGCCAGACCTCCATCATCGTAAACAGCCGGACGCGCAGCAGCCATGAGCGCAAACTTAACCTGGTCGGGCGTCATGTCTGGATTGGCCTGCAACATAAGCGCAACCACGCCGCTGGTAACGGCCGTTGCCGTCGATGTACCCGCAATCTGATAATACTGGCCTTCCAACCGCGCATCTCGATTCTCAAGACCAAAAGTCGTCTTATGGCGCAGCACCACCGTCATACCCGTCCCCGGAACCACCACATCAGGCTTAATAAACCCAACCTCAGTGGGTCCAGCGCCGCTAAATTCCGTCACAAAATCATCACTCTCGTCTTCCGGCGTAAAATTATCCGTGAAAGCACCCGCCGTAATGACAAAGGGATCATTTCCCGGCGTAGAAATCGTCAATGGCTGAGGCCCACCATTCCCCGCCGCAGCTACAACAACCACCCCAGCAGCCCATAATTGTTCCACGGCCAAATTAAGCGGATTATCCCAGTATGGGCTGTTTACGCCCCCTATAATGGACATATTAACGATCCGTATGTTGTACACATCCTTGTTAGCCAGGATCCAATCGAGACCAGCAATAATATTGGCATAGGTACCCGCGCCATCTGCACCAAGTACGCGAATATCAACAAAATCAACCTGCGGCGCAATACCCAAATATCCATCCAAATCTTGCCGTTGGTTGCCCACAAGACTAGCCATCATTGTGCCATGCCCATGAGGATCCAACACTTCTGCGCCATCCTCAACAGCGTCAAAACGCGCCAGAATACGCCCCCTATTCCAGTCAAACTCCGAAATACCCGTATCCACAACGGCAACCGTCACCCCTTCCCCGGCAAAACCTGCCGCCCAAACCTCATCAGCGCCGACAACTTCCGGAAAATATGTAGGGGGAGCCTGATGAGTAGGCTCTTCATTCCCACCAAATTCACCGGCGACGGTAACGGCGGCGTCAGAAAATACCCGGTGAATACGCAGATCCGCCTCCAGCGAGGCAATATGCGCCGTGGGAATTACTGCAGTAGTGGCATTAATGATATGAAGCGGGCGCCCCACTACACCACCATGATCTCGTACAGCAGCCACGGCCGTTTCCACATCTTCCCCTTGCACAATTACAGAAACCACGTCACCAGGAGTATTGACCAGGATAAGCGTCACGGCAAGTGCCATAAGCACCAACGCCCCAAGCAAAATTCTTTTCATGTTTGAACTCCTTCCTAAGTAACTCGAGTTTAGACAAAGCCTAAACTGCGCTGGCTTCAGCGCCAGCACAAAAAT
>CAZDEO010000084.1:0-20622 GCA_964504445.1 uncultured Anaerolinea sp. | reverse complement strand
ATCGAACTTTTGCTTGAAAACAAGAAATTCAATTTATTTGTGTTACGCTGTATTTTGTTCCTTTTTGTCCACAGATCGCAACAGAAAGAAAAAGCGGTCAAGAGTTGGTATAAGAAGGTGGAAACCAAGTTTGCGGTCGCTAAGGAAGGTTACATCGACTACTTGTACGAAGAAGCAACAACAGGTTTTCAGTCAGCATTTCAGTATTACATGCTTGTTTTGCAGCGGATACATGCTGCCTAACAGGTGCTAAATTGCGCAAAAACGGCGTTTATCGCTTAATGAAACTCCTTCCAAATTCTTTCTGGGTCCCTCTGTGTTTGCTCTGTATTGCTCTGTGTGCCACGGCCTGCACGGCCGTGCCCACGGCCCCCCTGCCCACGGCCGTTCCCGTCGCCCAAGTCCCCACCTTCATCCCGGCCGTTGCCCAGCAGGGCACGGTTGAACCGGCCCCTTTGCCCGATGTGACGGCCACCCCCACAGAAGCAGCAGCGGTGGTGAGTACGGCCGTTTTCATCCCCACGCCCCAAGGAGAAGGCATTCGCCCCGACGCGGCCCAGCAGTTCTTTGTGCCCGATGCTGGACCAGAAGCCCCCGCCGACTGGCGGCCACCCCCTTACGAAGCCCCCCTGTCCATTCATCCCGACGAGCATTACTGGCTGCTGCGCCCCATCCCCAGCGGCAGCCGCAACTATGATTTGGAGTGGTACCCCTTTGGCAACGACGTGATGCTGCCGGAACTGGCCCCCTACCGCATTCACCACGGCGCAGACTTCCCAAACGAACCGGGGACGCCAGTGCTGGCAGCGGGCAGCGGCACCGTGCTCCACGCCGGCCCCCTGCCCAGCCCCCGGGATGGCCTCAACTACTACGGCAACACCATCATCATCCACCACGACTGGCAGTGGCAGGGGTTGGACGTATACACGCTATACGCGCACACGCTGGAGCTGTTTGTGCAGCCGGGGGATTACGTGCGCGCCGGGCAGCTATTGGCCGGGGTGGGCGACAGCGGGCAGGTGAGTGGCCCCCATTTGCACCTGGAGGTGCGCGTGGGAGACAACAACTATGCCAGCGCCCGCAACCCGAATCTGTGGCTGGTGCCTTTTGAGGGCTGGGGAACGCTGGCGGGGCGCTTTGTGGATAGAAACGGCCGTTTCATTTCCGACGCCACCCTCACCCTCATTCCTGTGAATGCGGAAGGCCAGCGCCGCATCCAGCGCACCTACCACCCCTCCGTCGCCTCCGACCCTGTGTGGCGCGAAAATTTCGTCGTGGGCGATTTACCTGCGGGTAATTACACCTTGCAGCTAAACATTGGCGACCGGGGCTACCGCCGCAGCGTCACTATTTACCCCGGCCGCACCACCTTTGAAGTCATCTCCACCGAATTTGAATTTGAACCTACGCCAACCCCCGTGCCTCTGCCCACCCTCACCACCACGGTTTCCATCTCCAACACCCTCCCCTCACCCATTACCCCCACGCCATAGACCCGCTAAATATGACGCAAGATGTCAGTTTCTTGCCCTATGCTGTCAGCAGAATAATGAATAGTCAATAACGAATTGTGAAGTACTGGCTCTCTGCAACCCGTTCACAATTCACTGTTAATTGTTCATTATTCATTGTTAATTTTTTTCGTTCAAGGAGTTGAAAATGGAACCCAAAATCATTTCCAAACCAGCTTTTACCTTGGTGGGCATGAAGTATCACGGGCAAAACAAGCATAACGAGATACCGCGCCTATGGGATAAGTTTATGCGGCATACGGCGGAGATTGCAGGTGTGGTGAACCGGGATCGCTGCTATGGCGCCTGTGGCCCCATGGATGCGGAAACTGGGGCGTTCGACTATCTAGCTGCTTGTGAAGTGGCGGGGGAAACGGCCGTGCCCGCCAACATGGAGCGCTGGAAGATTCCGGCCAACGCATACGCCGTCTTCACCTGCACCTTACCCACCATCCACGTTACCTTCGACCATATCTATGGCCAATGGCTGCCCCAATCCCCCTACAAGCGCGCCCCTGGGCCAGAGTTTGAGCTGTACGACGAAACCTTCGACCCCAACGACCCCCATTCCCCGCTATACCTCTACATTCCCGTACAAAAAGCGTAGCCGCTTGAGAATGGTTCAATCTTGCTCTTTGAACCATTCTCTCATTTCAAAGCAAACCCCTGCCTTTCTAGCACCTGGCGCAGGCCGGTCCGGTGTACCTGCGAAACTCGCCGCGCCGAATGCTCCGTCCAGCCATATTCTTCCATTTCCTCTTCCTGACCAGGGACAGCAACTTGCCGCCCTTTGTAAATGCCGGTGGCAATCATGGCTGCGTCATACTCACGCCATGTCGCTTCCTCATCGGTAGTGTCATAGGTTTCCCAGTGCAAGATGGCGCGGGTAGGCAGCTTGGGGCGGGGCCGGTGGGGACGCGCCGGCCAGCCCAGGGTCATGCCGGAAATGGGAAAAACCAGGCGCGGCAGCCGCAGCAAATTGATGACTTCCTGGGGATTGTTGCGAATACCGCCAATGTAGCACATGCCCAACCCCAGGGACTCGGCAGCGATAACGGCCGTTTGCATGAGAATGGCCACATCCACAGCCGCCAGCGTGTAATTCTCCACGTAGTCCGTCACCTGCTGGTAGCCGCGCCACCGGCAAATGCGCTCCAGGCGGCTGAGGTCAGCACACCAGGCCATGAAGATGGGCGCCTGGCGGATGTGGCGCTGATTGCCGCACAACTCAGCCAGCCGCCCCCGTTTGGCGGCGTCGGTAACAGCCACCACGCTATACATTTGCAAATTAGACGACGTGGAACTACGCTGCCCGGCGGCAACAATGGCTTCGACCATTGCGGTGGGAATTGGGTCGGTTTTGTAGTTGCGCACGGAAGCGTGTTGGTAAATTACGTCAAAGACAGCATTACTCATTGGGGGGATCCTTTGGGAATTGAATAAAATCTGGGGGTACACAGTCGGTAAGCCAGACCCCATTGGCTGATTGATAAAAAATATGGCCGTCCCTGTGCATTTGCCCAGCCTGAATGGTGAGCACAATGGGCATGCCGTGACGCTGCCCAACCATCACGGCCGTTTCCACATCTCCCGATAAATGCACATACTGCCGCTGGCGGGGACGCAGCCCCTGCTGCCGGATAGAGGCCACATATTTTGTAGCAGTGCCATGGTACAGGATGTCTGGCGGCGTCAGCGGCATAAGACCCAGGTCCACCGGAATCGAATGCCCCTGGCTGGCGCGAATGCGCGTGCCATCAGGGCTAAAGGCAAACCGCTGCTTATCATTTTCGGCCACCACCTGCTGCAGCAGGTCCAGCGTCAGCGGTACGTTGGCAGCGTTCGCTTTAGCCAACAGCTCGGCTACGTTCGCCCAGCCGCCGCGGTCCAGCGCCAAACCAATGCGTTGCGGATAATGGCGCAGCACCAGGCTCAAAAACTTGCTGTAGCGCACAAGCTGGGGGTTCATCAGCCCATCTCTGTTTACTTGACAACCACGTGGACTAACGGCCGTCTCCCTGTTTCGGCGTACAAATAGCGGCTGAGGGCATCTTCAATGGCTTCGTTTAGCTTGCCTCGCTTCATTTTGCTATACACCTCTGCTGCCCGCAGAATGGCTGCTGCTGCCCCTTCCAACAGTTCACCAGATTCTTTGACGTTCACAAAGCCCCGCGAAACAATTTCTGGCTGGCCGATAACCTTCCCCAGATCATTGGTCGCCAATACGGCAAAAACGATGCCGCTCTGGGCCAAAGCCTCACGGTCGCGCACCACCGGCCAGCCAATTTCCCCAACGCTGGCACCATCTACAAAGATATAACCGCCGGGCAGGCGCGGCAAAATTTCCAGCGACGATGCTGTTAACGCCAGAGGCGTGCCATTTTCCACCACGGCAATATTTTCTGCGGGTATGCCCATCTGCTTGGCCAATTCACCGTGCTGCCTGAGATGGCGCAGTTCGCCATGGATGGGAATGAGGAACTGCGGCCGCACCAGGTTAATCATCAGCCGCATCTCCTCCTGGCTGGCATGGCCCGAAACGTGAACGGGGGCCACACGTTCGTAGAGAACGTTGGCCCCGCGCCGGAAAAGCTGATTGATGGTGCGGAAAACCAGCTCCTCGTTGCCGGGAATGGCGTGGGCAGAGAATACCACGGTGTCTCCTTCCAGGATGCTGAGATTGCGATGCCGCCCGCGGGCCAGCCGCCCCATGACGGCCGACGGCTCGCCCTGGGAGCCGGTAGCCATAATCACCACTTCGTGCTGGGGCAGCTTCACGGCGTCATCAATGTCAATGATCAGGTAATCGGGAATGTCCAGGTAGCCCAGGCGGCGGGCCATTTTGGTGTTTTCACGCATAGAACGGCCGGTAATAGCCAGTTTACGGCCGTACCTCTCCGCCAGGTCTGCCACCTGCTGAATGCGCGAAATGAGGGAGGCAAAGGTAGCCACAATGATGCGCCCCGCAGCGGTGCGGAACACGTCATCCAGCGCCCGCGCCACCACCATTTCCGAAGGCGTCCAGCCCGGGCGGTCGGCGTTGGTGCTGTCCGCCAGCAAGGCCAGCACGCCCCGCTTGGAGAATTCGGCCAGCCTGGCAAAGTCGGGGGGCCAGCCGTCGGCTGGCGTGTGGTCAAATTTGTAGTCGCCGGTATGCACAATGAGGCCCACGGGCGTGGTGATGCCAAACCCCACGCAGTCGGGAATGCTGTGGGCAACGTGGAAAGGTTCTATGGTAAAACGGCCGATCTCCAGCACATCGCCGGCCTGAAATTCACGAATATCCACATTTTGCAGCAGCCCGGCCTGGCGCAGCTTCACCTCCACCAGGCCGGCAGTGAGCGGGGTGGCGTAAATAGGCGCATCTACTTCATTCATCAGGTGCCCAATGGCGCCAATATGGTCTTCATGGCCGTGGGTGATCAGAATGGCCTTGACCTGATCGATTTTGTCTTTGATGTAGGTGAAATCGGGAATAATGATGTCAATGCCCAGCATATCATTGTCCGGAAACATGACGCCCGCATCAATGATGAGAATTTCATCTTCATATTCAATGACGGTCATGTTTTTGCCGATTTCGCCCAGCCCCCCCAGGGGAACGATGCGTAGTTTGGATGTCATGAAACCTCCGTGTGAGGGAAGAAATTGGAAATTAGAGAGGAGAGATTGAAGAGGGCGCCCAAACTCTCATCTCCCATCTCAAAGTTATTATACGCGCAGCAGCAGCCAGACCAGAATGGTGAGTAAGGATTGTATCAGGGCCAGGATGAGGGTGTAGAGCCACAAAGCGCGCCGGTCAGCGGCGGCTGGTGGGAAAACGGCCGTTCGTGCTGGCGGGCGGGCGTTATCGGCAACGGCCGTTGGCGGGGTCAGCGCCATGGTTTCCGTCAGGTCTGGGCGCTCCCCATAGCGAATGACGGTTACAGAAATATTGTCCCGCCCGCCGCGTTCATTGGCCAGATCCACGAGCATATCGGCCACCGTGGGCAACTCCTGGTGCTGCACAAATTCGCCAATTTCCGCATCCGCCACGTGCTTGGTCAGACCATCAGAGCAAAGCACAAGAACATCGCCAACTACCAGCGGCACCTCAAACAGGTCAATGCGCGGGTTCTTGTCTGAGCCAATGCTGTACAAAATGACATTTTGGTAAGGATGATTTTCTGCCTCCGCCGCTGAAATAGCCCCTTCTTCCACCAGCTTAGCCACCAGGCTCTGGTCTTTGGTAATTTGAGAAATGGTGCCGGCCCGCCAATGGTAGGCGCGGCTGTCACCCACGTTGGCAATGTGCGCTTTTTGCCCATGAATGACCACCGACACCATGGTGGTGGCCATGCGGCGGCTCTCGTGGGTGCTGGCGACCAACTGGCGTAATTCCGTATTAGCAAAAAGCATGGCCTGGCGCAGCCGCTGGCCCCAATCTGCTTCGGCGTTGTTGGCCAGATAATGCGCCATCATTTTTTCAGTCGCATATTCGCTGGCAATTTCCCCGGCGTCAGCCCCGCCCACGCCATCGGCCACCACGTAAAGCCAGCCGTGCTGCTGCTGTGCGTCAGGGGTGGGGGGTTCCCAAGAGGAAATATAGTCCTCGTTGTGGTCGTGGACACGGCCGTTGTCGGTGCGCATGTAGGCCACGATGGGCGCCATTTCAGTCATGGCGAAACTATAGCGGGCAAGTTTGCAAGTGGCAAGTTTGCGCAGAGAGGCGGCGTGGGGGTAATTGGCCGAGACTGAATGCCGCTTACCGCTTACCGCTTACCGACCACCGGACGCAGAGCACGCCAGAGAACGCCGTCCTGGCGCTGACCCCGGCGGTCCAGGTCACTGTTGGCCAGAATGACACCGTCCTGGCAGCGCGTAGCCAGCCCGCGCACAATGCGGCTGAGGAGCTGGTGGCGAATGGCGAAATCCTCTTCAGTACTCCAGGGCTGGTCGGCGGGGCGGCTTTGGGCCAGCACAAAGGCGTTGCTCAGCGGTTGGTTGGGGATATCCCACCAGCCGGTGGCAGCGGTTTCCAGCCACACCTGCACCCGCACCGGCCTTCCAGCCAGCAGGTAACCGTAAATGGTGGAAATCATAATACCGTCGGGATCGGGTGGCTCGCCCAGTTCGGGCGGGCGGGCCGTCACCAGCCCATTGTAAATGCCGGTGATGAAGGTTCGCCCTATTTCGGCGGGGGCAGAGAGGCCCATGACGGCGGCGGATTGGCGCAAACGCCCGGCGGCGCGCACCAGCCAGTCACACACGGCGGCGCCCGCCAGGTCGGGTGCGGGTTGGAAGCGCGGCTGGGCCAGCAGCTCGGCAAAGAGATTGTAGAGAAAGGGGTCCAGCGGGAAACGGCCGTGGCCATTTTCCGCCAGCCATACCCGCAGTTCCTCTACCAGGCGCACCATTTCCGCGCCTGCGCGGGTTGCCAGGGCGGCGGGCAGATCAGCGGCCGGCAGCAAGACCCCTTGTTCTACCGCGTACAGGCGGCTTGCCAGCAGTTGGGCGCGGGCCGGGTCCAGCCCATGAATACTCAGCGTGAGGGCTTCGGCCACATCATAAGGGGCGGGGGGCAACTGCCACTGGGGGTGAGCCAGAGCCAGCCAAGTGAGCCAGGCGCGCACGCGGGGTTCTTCGCGAGGGCTAGAGCGGCGGCGCAGCAAAAAGTAAGGCAGCATCGCCTGGCGCAAAGCCTGGGTCAGGGTATAGCGCAGCGCGCCATCCAGGTAGGGGGTGATAATGGCGATGTCGCGGGGGTGGACGCCCTCTTCGTGGATGAGGTCTGTTAGCAGAGGGATGAGGTTGTGCACCATGTCGCGGCGGTAACGGCCGTGGGCCACCCCCAGCACCATCTTTCCCACCTCTGCCATGGGGCGCGTGGTGTGCAGCAGGTGGTTTTCCACCACATTGGCCAATTGCTGCATCTCTGGCGGCGCGGTAAAGAGGGTGTCGAATTCAAAAGCAAGCTGGCACATGCCGCGAAACTTGTTAGCCCCCAGCGGGTCGGCAGCCATGAAGCGTTTGTAGCCACCCCCTGCATCATAGGCCACGGCCGTAGTCTGCGTGGCGTGCAGCAAATTGGCCACAAAGTTTTGCCCGGCGGGGGTCTGCTCTTCCACGTTATCTACCAGCAAATGGCGGTAGCGCTCGCTGAAGTAGCGGTGAAATTCTGGGTGCTTGACTAACTGCGTGTCGAAGACTTCTATAATGAGAGAAAGGTCCAGCAGGCTGTTTGTCAGGCATTGCTGGCGAAAGCGGCGGGCCGCTTTGGCGGCATCCTTCAGGTGCAGCAGCCGTTCCGGTTCGCCCACCCAGGTATCGCGCTGCCGTCTGATGGCCTCGTCCAGGGAGAGAGCGTTGAGGGCGGCGCGGTTGAGGGTATCTAGCACCTGGCTGACAATTTGCTGCGGGCGCAAGCGCAGGTTGGCAAAGGCGCCTTCCTTCAGCAAGGGGGTGATCACGCGCCACATTTGCAGTTGGGCCAGGTCATAGCTGAGAAAGGTAGGGGGCTGGTACGGGCGGGTAAACCCGGCAGGCCGGGCAATAAGGGGCCAGAAAAGGGCAACCATTTCGCGGGCCATCTCAATGTAAGTTGTGATTTTGAGGTCGGCGTAGGGACCGAGGCCAGATTGGTGGATGAAGTCACGGTAGACTTGCTGATGGTCAGGTTCGGCAACCAGGGTGAGGATGGTGTAGGCGGGTTCGCCTGCTTGCAGCAGCCGCAGCAGGCGGTGCTGGAGAGCGGTGGTTTTGCCGCTGCCAGCAGGGCCGAGGAGGAAGCTGGTTTCTGGGGCGATGACGGCCGTTTCTTGCACTGGGGTTAGTTCAATCATGGCTGCCTGGGAGTATAGCCAGGAAAAACCCATGCTGCCACTGAGAGAACCGGCCAGATGACGGATGGCCGGACGGCCGTGGGGCCGGTTTTCTCCTGTATCCCTAACCCGCAGCCCGTATACCGTTATCCGACGAATTTTCCAGCAGTAGAGCCTGCGGATTACGGAACACCGATTACCGCATACGGCCCCCAGGTTGAGACAGAACTAACTCTCCTTGACGCACCCCCACCCACTCTGTACAATGCACACCATGTCAAACACAAACACCCCTGAGACAGGCACAAAAGCACCCTTCAACTACGGCGGCCAGGCCGTCATTGAGGGCGTCATGATGCGCGGTTCCCGCGCCCTGGCCGTTGCCGTACGCAACCCCGAAAACGAGATCGTCGTTCACACCGAACCCCTGAACCCCCGCATCTACGGCGGGCGGCTGGCACGCATGCCCTTTTTGCGCGGCCTCACCCTGCTGTGGGACGCCCTGGGGTTGGGGGTTAAAAGCCTCTTGTTTTCCGCCGAAGTGGCCATTGAGGAAGAGGAAAAGCCCCGGAAAGAAAATGGTGAAGCGGCCAAAGTTTTTGAAGGGCCTGCCCAATGGGGCACCGTGTTATTTTCCCTCAGCTTTTCCATTTTGCTCTTTTTTGTTTTTCCCGCTTTCGTGGCCGGTTTAGCAGAATCGCGCCTGGCATCAGAATCAGCCACGCTCATCAGCCACATCATTGAAGGGGTGGTGCGCCTGACGCTGCTCATTGGCTACATCTGGGTCATCGGCTTCATTCCGGACGTGAAGCGCCTTTACGGCTACCACGGCGCAGAGCACAAGACCATTAACGCTTATGAAGACGGGGCCAGGCTGACCCCAGAGATTGTGGCCCGCTATTCCCTGGAACACCCCCGCTGCGGTACCGCTTTTTTGCTGACCGTGGTCATCCTTTCCATTTTGCTCTATTCTCTGCTGCCGCCCATGGACATTTTGGCCCGCATGCTCTCGCGCATTGTTTTGCTGCCGGTCATTGCCGGGATAGGCTACGAGTTTCTGAAATTTACAGCTGCCCACCAGGGTAACGCTTTCATTCGCTTCATTACTAAGCCCAACCTGGCCTTGCAGCGCCTGACCACCCGCGAACCGGACGCGGGGATGCTGGCTGTCGCCATCACCGCCCTGGAACATGTGCTGGCTTACGAAAACAACCAGCAGGAAGTGGTTGACTCTGTTATGCTGGTTGAAGCTGCAACCAGCAATGTGGTACCCTAACAAATAGGATAGGTACGCCATGGCAAGCAAAAAGAAAGACCCACGCCAAGCCGCCGCTAAAAATAAAGAAGGGCTGGCCCATTTTGCCAACTGGCAAATTGAGAAGGCCGTTGAAGCCTTTGCCCAGGCTATCCAGTATGATGGGGATAACCCGGAGTATCATCTGAATCTGGCCCGCGCCCATGCCCGCAGCGGCGATTACCAGCAAGCCATGGGCGCCTTAGGGGAATATTTGCGCACGGAAACGGACGAGAAGATTGCTGAACGATTTGAGCGGATGTTTTCTTCAGCGCTGGATGAAGTAGAGACGGTATTGATTGATACTTTGCGCAAGCAAGGGATGCCGGTGCAGCAAATTGGCAAGGCGATTCAGATGTGGTTGGAGTACCGCATTACGGTGGGGCGCACGCAACTGCGCATTCCCAAGCCGGAGCTATGGGCGGCAGCGCTGACTCATGCCGTGAGTAAGGTTAACTTTGGTGACCGGAAAATGGCGGAGGTGGCTGGGTGGTATGGCGTTGCCGAGCGTTCTTTGCGCGAAAAGTATGAGGAGTTGGTGGCCACGCTGGATATCATGCCCGCCGATTACCGTTATTTTGTGGGTGAAAAGAACCCGCTGGATAAGCTGGTGGAAGCGGCCAAGGTGCTGGAAGATTTGGACCGGCGCTTTCAGGAAGATTAAACGAAACCCAGACATCCGATTTCTTTGAAAAATGAGATGTCTGGCAACAGCAAAGGAGACAAAAATGGCAAAACAGTGGAATTCCCCCCCGGAAATGCAAATTGACCCCCAAAAACCATATGTGGTAACGATGGAAACGAATAAGGGGGCCATTGAGATTATGCTTTATGCAGAACATGCGCCCAAAACGGTGAATAATTTTGTATTTCTGGTGAAAGAAGGGTTTTATGATGGGGTTACTTTCCATCGTGTCATCAGTAATTTTATGATTCAGGGGGGTGACCCCACAGGCACAGGGCGGGGCGGCCCGGGTTACCGCTTTGAGGATGAGCTGCGCGGCAACCCGCTGAAGCATGAAACTGGGGTGCTGTCTATGGCGAACGCTGGCCCGAATACCAACGGCAGCCAGTTTTTTATCACCCATTCGCCGCAGCCGCACCTGGACGGCCGTCACACGGTTTTTGGCAAGGTGACGGAGGGTATGGACGTAGTGAACGCCATTCGCCAGGGGGACAAAATGATGACGGTGACGGTGGCCGAGGGGTAAAAAAGGGCGAGAGCGAGCGTGAGAGCCAGAGCGCGAGGAAACAGAAGTCCCGGCTCTGGCTCTCGTCATTTTGCGGGAGGTGTGGCCATGAGTGATGAGGTGTACGCGGCGCTGGCGCGCCATTTGGATGATTTGCCGGCCGGATACCCGGCGACGGATTCCGGGGTGGAGCTGCGGATTTTGCGGCGCCTCTTCACGCCAGAGGAGGCGGCTCTGGCCGTTTACCTGACGCTGCTGCCGGAGGAGGCGCGGGTGGTGGCCTTCCGCGCCGGGCTGCCCCTGGCGGAGGCGGCCCCGCGCCTGCAGGAAATGGAGCAGAAGGGGCTGATTTACGCCGTGCATCCCCGCTCTGGGCCGCCTAAATATATGGCGGCCCCCTTTGTGGTGGGCATTTGGGAGTTCCAGGTAGGGCGGCTGTCGCCGGAGCTGGTGGCGGATTTTGAGGCGTATGCCCCGCACCTGCTGGCCATCTGGGAGAAGACGCCCCAACTGCGCACCATTCCCGTGGGGGAGAGCCTGGCGGCGGAAACGGCCGTGCTGGGCTACGAGCAGGCGGAGGAGATGGTGCGCGGGCAGAGGCGCATCGCGGTGGCCCCCTGCATTTGCCGCCAGGAGCGGCAGTTGGTGGGAGAGGGCTGCGGCAAGCCGCTGGAAACCTGCCTCACCTTTGGGTCGGCGGCCGCCTTTTATACGCGCAACGGCCTGGGGCGGCCCATTGACCAGGAGGAAGCGCTGGCTATTTTGCGCCGCGCCAACGCCGCCGGGCTGGTCTTGCAGCCGGGCAACTCCCAGCAGCCGGGGAATATTTGCTGCTGCTGCGGGGATTGCTGCGGCGTGCTGCGCAACTTGCAGCAGCACCCACACCCGGCCAGCGTCATTGGCTCCGCTTTTGTGGCGGCCGTGGACGCAGAACTGTGTACCATGTGCGGGCTGTGCGAGGTGCGCTGCCAGATGGGGGCGCTGGATTTGGCGGACTTTGTGCCCCAGGTGCGGCCGCAGCGCTGCATTGGCTGCGGGCTGTGCGTGTCTACCTGCCCCAGCGGGGCGCTAAGTTTGCAGCGGAAAGAGAAGGAAGAACGGCCGTCTATTCCCAAAAATTCGATGATGACCCACGTGCAGTTAGGCCGGGCGCGGGGTAAGCTGGGGGTGGCGGACCTGGCGCGGCTGGCGCTGCGCTCCCAGGTGGACCGGCTGCGGGCGCGGGGGTGAAAAGTTGTGCGTTAATCCGGGTACGCTTTTAGTCCGGCGCGCATGGCTCCTTCGACTGTGCCATCTATTTCCTCCGTACCAGGGAACATCCACTCGTCAGGATCATAGAAGTTGCGGCTGTGGCGATAGATGGCGAATTCCCAGTCGTTGATGTCCCCCTGATACTTGAGGCGACAGATTTCGGAGGGACGGCCGTTCCAGCCAATGCGGTCCAGGTAAAGGTACGCGCCTCTGAATCGGGGGACATGGCTGCCCTAATCATCCACACCAGATGGACCAGGTAGTTCATCGCCCGGCAATAGTTCGTCGCCGCCGGCCTTTGCCAAAATGCGTAGAAATGCATCACGATCGCCGCGCGCCGCGCGTTCCTGGAAGTATTGTTCCGTACGTAGCGCGGCCAGCTTCTCGGCGACGGCAACGTTGATGAACTGATTGATGGTTGTCCCTTCTTCTTTAGCCACAGCGCGCAGTTCCTCTAACAGCGAGCTTTGCAATCGCAGGGCATAGTTGCTTACATTAGCCATGTCTTATCCTGTATACTGCTTCACCGGGTCTTAATAACGCAATTCCGAACTGGGCGGCAGCCGGTGCATAATGTCGGATGTTGAAGGTGATGATGGCATCTGCATACCCATTGACGGCCGTTTCCAACACGTGTTCATCTGCCGGGTCCCGTAATTGGGGTCGCCATAGGAAAAATGGCGTAACGGGTATGACCATGGTTGCCAGCCCATCTAGAAACGTATCCACCTCGGCCGGGGTGAGCTTGATGGCGCGTAACTGTTTGGGTCTCTTGAGCACAGCCTCATATTCAAGCATCATAGCAACGCTGGCTACCGCTACAAAATGACCCTGCGCCAGCAGAAGCAAAAGTTGGCGTGACGCGCCAGCCGAACTGCATAAGCCAGCCACAATGACATCGGTATCTAGCGCCGCCCTCATATCGCTTATGATATGAAATATCTGGCGCGAAGTCAATAGGGGAGCTGTTAGTGTGTGAGCCGCTAGCGCCGGCGAAACACCTCCCGCCGGTGCCAGCGGATGGATTCGACAAAGGGCCAGAGGGCGTCGTCAACGGGGCCGATGAGACTGCGCCCGGCAAAGGTGAGCAGGTGGCCGGGTAGATTGGGGGTGGTGGCTAACTGGGGGGAGTTTTCTTTAGGAAGGGCCAAGTATTTTTGATATAGTATGTAATGAAGTGTTGTTCTGTTGTATTATTGCAACAGATGTATTTACTCTCTCAAAAGTCTCAACAAAGCGGCTATTTACATAAGGAAAACCCTCTATGCAGAATATTTTTTCCTCTGTAAACAACTCGGTTTTATCTCGATTACCAGAAATTCATGAGGCCATTCGCCAGACCTATCTACAATATCCTTACCCCTGGGTCATTGGCTATTCTGGCGGAAAGGACAGCACAACTACGCTGCAACTCTGTTGGTACGCCTTACGTGAATTGCCCCCCGAACAGCGTACCAAGCCGATTTACGTCATCTCCACTGATACCAAAGTAGAAACGCCGGTCATTGTAGATCGGATCCACGACAGTATTTGCTTGATGAATGAGGCGGCAATCAAACAAGGCTTGAACCTCACCGCCCATAACCTTTCCCCAATTCTGAACGACACCTTTTGGGTCAATCTCATCGGGCGTGGTTATCCCGCGCCAAACAGCGCCTTCCGCTGGTGTACGGAACGCTTGAAGATAAATCCCTCGAATCGCTTCATTCTGGAAAAGGTAGCCAAACATGGTGAAGTCATCCTCGTATTGGGCAGTCGGCGGGATGAAAGCGCCACGCGCAACCAAGTGTTGGATATGCACCGCATCACCGGTATGACGCTGGCGCGGCATGGACAACTTCCAGGGGCGTGGGTCTACATGCCTATCGAGCAATTTACGACCGATGACATTTGGACTTATCTCATGCAGGTGGATTCACCCTGGGGTGGGGATAATATGCAGTTGGCTTCGCTTTACCAATCGGCGCAAGATGGAGAATGCCCGCTGGTAGTGGATGACAAGACCTCCTCTTGTGGGAACTCCAGATTTGGCTGTTGGGTCTGCACGGTGGTCAACAAAGACAAATCCATGGAGGCGATGATTGATTCTGGGCAAGAGTGGATGATCCCCCTGTTGGAGTATCGGGATTGGCTTTCCAGCACCCAAGACCCGGCGGTGAAGCCGGAACAAAGAGAGTTTAAGGGACGCGACGGCCGTATCAAAATCACGGCCTCTGGCACATTGCGTTGGCGCACCTATACTCTGGAATTTTCCCGGGAGATGCTGCGCAAGCTGCTGGAAACGCAGGTTGAACTCCAGCGGGAAAAACCGGAAATGAACCTGATTAGCCTGGAAGAATTGCGCGAAATCAGGCGTATCTGGCAGTTAGAACGACAAGATTGGCAGGATTCACTTCCACAAGTTTACGAAACCGTCACCGGGCAGAAGGTGGATTGGGAACAGAACGATGCCACCATGCCAGGGCAGGTAGAAGCAGAGTTATTAGCTGAACTAACAACTGAAACGGACGTTCCGGTACGCCTGGTGCAAAAGCTGCTGGATGCTGAATGGCAACATCAGGGCATGTTTCGCCGGGCAAAGATTCACGACCAGATTGAAAAGATTTTCCGTGAAGATTGGCGTTCTTGGGAAGAGATTGAGGCGGAAATGGCGCAGCGGCGACGTGAACAGGATGGCGTAGCAGCATGATCATTCATACCGTTACCCTGCAAAATTTCGGCATTTATGCTGGTGAGCACACTTTTAACCTGGCGCCAAACAGCGACGGCCGTTTTCAACAGCCTATCATTCTCTTACGCGGGCAAAATGGTGCCGGGAAAAGCACGCTGATGGAAGCGATCCGCTTAGGACTGCATGGCAAGCTTAGCCTAGGTAACCGCTCTACGCAGAAAGAATATGAACAGTACCTCGAACGACGCATTTACCGCGCCCCTGATGGACAAACCGCTTCTTTTGCCGCAATTCAGCTAGAGTTTGATCACGTCTTTTTAGGCCAACGCCATCTATACCGTGTGGAGCGGCGCTGGGCTAAACCAAACAGCCGCTTGACCAGCGAACTGCGGCTATGGATTGACGAAGTAGAAAGTCTGGCTGACGAAGAAGAAAATGAATACCTGCTGCGCGAATTGGTATCGCCCGGTGTGGCTGAACTATTTTTCTTTGATGGCGAAAAAATCAATACGCTGGCTGAATCAGGAGAGAGTGGCGATACTTTACTGGCCGAGACCGTCAAAAATTTATTGGGGTTGCATTTAGTCGAGCAATTGGACCGCGATTTGGACGTTTATCTGACGCGGCAAACTGGCATTCAAGAATTGCAACAATACCAGGCGGAATTAAGCCAGCTTAGAGAAGAGGCAGAAACCTTAACGGAAGAAAGAGCGACTATACAGGCCATGCTGGCAGACTGCCGCCGTCAGCTTCATGCCAAGCGAGAGACAATTAGCTTGCTGGAGCAACGCATTACCCGTGAAGGCGGTCAGTATGCGGCCACCCAAACAGCTCATAACGAGGAGCGTGAGCAATTGCGGGAAGCCTTGGCCCGGAATGAGCAAGAAATATTTGAACTAAGTCGTGGGGTCATGCCGTTTGCTGTCGCCCCAAATTTGTTAAGGGCTGTACGTCAACGTTTGGAACAGGAAGCGGCTTACGAGCAATGGCAGGCGGCGCAACCACTGGTAAAGAAATTGCAAAATCACCAGCAAGTGCGCGAGGCAACCGTTGTTTACACCGTCAAGCCAGCAGAAGATTCCGCATCTCATGAAGCTGATTTAGCGAGTTTTGTCCGCCAGATTGTCGCGGAATTTAGTGAACCGCCCTTATCGGAAACGGCCGTTGTCCACCGGGTTTCGCCAGAAATGCGCGGAGTGCTGTACAACTGGATTGACGAAGCATTAACCGATGCACCCCAAGCGTTAGCTGCCGCGCTGCAAAAGCGACAAGATTTGCGGGCACAGTTAACTACCATTGACGAAGTGCTAAAACGCATCCCCGTCGAGCAGATTTTGCAACCTTTACAAAACGAACTGCGCCAACATGATCGTGACCTAGGCCGCCTGGAAGCAGAACTTGACCGGTTAACAGCTGAGGAAAAACGGCTGACCTTTCACATTGAGCGCATAGCCGGGAGCAATCGGCGCGTCACTGAACAAATGGCGGCGATTAACACCGACGAAGGACGCATAAAAATAGCTGCCCGTACCAAGCTGCTGCTTGACTCTTACCAACAGCGGCTCATCGGGCAAAAATTAACCCAGCTTGCCGCCCAACTGGCCAAAAGGCTGAACCAATTGAATCGCAAACGGGATTTTATTGACCGGGTAGAGATTGATCCCCAGACCTTTACCATTGCCCTTTATCGCGCCGGAAAGCTGTTCCCCCGTAGTCAGCTATCAGCGGGAGAGCAGCAGATTTTTGCCATTGCTACGCTATGGGCGCTGCGGGAAGTATCAGGACGGCCGTTGCCCGTCATCATAGACACCCCCCTCAGCCGCCTGGACGAGGAACACCGGCGCGCCATGCTGGCCGAATTTATGCCCCAGGCCTCTCAACAGGTGATCGTCTTGGGGACGACGGCAGAAATTGACGAGCCAACGTTCCGCTTCATTCAACCAGCCGTCTCTCGCGCCTATTTGCTACAGGCAGACCGAACCGCTACACAGGTGACAGAACAATCTTTAGTGCCACCAATAGCCCATATTGCGCTTGAGGAGGTCGTAAGCCATGCAGTTTAGCGAAATGCACTTTTCCGAAGATGCGTCACGCAAATTAAGCCAAATGAAGGGGCGTACAGGATTAACGCCAAACATTTTGGCGCGAATCGGCTTTTGCCTCTCCTTGGAAAACCCTGTTCAGCCTGATCCATCCGATTATGAAGGAACGGGTTATATCAGCATAAAGCGACATGTGTTAACCGGGCCATATGATGCGCTGTTTATCGCAATGCTCAAAGAACGTTGTTTCCAGGATTGTTTGGGTGAAGAGCAATGGTTAAATCAGTTTAAGGCTCACATGAACCGCGGCGTTTTACTATTAGATAAGCGATTGAAATCATTGGATGGGTTGGCGCTAACGCTGCCAGCCGAATGGCGGCAAACCGAGACAAGCAATGGATAAGCGCATTTATCTGGATTACAACGCCACCACGCCGGTTGATCCGCGGGTGGTTGAGGCAATGTTGCCCTACTTCACCGAGATATATGGCAACGCCGCCAGCAATGACCATGTATTTGGCCTGGAAGCGAAACGGGCCGTCGAGAAGGCCAGGGAGCAAATTGCCCGGCTGATCAATGCCCGTCCTGATGAAATTATTTTCACCAGCGGGGCGACCGAATCGGACAATATCGCCATTTTGGGGGTGGCGGAAAAGTACGCCCACAGGGGGCGGCATATCATCACCTGCGTCACCGAACACAAGGCGGTGTTGGATGTCTGCCAAAAATTGGAACGGGATGGCAACCGCCACGGCCGTTACGCCATCACCTACCTGCCGGTAGACCAGTACGGCATGGTAGACCCCGACTCGGTGCGCCGCGCCATCACCCCACAAACCGTTCTCATCTCCATCATGGCAGCCAACAACGAGATTGGCACAATTCCAGCGATTGCCGAGATTGGGCAGATTGCCGCCGATCATGATGTCTTTTTCCATACCGACGCGGCGCAGGCGGGCGGCCATATTCCGCTGGATGTGCAGGCGATGCATATCCACATCATGTCCATGTCAGCGCATAAAATGTATGGACCAAAGGGCATTGGCGTGCTGTATCGGCGGCGCAGCAACCCCCGCGTACAGTTGGAGCCGGTGATTTATGGTGGCGGACATGAACGCGGGCTGCGTTCCGGCACGTTGAACGTGCCATACATCGTCGCCTTTGGCGAAGCGGCGCGACTGGCCGCTCTGGAAATGAAAAGAGAGGAGGCGCAGTACCGACAGTGGACGGAGCGCATATTGACTCGTTTGCAGGCGGAGTTGGGCGACGTGTGTTTGAACGGCCACCCGACAGAGCGGCTACCCCACAACCTGAATGTCAGCATCCCCGGCGTGAAAGCCCGCGCCCTAATCCCGCAGTTGAAGGATGTGGCGCTGGCGACTGGTTCGGCTTGTACCTCAGCCGAAGTAAAGCCGTCGCACGTGATTCAGGCGTTGGGCTTTGGCGATGAGCGGGCGCATAGCGCCTTGCGGATTAGTGTAGGTCGGTTTAATACGGATGAGCAGGTGGAAACGGCCGTTGACCAGCTTGCTGAAGTTGTGCAAAAATTACAAGGTATCAATTTTGTAGCAAAGTAGAGTTAAGTAAAGGGTTAATAAGGTCATCATGTCAAAGAAAGCCTACTCCCCAATTGCTTCATACGCTGCATTAAAACAAGTCGAGTCAAAAATTGAGGCGGCCAAAACCATTGATGAGATTCGCAAAGTTCTGATGAGTGATGGTGGAAAGGTCGGCTACAAAGCGTTTTGTTACATATTGATGGGGAAAATGACACCAGAGGCTATGAAACCAGATGAAGCAGCGGCTGTAGCTATCGAAATGCAAAAAGAGGCAAATGAAGAAGAAGCCAAAGAGATTTTTCGACGAATATTAGCTTTTCATCCCAACCATCCAATAGCTGTTCAGCCGGAACAAGTAGGCGAAGACGATCTGCCAGGCTGGATAGTGGAGTCTTGAAATTGGGGCAGTTACCACATAAGCACCCTGCCCCGTTTCGTTAATCAACGGACAAAACAAAAGGGTACCCGATTGAAACGGGTACGCTTGAGGAATTGGGGTATGTGGTAGGGTTAGCAAGAACCCGCAAAGTACAGGTTTATGGTCCTTAAATTATCAGGTTACAGTTCGACCCCCACCACTTGATACTGCCCGATGAAAATACAAAAGCGTACCTAATTGAACCGAGTACCTTTGAGGAGTTGGGGTAGGCGGGTAGTGAAATTTGAGGGCTGTTGTTACTGATAATTAACAGTTAAAACCCACCTTATGCTGGATGAAGGTGTCTCTTTTAAGATGATATACCTACTTTTTTCAAAACATCTTTCAAACAAATACAAAAAATGTCAGTGTTGTGATGTTCAATTAAGCCAACCCTATGTGTGGTACTGTGAAAAACCCTCTGATTATCTCTGACCTCATCTATTGTATATGATGTGCTTGGAATAGATGCTGGCACTTCAACATCCCAAAAAATCAACATATCTATTAGTTTGGGATCTTTTGGTGTGCGGCTAGGGCGTCGAAGTTCATCCAAAAATCTCCCTAGGTTTAATTTAAAATCCACACATAATTCTGGTGAAGCACTTCGACCGTAGTACATTTCACGATGAATGTATTTAGATATTCCTCTCGTCTTAAGGTCACTCACAAGAACCTTTCCTAATCCTAAATTATCGTTCGGAATAATGTTGTTTGTACTACAATCAATTTCATAGTCTAGTGCAGCATCATATGGAGCACTACTGCCACTGATGTATACTGTGCGGTACCCTTTTATAATCTGATGCGTTGTTAGCTCGTAAAATAAAGCAATAACCTCTTGTTCATCACGGGGAAAACGCCCAAGAGTTGATTTAGTTTTTAATATACTTAGCAATTCGCCATCGTTGTCTTGATCGGCTTGTTCAAATTCACGCACCTGCCTTATTTTGTTCAAGAAATCCTGAGGTACTAAACCTCCCTCTTCTCTACCTCTACCGTGGTTAAGATGATTAGCGGCATATTTTGAAAATGGATCGCTATCATTCACTCTTGTTGATAACAGATCGAGTACCTTATTGCTTATCAAACGTGCGTAATAACCCGAAATACCCTTACGACCCGGATCTAATTGATTACTCACGTCTAATTCTGCATCTACTACAACAAAATATCTTTTAAGGTGATGACCTTTCATATCCCAGTCATCAATTCTTAAGCCTGTAGGCATACCGTCAATAGATAGATGTACGCCATAAGATATATTAACATCACCGCTTTCTATTTCATCTAAGCCAAGATCGGCTTCAATATTGGACAATCGTGTTGAAGAGATTGCTGCCATTGCAACATCAAATTTTACCGCTCGCCGGGACCCCGCTTGTACATCTGTAATAGTGTGGTACAAACCTCGAAACTCTCTACTACTACTTGCTCTCTTGATTTTTTCAAAATAGTCTTCAAATTCATGTATATCCACATTTATTTCATCGTGATCTTTAGGATGATAATACTGATAAGGTATTGCAATATTCTCAACTTTTTCACCGTTGGTTGATACTACATCTAGGCTTACATCAATAGGAACTATGGGAGCTTTGCTGAAAAGGTGGCGAGTATTTCCAATGGCAGTACGAGTTCTCAACAAATATTCAAATCCCTTCGGCGGTTCAATATTGGAATTTTGCCAACCACAACTTACTAAATTGATCGCCTGTTCTGCGGCTGAAACAGCCGGAAATCTCACCGAATAGTCAGTTGCTAACTGGATTTTTATAATTGTGTTCCAATCATCAAAATCGGTGCTTGATAAACTAACGTCCGGGATTGGAGGTAGTGTAAATTAGTTTCTGTAAATTTGGTTTGAGGGTCAATAGGCCACTGTG
>CAZDEO010000083.1:0-20901 GCA_964504445.1 uncultured Anaerolinea sp. | reverse complement strand
GCCAGCCCCACCGCGTATGGTAAATCCAGCAGCAGATAGGCAACCAGGGCCATGCCGCCAATTGCCACGGAAAGCAGCGCCTGCCCGGTGACAAAAGCGCCGACCCGCGCCTCCGCCTCTGCTATAAAATCGCGCGCGCTTTCGCGCCAGCTCAGCGGCAACCACAGCAGCAGTGAGCGAATGGTCACTTCTTTGTCCAGCGTCCAGTAGAAAGCCAGCACCAACACGGCCGTTACCCCAAACAGCGACTTTAGCAGCAAGCTGGCCGCGTCGGCGCCCTGTTGCACGGCCGTTGTCACGTCGCCATTCTCAAACGACGCCAGCCCCACTACCGGCAACTGTTCCGGCATGACAAGCGCCAGTCGCCAGATAAAAAAGCTTTGGTTGGTGAGCATGGCTTCCCTGGCGGCGGCGTAAGCATCCGGCAGCGTCGCCGCCAGGCGTGTCGCTTGCGCCAGAGCCAGGGGCGCCAGCAGCCACACAAAACCCGCCAGCGCTGCCAGCAAAAACAAATACACCAACACTACGCTCCCAGCGCGAGGAATACCAAATCGGTGCAGCCGGCGCGCCAGCGGCTGAATAGCCGTGCTCACCACCACGGCGACAAAAAAGATAATGACTACCTGATGAAACCGGTAAAGCAGCCAGAAGGCCAACCCGACGGCAACGACAATCAAAGTTGCAGCGACGATCTGGCGAATCTGTAATTGCGGTAAATTAATCATGATGCGCAGGACGGGGATTCAAGGCGTCGCCACCCTGACCATTTCTGATCAGGGTGGCGACGTACTCAAAAATTGGGAAAGCGACAACTGTTACGACAGGCTATCAACAAACTCCTGTACTTCTCGCTCAGCTTCGGCGCGGGTACGGCCGTACTTTTCCTGTACCAGCCCCACCAACTCCTCGTACCGGCCTTCAACCCGGTCCAAATCGTCGTTGGTCAACTCGCCCCAGCGCTGCTGCGCTTTACCTTTCAACTGCTTCCACTTGCCTTCCAAAACATCCATATTCATGATACGCAAACTCCTTAAACTAAACTACTTCTTACAAGAAATGGTTACCGTACGCTTCCGCGTCGCACCAGGTTGACAATCGCCAACAGGATAACGGCTCCACCAAACGAAACCAACAAACCCGGAAAACTAAAGTCATTCTGGTTGATGGTCCCGATACCCAACAGAGGGGTCAAAACCAGGCCGGCTACAAAGGCGCCGACAATACCCACCACGACGTTGAGGATCAAACCTTGCTGCGCATCAGTGCGCATCACCATGCTGGCCAGCCAGCCAAGAATACCACCAACAATCAGCCAAATAATGAAGTTCATCTCGAATTCCTCCTATTTCTAAAACTATGTCACTGTGTTAATTTTGAAATTTACAAACACGGCTCGCCAACGGCCGTTAATCTTTTGCCCGTACATTCAAACCGTCCGACAGAACACCGCCCATAGCCAGATCATCCAGCTCCTGGTCAGCATCATATTCGTCGTCCAGAATGTCCTGCAATCTATCGGCCACCTCAGAATAACCCAGGGCATTGGCATACGCTCGTAAGCCTCCGTAAGTAGCAATCTCGTAATGCTCCACCTTTTGCGCGGCCAAAATGAGGGCTGCATCTCTCACCTGGATATCAGCATCTGCGTTGACCAGTTCCCGGCTCTCTTCAAGAAGCCCTTCCATGGCCTTGCACTTTTTGTTGCCTGGATTCTCATCTATCTCATCCAGAATAGACCGTACTGCTTCCATATGCCGTTTTGTTTGCTGAAAATGATTTTCAAAAACCTGCTTCAAATCATTGTTTGATGCGGCTTCCACCATTTCCGGCAGCGCCTCCAGCATCTGCTTTTCTGCGCTGTATGCATCCTTGAGTTGATCAACGTAGAAGTCGTGCAAAGATTGAATCTTCATACTCAAACCTCCTTCCTGTTTTGAATTGCGTGATTTCGAGCACCCTGGGAATCAAACTGCGCCCCTGAATGCAACACGCCGTGTGAACTACGTGCATCATCATGCCTGAAAACCAGCGGCTGTTGAATAGGGGAATACCCTACCTGTGGCTCTAAAAAGACCCTATTTCCGGTATCCGGCAATCCGTAACCGGTATTCCGCAGCTGCCCACCGGCAGATATTCTCGGAAAACGGGTGGCGAACTTCGGGTTACGGAGCCTGGTTCGTTATGCTATTTTGAGGAATCGGAAATCTGGGGATTGAAATAGGTGTCGCCCCGCCAGGCGGCGCGGATAGCGGCCGTTAATTCCTGGGCGGCCATACGCTTGAGCACGTAGCCGTAAGCGCCTTGCTGCATTGCCATGCGCACAAAGTCAACTCCGGCGTGCATGGACAAAATGACGACGCGTGTGGGGATTTTTCGCTTCTGGATACGCTTCAGGGCCTGGATGCCATCCAGCTTGGGCATGGAAATATCCATCACCACAACGTGGGGGCGCAGCTTCTGGCTCAACTCAACCGCCTCTTCTCCATCGCTGGCCTCCCCAACCACCTGCATATCTTCAGCCTGCTGCAGCAATCGCCTCAAACCCCTGCGTATGTGCTGGTGGTCGTCGGCGATAAGTACCTGAATCATAATCCTGGTTAACTGTATTCTCTACTATCAATCATCCTCTGATTGATGCGTCTCTTCCTACCCTTCATAGTCTGTCACAGAAATGAGCAAGCGTACATGGGGGAATACCCTACCACGCCGGCCACAAAATGCCATCACGCCTCCGGAAAAATGAGGCCGTGCTTGATTGCCGTGCGAATCAGGCTCGGCAAATCCCGCACGTCCAGCTTCGACATTAAATTGGCGCGATGTTTTTCTACCGTTTTGACGCTGATGGTCAACGTATCGGCAATAGCATTGTTCGTTTGGCCTTCGGCGATCAGCTGCAAGACTTCACGCTCACGCGGAGTGAGCAAATCGGCCGTACTCTCCGCTTCATCGTCAGCAGGTGGGGAAGCCAGCAGGGTCATCACCGAATCGGAGATGGTGGGGCTGAGGAACATTTCGCCCCGGCTGGCCGCGCGCACGGCCAGCAGCAGTTCGTCGCTGATGGAGCGCTTGAGCAAATATCCTTTGGCGCCGCGCTGGATAAACTGCTGCACCAGCACGGCGTCGGCATGCATGGAGAGAATGACCACGGCAACGGCCGTATTCAACTCCCTGATCCGCTCCGTCGCCTGCCGGCCGTCCAGGCGCGGCATCGACACATCCATCACCACCACATCCGGCGCCAGCGCCTCTACCTGCGCCACCGCTTCCAGCCCGGTAGCCGCTTCCCCCACAACCTGTATATCACCCGCCTTCTCCAGCAGCGCACAAATTCCCTGCCGCACCAGGTGATGATCATCCGCCACAACGACTCGAATCATCCGTGCTTACTCCTCCTCCGCCGGCAGCGGCGCATAGGCGATCAGGCGCGTGCCCTTGCCCGGCGCACTCTCCACATGCAGCTCCCCGCCCAGCAGCGCCAACCGTTCACTCATACCAAGCAATCCAATCCCGCCAGACGCACTTTGCGCCTGCTCCTCCATCTGAAAGCCCTGGCCATCGTCGGCTACCAGCAGGCAAAGCCTGCCGGCGTCAAGCCGCAGCACAACCTGTACCTGGTTGGCGTTTGCGTGCTTCACCACGTTGGTTAACGCCTCCTGCACAAAGCGGTAAAGTGAAATGGCTACTGCATCCGGCAGCAGCAACGGATCCACACCTTCATACGTGGTCGGCAGGCGCGTCCGGGCAGAAAACTCGTGGCACAATCCTTCAAGCGCGGCGTTCAAACCGAGCGTGTCCAGCGCCGGCGGCCGTAAATCGTGCGCCAGCAGCCGGATGCGCTCCATCGTCTCGTCTGTCAGCTCAATTGCCTCTTCCAGACTCTGGCTAACCATCGTCAGCGCCGGCGGCAGTTCAGCCCAGATCAAATCCAGGCTCATCTTCAGCGCCGTCAACGCCTGGCCGGCCTCGTCGTGCAGCTCCCGCGACACCCGCTGCCGCTCCTCTTCCTGAGCGGAAACGACGCGCTTGGTCAGCAGCCGCAGCTGCTCCCGGCTGGCGCGCAGTTCATCAAACCAACGCGCATTTTGAATAGCGATGGCCGCCTGCGCCGCCAGGGTCTCGGCCAGCACCCGGTGCTCGTCGGTAAAATGGTGCGGCGCACTATGGTTTAGCGAACACAATCCGATCACCCACCCGCCGGCCAGCAGCGGCACGCCCAGCCAGCTGCGCACATCCCCGGCGCCTTCAAAGTGGGGCCGCCATTCGGGGTATTCGTGCGTGTCGTCAATTTTCACGCTCTCCATCTGGTCGACTACGGCCGAAAGGTGACTAAACCAGTTCACCTGTAAATGGCGCCGGTGCGGCGGATAGGCGGCGACGCCGTGAGCGTATCCTCTCAGGGCATGTACGGTCAGGCTGTCGGCATTTCTTTGCAGCAAAATATCGCCGCTCTCGTAAGGAACCATTTGCGCCAGATAATCCAGCAGCGTTTCCAACACGGTGTGCAATTCGAGCGTTTGGGTCAGGGCGACGTTGGCCGTGCGCAGCGTTTCGGCCGTTTGCCGGGCGCGCTGCTGGGTTTCGATCAGGCGGGACTCCGTCTGCTTTTGTTCTGTTACATCCTGGCCGGTTCCCATCATGCGCACCAGGTTGCCGTTTTCGTCCAGCACCGGTTTGCCCCGGCCATGCAAGATGCGCACCGTGCCGTCGGGCCAGAGGATACGATGAAACATCTCAAAAGGCCGGCAGGCCGCATACGCCTCGCTGACTGTCTGCTCAACAAGGGGGCGATCTTCTGGATGAACTCGCTCCAGAAATGCTTCGAACGAACCGCCGAAGGTTTCCGGGTCCGCATTATAGATGCGAAATAGTTCGGTCGACCAGGAAACCCGGTCGGTAGCTACGTCCCATTCCCAACTGCCCAGGCGGGCGATGTGTTTCGCTTCCGCAAGCCGGGCCTGGCTTTGCTGCAAGCGACGCATGACTTCCTTTAGCTGGGTGATGTCGCGGCCTTCGGCAATCAGCCAGATAACTTCTCCCTCGTCATTTTGCACCGGTTTTATGGAAAAATCGATGGTGGCTACCTGCTCACCGGCGCCCAATACGTCGACTTCGTAGCGCACGAAACGGCCGTTTGCCGCTTCCTTCACCGCCTCCCGCAGCTGCGCCTGTGTCTCTGTAGAGATCGTCCACCAGCGGGCCTGCCAAAACGGCCGGTTGACCACATCCCCTTCGCGCAGCCCGATAAAATCCAGCGCCGTCTGGTTCGCCTCCAGCAGCGTGCCGTCCGGCTTCAGCAGCCCGATAAACTGGAACGTCTGGTTAAAGATCGCCCGAAAACGACGCTCGCTGTCGCGCAGCGCCTCATCGGCGCGCACCCGCTCTATCACCCTTCCCAGTTGAATGGCAATATGCTTCATCACCTCAATCTGGTCAGCCTCGGGGCTGTTTCCTTCCTCAACAAAAAACTCCAGAACGGCCGCTACTTCTGATCCCACCAAAACAGGCAGGGCAAAACCGGCCCGAAACGGCCGTATGTCCTGATCATCTTCCTCACGCCACTGCGCCTCGCCGCTGCGCAGCACGTCGCCCAGCCAGCCCTGCCCGGACACAATGTGCGCGTCCGTTTTGCGGTGCGCTGCAAAACGCTCGTCAGAACAATGCCACAGCTGCGAAGCAACCAGATCTCCTGCTCCATCCCGGCTCTGAACGTAAACGCGACCCAGCGGCCAATCCATGTATTCGCAAATTTTATCCAGCGCAAATTGCAGCGCCGCATCAATTGAATCGGCTTCGTTGGCGGCCACCGCCACTTCTTGCAGCAAGCGTACAATGCCGCTCTCCCGCTGCAGGGCTTCCTCCGCCTTTTTTCGCTGCGCGATCTGCTGCTTGAGCAGCGCCAGCCGCTTTTCAGTGCGATCTTCAATCTCATCCAGCGTTTTGCGCAGCGCGGCGTTTTCGGCCGTGATCCGTTGGTAGGCAGCCAGCAAATCAGCGCTCGTGAAATTTGCCGGCAAATCAGTATCAGTCATACGCTACAAACTCCAGTGGCCGGGGATTATGGGTTCGAGTTCCGAACACAGATTATACTTGCTTTGAATCAGCAAACCACGACGCGCAAACTTCACCCATGACACAGACCTTGCTGAAAACCGGTTGAAGCCACAGCGTGTTTTACAGCGCTTTCAGGCTGATGGATAAATTTATGGTGGGGTGGGGCGTCAAAAAGATTAAGGGACTGCGGCCCAACGGACGACAAAAATGGATGCCCCGGACAAAATTGCCATCCCAATAACCAACGGAAGTATTGTGCCATCATAACTCTGGCCAATAGCAATGCCCAAAAGCATTGATATCAGAGTTGAAAGCGAGCCAACCACTGCGGCCCCAAGGCCAGCCAAATGACCCAAAGGCTGCATCGCTAACGCATTCATGTTTCCAAAAAGAATGCCTATGCAGAAGAAAGTCGCCATAAGATACACCATGAGCAGCCACAATGGGGGATGCCCGGCAAAAGCGATGGCTATGGCCAAAAAGATGGCCGCCAGCCCCAACACGATTCCCAATGCCCGGCGCACGAGCGTGAGCATGCCATAGAGCATGACCAGGCGCGCATTAATAAAAGAAGCCAATCCCAGGGACAAGGAAATGACGGCAAAGAAAAGAGGAAATAAGTCCCCCAGGGCGTATTGTTCCTGAAAAATTTGCTGGGAGGAATTCAAGTAACCCAGAAAAGCGCCCGTCAGCAAGCCGGCTGCCAGCGTGTACCCTATAGCAGGGCGAATTTTTAGGATTTCCCGAATGGAGTTGGTGATTCGCCGCAGCGAAAAGGGAATGCGGTTTTCCAGAGCCAGTGTTTCTGGCATGCGCAAGGCAAACCACGCCAATGTGAGTAGCGCAAAGAGCAAAAAGCTGCCAAAAATCGCGCGCCAGCCGGCCAACATCAAAATTCCCTGGCCCAGGGTGGGCGCAATCATGGGCACGAGAATGAAAATCGTCATGGCAAAGGACATGACTCTGGCCATGCGGGAGCCTTCGTATTGGTCGCGCACGATAGCCATTGAAATGGCTCGTGGCGCCGAAACGCCAAAACCCTGCAACGCACGCCCAGCTAGCATCATCGGGAAGTTCAGCGAAAAAACAGAGACCAGGGAACCGGCCATGAACAGAGAGTAACCAGCATAGATGGCCGGTTTGCGCCCTGCCTTGTCAGAAAGGGGGCCAAAAAACAATTGCCCCACGGCCTGGCCAAGAAAAATGATGGAGATGACAAGCTGCCGGTCATTGGGGTTGGCAACGCCGAGGTCACGGCCAATTTGGGGCAGCGCTGGTAACATGGCGTCAATAGATAATGCGGTCAAGGACATCATCATAGACACAATGACCACAAATTCGGCAAAAGGGGGGGACGCTTTTTGGCGCTGCAAAATCATGCGGTAGGCGGTAGGTATCTTCCCGGAAACTACCCAGTTTCCGGGAAGATATGTGGTTGGGTTATTTTTTCACGGCATCCATAAAGGCGCGCAATTTATCGTCGGTGGTGTTTTCAAAGTAGCAACCATGTGCCAGGATGTAGCCGGGCGCATCGCCAAACAGGGTCATGAGATTGTCGCAGTAGGCGCGCACTTCGTCGATGGTGCCGGCCGCCATCAGGGAGGCGGGTACGTTGCCGGCAATAATGTATTTCTCGCTCAGAATTTCCTTGACCGGCTCCATCTTGGTCTGGTCAAAATGGCACACCAGAGATTTTTCGGGCATTTCCGCCAGGTTTTCCAGTCTTTTGTTGTAGGAGCCTTCAATGAACAGGTAGCTGGTGATGCCTTCTTCATACAACCCCATCATGACCTGCTTCCAGGTTGGCCAGTAAAATTTTTCGAACTGGGCCTGGGACATGAAGCTGTCGGCGCCTTTGTGCAACACGTAGAGCGCGGCGGGCGCACCATTGCGGTCGCTGGCGTTGATCACGGCGTTAATCAAGACGGGCACATAGGCTTCGCAGGCAGCCAGCAGATCATTGGGGCGGCGGTACATGTCAGTAAGAATGCCTTTGGTACCGCGCAGCGTGTCACCAAGATAGTCAAAGGGAGTTTTGACAATGTTAAAGCCCATGCTGGGGAATCCAGAAGCGGCAATCATCCCGCCTGTTTGCCCCACAACCGCCAGCATCTTCATTAATTCGTTACCGGCATCCATCAAAGTTTTGAGCATTTCTTGGAAGGGGGGTAGACCAAAGGGTAAAACTAGGTCAATGATGTCGACATTTTCTGAGACGCGTGGCAATTCTGTGAGCATGGACAACGGCGCCAGCGCGGGCATGACGCGGGGTAGGTATTTTTTCAACCAGAAATTGGTGGGGTCGGCGGCGAATTCTCGATATTCGTCGCCCGTCATGTGTTCGCCTTCTACAGCCTGAATAGTCAGGTTGTCTGGTAGTTTTTGCCCGCCCCAAATATAGGTCTGGTAATTGAGCATGTCCATGACTTGACCAGGGTAGGGGAGTGGGGAGACAGCGACGTCGGGCTGAAATTCGTTGTGAAATTCCAGGAGGGGTTGGCGCAGTTTCTCATGGTTGTACACCATGTCTTTGCCTTGCAGCCCTTTGCGGCGGACCACATATTCGTTGGCGCCCATGAACAGGTCGGCGATGGGGCGATCGTGGGGTTCCATGTCGTAGATTTTGCGCAGGCGCTGGATGCGCTCTTTGTAGCTGGCTTCTGCTGCAGGGCTGACGAACTCTACGGGCTGATTTTGCCAATGGTCCAGGCGAACTTTACGCCTTTCTAGAGGGGACAATGTGTTCCAATTATCAGGTCTTACAAACATTTCACTCACTCCTTTGTCCATTCTTTGGCTAAAGCAACAGCGGCCATGGCGTCACGGCCGTATGCGTCGGCGCCGGTATATTCGCGAATCTGTTCATCAATCTGGCCACCGCCAATCATAATTTTGACAGCCAAACCATTGTCTCGTAAGGCCGCAACGGTCTCCTTCATTGGGTCGTAGGCCAGGGTGAGGAAGCCGCTAAGCCCCACAATGGTCGCCCCGGTGGCCTGCACCGCTTCTACAAATTTGGCCGACGGGACGTCAACGCCCAGGTCTGTGACCTCAAAGCCGTTGATTTCTAGCATGAAGGCTACAATATCTTTGGCAATGTCGTGGATGTCGCCTTCGACGGTGCCAATGACAATCTTGCCCAGCTTTTCCTCAGCGGCTTCTTCGGCCAGGCGTGGTTTGATGACGTCGGAAACGGCCGTCATCATCTCTCCCGCCAAAATCAATTCCGGGATAAACGCTTCCCCCGTCTCGAACCGCTGGCCTATGACCTCCATGGCTTGACGGCAGGCATCCAAAACCTCCAGGGGAGAAGCGCCCCCATCAAGCAACGCGTGGGTAATTTTTAGCACATCATCCTCACGCATATCAGTGATGGCATTGATTAATTCCTGTGACATAGTTCTCTCCTTTTCTGACTTTTTCCCTTGAAAACATCTGTTTTGCAGATGCCAACAGGTTTAGTTTTTAATTCGTTTATGCAAACAACCCTTTCCGCGAGGCGCGTACATAGTTCATACAATGCCGGTCGCGCCCCAACAACAACTCCGTAGTAATGATGGCTGCCACCAACTCTCGGTCCAGAGGATCCATAATGACGCTATCTAAGCCCGCCTGCATAGCCAAAATGAGAAAGGCCCGATTAATTTGCTTGCGGACCGGTAGCCCAAAAGAAATATTGCTGAGGCCCACGGTGAAATGCACCGCCGGATAATTCTCGTGAACGGCACGAATCGTATCGCAGGCAATCACCGCACTCTGGTTCATAGTCGCAACCGTCAAGGCCAGGGGATCGACGTAAACTTTCTCATCGGCCACGCCGGCAGCACGAGTGGCTGCTAGCACCTTATCCACCACTTCCATGCGCCGGGCAAAGGTCTCTGGAATTTTCTTGTCATCCATTGCCAGCGCAATGACCTCGCAGCCATGTTCGGCCACCAGGGGTAAAATTGTCTCCAACCGGCCGGGTTCGCCGCTGATAGAGTTAATCATGGGGCTTTTGTTAACTGCTTGAATGGCGATTTTCAAGGCTGCCGGATTGGCGCTGTCCAGGGCCAGGGGCGCATCTACCACTGCCTGAATGGTTTCGATGAGCCAGATTAAATCCCCCGGTTCTTTATCGGGGTGGGTGCCGGCGTTCACGTCCAGCCAGTGGGAACCGGCTTCGACTTGTTTCGCTGCCAGTTCTTGGATGTATGCTGCATCCCGGGCAGCAATGGCGCTGGCGACGCGTTTGCGAGTTCCATTGATTTTTTCACCAATTATTTTCATAAGCTGCTCCCTTGTTTTCTGAATCTGGAAATAACATGCCCAACGCAAATTTACGGCCGAATTTGGGGTATGTGGTTAGCTCGTTGTAGGCTGTGTTTTGGGCTATTCTTTCGGCGCGCGCGCGGGCGGTACGGGAACTGAGCATCCATTTGGCGCCAATGACGGCCGCATTGCCCACCTGCCTGTACTGTGCGCGGGGCAGTTCCGGAAACAGGCCCATGGCGATGGCGTTTTGAACGTTGAGGAAAGAGCCAAAAGCGCCAGCTATAATGACTTCCGCGACTTCTTCCGGCGCGGTCTGAGTGGCTTCCAATAAAATCTGCAACCCGGCGTGAATGGCGCCTTTGGCCAACTGAATTTCGTTGACGTCATTTTGCGTGATAACGACATCCCGCCCACTACCGCTTTTGGCGGCAGGAACCAGGCAGAACTCTGGCCCGAAACGGCCGTTGCCCACCCGCACATTCCCCTGAGCAAACCGCCCCCGCTTATTGATCAACCCCGACCGCACCAATTCAGCCGTGACATCCACAATCCCCGACCCGCACAACCCTACGGCAGGCAAGTCGTCAATAGTGGTCAGCTCTACACCGCTAGCCGTGATGCGCACCTTTTCGATGGCGCCCGAAGCAGCGCGCATGCCATCGCTAATGTGCGCCCCTTCAAAAGCGGGGCCAGAAGCGCAGGAGGCGGAAGTTAAAAAGGCCATCCCTGGTTTACGCAAGGCAATCTCCGTGTTGGTGCCAATGTCCACACCCAACGCCACCTGGTCATGCTGGTCGAGGTCGCAGGCCAGGATCGTGGCCACATGGTCGGCGCCCACAAACCCGCCAATGCAGGGCGGCACATAAACGTGGGCGCCAGCCGCCATGTTCAGCTCCAGTTCGGCCGCGGGAAGGTCTAGCGCCGTGCCTACGGCCGCTACGTAGGGGGCTTTGGCCAACTGGCTGACCGGTAACTGCAGCAGCAAATGCGTCATAGCCGTGTTGCCCACAATGCAGGCCTCTACAACCTGCGCCGGGCTGGCGTTTGCCTGGGCAACCAGTTCGGCCAGCAGTTCGTTTAACGTTTCTCGGACTTTGGTGGCCAAGACGCGCCCGCCTTCTGGATGGCGATGTACGTGGTTGAGGCGGCTGATGACGTCTTCCCCGTAACCTATTTGAGGATTTGGGGCGCCGGCGGAGGCCAGATCGGTTCCGGTTTCCAGGTCTACCAAATAGGCGGCAATTTTGGTCGTCCCCAAATCCACGGCAAAGCCCAACGGCCGTTGCCCCACTTCCGCCACTCCCACAATTTCCGACCCGCGCACAAAAACCGTAACCTGCCAATCCTGTGCGCGCATAAAGGGAGAAAGGGTTTGGAGAACGGCCGTGCTGGCAAATACATCAGTCAGCCCCGCCATCTCCGCCAGCGCATCCGCCAGGCGCGTCAAATCCGGGCGCACATCCTCCAGAGTAGGTGGGGTTAAGGTTAACGAATAAGCCCGCACCAGGGGGTCGGGGGCAATCTCCCTTAGATCAGCAGCCACCTGCAGCCGCTGCCCGCTAATCAGCGAATCTCGGGGAATATGCACCGTCAAATCTGAACGAGCATAGGTGCAGCAAGCCAGCCGTTCCCCCTGCCGTAATTCCAATTCGGTGAGAATAAACACCTCATCTGGGCTGGGTGGCGAAGCATCTCCGGCTAGCACGGCAATGCGACATTGACCACAACTTCCCTCACCCCCGCAGGCCGACGCCAGATCAATGCCCGATTCTCGTGCTGCGGCAAACAGACTCTCATCTGGCCCGGCGGTGACCCGCTTGCCAACAGGTTGGAACTGAATCTGGTAAGACGCCTTCTCATTCATGCACCGCGTTCCTCATGGGAGACGGTGCAGAATGCAGGCCGAGGTTATTGGTCGTGGTTGCCGTGGTTTTGAAGTCGGTATATTTGACGGTGTGAAAAGGGCGAACAACGACGAAATCATCGTCCCAGGGGCCATAGAGAGTGCGGTAAATCAGGCTATTGGACCCTTTGACTTCTTCAAAGCGCAGGTTGAACTTTTCTGCCACTTTTTGAGCATATTCACGATAATGAGCCTGGTTTTCTGTTCCGGTGTCGATGTAGACCAGCCGCTTATAATTCCGCAGCATGACTTGCATGATGCGTTCAGCCCGATCCTGACCATATTTTTCTACAGCACGCTGGTACTCATCCAGCAAGGTGTCGCTAACCTCAATCCAGCCTTTGGTGAGGTAGTAGGTGCCTGGCTCTTTTTGATGTTCGGTGGTGTAGGCTTCGCGGGAACCAAGGAAGCAGGCGATGCAATCGTCTACGCGGGGGATGACCATGGTGCAACTGCGGGATTCTAGACCAACGACAGCCATGGAGCAAAGGCCATAGCCCAGAATAATGGTGTCATATGTGCCGCAGGCTGCGTCAATGGCTTCTTGGAGGCGAATTTTTAGATTGCCGGGAACCAGATGTAGGCCAAAATCGAGGACCTCGTAAGCAAAATTGGCGGGCATAAGCGGGAGCATCTCTTCAATGACGGTGGCACAGGCGATGACTTTAGTGCGGTTGTTTTTTATCAAGACAGCCTCCCGAATCCATAATCCGAAGCCCGTATACTGTAATCCGCTGGGCATTTTCCAGAGAATGTACTCCATGGATTACTGTTTACGGTAGTCACTCCCAATTTATTGTGGAAAATGAGCGAAGCTTATATACTTATATAGGGAAGTTTGTAAATAATGTATACTTGTATAGGGAAGTTGTCAAGAAACTGCGGCAAGCTAAAGGAAAATGAATCAGACTGACGACAAGCAAATCGATCGTGCCGCGTACGAGCCAGCGTATGCTCAACTGGCGAACATTTTACGCCGCCAAATTGCCGCCGGCGAGTTTCGTCCAGGGGACCAACTGCCCTCGGAAGCGCAGCTTTGCCGTACTTATGGCATCAGTCCGATGACTGTGCGCCGTTCCATCAATTTGTTGGCAGATCAGGGGGTGGTGAGCACGGCTCAGGGGCGGGGAACCTTTGTGAAGTCGCTGGAATTGGGCACGGCCGTTTTTGATTTACAGGGGTTGCAAGATTTGTTTCAACCGGGAATGGAAACGGCCGTGAAGCTGTTGGACGTACGCGTGGTAGCCGCTGACGAACGCACGGCGCGCAAATTAAGCATCTGCGAAGGAGACAAAGCCATCTACATTCGCCGTTTGCTCACTCGCCAGGAGCAACCCATTTCTTACCACCGCGCCTATCTCATTTACGATCCGACCCGGCCCATTGTAGAAGCAGAAATGGACGTAACCTCCCTGCAAGGCTTACTGATCAACGCCGATAACGACATGCTCAAACGGGGCCAGCTAACCATCGAAGCGACGTTGATGAATGAAGAAGAAGGCAGAATTCTGCAAACCAGCCTGCCGGCAGCCGCTTTTTATCTGGAGCATCTCTTTTACGATTTTGCCGAGAAGCCCATTAGCTGGGGATGGTTTATCTTCCACAGCAATCATCTTCGCTTCACAACGCAGATTGGCATACAGGAGGGCCGCCATCATGAATGAACCCGGCATTCAGGATTCCCATAAGCAAATCTTGATCGCCCACGTGGCAGACCTTCACGAAGATGCGGTTTTAGCTTTGGTCGCAGAGCGCCTTGCCGCTGGGCATGATCCCTTGTCTATTATTGAGGATTGCCAGGAAGGGCTGCGGCAAGTAGGCGAACGGTATGAACAACAGCAATATTATTTGTCTGGGCTGATCATGGCTGGCGAAATCTTCCGCGAAGTGATGGAGATGGTCCAACCCAAAATTGAAGAGCAGTTTACCGGGAATGAAACGGGGACCATATTGCTGGGAACTGTAAAAGGGGACATTCACGACATTGGTAAAAACAACCTCAGCATGCTCCTGACTTGTTATGGCTTTTCGGTGATTGATTTAGGTGTGGATGTGCTACCATCGGATTTCCTTCTGCAAGCATTTCAGGCACGACCCGCCATCATTGGCCTATCCGGGTTGTTGACCAGTTCCTATGATGCCATGAAAGAGACGGTGGATTTGGTGAGGGGTTCAGGAGACACGGCCGTTGCCAGCATACCCATCATAATTGGGGGCAACCAACTAAATGAGCAGGTGTGCCAATACGTGGGAGCAGATTATTGGGTAAATGATGCCATGACCGGGGTGCGTATCTGTCAACAGCTATTGACCAAGAACGGCTAACAGCTTATCGGCCCTTGTTCTCAGAAATATTTGGCGACCCGCCGTGACCGTGGGTCGTATTCTAAAGCGCGTTTCCGTTTCTCGCCGCCGCACCTTTTTGCCCTATAATCTGTCCATGCCCGATGATTTGCTGCAAACAAAACTGTACGCGCCCCGCTTACGGCCGTCGCTCGTCCCGCGCCCCCACCTCATCGCAAAGCTCAACCACGGCCTGCACGGGAAGCTGACCCTTATCTCCGCCCCGGCCGGCTTTGGCAAGACGACCTTGATTAGCGAATGGATTGCCGGTGGGGAACGGCCGTTTGCCTGGCTCTCCCTCGATGAACAGGATAGCGACCTGACCCGCTTCCTCACCTATTTCCTGGCAGCCCTGCAAACAGTTGCCGCCAAAGTTGGTGAACGCATCCTGGAAGCCCTGCAAAATCCGCAGCCGCCGCCCACCGAGTCAATTCTTACAATGCTGCTCAACGAGATTACCGCCTCCTCAGCAGAAATCGCGCTCGTCCTGGATGATTATCACGTCCTGGAGTCGCCGCCTGTTGATCAGGCGCTCACCTTTTTGTTGGAGCATTTGCCGCCGCAGCTGCACCTGGTCATCACCACCCGCGAAGACCCGCCGCTGCCGCTGCCCCGGCTGCGGGTGCGCGGGCAGCTCACCGAACTGCGCGCCGCCGATTTGCGCTTTACGGGAGAAGAAACGGCCGTTTTCCTGCAAAAAGTCACCGGCCTGGAACTGTCAACTGCCGAAATCGCTTCCCTGGCAAAACGCACCGAAGGCTGGATCGCCGGCCTGCAATTGGCTGCGCTTTCCATGCAGGGGCGCAGCGACGTGCACGGCTTCATCACCGCCTTTGCCGGAGACAACCGGTACATCGTCGATTACCTGGTTGAGGAGGTGTTGCAGCGGCAGCCGCCCCACGTGCGCCAATTTTTACTGCAAACCTCAATTTTGGAGCGCTTGTGCGGGGAGTTATGTACGGCCGTCACCAAACAACCCTCAAGCGGCGACCTGCTAAAAACCCTGGAACGCGGCAACCTGTTCCTCATCCCACTGGACGACCGGCGGCAGTGGTACCGTTACCACCACCTCTTTGCCGACGTGCTCCAGGCCCACGCCGCCAAAGAGCAGCCCGTTGCCTTAAACAAGCTGCACCTGCGCGCCAGCCGCTGGTACGAAGCGCACAATCTGCTGCCCGATGCCGTGCGCCACGCTCTGGTTGCCCAACATTTTGAGCGCGTCGCCGAATTGGCCGAACGCGCCTGGCCGGCCATGGATCGCAATCGAGAATCCCACATCTGGCTGGGCTGGGTGAGCAAACTGCCGGAAGCAACACTGCGCAGCCGCCCCGTGCTTGGCGCAAATGTTGCCTGGGCGCTGTTGGACAAGGGGGAACTGGAAACGGCCGAATACCAGTTGCAAGCCGTCGAACAATGGCTGGCCCAGGCTGAACAAGCGCCGGAAACGCCGCCAGCCTATGCCGACGCCGCGCAGGTTGCCGCGCTGCCTGCCACGGTCGCGGCCGCGCGCACCTACCTGGCGCTGGCCCATGGCGATTTGCCTGCCACCCAAAAATATGCCCGGCAGGCGCTGCGCCTCATCCCGGAAGGGGACCATCACCGGCGCGGCACCCCGGCGGCGCTGCTGGGGCTGGCCACCTGGGCCGGCGGCGATTTAACTGCCGCCTACAGTTCGTTTAACGAAGCGATGGCCAGCTACCAAAAGGCAGGCAACACCCTGTACGCCATTACCGGGAGCTTCATTTTGGCCGATATTCGGCTGGCGCAGGGGCGACTGCGTGAAGCCGTGGCAATTTACGAGCAGGCGCTGCGGCTGGCCCAGGAGGCAGGCGGCGCTGCGCTGCGCGGCACGGCCGATTTGCACACCGGCTTGAGCGAACTTTATCTGGAGCAAAACGATTGGGAGACGGCCCAAAACCATTTGCGGCAAAGCAAAACGTTGGGCGAAGAAACCGCGCTGCCCCGCTGGCGCTACCGCTACTGCCTGGCCCAGGCGCGCCTGAGAGCGGCTGCCGGTGAATGGACTGAGGCGCTCGACGCTCTGGACGAAGCAGAGCGACATTACGTGCGCGGCCCCGTGCCCGATCTGCGCACCCCTGCCGCCTGCAGAGCCCGTCTGTGGGCCAAACAGGGCAGAGTGTCTGAAACGCAGCGCTGGGTGGTGTCCCAGGCTCTTTCCGTGGACGATGAGCTCACCTATCTGCGCGAATTTGATCACATTACTCTGGCCAGAATCCTTTTGGCGCAGGGGAAGCAGACGGGTGGGAAACGGCCGTTACAAAACGCATCAACCTTGCTCAACCGGCTTCTGGCCGCCGCCGAAGCGGGCGGGCGCACCGGCAGCCTGCTCGAAATCTTGGTCCTGCAAGCGCTGGTGCACGAGGCGCAGGACGACATGGCCGCCGCGCAGGCCGCTCTGGCGCGGGCGCTCACCCTGGCTGCTCCGGAAGGGTACGTGCGCCTGTTTGTGGACGCAGGCCCACCCCTCGCTGCGCTGCTGGAAAGGCAGCAAGGGGAAGGCCGCGGGCCGAAGGCGTATATTGCCAAACTGCTGGCAGCATTTGCCGGACAGATTGTTGATGCGCCCACCGCCAGCGGGCAGCCTTTGCTGGAACCGTTGAGCGACCGCGAGCTGGAAGTGTTGCAGCTTGTGGCTGAAGGCCTGACCAATCGCCAGATTGCCGAGCGGCTGTTCCTGGCCTTGAGTACGGTAAAGGGGCACAACCGGGTCATCTATGGCAAGCTCAACGTCGGCCGGCGCACCGAAGCGGTGGCGCGGGGGCGGGAGCTGGGGCTTTTGTAGATTTTCTCCCATAAAACTGTAACAACTTTCACTCTACCTTCAAGCTGTACACCCCAAAACAATACCCCCAAACAATACTTTCGAACCTATACGCCAATACCCCCTGAACGATAAAGTAACTGCGCATTGAGCAAGCGGCACGGCGCAAGCAGCCTGGCCCGGGAAGGGAAAGAGCATGTCGAACAAGCCCACAATCTATCAAATCAGAATTGGCGGCCAGCTGGGGGAGCAATGGACAGCATGGTTTGACCAGATGACGCTCACCCAGGCAGACAACGGCGACACGCTCTTGACCGGCCCGGTGGTAGACCAATCTGCCCTGCACGGCCTGCTGCGCAAGGTGCGCGATTTGGGTTTGCCGCTCATTTCCGTCGTTCAGATCCAATCCGGGCAGGAAGATGGGCGTGACGCTCCACAATGAGCGGCTTCTCTAAAACTTTTATCAAGAACTTTTGTTCAAAGGAGAAACAACATGAATTCTGTTAAGAAAACTGCACGGTTGACCGGCCTGTTTTATCTCGCTATCTTCGTTGCCAACATCTTCGTTTTTATCTTCGTCAGCGGCAGCTTGAATGTGGCGGGGGATGCGGCGGCCACGGCCGCAAACATCCGCGCCTCTGAATCGCTGTACCGCAGCGGGGTGGTGAGCTACTTGATTGTCTTTTTGAGTGAAATTGGGGCGACCATTCTGCTGTACAGGCTGCTGGCGCCGGTGAACAAGACGGTGGCCATGCTGATGATGACGATGCGGTTGATGCAAGCGGCCGTTCACGCCGTCAACCTGATCAACTTCATCTTCCCGCTGATTTTGATCAATGGCGGCGACTACCTGGCTACCTTTACGGCCGTTCAGATTGATTCGCTGGTGCTGCTGTTCACCGACGCCCACTACTACGGCGTGCTGGTGTCGGAGGCGTTCTTTGCCGTCAGCCTGTTCCTGCTGGGTTACCTGGTGGTCAAGTCGGAGCTGTTCCCCAGCATTCTGGGCGTCATGCTGGCGATTGCCGGAGCGGGTTACGTATTGGACAGCTTTGGCATCTTCCTGCTGCCCCAGCACGCGGCGCTCTTTGCCAACATCATGATTGCCCCGGCGATTATTGCCGAACTGTCGTTCACGCTGTGGCTGCTGATCAAAGGCGTGCGCACCTCGCAACCGGAAAGCCGCCAGGCGATTGCCGCGGCGTAAGCGAGAAGATCATTGAGGAGCTACACGGAGTGGAGACTTTAGTCAGCACGGAAATTGAAAGGCCGGCTAAAGCCTCCACTTCGGTGTAACAAGGAGTTTTTGATATGACCGAAAAAATGAAAGCAGTGGTACACACAAAATATGGCTCACCGGACGTTTTGCGGCTGGCGGAAGTGGAAAAACCGACGCCCAGGGCAGATGAAGTGCTGGTGAAAGTGATGGCAACGGCCGTTAATCAAGCCGACAATCACGTACTCAGCGGCATGCTGCGCTTTAGCTCCGGCTTCCTCAAACCCAAACATCCCATCTCGGCTCGGACATTGCCGGGGTGGTGGAGGCCGTGGGCGCAAACGTGACGCAGTTCCAGGTGGGTGATGCCGTCTTTGGCGATTTGTCCGGGCACGGGCGCGGCGGTTTTGCCGAGTATGTGGCGGCGCCGGAAACGGCCGTTGCGCCCAAACCGGCCAACATCAGCTTTGCCCAGGCAGCGGCCGTACCGATGACGGCCGTTACCGCCCTGCAAGGGTTACGCGACAAAGGACACATTCAGGCCGGGCAAAAAGTTTTGATCAACGGCGCCTCCGGGGGTGTGGGCACGTTTGCCGTGCAGATTGCCGGGGCGTTGGGGGCGGAGGTAACGGCCGTTGTCAGCACGCGCAAAATGGAGATGGTACGGGCGATTGGTGCGGACCATATCATAGATTACACGCAGGAAGATTTCAGCCAAAATGGACAACAGTATCACCTGATTTTTGACACAGCAGGCAGCCGGTCCGTTGCTGCGTATAAGCGTGCCCTCAAGCCCGAAGGTCATTTCGTGACATCTGCGTTTTTACCTGCACTGTTCTTGCTGGGACCGTGGACGGCAATGACCGGTGGTCCGAAGATGAGCAACATGCTGGCCAGGCCGAACAAGGACGATCTTGTGTTTTTGACTGCGCTGCTGCAAGCCGACACAATCGTTCCGGTCATTGACAAATGCTACCCTTTAAGAGAAGCGCCTGAAGCATTGCAATATCTTGGGGAAGGACACGCCGAAGGCAAGGCGATCATCACGATGCCTGACAATTCAGCGGGCGAGTAGGATAGAGAGATGCATAGAACTTTAGAATCAAACATGACATTCAGATTGGAGCTGTTCGTAGATGACTTGGTGGCATCAACAGATTTTTACGGCCGGGTGCTTGGATTTGTGATAGGTGAGAAGCAGGCAGATGGTTACACACCACTGACCAATGGTGATGTATCTCTATCACTAAATCTTCGGGCTAACTTACCAGATGATCACCCCATCCAGGCCATTGTCGGTGAGCGTTTGGGTCGGGGCATTGAACTCGTCTTGGAGGTAAACGATATTGAAGCGATGTATAAGCGCGTGCGATCTGCGAATTGGCCGTTGCCTGGTGAATTGCAGCCTCAACCCTGGGGTTTAACCGATTTTCGGATGTTGGATCCTGATGGGTATTATTGGCGCATCACAACGAAGGGAAAGGATGGCAATTGATTACGCAAACCAGATATCTCGCTTGATCATTCCGGCAGCAGTGGCAGCGCCAGGAGATTATCGGCCACTTCCCACTCAAAGGCAGCAGCGGCCGTTTTGCCCCGTTTTCCCCGCGCCGCCTTACGGTATGCTTCCAGTAAATTAGTCCACGCCACAAGTAGATAAATTTCAGTTGGGTCATCATGCGCCTCCATGAATGGGGTTTCATGGCATGCGTCCCGGTAGGGACTCAGGCGCTTGCGAATAAGGAACGAAAGGGAAGCATAAGTTTTCGCATAGTATTGAGAGAATACAAAGTCCGCTAACACAAAATTAGCAAATAAGCTGTTATCGCACTATAATTTCCTTGAATTGGCCTACAATGTGGCGCGTACTTAGCTGGAGGGTGGGGGTCTCGGTTCATACCGGGCAAATGAGTAGAAGGTTCATACTCGTCAGTTCGGCCATTTCAATGGATCGAGGTTTAGCCCCTTTGGCCTTATCCGCCACAACAACTAGCGCACGACACGTCGTGGTTTCGATATAAAAGAGCAACAAAATGGCCCAAAAACAGCAGACTGGTGGCAAAGATCGCCTGATTTCCCTGGCGGACGCTTCTGCCTTATATGGCTTCAAGCAAGCATACCTGGCCACGCTGGCACGCAAGGGCCGGCTCCACGCCCAAAAGCTGGGCAGCATCTGGGTCACAACACCCGCTGATATGGAAGTCTATATCAACAGCCGCCAGAAAGTCGGCGCTTTCCGGGAGGATATTCAGGCAAAGAAATGAGCGCCGCCCATCATCTGTAACAACATCCATTGCAGAGGAGACTTCACCGGCTGCCGCCGACCACCATGAATGAAAACGGAGCGCCATC
>CAZDEO010000082.1:0-21073 GCA_964504445.1 uncultured Anaerolinea sp. | reverse complement strand
CCGCCACCAGTTTTCTGGGCGCGTCTGATATTTCTGCCGACGGCCGTTTACTGCTTGATGTTGATTTGCGCGAGGGACAAACTTCTGTGGGCAACGCCTTGCTCCAGTACGCCAACGGGGAGATAGAGCGGCTGGCCGAAACCCACTTTGCCACTCGTGCCCACTTTGCCCCCGACGGCCGTTCCCTCATCTACCTCCGCGCCCAGCCCGCACGCACGCCCCAACTTATCCTACGCACGGCGGATGGGGCAGAGGAAAACCTCACATCTGTTAGTTGGAGTACCCATCATTGGGTCAGCAACACGCAGATCGCCTACAGCACCAATGACGGGGCGTACCTTTACGACTTGGAGAGCGGACAAAGCCAATTTTTAGCCCCCTTGCCGCGCCATGAGATGTTGGGACAGCACCAGTTCCGCGTCGCGCCCGGTGGCGAACGGCTGGCGTATGTGGATGGCAACGGCCGTTTGTGGGTCAAAGAAATGGCTACCGGTCAAACGCAAGCCATCGGCTGGGAAATCGCCCCCATGGGCTGGCACAATGGCCTCGCGTGGCGCGAAGATGGGCAACAACTGCTCTTTGTCACGCAGGACAACGTGACCTTGCCCAATCAACAATCCCTGTGGCTGTGGGATTCTGCCAGCGGCGAAACGCGCCTGCTGGTGCAGGCTGGCCCCGATTTTTTGGGGCAGGCGGGCACGAATAACGTGAATCTTGGCTTCCCTTGCTGGGTGGATGATGAGATGGCATTCATCGCCGCCTACATTCCCAGTTACACCGGCCAACTGCACATTTTGGCCGTAAACAGCGATGGCAGTGGCGTGTGGGATGTGACCCCCACCGACGGCCCCTTCCCCTACCCAGAACTGCACTGCGCCAACGGCTACCTCGCCATCAGCACCGAGCGCACGGCCGTTGACCTGTACGAGATGAGATAGAGATAGAGATAGAGTGTAGAGTGTAGAGGCTTTCTCTATCTCTACACTCTGCACTCTACACTGAGGAGACAACCATGACACGCACCATTATTTCCGTTATTTTAGGTATTCTATTCATAGGGTTGGCCGTTTTGGGCTGGCTGGTGTATCAAGCCTCCCCCGCGCCGGAGACGCAGGTCATTCGCGGGGTGGCGCTGGGACGCTACGATAGCGAGGCCAGTTTCACCTTCCTCTCTGGGCGGCGGCTGGATTGTGTACCGCAGGCCGACGCGCCTTACACTGACGCCTGCACTGTACAACTGAACGGCCGTCCCCTCACCATCCACGCCTATCGCAACGGGGCAGAACATCCCAACCAGATCGGCGGTGGCTGTATGGCGACCTACGCCGGGCAAACGTGGCCGTGCGACTTCGGCTCGCGCCATGTCCACACCCACCATTTCGCCTACATCCCCGACCCGCTGGGGCTGGAGACGGCGCAATTGCAGGCAATACAACAGCAATACTGGATTGAGAATTTGCCGGAGGAGCCGTTTCTGGCGGGCAGTTTGGCCGCGCCGTTTGTCGCACTGCTGGCGTTTCTAGGCGGCTGGTGGGTTTGGCGACGGCCGTCTGGCTGGCGCGGGTGGGCAACGGCCGTTGGCCTGGGTGTGATAGTATGGATAGGGACGTTCGTTTTAGCCTTTAGCCTCACCAGCGGCTTTTGGGATTAAGGCGGGCAAGGAGATTGCGATGCGTAAAACGATCAGTTTCTTAGGCTTATGGCTGGCGCTTTTGACCGGTTGCGCGACGTCGGCGGGGAATGAATCGGCGGGGACGGCAACGGCCGTTCCGCCAACAGTGACGTTACACACAGGGGAAACGGCCGTTTTCACCCCCACCTCCATCACAACCCTAGCACCAACGGCCGTTCCCCCCACACGCGCCACCCAAACCAATCTCCCCCAACCCGAATTCCCCACCGCCACCCCCCTGCCGCCGACGGCGACCCCCACGCCGCCCCAACTGCTCTTGGGCGCGGCGCGTCAATTGGGGCGCGGCCAAATTTTAGACGCCGCCTTCCTGCCCGACGGCGACACTTTCGCCATCGCCCTTGGTTGGGCCAACGGCGTCTCGTTGGTGACGCTGGACGGGCAAGAATTGTGGTGGCAACCCACCGACGCCCTGCTCGTCGCCCTCACCGCTGACGAGCAGGGGGCACACATCGCCGCCATTTTGGAGAGCGGCGCGGTCGTCGTCTATTCAGCCGACAGCGGCGTCATCCAGCAAACGGCCGTCAGCCCCCCGCACGTCTACTGGAGCGACCTCGCCTTTTCCCCCGACGGCCGTTGGCTGGCCTACCAATCCATCGGCCCCAATCGCGGCGACCCCATCTTTTTGCTGGATGTGACCAGCGGCGCGGTCAGCGAGATTCCCCGTTCGCGCATCAACTCCGGCGTGCAGCCTCTGCTCGTCTGGTCGCCCGATGGCGCCACTATCACTTTAGCCGCGTTAAACGAAAACTGTCCCCGCCTGCTCGACGCCACCAGCGGCGAGAACCAGCTAACTTTGCGAAGCGATGCCGGGTGCTATCTCACATGGGGGCTGGCCTTTGCGCCCGATGGGGGACAAATCGCCGTCGCCCATCCCGAAGGGGGCGTTGACCTCCTCCAGCCGGACGGCGGGCAGGTCATGGCGCAGTTGACGGGCGATGTGCTGATTGCCCCCGACCAAACCGCGCCCTCGCTCCTGTTTGACCCCAACGGCCGTTGGCTGGCGACAGGCGGCGGTCACTTCTGGGGCACAAACTACGCGGCGCGGGTGTGGGAGGTGGCGACGGGGACCATCATCGCCGAGCGTTTGACTGAGTTTACCCATACGAGTGGACGGCGTTTGGCGTTGACCTTTGCCGATTCTGCTCTAATGGGGGTTTACAGCGACGGCCGGATCACCCGCTGGCCGTTTGCGGAAGATGGCGCAGAGGAAGCAACCATCGGGCAGATTCCCGTCGTCGCCCCTTACCTTGATTTGCGCTGGGCGGCCAATGGGGAGCGATTGGCCGCGCCGCTGACGTTTGGCGGCGTAGCGGTCTGGGACGTTGCCCAAAGTGACCCCATCGCCCAATTCCCCGCGCCGCTGACTGACCCCGCGCTGAGTCCCGACGGCCGTTGGCTGGCCCTGCGCCAGCCCGACCAGCGCAAAATCCATCTTTATGAGGTAGACAGCGGGGATGTGGTTGCCATCTTTCCTGATGCGGATTCGTTACCCGCTGGCGATCCTTTTTCGCCGAACGGCCGTTGGCTGGCGTATGGGGCGGACAATCAACTGCGATTGGTGGGGTTGGATGGGGGGGAAACGGCCGTTTTGCCGGGGGATGCCGAAGGCGAAATCATCACCCGCGTCATCTGGTCGGCGGCGAGCGATGCCCTTGTCGCCGCCAGCGCGGATCCCAACGAACCAGTGGGGCAAGTTGTTTTGTGGGAGCAGGGGGCAGATGGCGCGTTTGTCGCCACCTATCAGGGGGAATCGGTGCGGGCGGGGTACACCTGTTGCGTCATCCTCGCCGCCTTCAGTCCCGACGGTCAACAGGTCGCCTTCGAGTTTGCCCCCGATTTTGAGGCCAGCAGTTTGGTGGTGGCGGTGTATGATCGGGAACAGGCAACGGCCGTTTTGCACCTAGAGGAGTATGAACTGCTGACGTGGCTCGACGATGACCATTTGCTAACCCATGAAGCGCAGTACGAGACGAAGTTTACCGCGTGGGAAGTGGGAAACGGCCGGGCTACCGTCTCCAGCAAAAGCACCCTCGGCGATGAGGTCTTTGCACCATCAGGTGGCTTTTACGTCCACCCCAGCTACGCCGGCCCCAACATCGGCCGGGCGGTGCGGGTTGGGCATTGGTTGCATCGCGGAGTGACGCAAGATGATAATGTAGGCAATGATATGGGGGTGATTCGCTGGTCGCCAGACGGCCGTTGGCTGGCGGCGTTGGCGAGTGATAGTTCGCTCTGGCTGTGGCCGGTGACACTGCCACAACCGTAAACAGGTACATGGAGGCAACTATGAAACAGTTTTTTATCATTCTGATTATCGTCTGGTTAACCGCTTGCGCCCCGGCCTCGCCAGGCGAACCGCTGGCCTCGGCACCCACCGCCACCCCCAACGACGCCCTGCGCCAAGACGCCCAACAATACGCCGAAGAGATGGGCATTTCCCTAGAAGAGGCGTTAGCCCGTCTCAATACCCAAAGCGAAGAGGCGATTAGCCATCTACAAACCCAACTGCAAACCCACGAGGCCGAAACCTTCGCCGGTCTGTGGCTGCAACACCAGCCCGAATACCGCGTGGTGGTCGCTTTTACGCGGGATGGGGAGGCAACCATTGGCCGTTACGTCGCCGCAGGTAGCGAACTGTTCAACCTGATTGAACTGCGCTCCGCCCAATACAGCTACGCCCAACTCGAAGCGGATCAACAAGCGGTCATCCAAATCATCGAAGCCGTGCAACAACCGGCTGGCATCGGCATCATGGTCATGGACAACCGCGTCAGCGTAGACATCACCGACCGCGCCGCTTTCGAGGCCGCCTTAGCTGACGCCAACCTCACCTTGCCGGAAAGTGTGGTCGTCCATGCCAGCTATGAGCCAGTCGGTGAAAATCCCCCCTTCGCCATTACCCCCGTGCCCGATGTCTTTATGGCACAGCTAAACCAGCGCGACGCGGTCTTTTTGACCGCTTTGCTGATTGGCGATCTGGTGGTGAAAGAGGGCTGTTTACGCATTGAGGATGTGTACAGTGGCGAAAGCCACCTCGTCATTTGGCAGGCAGATTACTTTTTGAGCAATGAAGCGGGCAATCTGGTTGTTTTGGATGAGACGGGGGCGGTGGTGGCGCAGGTCGGTGAGCGGGTTTATCTGGGGGGAGCGGGACAGTCCACCATCAACCACGCAGAACTGCGCCAACCATTACCAGACTCGTGTGACGGCCCTTACTGGCGCATGGGACAGTTCTTGCCGGAGGAGTACATTCCCAACGTCTCGGCCGATTTGCCGCCGCAGATGCAGTTGTATGCCGGTGGGGAGATGGGATTGGCCTTTGAATACCCGCAGGGTTGGTATGTTCACGAAGCGGGCAAGTTACTCGAAATTACGCCCAACGCCCAGCCTACGTGGTCGTCCTTTTTTGATCCCGATGAGCCGCATGGTGGGCCATCTTTTGCCCTCTTGCACAATCTGAACCGGCAAATGGGTGACACGCCGCTGGCGGAGATTGCTCTCTTACTGGAAGGGTATGGGGCGGATGTGGTGGTGTTGGAAACGGCCGTTCTTCTTCCCCATCATCCCCACATCGCCGTAGGGCTTTACCGGCTGGCCGATGATGCGGAGATGGTTTTGCTCTTGGGAGCGGCCGAAAACCCGCTCCCCGACAGCCCTCAGCCCACCGTCGCCCTCAGCGGCGTGGTTAAGGCCGACGAGTTGGGCGAGATGCGGATTGTGTTTGAGACGATTTTACGCACCCTGCGACCAGCCCGTTGAGATTACCACACCGTAACCGACGCTGACAACGGCCGTTTTCCGCCTTATCCCTCATAAGGCAAACGGGGAGACAGCAAGAAAACGGCCGTTCGGGTTCGCTAGCTTTTCCGCACCGGTATCCAGATTTCACTGCGAAACGTGGGGGACGTTACATCCTTACCCTCGTTCCACAAAATCTCGGGACCCTGCACCTGCTCGTAATTGGAGGTGGGGAACCATTCAGCATAGATCCGCCCCCAGATATTTTGCAGCGTTTCCGGAAACGGCCCACCGACTCGAACACAGCCCAGGTGTAGGCCGGCACTTCAAGCCGCGCCAGGCCGTCCGGGGCAGCTTTGGTTGTGGCCACGCCAATGTAATGATCTAATTCGCCTCCGTCCTGCCGACCCTCGCTAAAGTTCGTTGAGGCGCTGATCATGCCCCTGGGTTCCACGTTGCACAACGCTTTCAGCGTCGTGATGGCCGCCTCATCCAGGCTTTGCCACATGGCGGTGATTTCCGGGTTCACCCCTTCGTAAATCAGCTTGACCCGCTGCATGAGGCCAACGATGGCAAATGCGTCTTTTTCTTCAATGCGATAGTTCATTTCACTTACTCCCTTGATGGTAAATTGAAAGGTCATGCGCGGATACGCCTTGAGCGGCCGTGCGGCAGCTCTGGACTTGCTGGGGGTGACGTTGTGCAGGTTGGCAAATGCTTTGGTGAATGCATCGGGTGAGCTGTAGCCGTATTTGACGGCCGTATCAATCACCGATGCCTCACTTTGCCGCAGCTCAAAAGCCGCCAGCGTCAGACGCCGCCGCCGAATGTATTTGGAAAGCGACACCCCGGCCAGGAAGGAAAACATACGGCGAAAATGATATTCCGAGCACAAAGCCAAATGCTCCACCTGCTGCATGTCAATCTCACCCACCAAATTGTCTTCGATGTAGGCCAGAGCCTGGTTCATTCTCTCCAGCGCATCCACGGTTTGACCTCCTGTTTGTTACAGAATAAGGGAAGCTGGAACCGTTTGCCCGATAATCGATGCCGGGTTTTGTCGGATGGGGGATAAGGACAGGGAGAAAACGGCCGTTACCGTCGTCGCCTCAATTCGTATCAGCAGCTCATTATCCTCAGGTGTCGGTTTTGCCACCTCTTTGAGCTGCAGCACATCAGGTGATCCATATTCTGTGTATACAACGGCTTTCATCAGGTTTTCCTTTTCCTCCAAGACCCGACGGCTTCTGATACTGCCCAGTCTTGGAAAAGTTATATGTCGAGAGCGCACTCTCGCTCAACAAAATAATCCGCTCTCTGCCCACCAAACAATCAATTACCGGGAGACAATCCGCACGATACGGTTATAGATGATAGTCGATATGCCCGTGGCCTTGCCGCCGACGATATTCGCCGTCCTCCAGGTATCTCCGCCGGTTGTACTCACAAACTGAACCACAACCGTATCCATGTCCTCGTAATAGCGGGCGATGCTGTGGTATCCTGGCACCCAGCCGGTATGTTCGTATTCGTAAATTGAGGAGTAGATCGCCTGCTCGTCGTCATTCAGCAATGAGCCATCATTCAGGGCGCGCAAAAATATGCCCACGTCTTCCGCCGTGGCGATCATCGACCCGCCAGGAATAACATGATCCAACTGCCTGAGATCGTCGTCATATTCATACCAGTACCCACTGACCACATCATCGTATGCCACCTCGCTGAGCAAACTGACCGTATGCGTTAGCCCGAGCGGGGCCAATATTTCTTCGGCGATATATTGATGGTGGCTGTAGCCCAATACGTTGTCCAGGATACGGCCGATTAGCAGATAGTTTGTATTGGAGTAACTGGTGCGTGTATCAGGCGCAAAATCGGCTGGTTGATCCAGGACCAGCGCCAGAGCCTCGTCAATGTCTGTTTGCGAAGCGAACCAATCCCACCCTTCAGCATCGGTGAAGTTGGGAATGCCGCTGCGGTGCTGCACCATCATGCGCAGGGTAATCTGATCGGCATTTTCAATTCTGTCGGCCAGGTCAGGTAAGTAATCGGCCAGGGTTTTATCGAGTGACAAGGTTCCGTTACTGGCTAGTTTGGCAACGGCCGTGGCGATGTACAGTTTGCTGATACTGCCAATTCTGAACAAGGCATGCGGGTCGGCCGGTTCTTGGGTCGGTTTATTTTTCCAACCGGCCGCATAAAACTGGGGCGCCTCCCCTGCCTGATCCACATACACAACAATGCCATCCAGCCCATAATCAATCGCGTCATCCACCTGTTCTTGCACCGTATCGGGCAGGGGCGCTATCCAGGCGGGTACCAGGTCCAGGGGCGCAACGACAATGACGATGATGATGGCTATGAGGGGCATGATAATTCGCAGAGCACGCACAATGCGACGCTTGTTGGTATTTTCCATGACTTTTTTGCTCCTTACTATCATCTTTGGCTCCCTGGAAATTCACAGGATTACACTCAAAATATGGGGTGAAGTGGCGACTTTTACCAGAACAGCATTGGCAAAAGTCGCCACTTCCCGTTTACCTTTCCCGGTTTATCACTCCGCCGCACTCAGCAACGGCCGTACCGGATTCACCACATTAGCCAGACTTTGTTCAGGATCGGCGCCATCGTGGTTGTAGAGCATCACCACGACCGTGTCGAACTCAGGCGCATAATTAAGCACCGAGCGAAAACCGGCAATCCCACCGGCATGCCCCATGTAGCCGTCCTGGAGCATGATGCCCAGGCCGTAGGCGCTGCCGGGGGCGGGGGTTGTCATTGCCGCCAGCGTTTCTGGGTTGTCAAACAGCGCCCCACTGAACAGACCGCGAGCAAAGATGATCAGGTCTGGTGCGGTAGAAACCAGGCCGCCTGCCGACCAGCCCACCGATTCATGCAGTTCCGTGACGTCGGTCATGGTGTCGCCGGAGGCGGTGTAGCCGTGGACCACATCAGCCAGTGGCGCTTCGTAGCAATCCAGGAAGGTGGATGTCATGCCCAGGGGTTCGTAGATGTTTGTGCGATAGGCTTCGGCGAGGGGCATCTCCACCGCCTTTTCGATGATCATGCCGAGCAGCGTGTAGTTGGTGTTGCTGTAGCGCCACTGGGTTCCCGGTTCAAACTGGGCCTCTTTGCCGTAGACGTAGCGGGCCAGCGTGTCGTTGGGGTCCCGTTCAACACAGTCCAGCGTCACGTTGCCAGTGGCTTCATCCACCACCATTTCGGTGAAAAGATCGGCGTAGTAAGATTCGTGTTTGACGACGTTGAACAGGCCGGAGGTGTGCGTCAGCAGGTGGCGCAGCGTGATCTGGTCGCCATAGGGCAGCTGCGCGGCGACATCCGGCAGCCACAGCGCCAGCGAATCGTCCAGGGTCAGCACGCCGTCCTCTACCAGCTGCATAATCACCGTGGCGGTGAACAATTTGGTGATGCTGCCAATCCGGAACGCGCCCTCTGGCGGCATTGCGGTGTCGTCCGTGAGGTTTGCAAACCCACTGGCCCCGGCGAAGCGGTATTCCGGTGCGTCGATCCAGACAACCATGCCGGGCGGGAGTTCACCGGCGGTCAGACCATCCATTTCGGCCTGTAGCTCGGCAACAACATCGGGCGGGAACGCCTGCGGGTTGTCTTGGGTGGCGGCATCGTCCTTTTCTGTTTGTGTCTGGGTAACGACATCGGGGGGGGACGCCTGCGGGTTGTCTTGGGTAGTGGTGGCGCAGCCTGTTAGCAGTAGTGTGATTAAGGACAGGTTCAAAATAAGTTGTTTAATCATGGTTTTTCCTTTTGCTTCAGCCCTGTGATTGAAAGGTCTTTTACGCGGTTTCCAGAGCCACGGTGCGACTTTGCCAGCGGTCCATGTTGACGCCTTTTACCAATAGCCAGATGGGGAAGGCAATTTCGGCAGCGGCGATGACCACGGCAATCAGGCCGGGGGTCGTGGTGTAGCTGGGGACCAGCAGTAGCCCCATGCTGTCGAACAGGTAGCCAATCCCGGCGGCGATGAACAGGAAGCCCAGCACCTTGGGGAAGTAGCCCGACTGCGCAATTAAGTAACCCAAAATCAGCACGTGGGGGACGAGGAAGGCGATGCCAATCGTAAAGCCAATGCTGTGGGCGTCGAGGAACAGCGTCACCAGCGTGTTCACCTGTTCCGGGCTAAAGGCGGTCAGGAAATCAGCGCCGTTGAGCAGCTGCAAGACGAAGTAGTAGTTGAGTAGGTTGAGGCCGTGGATAGTCGTCATGGACAGCCGGGAAACGGCCGCTAACAGCGACAGCGTCTTGTTCACCGGCTTCAGCAGCACATACAGTACCACAGAAAGCACAATTTCGCTCAACAAAATAATCAGTTCCAGGCCGACCAGGCCAAAGCGAAACAGGGATTCGGAGGTGGTGATGTTAACGGCCGTGGCCGCCGCATCCCCAGGCACAATCAATTGTTCGGGTATAACCATGTGGGCAAAAATAGCGGCGACGGTGATGATCAGATACAGCACGCCAGCAAAACGCGCATAAGCGGACGGGGACATTTCACGAACACGGGTTTTCATTTCAGATTCTCCTTTGACTAAAATGGTTGCTAAAAAATTTGGAAAGCTGCTTAACGGGCTGTCCGGTTGGACGGAAGACAGTGGAGCGAGCGCAGCGGCAGACCTGAGTCACGCACCTTTTTCAACAGCCCGTGCAGGGCAGCCTGGTCGGCGACCGGACCGGTGAGGACGGTATCGCCGTCTGCTGTCAGGGTGATGGCCATACCTTCAAACCAACCCGCCCACTCTTCACCCAGATGCCCCTGGAGGCGAATCTCAAAAATTTCTGGTTGGGTGTGGTTGGTTTTCATGCGCTGCCTCATTTTTCCTGTGGCTGTGGCTTTGCGGCCACATCCCTGCTTTGTCTTCATTGACCAAAGGATATAAATTTATGTGGTGAGAGGTCATCACCACATCTGGTGATTGACGTGGTGATTTGGGGGGTGACAAGATAGGGACCTGTTTTGGTGGGCAACAAAAAAACCGGCAGGATGATGAATCATCTGCCGGGGCTTAAATTTTTGAGTATGGAAATTGGCTTACAATAAATTGAGTTCTGTGGCGCGGCGCACGGCCGTTCCGCGCCTATTTTCCCCAAGTTCGATTAACTATTTTTCGTGTGCAGGCGCATCCTGTTCAGGGACATCATCAGCTCGCGGGCAATCTGCGGGCAGGTGAGTGCGGCGGCAAGCAGCTTGAGCAGAGTGATCGCTTAAACAGATGCGAAGTCGGGCGCGGCATCAACCACCGGCAGCGGGATACGGAACTGTGGCGCGTCGGGATTGCCCTTGAAACGGGCATGGACTTTGTTATAGCCACTGTGGCTGAACGGGCAGACCGCCAGACAAACGCCGCAGCCATTGTTGCGATGAAAGTAGCCCCGGCAGGCGGCGTGGTCGATGGTCTGCATGCCACCGTCACCGCGCGGCTGCGGCGTGTCGAAAATGGCATCCACCGGACATTGGCGGATGCATTTGTGGCACATAGCGCAGAAATCGCGCACCCAGAGATGCTCGTTTTCCCGCCCCGCTGCCGCCAGCGTCGGCAGATTGCTGATATTCGTGTAGATGGTGTTGATGCGCACGCGCGCGCCCTCGCCCGGCGTAATCAGCAGGCCGTGATAGCCGATAGCGCCCAATCCAGCCAGTTCCGCCAAATGGGGGTAATCGGTGACGCCACCGAGCGCCATGCCTGGGTAGGCGGCATAGCCATGGTCGCGCAGCCAGAGGCTAAGCCGCAGGCTGATGTCTGCCATACGCTTATAGCCATCCATCACCTCTAGCTGGCAGTCGAAGCTGGGCGCGGTTTCGATTGGCTCCTGCTGCATTTCGACGGTGAAGACGATGGCGTAGGGAGCCGGAATTCCTTTGTTTTGAAAGATGGCGTAGCGCGGCGCCTCAACGTAGCCGATATCGACAGCGCCTAAACGGCGGGCGAGGGCTTCGAATTCGGCGATGAGATCAGGCGAGGCGGTGTCCTTTTGGGGCCGAAACGCATCGTCATATAGCTTCGCCCCGCGGGTCATGTTGCGAAACAGCGGCGCCCCTTTCCGCAGGGCGCGCAGCTTGTTTCGCGGCGGCAGGTTGATCATCGCCATCTCGCCCGGTGATACCGTCTCGTCATCGAACGGGGTGCGCGGACGCGACTGCGGCGCCGGCGTGATCAAGTTGGGGATCTTATCCAGGTGGGCATCCATTTGGTTCAAAATGCCATCCAACGACGGTTTGAACGCACCGCCGCGACTGCCGCGAATGATGGTATTCAAGAGGTGGCTTAACATGGGTTCCTCCTTGTGAAGCTTGGAGATTTTTTGCAAGTAATCACTTGCATTTTATCCTTAACCTCAATGCAAGTCAATACTTGCATTGAAAGTCGAATTGCCGGTACAATACCGGCATGGCAAAGCAAATTGACGATGCAGATGTGTTCGCAGCGACGGTGAATGTACTGCTGGCAAACGGCTACGCTGGCGCGACGACAAAGCTCATTGCGGAGGCGGCAGGTATCAATGAGGTAACCCTCTTCCGCAAGTATGGCAGCAAGGCGCAGCTGGTAACGGCCGCTCTGCTGCACGAACGGGCGGCACTGGAAGGGGAAAAACCAACCGAGTACACTGGTGATCTGGCGGCTGACTTATTGGACATGGTACGCACGTATGCGGAGGCGGCGCATCGGCAGAGTGGGCTGATGATGTTGATCCTCTCGGAAGTGGCGCGCTATCCGGAGCTGCAAGAGGCGATGCAAGTACCGTTCATGCTGGTATCACGGTTTGGGCAGATCGTAGCGCAGTACCAAAAGGAAGGCAGGCTGCAACCCGGCGAACCACTGTTGGTTGTCGGCGCATTGTTGGGTCCGGTCATTGTCAACACCATGCTGCGTTCGGCGGAAACAGGTTTACCAATTCCGCCAATCGATTTATCCGCTCACATTGAGCAATTTTTACATGGCTATACAATTCGCTGATGTTCGTTACAACAAGTTGATCTCTTCCGCGCGGCGCACGGCCGTTCGCCGGCTGTTCACCCCCAACTTCGCGTAAATATTTTTCGTGTGCGTGCGCATCGTGTTCAGGGAAATCATCAGCTCGCGGGCAATTTCCGGGCCGGTGAGGGTGGTGGCCAGCAGCCTGAGCACCTCTAGCTCTCGCTCCGACAGCGGATCGAGCAGGGATTGTGAGATTGGTGGTGGGGCAACGGCCGTTTCCCCCAACGCCGCCAACACCTGCTGCGCAAATACCGGAGCCAGCCCCCGCTTCACCATTTCTCGCAAAAGCGCGGCCATCGGCGGCCCTTCATCCACGAACAGGCGCACCAGGCCACCGGGGGCGGTCAGGGTCAGCGCTTCCTCTAACAACTGCATTGCCTTATCGCTTTCGCCTGCTGCCTGATACGCTAGCGCTTGCAAGACCAACACCTGAAGCTGCTCATCCGCCCACTCTTTCGCTTCCGCCTGCTGGCGCGCCGGTTCCAGCGCCGCCAGCGCCGCGGCCGGTTCGCCTTGCGCCAGCTTTATGCGGGCCTGGCTGAGGGGGAGATCGTGCGTTGCGGCTAATTGGGCGGCGGCTGTCAGATTGCCCTGATGCAGGAATGTTTGGATGCGAACGGCCGTTATCTCCCCCACCCAATGGTCAAAATGATGCTGCTGCACAAATTGGTCTGCTGCCGCCAACGCTGCCAGCGCACCCGCCGCATCACCCTGCGCCAGCTTCACGCGGGCCAACAGGACGCCGCAAGCCGCGGGCGTATCCACGTTCTCCAACTGCCGCGCCAACGCCAGGCCTTGCTGCCCGTACTGTTCGGCAGCCGCCAAATCGTTCCATTGATAATGGATGCGGGCCAGCCCGACATACGCTTCGCACGCCGCCGGCCACGGCGGGTCGCCGACTATTTGCAGGATGCGCCGGAAGGTTTCCGCTGCCTGATGCGGCCGGTTTTCCAATTCCTGAATTTGACCCAGACAGGTCGTGGCGGCTATTTCAGTCATGATATTGCCGGACTTCTGGCTTTGGGTGATGGTTTCGGCATAAGCCTGGCTGGCCGCCGCCCGTTTTCCCTGCACCTGGTAGGCGTACCCCAGCGTCCAGGTCGTGATGGTGCGCATTGGCGCGTTATCGGGGGACAGCAGCTCCAGGGCGCGGCGTGACTGCGTGATGATGGTTTCCGCCTGGCTTTTCGTGACGGCCAACATGGCTCGTATCGCCGCAATCTGGCCCAGCAGATCGGCCGTTTTGTCATCTGGAGCTGCGTCTGGCAGCGCCGTTTCCGCCCCTTGCAGGATTTCTTCGATGTTATCATGCAGCCGACCAGTCATGGTAAGCACGGAGGCATAGGTTACCCACAACGCCGGTCTGGCTTTGAATTCGGCTTCGGGCAAAGACGCCAGCCAGCGCCGCACAGGAGCCGCCTCACCGCGAAAATAAAGGGGCAGCCCTTCACCTTCAATTAAACGCGCTGCGCGCGCCACGTCATGGGCTGCCGCTGCGTGATGAAACGCCTCTAGCTCCAGGCCATTGGCCTCATACCACTGGCTGGCGCGAATATGCAGCTCAGTTATCCCTTCTTCTTTTCCTCCTGATGGGGAGGATGAATGGGGGGGATTTTGCTGGAACCGCTGCCGCAGCAGCTCGGCAAAGAGATGGTGATAGCGGTACCAGCGCCGCTCGTTGTCCAGCGGCATGAGGAACAGGTTGGCCCGCTCCAGCGCTTCCAGAATCTCTTGCCCATCATTTTGCCCGGTCAGGGCATTGCACAAGGAGCCGGTTAATTGGTTGAGTACGGCCGTTTGCAACAAGAACTTCTGCACGCTTTCCGACTGCTGGTGCAGCACCTCTCCCAACAGGTAATCCAGCACAAAACGATGGCTGCCGCTGAAGGATTGGATGAAGCGGGCTGGGTCATCTGGATGGCCCTGCATGGAGATCGCCGCCAATTGCAAACCGGCCACCCAGCCTTCGGTGCGCGCTTCCAGGGCGGCGACGTTTTCGGGCGAAAGATTCAGGCCCATCATCTGGTTGAGGAAAACGGCCGTTTCATCGAGGCTGAAACGCAAATCAGCCGCCCGTAGTTCGGTCAGTTGGCCGCGCGCCCGCAGCCGGGCCAGCGGCAAATTAGGGTCCTCGCGGGTGGTCATGACCAGATGCATTTGCGGCGGCATTTGGTCCAGCAAAAAGGTGAGCGCTTGGTCAACGGCGGACGCCTCAACCAGGTGGTAATCGTCCAAAACGAGCAGAAACGGGTCCGGCAGGCGGGCAATTTCATTGAGCAGGGTTGCCAGGCTGGTTTCGATGGGCGGCGGCGGCGAGGCTTGCAGCACGGCCGTTACGTCTGCGCCCAACCCCGGGAAAATGCGCTGCAGCGCGGCAATAAAATAGGTCAGAAACCGGGGCAGGTCGCCGTCACTTTCGTCTAATGAGAGCCAGGCAGACGGCCGTTCGCACCCGGCCAGCCATTCACTAATCAAGGTCGTCTTGCCAAAGCCGGCCGGGGCAGAAACGAGGGTCAGCTTGTGGGAAAGCCCCCGGTTGAGTTTTTCGAGGAGGTGCGGGCGAGGGACGAGAGACGGCCGTAAACGGGGGACATACAATTTAGTTTGCAGCAAGTGGCCGGACATAGACAGATTATAGGGCAAAAAGCAAAGGCGGCGAGAAACGGCCGTGGCCACCGGTTGGCGGTTTTATTGATGGCCTCACTGAAACCCGCTTTCCGCCAGCCTCCAATCTACCGTCTCCCTCGTCGTGCGTTCAAGGCAGAAGAATGGGGGGAGATACAGACCGTTATTGAGACAATTTCAGACACCCTGCGCCAGGGGGCCGGGCCACCTTAACCGGGCCAAGTTTTCGCATTTCATTGTTCCCGCACTTTGCACTGGTTTGCAACACAAACTGGTTGTTGACAGGGTCTCCTCGGTGTGTTATGATGCAAATAGGTTTGTGATGCAAACCTATTTGCTGGAATATATCAACGCGATAAAGGAGATTTGACGATGAGCCAGGAAGCGATGATTCACCGCATGGAGCGTACAAAGGTGTTGGCCCGTTACTATCATCAACTGCAAGGTTGGCGACAGGTGCCCATAGGGTTGCTATTTTTGCTGTTGGCGGCAGAAGGGGCGGGGTGGTGGCCCTGGTTTTCTGTGTGGCAGCCACTTTCCAGCGCGCTGGCCTTTGGTCTGGCGTTTATGGGGGTGTGGTGGTTCGGCCGTTATTATGAACAGCGACTCGGTCGAGTAAGCTATAGGCGTTCAACCAAAGGTCGGCTGCTAATGGTGTTGGCGGGCGTGGCCTGGCTGGCTGTTTTCTTTGCCGCCAACTGGGCCGAATATACCTGGCAATGGCCGTTCAGCGCTTCCATTCTGGTGTGGGCTTTCACCTACGTTTTGCTTTTTTGGCGTAGCGGCAAGCTTTTTTATCAATACTTAGCCGTGGCCGCGCTGCTGACACTGGTCAGCCTGCTCCCGTTGACCGGGTTGTTGGCACCAGAACAAGTTTACATTTTTGGCCCTGAAGCGGCGCCTGCCATTGCCCTGCTGGGGAGCATTATAATTTTGAGCGGCTTGCTGGACCATTGGTGGCTGGTTCGTTCTATGCAATCGCTGCAAGAGGGGGAATCATGAGCGGCGCATTTGAGGATCTGGCGGCGTTAGACAAGTTGATCCATGAACCGGCGCGGCTAGCCATTATGACGGCCCTTTCTGCCTGCCAAAGTGCTGATTTTCTCTTTTTACAGCAGTTGACAGGGTTGACCAAGGGGAATTTGTCTAGCCATTTGGCTAAGCTGGAAGAGGCGGAACTGGTGCGGATTGAGAAGCAGTTTGTGGGCAAAAAACCGCTGACGCAAATTGCGCTGACCGCAAAGGGACGCCAGGATATTGAACAGCATTGGCGACTGCTGGAAGAGCTGCGGCAGAACGCCCGGCAATGGTCGCCCGGATGATGATAATTAGATGATAATTATGAGCCTGCTGACCATGACAGGCTCATTTTTGGGTATACTGCATAAATAGAAATACCTTGAATGAGTTTTTGGGGAGAGAAAATGATGCAAAGGTTTCAGATGGCAGCTATCTTGCTGCTGTTGGCTGGCCTGGTTGCCTGCATGCAAAATGAGCCAGATACAGCGCCTATAGCCCGTCAGGAAACGCCTGGCACACCACCTGCCGCGGCCACGCCCTTGGTGGTAACGCGGGTTGTTGTAGAGGTGACGCGCGTTGTGGGTACGGCCGAACCCAGCCCTACCCCTGCTGAATGCACCCCGTTGCCAGAGGGAATGATGGTGGAAATCATTCCCACCGCCGAAAACTCCTTTATCCTGGAAATTACGGGCTTGCAGGAGCACGAGGAGCTAATCATTATTATTAGCGGGCAGACGGCCGTTAATAGTGCGGAAATCACCTTTCAACCCATTGCGGATAGTGTGGTAGACGGCCGTTACACCGACCATGTCAACTTGAGCAGCTACGAAATCCCGCACTGGCAGGGCAAAGTCATCCATGCCCGGGGCGTCGCCTGCTTTGAATTTTCTTTACCGCTGGAATAACCCAATTTGGAAATGGCTAACTGGGCCTGAATGTTATGGCCTATCAGGATTAAGGAAGAGCAGGGGGAGGAAACAATTGGGGTAGATGGGCTGACTAGGCTGAATTCATAACGGCCGTCTTCCAGCAAACCCCGCGTGCAGTTCATGGTAATGGGTAATGCCTGACTCCCCATACCGCCAGCACAGGTAAACGTCCCGCCCTTTACGCTTAGAGAGAAAATCTACCAGGCCCCCGTTCAAATCCTTCACCTCGCAGCCATAAGCGCGAATTTTTTCTAACAGCGTTTCTATGAGGGTAAAGTCCTGCACCATGGCCGAGGTGACCGGGCTACCTACGTCGGCACCTACCTGATTAAGCAGCACCCCAACCTCCTGGCGCTGCTTCACCACTTTGGCCCGTGTTTCCAGTAGTCGCTCCATGAGCGGTTCAATTTCTGCCAACAGCGCATTCGCTTCTTCTACAGTAAAATATTTCGTCGTCATAGCCTCGTGCGGTAAATACCGTTCCTTACTGCAAAACAAAAGGCGTTTGTCACCTGACAAACGCCTCGCTGATCACCGTTTACTAATTACCGGCTACGGAATTAACCACATCCACAGCCACCGCTGCCGCAGCTTGCGCCACTGTCGTAAGCCTGATCTTTCGACTTGAACGAATGGCCACAGCCACAACTCGATACAGCATTGGGGTTCTCGATTTTGAAACCGCCGCCCATCAGGCTGTCTTCGTAATCAATGGTGGCCTGATTCATGTACATCATGCTGGTGGGGTCCACAAACACCTTCACGCCGCCTTGCTCAAACACGTTGTCATAGGCACGGGCTTCGGCTTCCAGAGCCATGCCATACTGCAAGCCAGAACAGCCACCACCGGACACGAAAACCCGCAGGCCATAATCCGGCACATTCTTTTGCACCAGCAAGTTCTTAATAACATCAATTGCCGCATCTGTAATATAGATGGTCTCGGTTGTGGTTTTAATTTCTTCCAGCATCACTTGTCTCCCAGTTGGTTCATTTTGGGTCTATTATTATTGACCATTATGTGCCACATTTTAGCAGTGATGTGGACTGGTGTCAATTTTTATCAAATCTTTCTTAAAAATTACGGACACGAACTGACTAACGCGAAGTAGGGGGGGCAACTTTGCAGCGCTCAAAGTCAGGCAGGCTTGCTTTTGTAAACCACAAGGCAGCATGGTAAAATTTGACCGGTTTCCCCGAACCGCATGAAACAGGCGCAAGCACGGTTTGCGCCTTTGTTTTTGTAAGAGACTTTAACGATTGAGGAAGGATTGTATGTTGAAAACACATGGTTGTGGTGAACTTCGCGCTGACCATATTGGCCAGGAGGTGATGCTGGCAGGGTGGGTGAGCCGCCGCCGGGATATGGGTGGCGTGATTTTTATTGACTTGCGGGACCGCGGCGGCAAAACCCAGGTGGTCATTGATTCGGGGCGTTCGCAAGAGAATTTTGACCTGGCCCAACAAATTCGCAGTGAGTATGTGCTGCAAATTACAGGCGATGTGGTGCGCCGTCTGGCGGGGCAGGAAAACCCGAACTTGCCGACGGGCGAGATTGAGGTGATGGCGAATGAGGTGGTGGTGCTGAATCCGGCCAAGACACCGCCTTTCTTGATTGATCGGGAAACGGCCGTGGACGAATCCCTGCGCCTCAAATACCGCTACCTGGACCTGCGCCGCGAGCGGCTGCAGCGCAACATCATTTTGCGCCACAAAGCCGTCAAGTTCATCCGCGACTTTCTAGACCAGCGGGACTTCATCGAAATTGAGACCCCCATCCTCTTCAAAAGCACCCCGGAAGGAGCGCGGGACTACCTGGTGCCCAGCCGCGTCCATCCCGGCAAATTTTACGCCCTGCCCCAAAGCCCGCAGCAGCTTAAACAGCTGCTCATGGTGGCGGGCTACGAGCGGTACTTCCAGATTGCGCGCTGCTTCCGCGATGAGGATTTGCGCGCCGACCGCCAGCCCGAGTTTACCCAGCTCGACCTGGAAATGAGCTTTGTGGAGCGGGACGACATCCTTGACCTAATTGAGGCGATGATGGTGGGCATGGTTAACGAAGTGAGCGTTGTGCCTTTGGCTTACGATACATTCCCCCGCCTGAGCTACCGCGAAGCCATGGAACGTTTTGGCACCGACCGCCCGGACCTGCGCTATGGCCTGGAATTGGTAGACATTTCCGACATTGCCGGCAAGAGTGCCTTCCGCGTGTTTGCGGAAAACGTGGCGGCGGGCAATCCGGTGAAGGCCATTCGCGTGCCGGGCTGTGGCACCTACAGCCGCAAAGAAATTGGCGAGCTGGAAGAGATTGCCAAGGATAACGGGGCGAAGGGATTGGCAACTATGGCTCTTGACCCGGACACGGGCGAGCTGAAAGGGTTTATCACCAAATTCTTTACGGTAGACCAACTTATTGCTATTACGGAACGGCTGGAAGCGGAACCAGGGGATTTGCTGCTCTTTGCCAGCGATGAGAAGCTGGTGGTGTATGCGGTGTTGGGTGCTTTGCGGGAAGAAATGGGCCGCCGCCTGGGGCTGAAGGAGACCAATCGCCTGTCCTTTTGCTGGGTGGTGGACTTCCCGCTCTTTGAAGAGACCCTGGAAGATGGGCACTATGCGCCCAGCCACCACATGTTTACGGCGCCCAAACGGGAACACATTCCGCTGCTGGACACGGACCCCGGCGCGGTGCTGAGTGAGCAGTATGACCTGGTGTGCAATGGTTTTGAGGTGGCGGGGGGCAGTATTCGTATTCACGAACGGCCGTTGCAGCGCAAAATCATGGAACTCATTGGCTTTTCTTGGGAAGAGGCTGAAGAGCAGTTCGGGCACATGTTGGAAGCCTTCGAGTACGGCGCGCCGCCCCACGGCGGCATTGCCCCCGGCATTGACCGGCTGGTGGCCCTGATGGCGGGCGAGCCAAATATCCGTGAGGTGATGGCCTTCCCCAAAACAGCCCAGGCCACCGATTTGATGTCTGACTCACCCTCTTACGTGGCCCAAAAACAGCTTACTGAACTGCGCCTGGCGGTCTTGACCGCAAAAGACGAGGCTGAAAGCTGATTTACACCGGTTGGTTCCCATTGTATGATAGACCTGACGCGGTAGCTGCCGCGCAGGTCTTTTTTATTGGTTGTTGAAAGGGGTGAAGGGCATGAATCAGACATTACGCCGTATTCTGGAATTGGTTGGGATGGTGGAATCGCAGCAGGCGCTACTGCGGCGCAAGCTGCTGCAGCAAAGCCAGCAAAAGCCGCAGGGGAAGGCGAGCCTCATTGTGCGCAAGGTGGGGACCAAAGAAAACAGCGCCGCCAGCATGATTCGTAGCCTGACAGGGCTGGACATGGCGGAGGTGTCGGTTTTGCTCAATCAGTTGCCTCAACCCCTGCTGATTCATGTGAGCGCGGAAACGGCCGTAGCCGCCCAACGCAGCCTGTCCCGTCTAGGCGTGGAAACAGAGATTATTGGTCTTTCCGTCAACCCCGAAGATGTGGTTTTGCCGGAAAAAACACCGGCTAAGGAAGGCCAGCAGAGGCGTCAGAAACGGCCGTTTCCCATACAAGCTGGCAATTACACCGTCACCCTCACCACCATTGGCCTGCTGGGCGAGCGCGTGTTAGATGGCGTGCAGCGGATTACTGGGCGTGCTGTGCCAGACATGGTGGCGCTGGAGGAAAAGCTGCCCCTAGTGCTGCTGAAGGGGGTGGACGAGGCCACGGCGGTGAAAGTCCAAACTATGCTGCAAATGGTGGGCGCTGTGGTAGATGTTGATCAACAGGAGGGCGAAGCCACCAAGCAAAATCCAGAAGAGGATGTGGCGGATTACGGACTGTGGCTGGCGGAAGTGGGCACAGATCGGGTGGGCGTGATACGGGCGCTGGCTGAGCTTTTGCACATGGAGATGGGGCAAGCAACGGCCGTTGCCGACAGCGCGCCGGGCTATATCTTGCAAAATGTCACGGCCGATCGGGTACTGCAAGCCCTCGACAAGTTAGAGGCATTTGGCGCAGAGGTCGAAATCCTGGAGCCGAGAAAATTGTAAGTTATTTTTCTGG
>CAZDEO010000081.1:0-21150 GCA_964504445.1 uncultured Anaerolinea sp. | reverse complement strand
CTCGCCGCCTTCGCCCTGCCCCTGGCCGGCAACCAGCAAATGACGCTAGAGCTACTCTACGCCAACCGCATCGGTTCCACCACCTTCTGGCAATGGCTAGACGTGCGCGACCTGGAACAACTGCCCCCTGTCCCCACCGACGGCATTAACCCCACCCCCCGCTACGAAACGGGTAGTTGGTGGTGGTGGCGCTCATCTCGCGTCATCAACGAATACCACCTTTCTGGGCGCCAAGAGGCAGGGCTAGAACCCATTGTGGAGTTCCCCGCCTTCAGCTTTGGCCTGGGGGATATGCACCCCCATGTGCTGGCCCTACCCTTTGCCTTCCTCAGCCTGGCAGTGGCCTATTTGTGGTTTCTGCAAAGCGGGAATTGGCGATTAGCGCCTAGCGATTGGCGCAGCACACTCGCCAATCTCCAATCTCTACTCTCTAACCCTCTCTGGCTCTTCACCGTGCTGGTGCTGGGTGGCCTCTCCTTCCTCAACACCTGGGACGTACTCATTCACCTCTTTGTACTGCTAGGGGCTTACGCGCTGGCCCGGCAACGCGCCGAGGGATGGTACAGCGGGCTACTAACCCAGGCTGGGGCAATGGCCGTGCTGCTAATTTTGGGCGTGCTGCTGGCTTATTTACCCTTTTACCTGGGCTTCCGGTCTCAGGCAGGGGCGCCTTATTTGCTGCCCATGCTGATGCGCCCTACGCGGCTGGCCCACTTTCTCATTATTTTTGCCATGCCCCTGAGCAGTATTACCGTTTTGCTGCTGGCGGTGACGGCGCAGCGCCGTTTTAGGGGCTGGCGCGTGGGGGTGATAACGGCCGTCACCCTCCTCCTCACCCTTTTCCTGCTCATGGGCTTCTTTGGCTGGCTGGTCGCCAGCAGTGCCGAAGGCGCCGGGCGCGTCATTGGCCTGGCAGATGAGTTAGGCATCACCCTGACGCCCAGGCCAGAAACGGCCGTTGCCCCCGGTTGGGGATTAAGCGCCATTTTCGCCTTACTGCCCGCCATCTTCGCCGCCCGCCTGGCCTACCCCGCCCTCACCCTCTTTTTGCTCGCCCTCATCGCCCTGGTCGTCACCCTCTGGCAAAAAGAGCAAGGGAGCGATTCTTCTCCCCTGCCCCCCTGCCCCCCTGTCCCCCTGCCTTTCATCCTGCTGCTCATCCTCACCGCCACGCTGCTCACCCTGGGGCCAGAGTTTCTCTATTTGCGCGACAATTTTGGGATGCGGCTGAACACCACCTTCAAGTTTTACTACCAGGCTTGGGCGCTCTTTGGCGTGGCCGCCCTCTTTGCCCTGGGCTACCTGTGGCAACATTTTCGCCAGGGGGCACAAAAGATAGCGCCGCTGCTGGCAACGGCCGTTTACCTGCCCCTCTTCGCCATTGCCCTACTCTTTCCCATTTACATGGCCCAATCCCGCGCCATCGAGTATCGCGGGCCGCTGACGGCCGAATTTCGCCAGCCGGCCACTCTCAACGGGTTAGCCTACCTACAACCCTTCAGCCCTGCCGAGTACGAGGCCATCACGTGGCTGCGGCAAAACGTGGCGGGCACGCCGGTGATTGTAGAAGCGGTAGGCGGACAATATTCCGATTACGGCCGTATCTCCGCCAGCACCGGGCTACCCACCATTCTGGGCTGGGCCGGGCACCAATACCAGTGGCGCGGCAACACCCCCGAACCCGCCGAGCGCGACCCCGCCGTGCGCCAAATCTACAGCAGCGCCAATTGGGAAGAGGTAACCAGTTTGCTCAACCGCTACGCCGTAAGCTACATTTACGTAGGCAACCGCGAGGCGGCCACATACGGCCCCCAGGTGCGCGACAAGTTCACCGGACTTCTAGAGGTGGCCTTCCAAAGCGGCGATGTAACGATTTACAAATGGTCGGCCGGCGGGCGGTAAACGGCTCACGTTACACGTATCACGTTTCACGGAGACGAAAATTTGGCCCAACTATCACTATCTACACACAATGAACAAAGCTGGCTGCACCGCCTAACCATTGCCGACGGGCTGTTTCTGTTGGTGGGCGTCGCTGCCATTTTGCTGCGCTTTGTTAATTTGGGACGGCTGCTCCTTTCGCCCGCCGAGGCGGAAGCGGCGCTGGGAGTTTGGCGATTCTGGCAGCCTGGGGGATTGGTGGGGGACGCAACGGCCGTTACCGTGCAAAGCCCCGTCTATTTCACCCTCACCGCCCTGCTCAGCCAGCTTTTCGGTTTTGGCGATGGCGTGATGCGTGCCGTGCCCGCCCTCTTTGGCGTAGGGCTGGCCCTGCTACCCTGGCTGCTGCGCCACCGGCTGGGCAACGTAGGCGCCCTGGTTACAAGCTGGCTGCTCACCATCTCCCCCCTCACCACCATTGCCGCGCGCACCGCCAACGGCGATGCCGCCGCCCTCTTTGCGGTGCTGCTGCTGCTGACGGCCTGGGTGCGCTACACTGACAGCGACAACCCACGCTGGCTATACGCATTGGCCGGGGCACTGGCCCTGGGGCTGACGAGTAGCCCCATTTTCTACGGCGGGCTGCTGGCGCTGCTGCTGGCCCATTGGCTAAACAGAGCGCTGCGCGGTGGGCATGCGGAGGGGCAGATAAATAAGGAAACGGGGTGGAAAACGGCCGTGTTCGGATTCACCCTCCTCCTGGCCCTGGGCACCCTCTTCCTGTGGCATTTGCCCGCCTTAGGGGCTGCTGCCGGGCTGCTGGGGCAATGGCTGCAAGCCTTCACCTTCTCCGGCGGGCTGGCGGCCCTCAGCAACCCCTTTTTGGCCCTGGCCCGCTACGAAGTCGCCCTGCTGGTGCTGGGCCTGCTGGCCCTGCTGTGGGCAGCGTGGCACGATGACCGCCTGGCAAACATTGCCATTCTGTGGCTGGCGGCGCTGCTGACGCTGCTGCTGGTGCAGTGGGGGCACATGAGCAACACCTTGCTGCTGCTGCTGCCCGGCTACTTGCTCATTGGGCGGCTGGTCGACACCGTGCTGGATGACCTGGGTGACGGCCTGACCTGGCTCTTTACGGCCGGGCTGGCGGTGCTAGGCGGGCTGATGTTTGTCAATGTGGCCCGCTTTGCGCGGGTGGTCAGCTATAACCCACAAGATTTGCAAAATATTTGGCTGGCGCTGTTTGCGTTTTCGTTTACGGCCGTAACCGTCTACTTCTTTTGGGCCTGGGCCCAAAAGCCCACCTACCAGGCCATGCTCCTCTCGGCCTTGCTGCTATTTAGCTTTTACCATTGGGGTACGGGGTGGTGGCTAAGCCACGAAGCCGCCAATGACCTGCGCGAGCGTTGGGTTCAAGCCCCCGCCACCGACGACGACCTGCCCATCATGCTCCACACCCTGCGCGAAATCTCTGCCCAGGCTACAGGCTACCCCACCGGCGTAGAAATAGTAAGCGGCATAGACACGCCCGTGCTGCGCTGGTACTTGCGCGGCTTCCCCAACGCCACCATCAGCAACACCGTTCCGGCAACCGCGCAAGCAGATGTGATCATCACTGCACAAAACGGCGAGAGCGGGTTTGGCGCCGACTATTTTGGCGCCGACTATGGCTTGCTGCGCACCGGGCTGGTGCCCGAATCCCTAAACAGTCCCTTGCCAACATTAGATACACTGCGCTGGTGGTTGTTTCACGAATCCGGGGCCATTGTAGAAGAAACACGGGTCGTTTTGTGGATCCGTGCCGATTTGGTACAACCATGACCCAAACATGTTGCGCGTTTGGGCGTCAGGGGGCACGTACCCGATATCTAAACTCTGACACTTGACACCTGTTTATGAGCAAACAACCCACCCTCACCTGGCCCACCAACGCCCCACCTGCTTATGCCGACGAGCATGTGCAGGCGCTCATTGCCCGTTGCCTGGCAGGAGATGACGGAGCATATGCGGCTTTGTATCATGAACACGCAATGATGATTTACCGGCTGGCGTACAGTCTGTTGCAGCACAAAGAGGACGCAGAAGAGGTACTGCAAGATAGCTTCGAATACGCCTTTCGCAAATTGGCCCAGTACAACCCGCACAAATCTTCGTTCAAGACCTGGTTGTATCAAATTGCCATCAGCCGCAGCCGCAACAAGCGCCGCCGAAAATGGCTGCCGACTTTTTCGCTAGTGCAGCTTGCCGGGCAGGATGTACTTGACCCGCGTATGCCACAGCCGGATGAACTGGCGGCGCTGAATGAGCAGCAGCAGGCTGTATGGCGGGCTTTGGGTAAATTGTCGCCAAAACTGCGGGAAACGGCCGTGCTGCGCTACTACGCCGACCTCAGCTATCCAGAAATTGGGCAAATTCTGGGCATTCCGGCCAAAACGGCCGAATCCCGCATGCGCCTGGCCCACAAAGCATTACGCCAATTGCTAAGTGAGGGTGTAAAACCTGATGATGAAACCAGAAATCAACCCCTTTGAAGACGCACAGCTTGTCCACTTGGTGCGCACTACCCTGCACACAGCCACCCAACCGGCCCCGGGGCAGCTTGCCAGCCTAATGCCGCTCGCTCCATCCCGCAGAACATTATGGGGAGCATGGTCGCGCCAGTGGGTGGCCTTAGCCGCCAGCCTGCTGCTGCTTTTGGGTAGCTTAGGAGCATTTTACACACAACAACAAAGCTGGCTGCCGGCAACCACCCCCACCTATCTGGCCGTGACAGCCACGCAAACCAACACACCAACCGCCACGGTGGTGGACTCTGGCAGGAACCTTTTTTTGCAACCACGGCAGACAATTGCTGCGGCACCGGCTGTGGAGCCGGTTTTGCGGGCCACACCCGCCCCAAACCCCGTACCAAACATTGACAATTAATGAAACGAATGGTCAGAAAATGAGTGAACTAACGACAACGCCGAATAAATCAACCCGTGATTTTTTGTCGCGGCCTTTGCTGGCTGCCTTGAGCCTTGACTGGGAAAAGGCGATTTACATTGCCTTTATTTTGCTGGCTATTGTCAGCCGCTTTTGGGACTTGGGCAGCCGGGTTGTGAGCCACGATGAAAGTTTGCACACCCAGTTTTCCTACCAATATTACGATGGCCAGGGGTTTGCCCATACGCCACTGATGCACGGGCCGTTTTTGTTTCACCTGACGGCCGTGTTCTACTGGTTATTTGGCGCCAGCGATTTTACCGCCCGTGCCCCCGTGGCGATTATTGGCATCTTGCTCGTCATCAGTCCCTACTTTTTGCGGAACTGGATTGGGCGGATTGGTGCCCTGTTTGCCAGCTTCACCTTCCTCATCTCCCCCTACATCCTTTACTACTCCCGCTACATTCGCCACGACATCTACGTCATCCTTTGGGCCATGATCATCGTCATTAGCATGTGGTTTTATTTGCGCTACCGCGAGGAGAAATACCTGTGGTGGTTTGCCGCTGGCAATGCGTTGATGTTTTCTACCAAGGAGGTTTCCTTCATTTACGTGGCCATTTTCGGCAGTTTCCTCATTTTGCGCCTGTTAGGTCAGGTCATTACGGCTAAATGGCTGCGCGCCAAACTCAAAGATATGCGGCTGCCGCTGATGGTCATTGCCCTGGGCGTGCTGATGGCGGCAGGCGGCACCTTGATTGAGCGCGAAGCTCGTGCCTCTGCGCCGGCCACAGCCACCACGGAAGCAGGTGAAGGCTTTGCCGCCAACCCCAGCGCCGAGGCAACGGCCGTTGCCACCACCAATCCTAATGAGCGCCACATTGGTGGCTGGATTGTCATCTTTGGCATTGGCGTCCTCAGCGGCGGGCTGTTTTTGCTAGGCCGGGCTATGCGGCCCCACATAGATGGCTACCCCGAATTTGACCTCATTGTTCTCTTTACTACCCTGCTATTGCCCATGGTCACGCCCTTATTCACCTTTTTGGCGGGGTGGGATCCCCGTGACTACACGTACAACGCCTGTGTTTTAGCCGGACAAGAAACCATGTCCGCCGTGCAGCTTTTTATTAACCGCTTAGGGCAACCGGTCTGTCGTGAGGCATTTTTCAGTTCCGGCCTGGTCCATACCGGCGGTTTTTTGCTCATCGCCCTGACGGTGAGCATCCTGGTTGGTTTGTGGTGGCACAAACGGCGCTGGGTCATTGCCGCGGCCATCTTCCACACCATCTTCCTGGTGCTCTACACCTCCGTCTTCACCAACTTCAGCGGCTGGGCCAGCGGCATGATTGGCTCATTGGGTTACTGGCTAGAGCAACAAGAGGTGCAGCGGGGCAGTCAACCCTGGTTTTACTACGGCTTTGTCACCCCCTTCTATGAATTCTTACCCGTCATTTTTTCCTTCCTGGCAATCCGCCTATGGCTGGCGCAACAGCGCATCCATCGCGTTGTGGGTTATTGGAGCAGCACCCTGCTGCTGGCACTGTTGAGCTACAGTCTGGTACGCTGGATTTACGAGGCAGCGACCCGCACGACCCTGGCCGGCCAGCCGGAAAGCGGCACCAGCAGCGCCGTCATCGGCCTCATCGCCGGGTTGGTGGTGCTGGGTTTAGCCATTTTACTCTGGTTTTTTGTCTGGCGTGGGCGGCTGCAAAAAGAGCAGGAAACAACCTCCCTGGCAAAATTGGTAGACCTGCCGGAGATGTTCCAGTTTGTGCCGTTTCTCATCTGGTGGCTGTTGTTGACGTGGTTTGCGTACAGTTACGCGGGGGAGAAAATGCCCTGGTTGAGTACCCACTTTGTCATCCCCATGGCCTTCCTGGTGGGTTGGTATTTTAACGAAAAGCTGCGGGGCATTGGCTGGCGCGGGTTGCTGGCGCGGGATGCGGTGCTGCTGTTAGGATTTACCATGCTGTTGATTACGGCCGTTTTCCTCGTTATCTCCCCGCTCTGGTTAGGCAAAATCCAGGTGGGCAACCAGGGGCTACAAAATTTACAGATGATCGGCCGTTTCCTGGGCAGCCTGTTGGTAGCCGGGGGCATTTACTTCGGCTGGCGGCGCTTCCGGGCACGGGTGCAGCCAGAGCTGCGCCGCCCCTTGGCTGTCTTGGGCTGGTATGCCATCCTCAGCCTGCTCACCATCCGCTTTGCCTACATGGCTGCCTTCCCCAATGCGGACTACACCACCGAGTTTATGGTCTACGCCCACGGCGCGCCAGCCACCAAAAGCATCGTCCTGGAACAGTTAGAAGAACTTTCCATGCGCCTGCATGGCGACAAAAGCATCAAAGTTGCCTTCAGCAGCGACGTTTCCTGGCCTTACACCTGGTACCTGCGCGACTACCCCAACCGGGTATTTTTTGGCCAAAGCCCCAGCAATACCTTAAACGAATCACCGGTAATCATTGTCGGGCGTAACGATTGGGAGCGCACCGAGCCGTTTTTGGGTAACAATTACGAATTTCGTGCCTATACCTTCCTCTGGTGGCCCATGGAAGAGTACCGCCGCTTCTCCTGGAACGCCGTTTTGGGCGACCCTAACGCGGCCGAGTTTGGGCAAGTAAGGCGCGGCCTGAGTAATGCGGGAGTGCGCGAAGCACTGTACAACATTTTCTTTTATCGGGATTATGCCAAGTATGAAGAGGTTTTTGGCGGACGCTACACGCCCAGCGAATGGCCACTGCGCCATGAACTGCGCCTGTATATTCGCAAGGATGTGCTGGCCAACCTATGGGACTATGGCGTGGGACCCGTCTATGCCGAAGGGCTGGTTGATCCTTACGCGGAAGGAGAGCTGCTGCTCACACCCGCACTGGTCATTAATGAGGTGGGGATTCCCGGGGCAGAGCCAGGCCAGTTGAATGCGCCGCGCAATGTGGCTGTGGGGGCCGACGGCCGTATCTACGTCGCTGACTCTGGCAACCACCGCATTCAAGTGTTTGACGCCCAGGGCATCTACCTTACCAGTTGGGGCGAATTTGGCGCTGCGCCAGGACAGCTAAACGAACCCTGGGGTCTGGCTGTAGATGACGAATTCGTTTATGTAGCCGACACCTGGAACCATCGCGTACAAAAATTCACCCTTAACGGCGGCTTTGTGGGCGCTTTTGGCCAAAGCGGCACCATTGATGGCGGGGACGCCTCGCTGGGGCTGTTTTTTGGGCCACGTTCGGTGGTGTTGCTGCCAGACAACCGGCTGATGGTGACGGATACGGGTAACCACCGCCTGCAGGTGCTGACCCGGGATGGAGAATTTTTGCAGCAGGCAGGTGGTTTTGGCAACCAGCCCGGCCAAATGAACGAACCGGTAGGGCTAGCTACGGCTCCGGACGGCACTATTTACCTGGCAGATACGTGGAACGGCCGTATCCAACAATTCTTGCCCGAACTCTTCCCCATTGCGGAATGGCGCGTGGAAGCGTGGACAGGACAATCCATCAATAACAAACCCTATGTAGCCACCGACAGCCTGGGACGGGTCTACGTCACCGACCCTGAAGGGTACCGCGTGCTCATTTTTACGGCTGCCGGTGAATACCTGGCCCGCTTTGGCCAGTTTGGCGCCGACGTGAACAGCCTGGGACTACCTAACGGCATTGCCACCGACGCCCAAAATAACATCTACATTGCCGATGCCGGCAATCACCGCATTCTCAAGTACAATGCCATTTTTGGCGCACCAGCCCCAGAATCACCGCCGGTGGAGGAACCCGCGCAGGAGCAGCCGGTGGACGAGTCCGGCACGGCAGGAGAAGGGGTAGAGGACACGGCCGTTTCCCCCACGCCCGACCCCTCACCTACCCCGGCAGAATAAACATGGAGGTAATGATGGCAAAACCTGATCTTGTAGGCTTTGTGGTACGCGATATGGGCAAATCCCTGGCCTTTTACCGGCTATTGGGCCTGATCATACCCCCGGAAGCAGACCAGGAACAGCATGTCGAAGTAACCCTTCCGGGCGGTTTCCGGCTGGCGTGGGACACGGTATCGCTTATGGAAAGCATTCACGGTTCGTGGGCGGAACCCCAAGGCCACCGCATGGGCATGGCTTTCTTATGCGCCAGCCCAGCCGAGGTAGACGCCCTGTACCAGCAGGTGCTCGACGCCGGTTACCAGGGCTACAAAGCGCCGTGGGACGCTTTTTGGGGGCAGCGCTACGCCGTGGTCGCAGACCCGGACGGTAACCTAATTGACCTTTTTGCCAGCCTGGACGCGACATTACCCTAAACCAAAGTTGTCGCCATGTCCGCCCAACCCACTCCTTTTCCGGAAATTAATGCCGTGCTGCACCTTTTGCTAGCCGGCGTGCGGCAGATTTTGGGCGACCAATTTGTGGGGCTGTACCTGTACGGCTCGCTGTCCAGCGGAGACTTCAACCCCCGCAGCAGCGACATTGACTTCCTCGTTGTCACCACTGGTGAATTGCCGATGGATACCGTAGGCAAACTGGAGGCGTTGCACCAGGAGTTGGGCCACAGCGCAAACAAATGGGCAGCCAAGCTGGAAGGCTCTTACCTGCCGCTGGCTTATTTGCGGCGCTATGACCCCACCGCGCCACCCTGTCCGCAAATCAACGAGGGGCGCTTTTTTACGGCCGTGCACGGCAGCGACTGGATTATTCAGCGTCACATTTTGCGCGAACAAGGAGTGGCTCTGGCCGGTCCGCCGCTGCAGCCCCTCATCGATCCCGTGCAGCCCGCCGAAATTCGCCAGGGCGTGCGGGGCATTTTGCAGGAATGGTGGGCGCCCATGCTAGAAGACCCCACTTTTTTAGAACGGCGTGACTATCAGGCTTTTGCCGTGCTGACCATGTGCCGGGCGCTGTACACGTTGGCCCATGGCGAAATCGCTTCAAAGCCCGCTTCGGCGCGCTGGGCCAGGCAGCAGCTCGCTGCGGAATGGGCGCCCGTCATTGACCAGGCGCTGCGCTGGCCCCAAGAACCCCAACCAGACATGCAACCGCAAACCCTGGCTCTCCTGCGCCATACCCTGGCCGTGAGCCAAAGTGCGTAGCAAAAGGTTAAGTCAGGTTAGCTACGGCCGTTTGCAAAGCCGCCAATCTGCTCGTATGCACCCCATCCGGTGGCAGATTGCTAAGGATACCCAATCCCCGTAACTGCCGCGTCACTTCGGCGCTGGCAAACACCAGGTACACCTGCCGCCCCGCATCCAGGGCATCTTTAATGGCGTTGCCAATGGCCAGGGAAACCGTCACATCCAAAAAGGAAACGTTACTCAAATCAATAACCATGCTGTCATGCTGCGAAACGGCCGTATGCTGCCGCGCAATGGCCTTCGCCACGCCAAAAATCATGGGGCCGCTCAGGTAAAAAAGGAGCACCCGCCCCCTGGCCTGGTCCAGCAGCGCCCGCTCAGCCGGCGTCAGGGGAATTTCGTCATCCGCATCGCTAATCGCCCGCACATTGCGCGCCTGCAGCTCGCTCAGCCGCTCAATGGTGAGCATGTTGGCAATAAACACCCCCACACCCACGGCCACAATCAAATCCACAAACACCGTTAGCAGCAGCACGCCGTACATCACCACCGCCGCCCGCAGCGACACTTTATGCACGCGCTTGAGGAAGCTCCAGTCGAGAATGTTAAAGCCCACCTTCAGAGCGATGCCCGCCAGAACCGCCAGGGGAATTGGCGCAGTGAGACGGGCCGCGCCCAGCACCACCACCAGCAAAATGAGGGCGCGGGTCAGCCCAGAGAGGGCGGTTCGCGCCCCAGTTTGAATGTTGACAACGGTGCCCATGGTCGCCCCGGCCCCTGGCAGCCCGCCAAACAGCCCGGCGGCCAGGTTGCCTAAACCCTGCCCGATGAGTTCTTTGTTGGAATCGTGTTCGGTGCGCGTGAGGCTATCAGCGATGACGGCCGTTAGCAATGCGTCAATGCTCCCCAACAGCCCCAGCACCATGCTCTCCAGCAGCATGGTGGTAAGCTGCTCTGTGGAAAAAGTCGGCCATTGCAGTTGCGGCAGCCCGGTAGGTATGGTCCCAATCTGGCGCAGGTCGGCCTGGGGGAAGAGCAGCAGGGCAACGGCCGTACCCAGCACCAGGGCCACCAGCTCCGGCGGCACACGCCGCTTCCAGCGTGGCGGAAAGAAAAACAAAATCGCCAACGTCAGCCCGCCCAGCGCCATTTCGATGGGGTCAGCCTGGCGCACAAGCTGGGGCAAATGGTCCAACGTACCCAAAACGCCCCCCGATGGGTTAGCTTGGCCTAAAAAGGGAGCAATTTGCAAGATGATGAGAATGACCCCAATGCCAGACATAAAGCCGGAAATGACGCTGTAGGGCATGAGGGTGATGAATTTCCCCAGACGCAACAGCCCAAAAGCAATCTGGAACAGCCCGGCCAGCATCACCACCGTAAAGGCCATGGCCAGCCCACTCTGCGGGTCGGCAGCCACCATGTTGGCAATCACCGCCGCCATGACCACCGTCATTGGGCCAGTAGGCTCCGAAATAAGCGTCGGCGTGCCGCCAAAGAGGGCAGTAAAGAGGCCAACCAGCACCGCCCCATACAAACCTGCCGCCGGGCCAGCGCCAGAGGCCACGCCAAAAGCCAGGGCCAGGGGCAACGAAACAATAGCAGCCGTAACACCGCCAAAGAGGTCACCACGCAGGTTGCGGAAATGAATCTGGTTCAAAACGGGCATAGATTCTTCGCTCCGACGTCACCATATTTGGGGAGCGCAGAGACAGGTAGAAGTGACGCAAAGATTCGCAGAGGAAGGGGAAATTCGCATTGATCTCTGGGAAGCTTAGCCGTTCTCCATGATTCTCTGTGTTCCGCCTTTGTAGTTCACAACAAAGGCACGGCCGTATCCCACCACGGCCTTGGCCACAGCATCCCAACTTTCTTCCTCTGGCTTCAGCAAATCGTGGGTTCCGGCCACCTCACGATAGGTCACCGGGCCAGGCAGCGTTTGCAGCAGGCGGCGCGTGTCTTCCCGCTTCACCAGGGGGTCAGCTATGCCTTGCACCACCAGCGTGGGCAGCTTGGCCTGCGCTGCCGCCCGCCGCGCGGCTTTGCCAATGCCCAGCAGATTCTCAAAAACCTGTGCCGGAACCCGAAACTCGCGCAGCAGTTCCTGTACCGCCGTATCATCCAAATCCAGTTCCGGCATAAAGTTGCCCAACCCTTTGCGCAGCCGGGGGTCACTGAAGTCGGCTTTGCGTAACGGCCGTACACCGCGCAAAACTGGCTTGAGCAGCGTAAACAGCGCCCGCTGGGGCCACGTCCCTAACCGCCAAAAGGGGGCCAGCAGCACCAGTCCGGCATGGTCGGGAATGGCGTCTAACTTCGCCAGAGCGTTTAGCGCCACCGCCCCACCCATGGAAAACCCGACCAGGAGCAGCGGGCGGTGTTTGCGCGCCAGGTCGGTCATCGCCGCGGCGGCGGCGTCTACCCATTCCGTCCATTCCCGGGTAAACAAGGTGGTAATGTCCGCACCAAAGCCGGGCAGCAGCAGCCCCCGGGTCGTCCAGCCGTCGGCGTGCAGGAGTTGGGCTAACGGCCGTATCTCTGCCGGCGTGCCCGGAAAGCCATGCACCAGCAGGGCCGCCGGCTGCCCCCCATTCCACACAAAGGGCTGATGCTCCTCATCGGTAAATAAATTCAGCTCTTTCCAATCCATAGGCAAACAGTTAGCGTCTAAGAAGGTTACAGGTTACAGGTTGCAAGTTACATTTTCCATGTACCCTGTAACCTGCAACTAATTTTTATCAGCCAAAATCATCTCCGCCGCCACCTTGCCGGAAAGCGCCACCATAGGTACACCGCCACCAGGATGGGTGGTGCCCCCCGCAAAATAGAGACCGCCCACGTCTTTTGCACGGTTGTGCGGGCGCAAAAAGGCCGCCAGCTTGCTGTTAGATGACTGCCCATACAGGGCACCGCGCCACGCCCCTGAATGCCGCTGCAAATCTAGCGGCGTCCAGATATGCTGCGTTGCGATACGGCCGTGCAGGTCCACCCCATGCGTCGCCAGCCGCGCCAACACCACATCCCGGTAAGCAACCCCTTTCGTCTGCCAATCATAGCCGTCACCCAAGGGCGGCGCGTTGACCAACACAAACCAGTTTTCATGCCCCGGTGGCGCATGGTCGGGGTCAGTTTTGCTGGTAATAGCCACATAAATGGTAGGGTCATCCGGCGGCACACCCTGGTGGAAGATAGCGTCAAACTCCGCTGGGTAGTCGCGGCTAAAAAAGATATTGTGGTGCGCCAACTGCGGCGTCTCGCCACGCACGCCCAGCAGCATGATGAACCCAGAGCAAGAAGGCGCCAGCGGCGGACGATAAGTGTGCCTCGGCAAAAGCTGGCGGTAGGTGGTAGTCACATCCAGGTTACTCAACACCGTGTCCGCTTGCACCACTGTGCCATCGGCCAGGGCCACGCCCACTACCTGCCCCATATGCAACAAAATGCGGCGCACGCTCACACCCGTCACAATTTCTACGCCCAATTCGCGGGCCAGCTTTTCCAAAGCCACAGCAATCTGGTAAATACCTCCCTGCGGATACCAGACGCCGCCGTTTAGCTCCACATGGGCGATGACGTTGAGGGTGGCCGGGGCCAGATAGGGGCTGCCGCCCACGTAGGTGGCAAAACGGCCGAGCAACTGGCGCATTTGTGGGGTATGCACAAAGCCGTCAATGGCCTGGGCCATGGTGCGCGTGCCGTCAATCTGGAACCATTCACGCACGGGCACGCGCAAAAAGCTGCGCGGCGTGGGCGGCTGGTCATAAATAAAGACGGGGCCGGTGATGCGATGGATGCGGGCCACATAAGCGAGGTAAGCCAGGTATCCTTCCACGTCCCGTTCGTCTAGCTGGGCGATTTGCGCCGTCATGTGCGCCAGGTCGCGGGTGGCGTCTAGCACAAAGCCGTCGGGGTAGAAGTAGCGGGTGAGGGGTTCCACTGGCAGTAGGGTGAGGTAATCGTCCAGGTTGCGCCCGGCAGCGGCAAAAAGCTCTGCAAAGACGTGGCGCATGGTGATAACCGAGGGGCCGGTGTCCCAGCGGAAACCATCGGCGACAATTTGGGACATTTTGCCGCCTACCTGGTTGTTCTTTTCGTACAGAATGACGCGCCGCCCGGCGGCTGCCAGCCGTATGGCTGCGCTTAGCCCGCCAATGCCCGCGCCGATGATGAGGGTGGGTTTGGTCATCTTTTTTTCGTTTTCGGCATCTGGTTTTTCGTATTCCGTTGTCCGTATTCCGTGTCAAGTCACGGATTACGGTTTACGGTTTACGGTTCACGGATTACGGTTTACGGTTCACGGATTTCGGTTCACGGTTCTGGCTTTCCACTGCGGCCCGCCGCGAAAGTGCCAGATGATGGATTGCGCAGTAATGCGCGTGAAGAGCAGCACGGTGAGGGGCATGAGCAGGGCGTCATGGGGGCGTTGGTGGGTGAAAACGGCCGTTCCCAGCCGCACCCCCACGCCCACCAGCACCAGCGCCAGCGCCCACAGCGACCCCGTGAGCGCCAACCACACCCAGGGAAACAGGAAAACCAGCCAGTGAAAAAGGGTAGAGATCAATAAAAAGGGCACGCTGTTACCGTGCCCGGCCAGAATATTTTTGGCGAAACCGTCGCGTACGGCCGTCCAGCCATCATACATGCGGCAAGCGATGAGGCGGTTGCCATCAGCCATACGCAGACGCAGCCCGGCCTGCTTAATGCGCCGCGCCAGGGCCACGTCCTCTACAATGTTGTCGCGCACGGCGGCGTGGCCGCCAATGGTGGTGTAAGCGTCGCGGCGGAAGGCCATACACTGCCCGTTGGCGGCGGCAAAGGCGGGCCAGCGGGTAAAATGTACGGGCAAAATGGGCAAATAGGCCAAAATTGCCAGGGCCATGCCAGGCACCACCAGCCGCTCGGCCCAGGTGTGGGTAATTTGCGTGGGCCAGATGGTCAGTAAATCGGTGGTCCGTAATCCGTGGCCCGTAATCCGTAATTCGAGGTTTGTGAGAGATTTACGGATTACGGAAGACGGTTTACGGTTTACGAAATACGCCACCAGTGCCGCTAACGCGCCGGGCTGCCATTCCACGTCGGCGTCGGTGAAAATGAGTAGGTCGCCCTGGGCAGCCTGGCTGAGCTGGTGACAGGCCCAATTTTTGCCCAGCCAGCCGGCAGGCAAGGGCTGCCCCTGAATGATGCGGAAGCGGGGGTCTTGTTGGGCGGCGTTTTGGGCCAGAACGGCCGTGTCATCCTCCGAGCCATCATTCAGCAAAATTAGCTCAAAGTGGGGGTGATTTTGCGCCAGCAGCGCCGCCACCGTGCGCCCAATGACGGCCGCTTCGTTGCGGGCGGGAATGAGCAGGGAGACGAAAGGGGCAGCGGTCGGCTGGGCGGGTTGCAGACGGGGGAAGAAGAGGAAGTTGGAAACGGCCGTAACCCCCATAATAAACAGCGCAAAAGAAATAAAAATGGCAACAAAGTCAACGAGGGTCATGATGGTCTGCGCCGCAGGCGAGGCTGCTGCGCCAGCTCGGCGCGGTGGTTCCAGGCCAGCAGCGCCATTTGCAGCGCCCACACGCCTAGCAGAACTGGGTCTTGCAGCCAAAACAGGATGGCCACCAGGATGACGCCCATCGCCGCCATGACCGCCCAACCGGAAGGGGTGATGAGCAGGGCAATGAGGGAGAGGGATAGCACGCCCACCAGGGGAATTTGCCACAGCGTAACACCAATCCACACCCCCAGGGCGGTAGCAATGGACTTGCCGCCCCGCCCGTGCAAGAAAGGGGAGAGGGCGTGTCCCAAAGGCGCAGCAACGGTTATGGACAGAATACGCCAATCTTGCCAGCCAAAAATATAGTAAGCTAATCCCACTGGCGCGGCTGCTTTGCTAATGTCTAGCATGAGGGCCAGAGCAAACCAGGTGTAGCCGCCAGCGCGCAGGACGTTGGTGGCCCCGGGGTTGCCGTCGCCGTACTGGGTAATATCCTTCTTTAGCCCATAGCGGCCAATCCACACAGAGAAGGGCAGTGCGCCAACAAGAAAAGTGAGGAGTGTCCAGAGGAAGGGCATGGGGAATAATGAATTGTGAATTGTGAATTGTTAATTGTTAATTGTTAATTGGGCGTTGTTGGTGCGCCAGCCGATGAAGACGAAAAGCATCATGACCAGGCCGCCCGCCAGAGCGGGGCCGGGCATGCCCCAAAAGAGGGCTAACCCCACTACCTCTAGGAACCAGGTGATGGTGTAGATGACGAGCAACGGCCGTATTGGTAAATTTTGAGGGCGCACCAGCAGCGTCACGATGACGGCCGTGAGAAACCAGCCGAGGAAGTTTTGCCAGGGAATACCAAAATAGCCTCCTGGCTCATCCCACACCCACAAATTCCAGGCCACCATTTGCGGGTCTAGCAGCAAATCCCACGCCGTCAGGGCCAGGGCGCTGAGGATGACAAACAAGCTCTGGCGCCTGAGGCTTTGCTTCTTTGTCTCCCCATTACGCTTTTGCCTCAGAAAGGCCACAGTGGCCCAGGCGGGGGGCAGCATCATCAGCCAGGCCACAGGGATGAGCAGCGGCACGCCCAGCAGTTGAGGCTGAAGCAGGCTGGTGTAGTCATAATGCCCGAAGGGAATGCCTGTGGTAGAGCCGAGGGCTTCGATGAAAAAGGTGAAGATGGCAATGATGCCGGCCGTTCTTGCCGTCTGCCGCCATCCCCAGGCCTGCCCCAAAATCAACAGCACGGCCGTTCCTTGCAGCAGAACGCCACCATTAATGAAGGGCAGCTTCGCGCCATCCCCCAAAGTCCAGCGCACAATGGGAATAGACACCATGACCAGCACCCAAGCGGTAATGACCAGGGTCAGAGGACTCAGCAGGTTGGTACGCGTAAGCTGCCCACGAAATGCTGTCAGCATGCTCCACTCCTTAGGCTGGGACCCGTTGCGCCGCGGCGCAAATCAGGTCTTCGGCAATTTTGGATGAGGAAAGCACGCCGGGCAGACCAGCCCCAGGATGCGTGCCCGCGCCCACAAAGTAAAGATTATCAAAATCTTCGGAGCGGTTGTGGGGGCGGAACCAGGCAGATTGGGTAAGGATTGGCTCGACGGAAAAAGCGGAGCCCATGTGGCTGTTCAAGGTATTTTGGAAGTGCAGCGGGTCAATAAAATGCTCGGCCACAAGGTTGGCTTGCAAGTCTGGCAAGTAATTGTCTTCCAAAAACTGGATGATGGCGTCCCGGTAAGGTTTGGCCATTTTTGTCCAATCAATACCCGCGCCCAGGTGCGGAACCGGGGACAGCACGTAGAATGCCTCGTGACCGTCCGGGGCAATGCTGGGGTCGGTCATGCTGGGCATGTGCAAGTAGAGGGAAAAGTCGTCGGCCAGCTTTTTGTTGCCAAAGATGTCGGCCAGCAGCCCTTTGTACCGCTCGCTGAGGATGATGTTGTGGTGGGCCAGACGGCCGTCGTGCCGGTACAGCTTTTTCGTGCCAAAGTAGATGACAAAAAGGGACATGCTGTAGCGGGTGAGTTTTTTCCAGCGCAAGTCGCTGTTGCGCAGGCTGCGCGCTTTGGCGGGAATCATGTTCAGGTAGGTGAAGGCCACGTCGGCGTTGGAGATGACGTGGTCGGCGGCATGGACGGAGCCATCTGCTAAACGAATACCGGTGGCCGTACGGCCGTCCACCAAAATCTCCTCCACTTCCGCATTGAAGTGAAAACGGCCGCCCAACTCTTCAATCAGGCTGCCCAGAGCATTGATCAGCGCGCCCGTGCCCCCCATGACGTAGTGAATGCCCCATTCCCGCTCCAGGTAATGGATCATGGCATAAATGGAAGAGGCATCAAAGGGATTGCCGCCAATGAGCAGCGGATGGAAAGAGAAACAACGCCGCAAAAATTCGCTCTCAATATATTGGGACGCATATTTATACACCGACTGGTGAGACTTCAGGCGAATCAGGTCGGGCGCTACGCGAAGCATATCCGCGACAGAAAGGAATGGTTTGTCCGCCAGTTCCTTAAAGCCCTTCTCAAAAATAGCCTGGGTGGTGGCCATAAACTTTTTGTACCCTTCTACGTCGCGGGGGTTCCATTTTTCAATCTCTTGGTAGATAAACTCCGGGTCATCGTTATAGTCAAATGCTTTTCCGGTGTGGTCAAAAATGCGGTAAAAGGGATCAAGGGGCTTAAATTCCACATAATCTTCCCGCTTACGCCCGGCCAATTCAAAGATGTCGTCAAACATAAAGGGGGCTGTAATGACTGTCGGGCCACCATCAAATTTGAAGCCATCTATTTCATACACGTAACCGCGCCCGCCAGGTTTGTCGCGCTTCTCAAACAATTCCACCTGAAAACCGCGCGCAGCCAGCCGCGCCGCTGCGCCCAATGCACCAAACCCTGTGCCGATGATGATTACTTTTGAGGACATTGATTTCTCCTGTCTTGGAGGTTAGCGATGAACAATGAGAAATGAGTGATGAAGCAGCTACTCTCTAATCTCGATCGCTAACCTCTCTCTTTTGCAAGTTGATAGGCGTCTAGCGTGCGCTGACGCGCTAATTTGTGGTCTACAATGGGCCGAGGATAGTCCTGACCTATGAAACAACCGCTTCGTTTTTGGTCCAGCGGCGGCATTTTCCACGGTTCATGGATGAATTCTACCTCTACTTGACCTAATTCGGGAATCCAACGGCGAATGTATGCGCCATCGGGATCAAATTTTTGCCCCTGCGTGATGGGATTGAAAATGCGAAAGTAGGGTGTGGCGTCGGTGCCGGTGCCAGCCGTCCACTGCCAGCCACCGTTGTTGGCGGCGGGGTCGCCGTCCACCAAATGCTGCATAAACCATTTTTCGCCCCAACGCCAATCAATGAGTAGGTCTTTGACGAGAAATGAGGCAACAATCATGCGCGCCCGGTTGTGCATCCAGCCAGTTTGCTGTAGTTGGCGCATGGCGGCATCTACCACCGGATAGCCGGTTTGCCCGGCACACCAGGCAGCAAATTCAGCCTGGTCGTTGCGCCAGGGGATGGTGTCATATTCGGGGCGAAAGCTGCGGCGCAAAACGTGGGGGAAGTGGTAAAGAATGCTGATGTAAAATTCACGCCAGATGAGTTCGCTGAGCCAGGTGTCCGCGCCTTTACGAGCGGCTTCGCTCTCTGCCTGCTCTCTGGCTGCCAGGGCGGCAACCACAGCCTGGCGCGCGGAAATCATGCCAAAGCGCAGGTAGGGTGAAAGGCCGGAGGTGCCGTCTAAATCTAGCTGGTTGCGGTCTTGGGCATAAGCATAAATACGGCCGTTGCCAAACTCTGCCAGCCTTTTCTGCGCTTCCGCTGCGCCAGGCGGAAAGGGGGACTTTTGAGACAAGTCAGGAATCGGGTTGCCGGAAAGGTTGGGCGGTGTGGCTATGAAATCGGGAGCAGGGAGCAGGTCAGCAGGAATGGGTAACGGCCGTTGCCGCCACTGCTTGCTGAATGGGGTAAACACCGTGTAGGGCACACCATCCTGCTTCAGCACCGTGTCCGGATGCTGCGCCACCACACCGGGAAATAGCTGCAGCGGCAGCTCTTGGGCAATGGCCTTATCGCGCTGGCGGGCATAAGGCGAAAAATCTTCAGCCGCAAAAATGGCTTCTGCCCCTACTTCCGTCACCAGCTCTTGTAATATCTCCAGAGGCGGGCCGTGGCGCACCAGCAAATAACTGCCCCGCTGCCGCAATTCTTTATCCAACTGCTGCAGGCTGGCCCACAAAAAGGCCATTCGTTTTTCCCCAACAGTTGCGGTTCCCAGCAGCGCCGGGTCCAAAATGAAGAGGGGGATAACGTGGGAGGCCGAGAAAACGGCCGTTGCCAGCGCCTCATTATCCGCCAGGCGCAAATCACGCCGCACCCACCATATTGCTGTTTGCATCCCCGTTACCCCTAACTTTCCACCTGGGAAAGATTTTCCAACCAACCTACGATCGGCCGTCCCTCTTTGCCCAACACCTCTTTTGCGGCCTGATAATAAGCTTCCAAATAATCATGCAAAATACCTGCCGGCATATTGTAATTGAGCAACAATTTTTCTGTCCAGCTTATCTCACTGCCCAAAAGAGTCATGTCGCCAAGCTGCAAAGCGGCCACAATATCCCGGGATAGATAAATGTTGGCATTTGCAACATGCTCGTACCGGGCATCTTTATTTTGCAATAACTGCCAAACACGGTTTTCAATAGCTGCTTGCTGATGGCGATAGGCTCCCAAAGCATGCTGGTAAGCCTCCGTAGGGGATACGGTCTGAGGCACGGGTACATTTTTGCCCAATAGCTGGGTGACACTACGCGTGGCATCCTCCAATCTTTCCCCCAAAAAATGACCGGGGATTCGTTCCCGCAAATGCGGCATATGGTTAAAAATGCGCCCGCCAAAAGCTAATGGCGTGCCTTGTGTCACCATAAATTCGGCCACTTGCATCAAGTTTGCCGCCGTGTGCATTTGCTGGGCAGTCATGATCAGCAAATCGGGCTTTACCGATTGGATCATCGTCTCCAGGCGATTTATTGGCACGTTTGCCCCCAGATAGATAACCTCCCAACCGCTATAACGCAGCATGAACGTCAGCAACAGCGGGGCAAATACGTGATCTTCATGCGCGGGGCAGGCCACAATAATGCGACCAGGGCGTGTGGGTGCAGGGGCCGCAGCGACTAACGAATTAACGCGGCGCATTGCCAGCGCCGATGCAAAATGCTCTTGCTGAACGGTAGCCTCGTTGCGGTACCACATACCGCCAATTTCGGCAATGCCCCTTTGCAACACTTCCAGGCACACCATAATGGGTGGGTAAAGGGCGAAAGCCTGGGTCAAAATAGCCTCTGATCGCGCTTCATTAAATGCCATGCAAGCAGAAATCCATGCCTGGCGGGCTTCATCTATATTCGTGCCCGGTTGCAACGGGGGCGCATTGTTGACGGGCATTTCGTAGGTTTCAAATTCTATTAATGGATTTTTGCCAGCCTCAATTAGCCCGAACCACAGTTCCACAGAGCGGCTTATGCTCAGTCCCTCTTCCTGGCGGCTAACTAGCCACTTTATTATCTCTATATCGTATTGAGAATATAGACGGTGCCCGCCTGTGGTTCTTTCCGGTGTTGGTAAGCCATAACGCCGTTCCCATGCCCGTAAAGTATCTGGTTTGACGCCGGTCTCCTGAACAACAACTTTTAGATTGTAGGTGGGTGTGAGATCAAGTTCATTCATAAGGTTTTTGCGTAATTACACTGTAACTGAAATAAGTTAAACATTCTTGAATTTAGAATTCGCCTCA
>CAZDEO010000080.1:0-21242 GCA_964504445.1 uncultured Anaerolinea sp. | reverse complement strand
TGCGTTGCGGTGTATTTTCATTCATGGTGGTCGGCGGCAGCCGGTGAAGTCTCCTGTGAAAATAAATTAGGGGCGCAGAGTTACAGAGGAAGCGCAGAGATTCGCAGAGAGAAGTGAGAAATAAATCTGCGTCATTGGTGGATTTTCATTCATGGTGTTGAGCCTGCGCTCATGTCGTCTCCTCGGGTAATGGGCAATTAGCAATAAACCATAAAATTCAGCGGATTGTTCATTGTTTAATGCCCATTGTTCATTCGACAAAATCTAAGTCTTTGTTGGCGAACAAATCGGCAGCCAGCATGAATAAAATAGTCGCATAAAGCAGCATGACCGCCGGCGCCAGGGCCTGATTGGTATTGAAATAGCCGTTTAGCACAGCCTCGCTCGTAGCCCGAAAGGGCCAAAAGATGAATCCCAGGACGGTTTCTAGCTGTTGGCCCCCGCTGGCATTGAGCCAACTAACAGCCCGATTTAGGGTGTTTGCTATTTCATACCAACCTTGTTGGGCAAACGTGGCGCTTAACGCATTAAGACGCGCGCCCAACCAAGGAGCGAGGGTGTTGATGCTGCTTTGCCCAAAAAGGAAAAGGGCCAATAACCCAAATACGTATACTCTTGACCAGCCGGCGGTAACAAAATCAGAAGCGTGTAAGGCGAGAACGGCCGCTAAAATGTTGGTGGCCATCCAGACGGGGGGGACTTCTAGAATTTGTGGCCACAAGGAGGCGGGGCCACGAAACAGGGCTAAAGCCGAGACCAAGAACTGTAGTATCCCGGCACTAAGAAGGGCGCTAACGAGAACGGCCGTTAAAAACTCTATCCGGCTGGGCAAGCGCACAACCAAAGGGTAATTTGCCGCTTCATTAGCTCTAGACGCCAGCGTTAATGTGATTAAAAAGGTCATCACCGCGCCAAACGCACCATTAATCAAAAAATAATTGTCAAAATCAGGGGTACCCTGCTGTGGGGGGAATAAAATTGCCCAGAAGACCAAAGCCAAAATAACGTATATGACCCCGGACAAGGATAAAAACAAGCGCCGCAGCAAAAATTTCGTTAGAACCCAAATACGTTGTCTCATTGCACTGCCTTTGCGTAAATTTCGGCCAGCGTAATTCGCTTCTGCTCCACGTGCAAAACGTCGTACCCAGAATTAAGGAGCAGCGCCAACACTGGCCGGCGTAAAGCCATGGCCTCATTCTTTAGCACTAGCCGACTGCCTTCCACACTAATGTCAGGGTGCAAGGCAGTAAACATATCTCGCATGGGTGTCAGGTCTTTGTCGGTACGCAACAGCACATGGGGACGTACGGCCAGCGCCTCGGCCATGCTATTGCGGTAATGAATTTGGCCGTGATTTAAAATGATCAATTGTGTACATACCTGAGTGATTTCATGCAGGTGATGAGAGCTGATCACGATGGTTTTGCCCGCGGCATGGAGTGATTGAATTACCCGTAAAATGTCTGTCTGCCCTTCAGGGTCCAGGCCATTAGATGGCTCGTCTAACAACAAAAGTGGGGAATCCCCAATGAGTACCTGCGCCAGGCCCAATCGCTGGCGCATCCCTTTGGAGCAAGCGCCAATTTTTTTGTGGGTCGCGTACAACAAGCCTACCTTTTCCAAGCTATTTTGCACAACTTGTTTCACCATGGGGCGGGGAATGTTACTCAAGCCGGCCATCATTTCCAGATATTGTTGAATGCGGAGCTGGTTAGGAAATAGCAGCCGTTCTGGCTTGAAGCCAATAAGGGGCCAACCCTGGCCATTGGGCAGTAATTGGCCGCTGTCGGGTTGTAGCATACCGGCAATAATTTTCATGAGGGTAGTTTTGCCCGCGCCATTGGGACCCAGGAGTCCAAGCACTTCTCCCCTGGGAATTGTGAGGGAGATGTTGTCGAGGGCGGTGAGAGAATAGAAGCGTTTGGTGAGGTTGCGAATTTCGATCACGGAAATGCCTTCATTATGTCTTGAGTTGTTCGCCTGAGTAGTTTACCACAGGGTAAAAGAGGGGCAATATGGCCGGACTGACCGTTGGCAGATGTTGGGAAATAACGCTATGATTTGGTCAAAATTCGTTAAGGATGAACGCATGCTTGCTTTTTTTCAATCTACCCGGCTGACTACGGCCGTTCTGCTCACCCTGGCTCTCCTTGCCGCATTACTACTGCTGTTTTCTCCGGGGGAACAAACCTTAGGGAACGGCATTAAAATTGTCTACCTGCACGTGGCGCTCATATGGGTGGGCATGGCAGGCCTGGTGGCCGCGGGTCTATTAGGAATAATGGTTATGATGCAGCCCCAAAATGCCCGGCAACGGTGGTTGATGGCAACAAGTTGGGTTGCGTTTGGCTTTTTTGCTGCTGGGGCATTGGTCAGCCTGGTGGCCGAAATTGTGAACTGGGGGGCCATTTTCTGGAGCGAACCACGTACAGCTTCGATTTTGCAGGTGTTAGCTGTGGCGCTAATTGTGCAGGTAGCCAGTAGCTGGCCAATAAATTCTCGCGTCCGCGGTCTCTTGTACCTTCTTCTCGCTGGGTTCATGCTCTGGTCTACGGGGCGCGCAGAGTTGGTGCTGCATCCGGATGATCCTATTGGGACTTCGTCTTCTGCGGGTATACGCATCGGGTTTTATGGATTGTTTGCGCTTTTTGGCGCGGCGGCCGTTTGGTTGACGCTGTACCTGTATCCCAGAACGACAGCAAGCAAGGGCTAAACGGCCCTGGCGGTTAGCCTTATGATATCGTTGATTATCAGTCCCAAGCAGTGGCTTTGTCCAGGGTGGCTTTTTCGTCGGCGTGTAAGGTGATAGCTGCTCCCTGGCATGTGTCTGCAAGTTGGGCAATGGAGTTGGCGCCAATGATGGCGGCAGTAACGGCCGGGTTGGCCAGCACCCAGGCAATAGCGGTTTGGGCAACTGTGGCGTTGTGGTTCGCGGCAATTTCAGCAAGTTTGGCTACGGCCGTAAAACCCTGCTCATTCATGTAACGGTGGCGCACGCCATCTACTCGCGCTGAATCAGGCAGCACCTCATTTTGCCGGTATTTGCCTGTGAGGAACCCTGCAGCCAGCGGGCTGTAGGGAATAACGCCAACCCCTTGATCCAGACAAACCGCCTGTAGTTCTCGCTCGAACTCTGCCCGATGCACCAGATTGTAGTGGGGTTGCAGGCTGTCAAAACGCACCAAGCCCTGCACGTCACTAAGCCACAACGCCTTTACCAACAGCCAAGCCGGATAATTGGAACAACCAACATAACGCACCATACCCGAGCGTACCAGGTCATCCAGGGCGCGCAAGGTCTCATCCAAAGGGGTCTCCTCATCCGGCCAATGCACCTGGTACAGATCAATGTAGTCAGTTTGCAGCCGTTGCAGGCTAGCTTCTACCCCATTTAGAATATGGTGGCGTGATAACCCTTCATCATTGGGGCCATCACCCATTTTGCCGCGCACTTTGGTAGCCACAATGATGTCCCCCCGGCGTACGGAGCCGCCATTCAGCCAGTTGCCAATGATTTGCTCGCTAACGCCGCTGGGGTTGCCATGGACCCAAGTTGAATAGATGTCCGCTGTGTCAATAAAATTGCAGCCTAACTCGACGGCTTTGTCGAGAATAGTGTGTGCAGCAGGTTCATCCGCGGTCCAGCCAAACTGCATTGTGCCCAGACAGATAGTGGACACTCGGAGACCAGTACGACCCAATCGTCTATATTCCATAAGTTGTTTCCTTTTAGGGGATGGGGGGGGTCGGCGTTTCTAGGGGAACGGCCGTGCCCACTTCACCAGTATTTGCTGTCTCTTCTGCTACCGGGGTAACCTCAGCTTCTGCGGTCGCGGTTGCTGCCGCGGCGGCTTCGCGGGCCAGTGCCTCTCGCTCAGCGCGGATATTGGGGTCTTCCAAATTGGGGTTATCAAAATTGAAATAATTATAGGTGGCGCGAGAAATCTCGCGGAGAATGGGAAAACCAATTTCGTGGGAAAGCCAATCGCTGTAAGGATCGGTAACGTATTCAACAATGACGTAATCCCCACCAGGAGAAAGGACAATGCCTGCATCTCCTTGGGTGACAAAATCCCAGCCATGTTTATGAGATACAGGTACGTCTTCCGGAACACCAAAGCGTATTAGGTTACCTTCCTCATTGAGAATCATCAGGTCAATAATAGCCTGACAATCATCTGGGGTTAGCTCGGTGGGAAAAAGGAGACGTAGTGGCCCAGTATCGTGGGCACAATAGTAAATCATGGAAAGCAAAGTACCTATATCCTCTGCGGTGGTTTGGCGCGCAGGATCGGGCCGAGTAATAAGATCCGGGTTGCTGTTGGCTGGGGTGATAAAGGTAGAGGGACGAGAGGCTACAGGGTCGGCATCGTAAGGGATCGCCATAAAGGTGTTCGCTAACCCCAACCGCTGCATAGCTTCGGTAAAGCGGGCAGCCCCTTCATAGGTATTATTTTGCCCAGCAATAATGTGCAGGAGTTGGTTGGCGGCATAGTTACTGGAGTAAACGGCCGTGTCCACCAACAAACCTTGTACATACTCATTAGGCAGGCCATCTAGCACACGGTATGTCTCCAAAAATATAGCAATCTTCAAAATACTTAAACCAGAAATAGCCACATCCCCATTAATACTCACCTCCTCCCCCGTTTCCAAATCAATGATGAACACGCTGCCCACACCGCTGAACGCCTCTAGCTGCTTCTCAATATTCTCGCCCAATAGCGCCAGACTAAGCTCCAGGGCCTCCTCATCCTGCACAAGCAGCTCAGCCTCCCGATAAAAAGGATCATATAACGCAGCCTCTACTTGCGGTAAGCTGGCCATAATGTCTGTTGTAAAGCCTGGTTCACCATATTGAAAAGAAGCAGCTCCCACCAACAATTGCGGCGGCTTTGCTGGTTGATCAAGAAAAGAGGCTACAGTCTCTAGCTGCGCCAGCAACAAATCTCGCTCATGCGTTGCGCGTAATTCTACCGTGTAAGGAGCAAAAGAATGATGCAACAAAAACTCCAAAAAACCAGGCCAAAATTCCTGCCTATCGCGGTAAGCTTCTGCCTCATCAATCATACCTTGTACATCAATATGAAAGCCCGCCTCTTGAGGGAAAATTTCTACCTGCTCATTGCGATGATGAAGGATAATAGGCGCGCCAAAATGATCATTTAGCAAATCAGTAGCCTCCGGCACAGAAAGCCCTCCCACATCCAGGCTGCCTATTTTCATACCCGGAGGCAACAATTGACGGGCGCGATCATATAAAAACAGTTCATAGGCTAAATACAACCCGCCCGTCACCAATAGTAAAAGAGTCAAAAAACGCTGGGTACTTTTTAACATAGCTTACGCAATCTTAGTTGAGTCGGTCACTATCCAGGTATGGGTTATCAAAGTTGAAGAAGTTATAAGTTGCCAGAGAAATATCAGCCAACAGGGGAGAACTAACGACCCATTCCAGCCAATCATCCCGGTACATGTAAGCAACAATCACATAATCTCCTCCTGGAGAAAAAACAATGCCCGCATCACCATGGGTGTCGCGAATCCAGCCATGCCGGTGTGCTATCGGCACGTCTTGGGGAACGCCCTCTTCTATGAGGCTCCCGGTTTTGTTACGCAGCATATAATCCAATATTGCCTGGCACTCTACTGTGGTCAATTTTTCAGGGAAAGCCGCCATTAATGCCCCACCTTGCCCTTTAGCACAATAGTAAACCATGGATAGCAACAAACCCATATCTTCCGCCGTGGTTTGCCGGGTGGGGTCAGGATTGGTCAAGATAGTGTCTACCGAGTTAGCCGGCGTTTCTGGCGTACGCAGCCCAGGCCTTTCGGGGGTATCGTAAGGGGCAACAATGAACGTGTTTTGTAAGCCAACTCGCTGCAAAGATTCTGTTACCAGGTTGCTACCCAAGTAGGGGTCCTCTTCTCCGGCAATAATGTTGAGTAGCTCGTTGGCTGCCAGGTTGTCGGGACGCATGACTAAGGTGTCGGAAATAAGCTGGCGTTGGCGAAGCGTGGGTGGTTGATCCAGCAGGCTGTAGAGCTGGATCACAATGGGTACTTTAAGCATATCCATGCCTGAAAGGGGTAAGTTGGCATTAATCGCCACTTCTTCGCCGCTTTCCAGATCCATGATGAAGATACTGGCAAGTCCACCGGTTTCTTGTTCAAAGCTCTGCAAATGGTTAATGAGTAAGCGGGATAGAAGGTTGATATTTGGCCGTTCTGGGTTAACTGGTCTTATGACAAGGCGCGCCTCCCGATTTGAAGGACGATAAAGAGCAGCTTCAATATCGGCAAAGCTGGCTTCCTTATCAATTACCGTCCCGGAAACGCCGTATTGGAATGTGAGGGTAGCAGGCACAGGTTGGGGGGGCTGGGGAGGCTGGTCAACAATGACGGATATGCGGTCTAATACATCGCGCACTGCTTCTCTTCTATGGGTAGCTCGCAACTCGACCGGCGCAACTGCCACAGGCCGTCCCCATAGGAACCCCCAAAAGCCAGACCAGAAATCTTGTTGGATGCGCTGTTGATCCGCATCGCTAAGCATTGACTCTAAATCAAGGGTGAATTCAGCCTCTGTAGGGCTAACTTCAAAACTGTCGTTGTTATGGTATAAAACAATGGGCGCCTCAATGTACCGGTTGGTAAGGATTTCGCTTGCTTCTTCACGCGTCATGCCGCCTACATCAATAGCGGCAATGTTTAATCCTGTTGGAAAGTAACTGCGTGAACCGGCATATTGGTAGAGTTTGTATACCAGGAAGATTGCACCGGCGACCATAACGGATACGGTGAGCCATTGGCCAAGTCCTGGGGTGTTGCTTCTATTCATGGGGGTTTGCCTCCTCTGCCAATAATCGGCGATGTGGCTTGAAGTGTGTGGAATAGATGGGCTGGTTTGTGGCCTGAAGGTGCACGGCCGTTTCAATGGCAAGGGTCATAAAAGAAAATAGTGGCGGTAAACTGCCCAGAGGAAACCACTTGGCCTCCAAAATTTCTGGGCTAAGGATCATCTCCCCTGGGTGTAGATGCGCCATGTAAGCAATGGTCAAGTGTGGTGGGTGGGGATCATGAGTTACTTGCAAAACTGGCCCCAGGTCCGCAGTCAGGCCGATTTCTTCATATAATTCGCGCAAGGCGCCAACAGCAGGGTCCTCATGGCGGTTTAACCACCCCCCTGGCAAACCCCAGGGAATGTGCGGGTGGAACACGTGCCGGAGCAGTAGAACTTGCTGTTTCTCATCAAAGATGACCACTGAAACCCCAATTCGCTGGCGAGGAATGAGCAGCCGGATACCGACTTGCATGATGATATCAAATCCGGGCAAGCGCACCAGGCGTGCCAACTGCTGTTTCCACCACAAAGGGATTGTTCGCAAAACGGCCGTTTCACCTCTCATACACAAAGCAGGCTAACAGCCCACCTTTAGCTTCCTAAATCATTCAACACGTCAGTATAACAAAATGCCATGAAGGCGGCAGGTTTCTTTACTTCTCCGTTATGTACATCGGCAACGGCCGTTACCCCATTCACCCCCTTCTCATCTTCACCGCGCAACTTTGCCCACACCCCCGCGTATAGGCAGCAGATTAACCTTGGAGGTTCCAAAATGTCCGAAGCAAGATTAACGCGAAGTGACAACGACAAAATCATAGCCGGCGTGTGCGGCGGACTGGCAGTATATCTTAACATCGATCCTGTCCTGGTACGCTTGGCCTTTGTTGTACTCCTGTTCGCCAGCGGCATTGGCATCCCCCTCTACATCATCATGTGGATCATCATGCCCCTTGCCGATTCTGTTAACCAGCCCAATGCCGCAATCATTCAGAAAAATATTGCCGAAATGGGTGAAAAAGTTAGCTCTGGCGTTAGCGACATTGGCAACCCCAGCACAGTAGGCCTCATCCTCATCATCTTGGGCGCCTACTTCCTATTCAGCACCTTTGGCTGGCTAGACTGGATGCGCAGCGGCTTATTCTGGCCGTTAGTCATCATCGCCCTCGGTGGTTACCTACTCATTCGCCGCAGCAAATAAAAAAAGAGGGGCCGAGTCCCCTCTTTTCCTGCCACAACAAACCCGTTAAGAGTGCCGTCGCAATACTCTAAAAGACGGCCGTGATTGATGCGTATCTTCATCCAACTTACGTGAAGCCCTTTCCGGAGGCGCCCAATACAAAGGCAGCCTCATCACAAATGTGGTACCCTCCCCAACCTTACTCTCCACGCGAATGTGGCCATCATGCATCTGCACTATCCACTTAGCAATGGCTAGACCCAGCCCCGCGCCACCCTGCGCCCGCGTCCGCGCCTTATCCACGCGATAAAAACGATCAAAAATATACGGAATATCTTCAGGTGGAATACCCACTCCCGTATCAGAAACCCGTACCTCCGCCCAGCCGTTCACCTGCATCATACTTAACGTAACCCGGCCACTTTCAGGCGTATACTTAATCGCATTGTCTATCAAAATCAACAAAAGCTGCTTCAAACGATCCTGGTCACCAACCACACAAGCCTGATCCATCTCCCCCACCACCACCGTCACCTTATTCTCCAGGCGGCTAATTTGCCGATAAACGTCAAACAGCACATTGTCCAGCTCCACCGGCTTGCGCTCCAAAGGCAGCCCCCCCGAATCCGCCCGCGCCAGCAAAAGCAAATCCCCAATCAGGCGCGTCATCCGCTCCAACTCATCCTGAATCACATCCATAGACTCCTGATCCGCCACACCCATGTGGCGCATCAAGTCCAAATTCCCCCGAATCGTTGTCAAGGGCGTGCGCAACTCATGAGACACATCAGCCAGCAAACGCTGTTGTGCCTGAAAAAGCCGCTCAATCTGCTCCAGCGTCTGGTTCAAAGCCCGCGCCAGGTCCCCAAACTCATCATTTCGTCCCGGATCTGGCACCCGACGGCTCAAATCATCAGTTCGCGTAATTTGCCGGGCTACAGCCGCAATATCATCCAGTGGCTTGAAAAGGCTGGGCGTCACCCAAACTGCCACAAACAGGGAAGCCGTTGCCGCACCAAACCCAATCAACAAAGCAATAATCAAGGAGCGATTAAACTCGTCATAAGTATCTAGCAATCTGGCAATTTGCAAATGACCAATAACAACTGGCCCCGCAAGATCTTCAACAATAATTGGCACAGTCAACACGCGCAGCATTGACTCTTCTTGTTGCACCAGATTAAAAACCTGCTCCCCCGCAAACCCATCCGGATCTAGCATCACATCAACGCCCAGCATATTCCCCGACCGGGCTACTATTTGCTTCTCCATATTGACAACAATCATGAAAATTGAACCCGTTTTGAAGTTGGTTAAATCCTGGGGCAATACCACCCGCGCCATATCTGCCGGCCCTTGCACAGAAAGCTCGCTGATTTGAGCCGCAATCTCCTCTAGATCCCGATCCGTCTGGGTCAGAATACGATTGATGGGCAAGAAATAGACAAGCAAAGCGACCAGCAAGAATGCCGTGGTAAAAATGGTTGTGTAGATGAGGAGCAGACGATTTTGAACTGACAAGTTTTACGATTCTTCGCGCAAGACGTAACCAATACCGCGCACAGTATGAATAACTCTTGGTCGGTTGCCCTTTTCCGTCTTTTGACGCAGGTACCGCACATACACTTCAATTATGTTGCTCTCACCGCCAAAATCGTAATTCCAAACGCGATCAAAAATTACTTCGCGGGTTAATACCTGGCGCGGATGGCGCATAAACAGTTCTAATAATTCGTATTCTTTTGCCGTCAGATCAAAAATCTCATCTCCGCGCCGCCCCTGGCGCGTACCAGTATCCAACTCCAGATCGGCAAACCGGTAAACCTGGGGCTGAGACGGCTGCACGCGGCGCAGCAGTGCCCGCACGCGGGCTAAAAGCTCATTAAAGGCAAAGGGCTTCACTAAATAATCATCCGCGCCAGCATCCAGGCCCGCTACGCGATCCTCAATGGATTCTTTGGCGGTTAGCATGAGAATCGGTACGTCATTGACCGCCCGCAAGCGACGACATACTTCGATGCCGTCCATATCGCCAGGCAACATGATGTCTAAAAGCACCAGGTCCGGAGGGTTCTCGCGGGCAAGCTCTAAACCGGTAGCCCCATCATGAGCCACGTCAACACGGTATCCTTCAAAGCTCAAACCGCGCTGAAGGAACTGGCGAATGCGTTCTTCATCTTCTACAACAAGAATTCTGGTTGACATGTTTTTCTCCAAAGGAACATTAATGTTTATGACTGGATTATAAACCAGGGTTTGGGCCTGGCAATAATACTCGTGGTCTCCGTATAAATTTTACATCTTCTGTCACGATTATACCTTAAACCCATCTAATTTATTGAGGCACCATTTAAGCTCGCCCACAAGGGTCGTTCATAGATGAATGGCTGGTGATGAGATTTGCCTGGCGTTGCTTTGCTTAGGTACCCTTATACTTACTATTTTCAAGGAGATGGTTTAGCATGAAACGCATATTTTTGGTAATTCTGTTAATGACGGCCGTACTCTTGGCGGGCTGTGGCAGGGCGGAAACGACCGTGTCCAATGCCCCCGTTATCCAGGCCGAAGCCCCTGCCGCTCAAAACGAACTCAATCTAGGCCCGGTCATCAGCGCCAACACCCTGGCCGAGATCAAAGACCGCGAGGACGTCTTCGTCATTGACGTACGCGAGCAGTGGGAATATGACGAAAAGCACATCCCCGGCGTCACCCTCATTCCTTTAGCCACCATTCCCGACAGTCTCGGCCAAATACCTACCGACAAAACCGTGATCCTCACCTGCCGCAGCGGCAACCGCAGCGGGCAGGCTGCCGATTTTCTGCGTGCCCAGGGTTTCACCAATGTCCACAACATGGAAGGCGGCATTCTTGCTTGGGAAGCGGCTGGTTTTGACGTAGAGCAGTAACCATTTCAAGAAGGGAAATGTAAAAGGCTGGCAGCCTAAGGTTGCCAGCCTTTTTTATGGCAACGGCCGTTACCCCACCGCGCCCGAATCCGACATTCATCACCCCCAACCCATGACAAACACCATTGACCGTTTACAAGCAATGGCTTATAGTGCCAGCATACGCAACCCACGAGGAAACTCATGAAGATACAACTACCGTGCAAACCGGAAACACGCCAAAAAATCTTAAGCCTGCCCCACAAACTCCTCCAGGCCAGTCTGGGCTTTGTGGGCACAGCCCCCGAACTCGTCAAAGAGACCATGCCCGGACGCCTCAACGACCTGCTCATCGAAAGCGAAAACCTCTACTACCGCTGCATCGAGCGCGGCGAAATCATCGTAGAAAAGCGCCGGCGAGGAAACTAAAGAGGCTGACAAAGTAACGGTCAGGAAAGATGCGCGTCAGCCGCCGCATCATCCTTGTTGATTACCCGCAAACCGATCTCGTTGGCGGCGGGTGCGCCCGGCAAAAACATTACCTGCGACTCGCCCAGCAAAGCGTCCCACACGTCTCCCAACGTGTCCGCCAGGGCCACCGGGCACTTTAGCTTGTTAGCCATGTCCTGCGGTAACAAGTCATCCAAAGCAATGGTATCAGGATGATCAAACATAACCCGGGGCAGCACCACCAAGTCCCCGTATCCGGCGGCTTCCAATTGGCGCAGCACATCCTGCCCCATGAGCAGTCCAGCTACCGTAATCGTCGCTCCCAAACGCTCATTCACAATGGGCAGCACATGCACCCTCACGCCGGTCAGGCTGGTAAAGGTTACGGCCGTTTCCCGCAACACCGCGGCGAACAATGTCCCCGTCACCAACGTCACAGTTTGGTAATTTGAAATGAGTTGTTGGCGGTTAGCCATTAATTGCCAATCGCCAATCTCCTCCTGTACCTCCTCCCAATCATCCAAAAACCGGCGCACCATACCCAGCCCATTCTCCTGCAACTCCTGCCCATCATAAGCATCCGCTTCCGGCACCGTGCGCCCTGTTACCAGATACCACTCATCGGTAAGATAGACAAAGCGCACACCAAAACGTGTCTGATATTGCGGCTGCAACGCCTCCACAAAGGCCAGCGTCGCCGCCGCCTCTTCCACCGTATGCGGGCGCATGCCATACTTGTGCTGCTTCGTTAGCCCCACCGGCACCACGCTAATGGACTGCACCGTCGGCCATAAATCAGCCAATTCCTGAATAGAGCGCTCCAGCCAGGGACCGTCGTTAAAGCCCGGCACAACCACCAACTGCGTATGCACTTCGATGCCCCGTTTGGCCAACCAGCGCAACTGGTCCATCACATCTGGCGCGTTGGGGTTGCGCAAAAACTTGCGGCGCATCTCCGTATCTGTAACGTGTACCGACACATACAGCGGAGAAAGCCCCATATTTTCAATGCGCCACCAGTCATGTTCGCTTAAATTGGTGAGGGTGACAAAATGGCCAAAGAGGAACGAGTAACGGTAATCGTCATCCTTAATGTATAGCGTGCGGCGAAATTTGGGGGCCATTTGCAGCACAAAGCAAAATTCACACAGGTTGTTGCAACGGCGAATGTCGGTGTCGAAGGTAGGATGGGCAAACGCCAGCCCCAAAGATTGCTGATACTCCCGCTCAGCCTCGAAAAGCAGGTACTCTTCACCACGACGTACCAGCAAGTCCAGCGTCTCTTCCGCGCCATAAAACTGCACGTCAATGACATCCTCAACGGAATTGTCGTTGATGGTTAACAACTCGTCCCCAGCTTGCAAACCGGCTTCGGCGGCCACGCTACCCGGCTCCACGGCCGTAATCAGCCCGCCAACGGCCGTTTCCAGGTCAATTTCGCTAAATAATGGCATGCTCTCACCTGAAAGAGGCCGGCACCATATCCATGATTTCGGCCACAATAGTCTCTACGGGCCGCCCGGTCGTGTCAATGACCACGGCATCATCTGCCGGCTGCATGGGTGAATGTTGGCGGCCACCGTCAATGTTGTCGCGGCGCATCACGTCAGCCAAAATGGCGTCATAATGGTTCGCGTGACCCTGCGCCTGGCGGTCACGCCAACGGCGCCGCGCCCGCTCCTCGGCCGAGGCGATAATGTACAGCTTCAGGGGGGCGTCGGGCATTACCACTGTACCAATGTCGCGCCCCACCATCACCACGTGCCCGCGTTGCCCAAATTCCCGCTGGCGGCGCACCATCTCCTGGCGCACGCCCAGGTAGCTTGAAACCTGCGAGACGTGCTGGTCTACTTCCGGGGTACGCAGTTCCCAGGTAACATCTTGCCCGTTGAGCAGCGCGGTGTAATGACGGCCGTCCTGCTCTTGGGTCGGTAACACATCAATGGTTAAACGACGGGCCAGTTCAGTTACGGCCGTTTCCTCCGCCACATCTACACCTGCGCGCAGCGCCGCCAGCGTCACCGCCCGGTACATGAAACCTGTGTCCAAAAACAAATAACCCAGCGCTTCGGCCAACAGTCGGCCTATGGTTGACTTTCCCGACGCCGCCGGGCCATCAATGGCAATCACACTCAAACCCGTCATAAACACTCAATTCCCATCATAATTTACGGCGCTTCCGGGGCTTAGCCCTCTTTTCCTGCACCAAACGTCGCAGTTCCGCCACCTCGCGGGGGCGCAAAAAGCGCCACTGCCCCGGCTCCAGGCTACCCAAAGCCAGGGACCCAATGCGCAGGCGCACCAGCCGCAGCACCGGATGCCCCAAATTAGCGGCAATGCGCCGGATTTGCCGCTTGCGCCCCTCTTGCAGCACCACTTCCAGGCGCGTGTAATCCTCTCGTCGCTCCAGAACAGTGATTTTGGCCGGGGCTGTCACCTCTTCATCCAGCATCACCCCCCAACGCCACTCTTCCAGGGCAGCCTCAGAAATGTCGCCGCCCACCAGGACGTCATAAGTCTTTTCGTGGCCATAACGGGGATGGGTCAGCTTGTGAGCCAGGTCGCCATCATTGGTCAGCAGCATCAGCCCTTCGCTGGGCTTATCCAGTCGCCCAACCGGGTACAAATGGCCGGGCACATCTACCAGGTCGCGCACGGTGGGACGCCCCTTGCCCAACTCATCTTCGGTAGAAGAGATGATTCCTTTGGGTTTGTGCAGGGCAATGTACACCAGGCGATCGCGGCTCAGGTCGAGCGGCTCACCGTCTAGGGTAATGGTATCAGTCAGGGGATTGGCCTTGTCGCCCAGGTGGGCGGTACGGCCGTTCACCTGCACCCGCCCCGCCGCAATCCACCCCTCACATTCCCGGCGTGACGCCAACCCAGCTTGCGCCATTAGCTTTTGTAGTCGTTCGTTCATAACAGCTAGAGCGAGAGCGAGAGGGACTCATTCTGCCTCTCACTCTTGATCCTGCTCACTCCTCTTCTTCATCCAGGGGGGGCAAATACTCCAGGCTAGTCAGGCCAAAATATTGCAGAAAGTCGGCCGTAGTGCCATACAAAATGGGGCGGCCCGGGGTTTCCAGGCGACCCAATTCCTCTATCAGGCCTTTGCTGAGCAGGGTACGCAGCGCGCCATCAGAATTGACGCCGCGCACCTGGTCAATTTGCGGGCGGGTGATGGGCTGCATGTAGGCCACAATGGCTAGCACCTCTAGAGCCGCCTGGCTCAGCCGCGAAGTTAACTCCAGTCCCAAAAAGCGCTCAATTACGTCGTTGGCCTCAGGCGCGGTGGTGAGCTGTACACCATCGGCAGTGATCTGCAGCCGCAATCCGCGGTGGGCGTAAGCGTCTGCCAGCTCTTCCAGCAGTTGGTTCACGCGATATGGCGTAATATCCAACACCGTGGCCAGGCGGTTCACCGACACCGGCCCGCTGGAGACAAACAAGATGCTCTCTATCTGGGCGGCGCAGTCTAGGGCTGCTGCTGTTTGTGTTTCCTGCTTGACTTTGTCGTTCATAATGGTTGCAAACTGGGGGATTATACCAGGAAACGGCCGTGCATTCATCCCGCAGGAGAAGTACAGAATTACACAGGTAGGCATTTTATTGGGTGAATGCTGGGATAAGGGGTTGTAAGAGGTAAAAGGTATTTTTATGTCAAATCTGCTGCCTGATGGCAAAGAAAAACCGCCCCGATGAAAACACCAGGGCGGCAAACAGGTAAGTTGGGCAATTGGAGCACTGTTGGGTTATGCTTTTGTTTGTTGGGCCTGCAGGTAGCTTTGTACGGCCTGGGCCGACGGCAGGCTGAGGACGTGCACGGCCGTTTCCCTTGCACCCTTCAGCGTCAACCCACGAATCGCCTCTTTCACCGCCGGAATAGACGGGGCACTCATGCTCAACTCATCCAGCCCCAGCCCCACCAGCACCGGCGCCGCCAGGGGGTTACCCGCCAATTCGCCGCACATGCCCACCCAAATGCCCGCGGCGTGCCCGGCCTGCACCGTTTGCTGCACCAGCCGCAGCACGGCCGGCTGCAAGGCGTCGGCCAAATCAGCTACCTTGGCATTGCCCCGGTCGGCAGCCATCACGTACTGGGTCAAATCGTTGGTGCCAATGCTAAAGAAGTCTACTTCTGCAGCCAGTTTGTCAGCCAATGCCACCGCTGACGGTACTTCCACCATGATGCCCACTTCCATGGCCTCGTCAAAGGGAATGCCCTCCTGACTTAGCTCGTTTTGAACTGCGGCCAGCATCTTTTTAGCATCTTGCAACTCCGGCACAGAACCAATCATGGGGAACATCATTTTGACGTTGGCTGGCTGGCCATCGGGCAGCACGCTGGCGCGCAAAATGGCGCGCAGTTGGGGCTTAAAGATGTCGGGGTGGTCCAGGCAAAAGCGAATGCCGCGCCAACCCAGGAAGGGGTTATCTTCTGCTTCGGACGGGAGATAGGGCAAGGGCTTATCGCCGCCAATATCCAGGGTGCGAATGATAAGGGGGTAGTTACCCATCGTTTTTGCCGCCTGGGCATAGGCAGCAGCTTGTTCGTCTTCAGTGGGGGCACTGTCACGTTCCAGGAAGAGAAACTCGGTGCGCAAGAGACCCACGCCTTCGGCGCCATATTCCAGGGCAACGGCCGTATCATGGGGGCCACCAATATTTGCTGCAATCTCCACCTGATGACCATCTTGGGTAAGGGCTGGCTGGCGGCCTACTTCTTTGGCATGCAGTTGTTCCGCCAACCATACCTGCCGCTGGGCTTGCAAATCGGCCAGAGTATCATAATCAGGATCGGCCCAGATGCGGCCGGTAGAACCATCCAAAGCTAACATCTGCCCATCGTGTAGGTTAGCCAAAACAGGGCCTGTGCCTACTACTGCCGGTATACCTAATGCGCGGGCTAGAATAGCCGTATGGGAGGTTGCGCCCCCCATCTCGGTGCAAATGCCCAGCACCTGGGTCGGGTTCATGCGCGCTGTATCAGAAGGGGAGAGGTCAGCGGCAACCAAAATGGCCGGTTTGGCCAAGTCAAGAGACGGCCGTTCCACATCCATTAACTGCCCCAACACCCGCTGCGCCACGTCCAGCACATCAGCCGCGCGGGCCTGCATGTATGGGTCCGGCATTTCACGGTATTGTTGGGCTACATCATTGAGAAGTGTCCACCAGGCAGACTCCGCATTTACTTTTTGGGCAAAGAGGTGCTTTTGGAGGCGTTCTAACAAGTCTGGATCCTGCAAAATGAGTAAATGCGCCGCAAAAATGTCTGCTTCGGCAGCACCTACTTGCCGTAAGGCTCGCTTGTAAAGGGTCTGAATATCTTGGGCGACGGTGGCTACGGCCGTTTCTAATCGCGCCCACTCCTCAGCCACATCATCTATCCGGTAGGTCTGCACCTCTGGGAGTTGAGGACGATAGCGAACCACCGAGCCAATAGCAATGCCGGGAGAGGCCGGAATACCGCTTAATTCACCATTGGCGGCAGTTGAAGCCAGCGGGGGCAAGGGCGCCGTTTCTAAATTATCTTCATCTGCGTCACCAAAATTTGCATCGGCCAACGCTTTTAACGCCGTCAACGCGGCCGCAGCAGAATCCCCTCGGGCAGAAATGATAATTTCATCTCCCTGACGCACGCCCAGAGTGGCCACTTGATTAATGCTTTTCGCATTAGCGATCTGACCACCTTTGGCAACGCGAATCTCGGCAGCAAATTGGTTGGCGGTGCTAACGAAGCGCGCTGCCGGACGAGCGTGCAACCCTAGGCGGTTGGGTACCACCAGGCGTAACTCTTCCGCGGCGGACAGCGTGGCAGAAACGGCCGTTGTCGGGGTGGCAATGACTGTTTCCCCCAGCTGCACAGCTTTGGCTGCCAGTGCACCCAAAGCCTCGTCATAAACCGATTGTAACGATCCCCCCGCGGCGGCTTGTACGGCGGCGGCGATTGCCCCCTCTACCAATGGTGCGCCGCATAAACGCACTTTTTCTCGTTGGGCGGGCAACAAAAACTCAACAGCCGTTTCCGCACTCATTAGTGCGCTACCCAAATCCATGATGATCAACACGCCATCTTCACTATACACCTCGTTAATGGCTGCTAATACCCGCATCGGATCTGTGCCAATGGGGTGATCCGCGTCATCCAGGCCACCAGCAGCGGCCATTAACACAGAATTATGCGTCATCTGGCGCGCCAATTCCAACACGCCTTCGGCCAATATACGACTATGGGAAACGATTACGATGCCGACCATCTAGTTACCCCTTTTTGACAAGTTGGGCAATTTTCCACTTCATAAACCACACTATCTAAATCCGGTGTCATCTTTTCCGCCGGGCCTGGTTTAAAACCCGCGGCGCCACATCGGCAGGCGTACCAACCCAAGGGAACGGCCGTAAAAGAAACAGGGGACTCTTGCAAATCAACCAATTCCACACCCATGCCCCAGCGCGCATTCGTCGCCAAATAACGACACCCCTTAGCCGCCAGCTTCTGCACATAGAGCTGGTAATGGCTGCAATGCCGCATCAACAGTACCCCCAGGGTCACGCCATCCGGAAAAGAAATTTGGCGCGCATCGGCCCACAGCATCCGCACGTTAACAGGCAGGCGCGCCACATCAGGCAACAAGGCGGCATTTAACTCCAGCGCATAAACCAGTCGGGCCTTTTGCGCCATGCGCCGCGTCAGTCGCAAATCACCAGCGCCAATATCCAAAACAACATCATCCGGTTGCACACAATCTAAAACAAACCGGTATGTTGCCTCATCATAAGGCGCCCACATTTGCTCCCATTGATATTCAACCGCTTGTATAGCCATTTTTCCGCTCGGCCATTGTGCCAGCCCAATAAAGTTCATACGCCGTACCAGGTAAAAAGCCTGATCAACAATTTCCAAGCCTCTATGCTAAATTTTGAATGGCAATCGCTAACCAAATGCCATATATCAGGGCTGCTGCGCCAATTAGCGCAATGGCCCAATTAACGGTGCGCGTTCTGCTTTCGCTCAGACCCAGGTCTAATGCAATGGCGCGCATGCCCAACATGGCATGGGCCGTCACAACAATCAGAAAAACCACTTCTAGAAAAAATATGACCGGGTTTGACACATACGCCAGCACTTCTTGAAAATTACGCAGGCCACCCTCTACTACAAAATGGTGCGCAATCATATGCAGGCCCAGCAGGGCAATTAAAAGGAGGCCAGAAATTGCCTGAACTAACCATAAAGCGCCTGCCGGGCCGCTGCGGGCAGCGCGCTCCTTGCTTCGTTGGTCGGATAATACACTTTGCATGGTTCCTGCTCCTAAATCGTGAATACCATCCAGGCGCTAATGACCAACAGCACAATACCCAAAGCCATAAGCGTCCAGAAAAGCTGACGGTGGTTACGCACGCCGATTCCCATTCCTACCAAAGCAACGCGAACGCCGTTTAACCCGTGAAAAAGGATGCCAAAGATGAGTACCACGTCTAGAACCAAAAACCAGGGGCTTTTGGCAATGGCTAAAAATTGGTCCCATCCTGCTTCGCCCCGCAGCAGAGTGCTGAGTACGGCAAGATGGAGGAAGAGGTAGAGGGTGAGGCCAATGCCAGTCAGGCGATTGAGGGCGAAGGCCCAACTACCCAGGTTGCGTTTGCGGATGTCAAACCAGGCGAGTAACGGCCGTTTCGGCCGCACCGGGTCTTGGGTTGTTCGTATTTCTTGCATGGTTACACTCCCAGCCTACTTACCCAGGCCAAAAACCCGCCGGAACTTACGTTTGGTCAGTTCGCCGCGCAGCGACATAATCGCTTCAGCCGGGTTCACGTCCGACGGACATACTTCCGTACATTCATAAGCCACATGGCAGCGCCAGCAGCCATGTTCATTGTCTACCCAATCCAACGCAAAGCGCGGGTCACTGCTGCGTGGTTCTTCCACCACGCGCCACGCCGCCGCCATGGCTGCCGGTCCCAGATAAGCGGTATCTGTGCCCATTACCGGACAGGCAGATACACACAGGCCACATTCCAGGCAATTTTCGTAACGCGTGTAAACATCAATTCCCTCGGGAACGGCCGCTTCTGGCAAAAACTCACTCCGGCGCACATAAGGCATGTCTGGTCGCGTGTAGCGATCAAAGAAGGGCAGCATATCCACCACCAGGTCACTGACCAGAGGAGCATTATTCAACGGTTCCACTACCACCGTTGGCGTGTCCAGGTCCAAAACCTTCACCACGCAAGAAAGCTCTTCCCGCCCATTAATGCGCATGCCACAAGTGCCACAAGAACCATGATGACAGGAATGGCGCAACGTCAAAGACGGGTCTTCATCACGCCGAATATCTTGCAGCGCCACCAAGACCGTCGTATCTTCATCACATTGAACCTTAAAGGTGTCATAATGCGGGGCTGTTTCGCCTTGCTGGTACCTAAATACCTTAAATTCAATTTCTCGCTCAGCCATCATCCCCTCTCTAATTGTAATAGGCGGTGTGGGGCAGCAGCACCACATCTCGCGTGCGGCACGGCTCGTCCACCCCCAACTTTGCGCACACCACATCGGCCGTTGCCTCGGCCATACCGCGCAAGGTTGTGGCTTTTCCACCAGTAATTGTTACAAAGCCTTCCACACCCTCATCCTTATGGTCAAAGCATTTGAAAGTGCGGCTTAACTCCCGTCCCGTATCAGCATCTGCCTTTCGCGGTCCGATGAGGGGCCGGGCTGCCGACCAGGCGGCACGCATGGGGGCATTGCGAATGACGGGCATCATCAAAGCGCCATGATCATACATGGCCTGGATGTGGTCTTTGGGCAGGCCCAGGTTATCCGGGTCTTCTACTACCCAAGAGCTGGTACCAATGACGGACAAACCGCGTTGGGGCACAACAATGTCGCCATCGCTGGAGGTGTTGAGCCGGTTGATAACCATATTGCACCAACGGCCGCGCACAGCCACCATGACCCCCGGAGACGGCCGTACCGACACCTCTACCCCCACCATATCTGCAATCTTACCCGACCAGGGACCCGCCGCATTCACCACCAAGTCAGCGCCAATCTCATACACCCTGCCGGTTGTATGGTCTTTCACCTTCACCCCCGTCACAGTTTCCCCATGGCGCAAAATCTCCAAAACTTCCGTGTACGGCTTAATTACCGCCCCATTTTTCTTTGCCGTGGCAAAAAAGCGCAGAGGCATGCGCATCGCATCCATCGTTGCATCCGGCACACGCACCGCCATCAGCAAATCATTTGTCAAATTAGGTTCCAGGCGCAGCGCTTCTTCTTTCGTCAACCGCTGCGCTGGAATACCGCAATCCCCGCATCCTTCAATAAAAGCGTGGCTGTAGGCCACATCCTCTTCCGTAATGGCCACAAATAAGCCATCATTTTCCTCAAAGGTCCCCGGCGCAATCTTGCGTAAAATCATGTTTTCTTCAATGCACTCAACCGCCGATTCCTGATCAGCCACCGCATAGCGCGCCCCACTATGCAACAACCCATGGTGCCGCCCGGTAGTGCCTGAAGTTACTTCCCCACGCTCCACCAGGGTCACCTGCAAACCACGCAGAGCCAGGTCATGCGCCAACGCTCCGCCAGTGCCCCCACCGCCAATAATTACTACGTGAAAAGTAGACATAGTCCCACTCCCCTTCTCACCAAAGCTGAGTGACAAGGGCAGGATATGTAGAACGGGAATCCCGGGCTACAAGTCTTCCCGTTCTACATTTCAAGCCAATTTGTGATTAGTCAACCCAGTCAAAGGTGCGTGTTACGGCCTTCTTCCACTGCGCATACAGTTCTGTACTGGCATTGCTTTCCGGGTCTGGTTCCCAGGTCTTGTCAACACCCCAGTTTTCACGCATTTCGTCAATGCTCTTCCAG
>CAZDEO010000079.1:0-21367 GCA_964504445.1 uncultured Anaerolinea sp. | reverse complement strand
TGAGGCGAATTCTAAATTCAAGAATGTTTAACTTATTTCAGTTACAGTGTAATTAGAATAGTGCGCCTATATTTCATTCAATATTAAGAAAACCAGCCAAAGGATTGTCTCAGGGCCAGGTAGAAGCGCCGACAGTACATGACAAATTCCCCCATTCATTATACTCAGATCATCTGAAAGGTTTAATCCTCTTCCTGGTCTTGCTGGATTCGTTTTTTTTCTAAAAGCCGCGCAGCTAAAGTACCGTCAGCGGTTGGCTTTTGCGGCGCAGGGCTAGGAATCTCCGGCCCCTTTTGTTGCATTTTGGGTGCGCCGCCAACGGCCGTTTCCCCTTCTTGCCGCTTTTGCACCCCAGGTCTTTCCCCTGGCAGCTCTGGCGAAACAGCCGCCCGCTGCTTCGCCTCAAACAACCGCGTCACCTGCTCCGCGCGTGCCGGGGCCGCCAGCGGTTGAGGCCGCCAGCGGTCCCAGGTCGCCGCCCACGCCCGTTCCCAATCCCGCCGCGTAATCACCAGCCGTCGCACAGCAATATCCACCGGCAGCAGCACCACCGCCAGCAGCGTCAGCCACGGCCAGATCGGGCGAGTCGCTGCCTGGCTGGGCAACGAATGGTCAAAAACCGCCTCCACACCCGCCTCGTTACTCAAATTCCGCCCGCCCGTCAGGGCCGCCATGCTCTCCAACAATGTCGGGCTAGACTCAAACTGCCGGTACTCCGGCGAGTAACCCAACACCCAGCCGCTGGTCTGACCCACCACGGCATCACCTTCTCCTGGTTCCGTGCCCGCTACGCGAATAAAATAAGCACCCGCGGTCTCAGGCACAAAGGCCGCCGCATACCGCCCTGGGGCAATTTGCTGCAGCGCCAGGTTGTCCACCACGCCAGAGGGAGCCACCACGTTGGCTTCCATCTGCAAATTATTCAAAAAAGCGCCGTTGCTATCCCGCGTATCCACCGTCAGAGTGGCTTGGTCGCTGGTAAACTGCACGGCCGTTTCCACGTTACTATCGCGTCCCTGGGTCACCGTCCAGCGCACCACCTGCGCCCAAAACACCGGGAACCCATCCCAGCGCACCCAATCCACCCCCCAACGCCCGGTCGCATCGCTGGTCCAGGCCACCGCCCGCCCCAGGCCATACTGCCACGCCGCCAGCAGCGGGTCCCCCATGTGTGTTTCCAGAATAACCTGCGCCGTACTCTTGGCGCTGGCACCCACGTAGCCATACAGTGGCGGCACGGCCGTTATACCCGCCAACATCGGGCTACCGCTGGCTAAGGTGGGGAAAAAGCGCTCCTCAATAAGGTAACTGCGCTGAATAGAGGTCGTCTCTTGCGTAAAAATTTGTGGCAAATTGGCCGCCTGGTTGGTGAAATGGAAACGGCCGTTCCCCGCCACCGCCATCTGCTGCAGCCACAACGTATCCGGCCCCTGCCCAATGCTCACCGTAGAAACCGTCACATTCTCCGCCGTCAACGCCGCAATCAGCTCCGGCACCCCCTCCTTCTCCTCCGAATCAGCGCCATCCGCCAGCAAAATGATATGCTTCACCTGGTTTGGGGTGCCCGCCAGCGCCGCCGCTGCCGCCTCCAACCCCGTGCGCACATAAATGCCCCCACCTCCAGCCCCAATCTGCCGGATCAGGCCAATGGCTTCCTCGCGTTGGCTGGCCGGCAGCGGGCCAATCGGGTTATCTGGCTGCGTGTCCACCGGAATTACCGAAATTTCATCAAAATCATTCAGCAATTCCACCACCCGCACCGCCCCCTCGGCCGCCAGTTGAATCTTCGTCAGGCCCCCCTCCTGCATGCCCATGCTGCCCGACCGGTCAATGACAATGACAATGCTCACCGATGGGAAGCGCTCCTGGTCTTTAATCTGCATATCCACCGGCAGGGTTTCTTCCAGCGGGGTGCGAAAATAACCGCCCATACCAAAACTATCCGGGCCACCCACCGCCACCAGGCCACCTCCCAAATCCCGCACGTAACTTTGCAAGGTTTCCATCTTTCGCGGGGACAAATTCTTGGCGTTGACGTTGACCAGCACCACACTGGCGTAATTGCTCAATTCAGCCAGGCTGGCGGGCAGGTCGGCGGGCGTCGTCTGCTCTACCAGCAAACCCGCCGCCGCAAGAGCCAGGCGCAGTTGAGGCGCTTCATCAGGCAAGGGCGTGCCATCATCGGCTAAAGCGCCATCATGGGCTACCAGCAGCACGCGGGGTGGCCCCACAATTTCCGTGTAGGCGGCCAATTCGTTGTTTTGATAATAGGTGTCGTCGGCGGGGTTTAGCTGCACCTGATAACGGGCAAATTCTTGTTCCGCGGCGCGCAAGCGTACGGCAAAATTGTTAACCCCGGGACGCAGGTCTACGGTTTCTTCATATACCACGCTGCCCGCGGCTAGCACGCGCAGGGTGGCGGGCATGTTGGTTGTGCTTTCGGCGGTAATGTCAATGCGGAAGGTTTCACCCTGGACGACACGGGTCGGCGCAGAAACGGCCGTCACCCACGCTTCTACTTCTCCCCCGGTCCGTGGCAAATACACGTAGTCAACCTGCACATTGCCTGCTGCGGCTAATTGGGCCGCCTTTTGCACGTCTCCCGTGGTTGCCACGCCATCACTCAACACCACCAACCGCCGCGCGCTGCCCGCCGGAAAGAGGGCCAACCCCAGCCGCACCGCTTCGGCAATGTCGGTATGCAGCTTTTGAGGCACAGAAGTAATGGGGGCCAGTTCGGCCAAGCCAGATAACGGCCGTTCCACCAGGGCATTGGCCCCAAACAAAATCACGGCCGCCTGGTCATTGGGCGTCATTTGCGCTATGGCCTCACGTACAAACGATTCGGCTTGCACCGTTTGCCCCGCACTCATTGAATCTGACGCATCTATCAAGAAAACCACCGCTAACTCATCGGCAGCACGCACCACCTGCGCGCCCGCCAGGCTCAGCGTCAACAGCAGCATAATCAGCAGCCGCAAGCCCAAACTTGTCCGCTCTCGCCAGCGGCGCACGGCCGTATGCGGCCACCCCAACCACACAAAGTAGGGCAGCAGCAACAGCAAAATCAGCGCCAGGGGATTTGCTACAATCATAGAATGGAACGTTAGGGAGCAGGAGAGGCCATCTTCTTCTCTGGCCCTACCCGCTAACTCTCAGTAAATTCCAGGGGTAAATACAGGGTAAAAGCACTGCCCGAACCATACTTACTCTCGGCTTCCAGGCGACCGCCATGGGCACGCACAACAAACTGGGCCAGAGTCAAGCCCAGACGCGCCGGGCGTTTGCCATTGCCGTTGTTCTGGGGGGTGAGCAACGCCGGAAACTCAACCCATAGGTCGTCAAGCTGCTCTTCGGGTATGCCTACGCCTTGGTCCAAAATACGCAGGTATACGTCGCCACCCGCAGTGCCACAGGTTATGTTAACGACACCGCCCACGCGGTTAAATTTGATGGCATTGTGCAGCAAATGTTGTACCGCTTCGGTTAGCTGGTCTGGATCACCCAAAACAGGGGGCAATTTGGCGTGGGTGTCAAAATCAACGTGAACCTGGCGAGCTTCGGCCATGGTTTGCAAACGACGCTGGGCGGTGCGGGCTATGTCATCCAAACGCACTTTAGCAAACTGGAATTTATCTCGATTTTGCAGCCGGACGGCCGTTTGCACCAACCGGTCGAGAGGGTCTTCCAAATGATGTAGCTGGGTCTGCAAGACTTGCCGGGCTGCATCGTCAATTGACCCCGGCAAACTGGCCAGTTGTTCACTGACATGGTGCAACGGCCGTTTCAAATCCGGCGAAATGCGTTCCAGGAAACGGCCGTACAGGCGCACCAATGCCAAAAGCTGCCGGTTTTCATGGGCCAACGCCTGCTTTTCAGCAAACACAAAATCGTTTACCTGCTGTAAATTGGCCATGTTGCGCGCCTGGACCAACAAAGGGCCAAACTGCTCTGTCATACGCATTAACAAAGCGACATCAGCCTGATTATAAGGTAAACCACCCTGCTTTGTACCCAAAACCAACACACTGGCCAGCACATCTCCGGCAAACATGGGTATGTAGAGGGCGCGCTGCCAGCCATCCAGCATCTCCCGTTCAGCACGGTCCAACTCGCGAAAGTCGCGCAAAATGTCAATATCGTGCTGCATGAGAGGATGACGCTGCTCCCGCATCGTGCGCGTAAAAGGGCTGTCGGCGGCAAACTGCATCAAAGTCGGTGGATCTGAGCCTCTGGTGGCAAACGGCCGTAACAACAATCCTCCACCAGGCCCATCTTCGGGCACAAAAAGCCAGACCTCATTTACCGTCAAACGCCCCTGTAACATGCCTACAAACGCCCCCGCCAGCTGCTTTGGCTCCGGCAACGCCGACAACAAATGACGATATTCCTCATCCGCCAACTCCACCTGCCTCCCAACCGGCAAGAATATCCGTTCCGTAAACCGATTTACCATCCGGTAGGTCGGCGTAAACAACGCAGCAAATACCGCTGCAGCCAAAACCAACAGCAAATTGTCATTTACGCCTGTTAGCCATTCATTCAAACCTTGGACAACTCCCCATAGCACCAGCCAAGTCAACCCAAAAATAATCAAAATGCCCACAAGCTGCCGCAACAGCAAGCGCAAAGCCAGGTTCAAATCTGGCAACTGGCTGCGGCTAATACTCAAAGTCCCCAACAGCGCCGCTGGCACAACGAATAACAGCCCGATCTCCTGCCAGATCGGCTGCCCAGGAGCCTGTACCGCCGCAATCATGCCCCCCACACCAAACAACACCAGCATAAGCGACCAATAATTCATCTGGTTCAAATACAACGACAAAGGCAATTTGCGGCGCACCTGGCGCGTTAACAGCCACGCCGACAACAACGACAACAGCCAACTTGCCACCCAAACGCCAGCCCATAAATCAAAATGGCGCACCCGGCTGCCTCCTAGCACAAAAGAAGGAATATAACTACCCCAAATTGCCGGGTCCAAAATTAGACTGGCTACCAAAATCACCCCACTGATGGCCACCAACACCACACCCTGCTTCTTGGGCGCCGCCAAAAACTGAAGGGTTGTCAACAATATAGCCAACGCAGTCAGAGAAAACACATAATCGCCGACAACACCCCAAGTGTAAACAAGCTGCGGGGAAACTCGAATGCCAGTAAACAAACGTAAAACACTACTAGCCCACAAACCGCCCAACACTAAGGTGAGCGACCAAAGGCGCAACGTATTGCCTCTTCGCGTCCCAAATCGCCACAAATAAACCAACATTCCCAAAAAGCTAAGCGGGAACAAGCTCAAAATAAGAAACTGCTGTGTGAGAGTCATGTCAGTCTGTGCATTTTCCAACTTATCCCACAAATATCCCACACGCAAATGTGGGATATTTGTGGGATATTTCTGGGATAACTACCAGCCCCCGAAGGGGCTAACAAATCCATTACTTTAGAATGTAATTTGTACCTTTTTTAGAGCCAATTTTTAGCAGTAATCCTCTTTCCACCAAATCAACCAGGTCGCGGCGTAGCGTCTCTGCAGAGACTGTGGGGCAAAGCTGCTGATATTCTCGGTTGGTAATGCTGCCATTTTCGCGAATGTATGTGAGCGCCCGCGTTTGTCGCTCGTTCATGTTGTGGGTCCATTTAGGCACCGGTGCGCGGTCACGTTTGTTAGATAGCGTGACGGTGAAGGAGTGTGGGGTAGCGTTAAATTGGGGTGGCTCATGGCCAGCTTGCACCATATCCTCAATCATTTGGTCTATGCCCAGGCCCAACTCTTCAATGTAGCCCCACTGGTACAGCCCGTTAACCAGGCGAGGGTTGCGGGAAAAGTGTTCTTCAACCAGGTTATCTAGCGTGATGTAGCCGGGCAACCCGCCAGGGCTAATGATTTCCAGGCGGTCCGCGTACATGCGGATTTCAATGCGCCGTCCGGTGATGCGGTAGTCGCGATGGGCCACGGCGTTGACCAGGCTTTCACGCACGGCAAAGCGGGGGTACTCGGTGAGTTCTTCGCGCTCCAGTTGGTTGACGGTGGCGCCCACGCGCATTTCTTCGTAGACGACGTTCCAGGCGCGCTCAACAATGCGGGCTAGGGGGCCAACCAGTTCATCGCGACGGCCGTACCCAATGCCACCGTCTGGCCCCCGTGGTTCTATGCCCGGAAATTTAACAAAAACCACGCCGCTTTGTGGGAAAAAGGCCTGGGGCTTCTTGCCAAAGAGCAGCATGCCTGACACCGTGGGGTTTCCCTCGCGGTCAGTCGCCCCAATTTCAAACAAGAGCTGGTCTAAATCACTCACCTTGGCTGCGCCACGCCGCTCGCGCATGTCCAGGTATTCGCGGATGGTGTCCGGGTTCAAGTCGTCTGGGCGCGCGCCGGGCACCAGGTCTAGCTCATACTCGGCGCTGTTTTTGCTGGCCGCCAGGTTGCGAATTTCTTCGCCCGCTAGCGGGCGGTTCGCCGCACCGCTGCGAATGAGGACACGGCCGTCTTCCAGACTATGCAGTTCCGTGCTGCGGGGCACGTTGATGCCCACCAAGGTTTGCGCGCCGATTTCTACCAGCTGCCACTGGCTGGGCACAGGGGGGCGGCACAACTTGACGGCTTCCAGCAGGGCATCCTCAGCCTCCTCCTCCCAAATTTCTTCGGTGAAACGGCCGTTTTCATCTAGCCCCAGCACAATCAGCCCCCCATCCCCATTGCCAAAAGCCACCAGGCATTCCGCCAACGTTTCCACGTCAGCCGCTGGCAAAAAGGCCAATCGTTGTCCCGGTTGTTTATTCCGCACCATAGCGCCAAGTATAGCAGATAGCATCAGGCTACAGACGCCTAGCTAACCACTTCTTTGCTAACGGCCGCCACCGCCGCGCCGACAATCCCCGCCTCATTACGCAACCGTGCCGGCACCACCCGCGCCTGCACGTCCAAATACGGGAAAAATTTCTCATGCTTCTTGCTCACCCCACCACCCACAACCAGCAACTCCGGCGAAAATAAGAACTCAATGTATTGAAAATATTCACTCAAGCGCCGCGCCCACTTTTTCCAGCTCAAATCCTCATCCTTCCGCGCCCGGTCTGCGGCATAAAACTCAGCGTCATGCTTATGGCCTGGCAGGTAAATGTGCCCCAATTCCAGATTGGGCACGATTTGTCCATTGATAAACATACAGCTGCCAATGCCTGTGCCCAGCGTGAAAATCATCACCGCCCCGTCTTCGCCACGCCCAGCACCAAAGCGCATTTCGGCAAAGCCAGCCACATCCGCATCGTTCATCAGAGTAACCGGGCAGCCGGTAGCCAGGGCCAATGCCTTACGCCCCTCAAAACCAATCCAGCGGTCATCAATGTTGGCCGCGCTGCGCACAATACCACTGGTCACACGCGAGGGCAAACCAATGCCCAAAGGCCCGGAATAATTGAAATGGGTAACCATCTCTTTCACGACGCCAATGACGGCTTTGGGGGTAGACGGTTGGGGCGTGGGAATGCGTAGCCGGTCAGTAACCAGCTTTCCTTTTTCAATATCCACCAATGCCCCTTTAATGCCTGAACCACCAATGTCAATGCCCAGTATGTTCATCGCTTTCCTCTTGTATTTTTTTCAAATCAACCAACAGCTTCTGCTCTACCTGTTGCACGGCCGTTTTTCCTGCTGCTATGCCCTGTGCCACCAAATGCGTATCAAAAATGCCCATGGTGCCCAAATCCGGCTCCAACATGACGTCAGGCGGGGAGATCACCATACGCGTGCGCACCGTTACCTCTGACCAAATGTCGTTCATGGCCGACAGCACCTGCAGCGTAGGCCGCCGCCGCGTAAAAGCCAGCGCCCGGCTAATCATGTCTGGCAGCGGCATGGTGTCGCTGGCAGGCGTGCCGAACGGGGCTGTGTTAGACAGACTGACGGCAATGACGTAGGTAGCGCCCCGTGCCCGCGCCACGTCAAAGGGTACGTTGTTCAGCATACCGCCATCTGTCAGCATCCTATCATCAATTTTCACCGGCGGGAAAATGACCGGCAAGGCTGTTGTAGCCAGCACGGCCGTTACCACATCTCCCTGATCCAACACCACTTCTTTGCGCGTTACCAGGTCGGTGGTTACCACGGCTAACGGGATCTGTAAGTCAGCAAAAGTGCGCTCATCCAACTTCTCGCGCAGCATCTTTTCTAACTTTGTATTTGTGGAGATAGCTGGCGCTCCTCCCGGCAGCCCGTAAATATTGCCCACCGTCAATTCATGGAAAAAGCTCTCCATCTCGGCTGTGGAAAAACCCGCCGCCAGCAGGGCGCCAATCAGCCCGCCAATACTGGTGCCGGTAATGAGAGACGGCCGTATCGCTAGCCGCTCCAATTCCATCAGCACCCCAATATGTGCTGAACCACGCGCCCCACCACCGCCTAAAGCCAGCCCAACTCTCATTCATGACCTCCTTTTAACGGTGCCCACACCCCGTGTCCAGCATTGCCTTCTAAACACCAGACACCACATCATACACGTGCGGCAGGGGGGGCACGTCTTCCGCCTGCCAATGCAGCGCCGCCAGCAGCGCTGTCCGCGCTTCCTCTAGTTTAGCCCGGTCGTTGGCATGAATCACGCCCATCTCTTCTCCAGCGCGAAAACGGTCACCCACTTTGGCCGGCAGCACAAAACCGACGGCATGGTCAATAACCTGTCCCTTTACCTGGCGGCCCGCACCCAGCCCTACCGCCGCCCAGCCAATGGCAGCCGTATCCATGGCCGCCAGCACGCCATCTTGCGGGGCTAGAATCGGCTCAACATAAGCCGCCTGGGGTAGCTGCGTCGGGTCGTCCACCTGGCGCACGTCGCCGCCCTGGGCCTGCACCATTTGACGGAATTTTTGCCACGCCGCACCGCTGTCGCGCACGGCCGTTACCAACGCCTTCGCCTCATCTAAAGTTTGCGCCTTGTTCGCCAGCAGCACCATCTGCCCCGCCACCTCCAGGCAATGCGCCCAAAAGCCCATCGGGCCACGGCCGTGCAGCGTCTCAATTGCTTCCCGCACCTCCAGGGCATTGCCCACAGCATGTCCCAACGGCTGGTTCATGTCCGAAATAAGCGCCACCGTTTTGCGCCCCGCATCCTGACCAATGCCCACCATAATCTGCGCCAGCTCTCTGGCCGCTTCCACCGTGGGCATAAACGCTCCGCTGCCCGTTTTCACGTCCAGCACAATGGCATCCGCTCCGGAAGCCAGTTTCTTCGACATGATAGAAGCAGCAATGAGGGGCATACTGGCAACTGTGCCCGTCACGTCGCGCAGCGCGTACAATTTGCCGTCGGCGGGAGCCAATTCCGTCGTTTGTCCCGACAGCACCAGGTCAATCTCTGCCAACTGCTGCTTGAAGTGCGCCAGGGACATTTCAAAATGCCAGCCATCAATGGATTCCATTTTGTCCAGAGTGCCGCCGCTGGAACCCAACCCGCGCCCGCTCATTTTGCCTACTGGCACACCACAGGCCGCCACTAAAGGCTGCACCACCAGCGTCGTTTTGTCGCCCACGCCGCCAGAGGAATGCTTGTCCACTACAAAAGGGGCTACGTCGTGCAGGTCTAGCTGATCGCCAGAGCGCGCAATAGCCAGGGTCAGGTCCACGGTTTCATGGCGGGTCATGCCGCGCAGGTAAATGGCCATCAGCAAAGCAGAGACCTGGTAATCGGGTATTTCGTCGGTCGTGTAGTGATGGATAAACCAGTTGATTTCTGCTGTGGTCAGATTGCCACCATCTCGTTTTTTTTCTATCAAGTCAATCATTCTCATGGCTATGCCGTCCAATTGGGCAAGCTTTTACAGGCGTTGCCAGGCTCCTCGTTATCGGATTTCCCGATTATAACAGGAATCGGTATAATTCGGGGATCCGGGGCAAAAAGGAAATGACAAGGAGATTCCCATGGAAGAAAAAGTTGATTTGCTGTTAGTTGGTGGCACGGTAGTCACCATGAATGCCGATTACGAGATCATTCCCCATGGCGCCGTAGCCATTCGCAAAGACAGCATTGTGGCCGTGGGGGGCGTGGAAGAGGTAACGGCCGTATACACCGCTGCCGAAACCCTCGACTGCACCGGTCAGGTCATCATGCCCGGCCTGATCAACGCCCACACCCACATTCCCATGTCTTTGCTGCGTGGCCTGAACGACGACCTGCGCCTGGACGTCTGGCTGGGTTACCTGATGCCCCTGGAGCGAGAGTTTGTGACACCTGAGTTTGTGAAGCTGGGCACGCGCCTGGCCGCCGCCGAAATGATCCGCTCTGGCGTAACCACCTTTGCGGACATGTACTACTTTGAAGAAGCCATTGCTGAGGAAACAGCTGCCATTGGCATGCGTGCCTTGCTGGGCCAAACTATCCTCGTCTTCCCCGCGCCCGATGCCGACACCTATGAAGATGCTCTGATCCTCTGCCGCCGCTTCATCGAACGCTGGAATGGCCACCCGCTCATCCAGCCAGCCGTTTCCCCCCACGCCTGGTACACCGCCACCCCAGAAATGCTGCGCGCCTGCGCCGACCTGGCCCGCGCGTATGACGTGCCCATTCACACCCACATTGGCGAAACCCGCCTGGAACTGGAAAACTGCCAGGAGCAAAATCACATGCGCACCGTTACCTGGAACGCCAAGCAAAGCATCCTGGATACTAAGTTGCTGGCCGCCCACTGTGTGCACATTGACCGGGACGAGATGTTCCAACTCAAGGAGGCCGGAGCAGGCGTCGCCCACTGCCCTACCAGTAACCTGAAACTGGCCAGCGGCATTGCGCCTGTCAGCCAGATGTTGGAACTGGGTCTCAACGTGGGCGTAGGCACCGATGGCCCTGCCAGCAACAACGACCTGGATATGTTTGAGGAGACGCGGCTGGCAGCGCTGCTGGCTAAAACCGATAGCAATGACCCCACCATGCTGCCGGCCCGGCAGGCAGTAGAAATGGCCACCATTGGCGGCGCGCGGGCGCTGCACATGGCTGGCGTAACGGGCAGCCTGGAGGCAGGCAAGCGGGCCGATGTGATTGTGGTCGATATGGCCGGGGTACACAACCAGCCTCACTTCCATAACCACACTGATGCGGTATATTCGCGGCTGGTTTATGCGGCTAAAGCACCAGATGTGGCCCACGTGGTGTGCAACGGCCGTTTCCTCCTCCACCACCGCCAGCTCACTACCATTGATGAAACCGCCACCAAAGCCGAAGCAACGGCCGTGGCCGCCCGCATAGACGCTTTTGTGCAAGAACGCGAGTCCAGCCCCTACAACAAACTCGTCTTCCTCGCCGGCGTCGAACGCCAGGAGAGCTTCGAAGTGCAGGTCAAAGTCCCCCTAACAGACCACCAACCCGTGCTAAACCTGCTCAACAGTGGCGAAATCGAAATCAACCGCCACTCCCACTACCGCCAATACGATACCTACTTCCTCTTTGCCGGGCACGATCCCGACGCCGCCCGCCTGCGCTATCGCGAAGACGAATTCATTAACGAACAGGGCGAACCGTATCAGGTACGCTCTCGCATCACCCTCATCGGCGAAGAAGAGCGCATGCAGTTCCCCAACGCCGTCATGCTTTCCCGCTCCCGTTTTCTAGCCGCCGCCGACCGTACGTTACGCTTCTACCGCGAATACTTCGCGCCCGATTCCGAAGTCGCCCTGATCAAAGACCGTCTGCGTTGGCACATTCTCTACCAGGGCACGGACTTTGCCATCAATCTGGATCAGGTTCTTACGCCAGAAATGCCGGGCTATTACCTGGAAATCAAATCCCGTACCTGGTCGCGCACTGATGCAGAAAGGAAGGCCCGGCTCATCACCGAGCTACTGGAATATTTTGGCGTGGACCTGGAAGCGGCCGAACCTAAAGATTACCCGGAACTGGCGCTGGCGGGGGCCTGAAAAGGCCGCCTTGCAAAACGGCATAGTGCCGTTAACCAGCCAAAATTTTCCACCCCCCAAAGGCAAAGCGCTCAACTATCCTTGTGCGCTTTCGTACAGGCTTGTCATCAAGGCGTCCTTATCCCGCCACAAATCTCGCACCCAAGCCTGAAACTGTTCGCGGAAACCAGGATCGTCAGCATAATCCCCCCGCAAAAACATGGTGGGGATGGTTAGCTTTTCCACATGCACCACAATGTGTTTCGTTTTACCGCTTAGAAAATCCCAGAAACCGGCGTTTCCATTAGGGTAGACAATGGTAACATTCAGCATGGTTCTGATGCGCTCGTTCATGGCTGCCAGCACAAAAGCAATGCCCCCTGCCTTAGGGTTAAGGAGATGCTGGTAGGGGGATTTTTGTTGTTTGTGCTTGGCCTGGGTGAAGCGGGTGCCTTCCAGAAAGTTGATGATGGACACAGGGTCATCTTTGAAGCGGGCGCACATTTTGCGGGTCGTTTCCAAATCTTTCCCCCGCAGCTCCGGGTGTTTGGCTAACTTTTCCTTGGAATAGCGTTTCATGAAGGGAAAGTCCAGCGCCCACCAGGCTGGCCCTAATAGTGGAAACCAGATGAGTTCCTGCTTGGTGAAAAATTTTAGAAAGGGAATACGGCGGTTGAAAACGCGCTGCAAAACAAATATGTCCAGCCAGCTTTGGTGGTTGGCGCTCACCAAGTACCAGCCATCAGGGTCCAGGTTTTCTATCCCTTGAAGGTGCCATTGGGTGCGCTGGGTGTGGTGGAAAATGGCGTTGTTGGTGGCAATCCAGTTTTCGGCAATGGACACGAGAATTTGGGTGCAAAAACGACGCCAGCGGGGCACAGTTAGCACAAGTTTGAAGAAGGTCACGATGTAGAGCGGAATCACCCAGAAGAGGGTATTGAGGAACATGAGAAAAAGGGCAACGGGGCCAAGCAAAAAGGGCGGCAGCTTGCGCAGCATAGATGAGTTGCTCCCAAAAGTGGTTGGTTGGTTGAATTTTGGGCAAGAATAGCGTGCCCGACGGGGGTGTCAAGGCAATAGGGGAATTTATGATGAAGGGTTTACGTTTGACCACAACGGCCGTTTGCCAGAAACGGCCGTTACACCGCTTCGATGGACTCTACTTCTGGGAAGAATTGCTTTACCGTGCCCGCCACCCAGCCGCGTAGGGTAGCCGGGGCCAGGGCACACCCTTCGCAGGCGCCAGAGAGGCGTACCTGGAGATGCTTACCGTCAAAAGTAACCATTTCCACCGCGCCGCCATGATAATGCTGAATGTAAGCGCTGAGGGTGTTGATCAGGCTGCGCATCCGCTCTTCAGCCGGTACTTCGTCAAAAAACTCGTTGATATTGGGACCTTTGTCAATATTTGCCATGGGTAATCTCCTCGCATAACTATGGGCAATGTTGATTGTAGGGTAAGAAGTTTGTGGGGCGCAATCCAGTGGCGTTTGTCACCTTTTGGCGGTGTCACTTGTCATTTGACGGCCGTTCCCCCACAATATGCTCATGATTCTGCACATCACCACCCAAGCTGCGTGGGAAACGGCCGTCGCCACCGGGCAATACACTGCCGATTCCCTGGCAAGCGAGGGGTTCATCCACTGCTCTACTCCGACGCAGGTGGTGGGGACGGCCAACGCCCTCTTTCGCGGGCAGCCAGGGCTGGTGCTGCTGTGCATTAACCCAGCCCAAATGCAGGCCCCCGTTGTGTATGAGGATTGTTACGAAACGGGGCAGGCATTTCCCCATATTTACGGGGCGCTGAATTTGGCAGCGGTAACGGCCGTGCTCGAATTCCCCCCCAACCCTGACGGAACGTTTAGCCTGCCACCGCTACCGTAAAACGGAAAGCGTGATGCCTGGCTTTTCATGCATCCTGCGGCACTACTTATTGCGCTGGGTGACAAACACATACACCATTACCGCGCCCACAATCAATAACACAATCCCGCCGCAAATAATCAACAATTCAATTAACCCTAGCGAAGCCAAAATACCACACTCCTTTTCACGTATCATGCATCACGGCTGAATCTCCACAATCACCCCTGCTTCGGCCCAATTGTATAAAATTTGGGCATTTTCGGAGCTGATAAGAATGCAGCCATAAGTCACCGGACGGCCTAAACTACCCGTCCACAGCAACTGCGAACCACCTCGCGTGGGGAAACCGTGGAACCCATTCATAAATTCCGAGGTGGGCACGGGGCGGTAAATTCCCATAAATGAGGGCATCCACAAATCCCAATTGCCGGCATAGGCATTTTCTTCATGGCTTTGCACCTGAAATATGCCCGGTGCTGTAGGGCTTTCGGCAATGCCGGTGCTGGCGGGCCATTCCCATTTCAGGCTGCCCTGTTCATACACCCACACCTTCTGCTGCGTCATGCTAACGATGATGCGCTTACCTTCCACAACGGGCAGTGGAATCAGCTCATCAGGGGAAGGGATGGTGAGGGTTTGCCCGGCATAAAGGTTCTCAACGCCGGGGTTGGCCTGCTGAATCCAGGGGTAGGGAATGCCGTAGGCCCGGCCAATGCTGGAAAAGGTCTCCCCGGCCTGGACGGTGTGCTGCTGGGGCTGATGGTAAATGCGCAGGCTCACGGCCGTTTCCGCACCATTTGCCAGGGAAGAGACCGTGAGTGCCTCGGCCACGGCCATACCTGCCGCCGCCTCATCCACAAAGCGCCCCTCACCCAGCATGGCCACCTGCCCATTGACATAAGCAGCCGCCTGCCCGGCATCTACACCCCACTGCAACTGCCCCATCTGGGCAGCGGCAGTATCTACAGTCAGCCATTGCCCCCACACTTCAGGAGGCAGCCGCCAGGTCCAGGTATCATCACTTACCGGGTCATAAGCGCCCACGGTCAGCGGTTGGCTAAGCAGGGCGTTGGCCTGTTCCACCGTGGCGCTCACGTCGGTGATGGCAGGAGCCACGGGTTTGATGGACAGGTCGAAACGGCCGTTTACCACCGCCAGGGTTGCATTTTGTGCCAGGTTAGCCAGCGTAGCGTCTAAATCAAGGGTTTGACCGGGAATGGCAACGGTAGCCTGGAAACGGCCGTTTTCCCAAACCATCCCTGCATCCACCGGAGGCGTTGTCAATTCGGGGGTCAGCGCCACCAGCCGCGCTTCTGCCGTCGCCATATCAATTTGCCACACCGGGCTGAGGGCAAAGCCCCCCGCCTGCCACCCCCACCGCAAACTTTGCCAGGAGCGTCCCTGCTGGTGGGCCAGCTCGGCTGTGGCCGTGGCGTCCAACGTCATGCCCAACTCTGTGGGCGAAACCGCCCAGGAAGCACTACCCGCCACCAGGGTAACCCGCCGATTTTGCCAGGAATGACTCAGCGTGGCTGCCGCTTCGCTGGTAGTTTGCCGCCCCACATCTACCCCTAACACCGACACGCCAGGCAGAATCCATTGGCTTTCGTACAGAAGCAGGCTCCCACCTACCAGCGTGGCACTCAGCGCGGCAAAGACCAGCACTGCTATGCCCACTACGACACGCAGCAGCCAGTTGGGGCGGCGCTGGTCGCCTTGCGGCGCGCGCACCCAAATTTCCGTGGGCGCTTCGGCCATGCTGTTGGACGCAGGCCTCTGCGCTGCCGGTGGATAATAAGCAACCGTTGGTTGTTCAGATTGTTGTACCTGTTTCTTAGACATGTGAACCTCAGCTACCAATACATTTTGGCTATACTTGCCATTTTAACGAGTTATTTCATCAAAATGTTCCACCGCAACCCAACGGCCGTCCACTTATCGGTCTACGGATTAAACTGGAGACTGGAGATTGGCCATCCCTAAATCTCCATTCTCTAATCTCCAATCTCCTCTTCTGCCAACTGCGCCAAAAACCACTTGTCTTCCTCCGTCAATGGGGCCGTCAGCAGTAGGTCGGGGCGGCGCTGCCAGGTACGGCGCAAGGCTTGCTGCCGCCGCCAGCGGGCAATGTTGGCCGCGTGCCCGGAGCGCAGCACGTCGGGCACCTGCCAGCCGCGAAAGTTGGCCGGTTTGGTGTAATGGGGGCCTTCCAGCAAGCCGGTGGCATAACTGTCATCCTCGGCGGCATCTTCTGCACCCAGCACGCCGGGCAGCAACCGCGTCACGGCGTCTACCAGCACCATGGCCGCCAGCTCGCCACCGGTGATCACGTAGTCGCCAATGGAGATTTCGTCGGTGACCAGGTGCTGGCGCACGCGCTCGTCCACCCCTTCGTAACGGCCGCACAGCAGCACCAGCCGTTCGTGTTGGGTCAGTTCTTGGGCCACGGTTTGGGTGAACGGCCGTCCCTGGGGCGACAACAGAATGAGCGGAGGAGCGGAGGAGCGGAGGAGCAAGGGGGAAATGCGCTCTCGCTCCCCTACCCCCTGCGACCGAAGGTCGCCGCCCCCTAGCAAAATGCTTTCTACGGCCGTAAACACCACATCTGGCTTCAATACCATGCCGCCGCCGCCGCCAAATTGGGGTTCGTCGGTGACGCGGTGCTTGCCCGTGGCGTAGTCGCGCAGATTGTGCAGGTATACTTCCAGCGCCCCCAGCTCCTGCGCCTTTTTGAGGATGCTTTCGTTGAGGTAGCCCGGAAACATGCCGGGGAAGAGGGTAAGAATGTCAATGCGCATGGTGCAAGTATCAAGTGTTTAGGTGTCAAGTGTCAAGTATAATCAACGGGTCAGCTTGTCTGATTTGCTGAAATGCTAACCAGCTAAAAGGAGTCCCTAGTGAAAATTTTGATAACGGGCAACAGAGGTCAATTGGGTACGGCGTTGCCAGAAGTGCTGGCCGGCCATGAGGTAACGGGTTTTGATTTACCAGAGGTAGACATAACGGAGAAGGAAAGGTTGTTTACGGCCGTTGCCGCCGCCCAACCCGACCTCATCATCCACTGCGCCGCCTACACCAACGTAGACGGCTGTGCCAAAGACCCAGCGCTGGCTTACAAAGCCAACGGCCAGGGCACGCAAAATGTGGCTTTGGCTGCCCTGGAATTTGGCGCGGAGATGCTGCACGTCAGCACCAACGAGGTCTTTGCCGGAGACCGCCGCGACGGGTACGAGGAGTGGATGCCGCTGAACCCGGTAAACGCATACGGCCGTTCCAAAGCCGCCGCCGAATTTTACGTGCGCACCCTTTTGCAGCGCGCCTACGTGGTGCGTACCGCCTGGCTCTACGCCCCTGGCGGGCGCAACTTCATCCACGCCATCCTCAACCGCGCCCGCGAAACAGGGCAACTGCGCGTGGTGGTAGACGAAGTGGGCAATCCTACCTACGCCCAAGACCTGGCCCAAGCCATCGCCCAACTGATCGAAACCCACCAGTACGGCACCTACCATTTTGTGAACAGCGGCGCAGCGTCCCGCTGGGAATTTGCCAACGAGATTTTGCGGCAGGCCGGGCTGACCGACGTGACCAACACGCCCATTTTTGTGGCCGATTTTAAGCGGGCATCCACCCCGCCGCCCTATGCCGCCCTGCACAACGTCGCCGGGGAAGCCATTGGCATTGCGTTACGGCCGTGGCCGGAAGCGCTGGCCGATTACCTCAAACAATACGACAAACTTGATTAACGATTTTGGATTGACGATTGACGATTAAGTCGCTAATAATCGTCAATTTTCAATGCCATACAAGGAGCTTTCCATGACCCTCACTCCTCCCATTGCCGCCGTGCGGCCCCACGAAATGACCATCCACGGGCATACCCGCATTGACAACTACTTCTGGCTGCGCGAGAAGAGTAACCCGGAAGTGATCGCTTACCTGGAAGCGGAGAATGCTTATACCCAGACGGGCATGGCGCACACGGCCGTTTTGCAAGAAACCCTCTACCAGGAAATGGTGGGGCGCATTCAGGAAACCGACCGCAGCGCCCCGGTGGCCCACGGCGGCTACTTCTACTACACGCGCACCGAGGCGGGCCAGCAGTACGCCATCCACTGCCGCAAAAAGGGCAGCCTGGACGCGCCGGAGGAAATTTTGCTGGACGAAAACGCCCTGGCGGCAGGTACCGATTACTTCAAAGTGGGCGTTTTTGCACCCAGCCCGGACCATACCCTGTTGGCCTACTCCACCGACACCAGCGGCGGCGAACGGTACACCATTTACATTAAAAACCTGGTCACGGGCAAACTGTTGCCTGACCAAATTTCCAATACCTCCTATTCGGTAGCCTGGGGCAACGACAACGGCACGCTGCTTTACACCGTGCAAGATGCGGCGTGGCGCGACTACAAGCTGTTCCGCCACGTGCTGGGCAGCGACCCCGCCCATGATGAAGAGCTTTACCACGAGCCGGATGAGCTGTACCGTATCTTTTTGGCCAAAACGAAGGACGAGGCTTTCGTTGTGCTGGGCATTGCCAGCATGGAAACCAGCGAGATGTGGGTGCTGGACGCCGACAACCCCGGCGGCGACTTTCGTCTGCTGCAAGGGCGGCAAAAGGGGCTGCGCTATTGGGTGGAACATCGCCACGGCCGTTTCCTCATCCGCACCAACGCCCACAACAGCCCCAATTACAAGCTGGTCACGGCTCCGGTGTCTGCACCCGCGCAAGAGCAGTGGCAAGACCTCATCCCTCACGACCCGGGCAAGCTGCTGGAGGGGATGGAGGTGTTTGCGGGGCATCTGGCGGTGTACGGCCGTGCCAACGCCCTGCCCACCCTGGACATCTACCGCTTCGACGGCGACGCGCTGGCTGACCATCATGCGGTCACCTTCCCCGAAGCCGTCTACGCCACCCGTGGCGCGGAGAACCCCGAATTCGCCAGTGGCACTTTCCGCTATGTCTACACCTCCATGACCACGTCTGACACCACCGTGGACTATGATATGGACCAGCGGACGTGGACGATTGTCAAGCAAGAGCCGGTGCTGGGCGGCTACGACCCAGACAATTACGCAACGGCCCGCACCTGGGCCATAGCCGACGATGGCGCACAAATTCCCATTTCCCTGCTCTACAAAAAAGGGATGGAGCAGAATGGGCGCAATCCGATGCTGCTGTATGGCTACGGCAGTTACGGGGCTAGCATGGCCCCCAGCTTTGATCAGAAGCGCCTCAGCCTGGTAGACCGCGGCTTTATTTGGGCCATCGCCCATATTCGCGGTGGGCAAGAAATGGGCCGCCACTGGTACGAAAACGGCAAGTTCTTGCACAAAAAGAACACCTTCACCGACTTCATCGCCTGCGCCGAACACCTAATTGCCGAGCAGTACACCAGCCGCGACAGGCTGACCATCATGGGGCGCAGCGCCGGCGGTCTGCTCATGGGCGCGGTGCTCACCATGCGCCCGGACCTGTTCCATGCGGCCGTGGCGGGCGTGCCCTTTGTGGACATCGTCACCACCATTCTGGACGAGAGCCTGCCCCTCAGCGTGGGTGAATGGGAGGAGTGGGGCAACCCCAACGAAGAAGCGTTCTACCGCTACATGCTCAGCTACTCCCCCTACGACAACACCACCGCCCAGGCTTACCCGCACCTGCTGATTACCGCCGGTCTCAACGACCCTCGCGTCTCCTACTGGGAACCGGCTAAGTGGACGGCCAAACTGCGCCAGGTCAACACCAGCGGCAATCGCCTTTTCCTGAAGACCATCATGGGGGCGGGGCATTTTTCGTCAAGCGGCCGTTACGATTACTTGAAGGATACGGCTTTTGAGTATGCTTTTTTGCTGGATGTGGTCGGAATAGGGGGATAAAAAACAAAAAACAGGAAACAGAAAACAAAAAAGGACCGGTATGGCGAAAGGAGATGATGTTCAGGAATGGTTAATTACGTTTGCGGCGCAGGTAGTTAAAGCGTGCGATGCTTTGCCAAGCAGCGCTGCTGGTAACCACATAGGCGGGCAACTGCTGCGCTCTGGAACCGTCCCTGCGGCGCATCACGGCGAGGCGCGCAGTGCAGAAAGCTCTGCCGATTTTGTCCACAAACTTAAAATAGCTACGAAAGAACTGAATGAAAGCGAAGTCTGGCTGCGTATTATATATTGCGAGTGATATGCTTCCTGCTGGCAAACTTACTGAACTCCTTGATGAATGCATCCAGCTTCAGCGCATTCTAAACAGTAGCATTAAAACAGCCCGCAAGTCCACCAAACGTTAAGGTTTTCGTTTTTTGTTTTTTGTTGATTATGCCTACTGTCTCCATCATCATTCCGCACCTGAACGGCCGTCACCACCTCGACGACTGCTTTCAATCCTTGCGCCGCCAAACCTTCGCTGACTTTGAGGTGATTTTGGTCGACAATGGCTCCACGGACGGGACGCAGGAATTTGTGCGCGAAAATTACCCCGAAGTGCGGCTGCTGGAGCTGGGCGAGAATCGCGGCTTTACCGGCGCGTGCAACGCGGGCTGGCAGGCTGCGCAGGGCGAATTCGTCATCCTTCTGAACAATGACACGGAAGTAGACGCCCACTGGCTGGCGGAAATTGTGGACGCTTTTGCGCGCCATCCTGAAGCGGGCAGCGTGGCCAGTAAAATGCTGCTCTTTGACCGCCGTGACCATTTCCACACGGCCGGAGATTTTGTGCGGCTGGATGGCATTCCTGGCAATCGCGGGGTATGGCAGCAAGACGTGGGCCAATATGACCAGGAAGAGTACGTCTTTAGCGCCTGCGGTGGCTCGGCAGCGTACCGCCAAACCATGCTGGTGGAAATTGGCTTTCTGGATGATGACTTTTTCTTCTCGTGCGAGGACGTGGATATGGGCTGGCGGGCGAATTTGGCGGGGTGGCGGGTATTGTATGTGCCCACGGCCGTTGTCTACCACAAACTCAAGGCCACCGGCGGCGACGTAACGGGCAGCTATTATGACGGCCGTAACTTCCTCTACCTCATCTGGAAAAACTATCCCACCAGCCTGCTGCGCCGCCATTGGCCCCTTATTTTGCGGGCACAGTGGGCAATTACCAGGGAGGCGCTGCGCCATTGGCGCGGTGAGGCTGCCCGGGCAAAGCTGCGTGGCCAGTTAGTCGGGCTATGGGGCATTTTCAAAATGTGGCCCAAGCGGCGCGCCATCCACGCCAGGCGACGCATTGACGACGAAACCCTGACGGACCGCCTGACGCCGGTTGACGATCCCTCTGGCGGGGGGTAACATTGCTCTTTTAACCATAAAGCATTGTTCATAATCCGTAAGCCAAGAGCGGAATACGGAACAGGGAACACGGGCTACGGAACACGGAAACCTGAATGGAACAAGACGGCATTTACCTGAGCGTGGTCATCCCCGCCTACAATGAAGAGAAACGCATTACACCCACCTTGGGGTCGGTATATGCTTATCTAGTTACCCAGCCCTTCACCTGGGAAATTTTGGTCGCTTTAGATGGCCCAAAGGATAATACGCTGGACGTGGTGCAGGCCTTTGCCAGCGGGAAGCCGGAAGTACGGTGGCTCAATCGCGGGGCCAACCGGGGCAAGGGTTTTACGGTGCGGGAGG
>CAZDEO010000078.1:0-22382 GCA_964504445.1 uncultured Anaerolinea sp. | reverse complement strand
AATAGAAGTTATCCGATGTCTATTTTCTATTCAGGAAAAGTTGTACATTAGGTAGGTCTTTATTGGGAGGATGGGCTGATTTGTACGGCGATATCAGTGGCCAAGTTGGAGACCTGGAGTTGCAAACGGCCGTCGTTGGTGGCGGTTAGGGTATCTGTGCGAATTATTTGCTGGGCGGGATCGGGTTGGGAGGTGTCCCACCATTGTGCTGAATAGGTTTGATTTGGCTGAAAGCCGGTCATGGTAATGGTGCCAGAAACGGCCGTCATAGCCATGCCATCGAGCAAATTCTTCCAGGTGTGCTGGCTGTTTTGCACCCATAGATGGGCGCGACCGTTTACCAGATCTTTTTGTCCCCAGGCGCGCAGATGGGGATGGTTGGTCTGGGCATCAGCGGCCTGGTAACGGCCGTTATTCAGCGGGATCTGGTGAATGAAATTATAGTAGCTGCGATAGAGATAGCGATAATCAAAATCCCCCCTGGGATGCACAATATGCAAATTTGACCACCAGTAAGATTCTATCATTCCGCCAGCATTGATTCCCGCCCAAATTAAATTGTGCAACCAAACGCCGGCTACGTCATCATGCAAGAAGGGGTCTTCGCCAGTAAAAACCCAACCCGTCTCGCCGCGCATCAATGGTTTGCCCGCCCCTTGCAGCTGCAATGCGCCATGGGTCAGGCTCAGTTTGCGCGAGAAAGCCGCAGCATCAAAAACGTCTGCTGGTTCGTAAACATACTCCAGGGGAGCCACATCGCCAGGGCGCGCGTAATGGTGAATGTCTGCATAATCAAGGTAGGGCGCGTAATCACCACGCCAAAATTCTTGGGAAAAGCCCGCCCAAATGGAAGTGGTAACCAGGTGGGTGTTGGGAAACGGCCGTTGCTGCCCTGCCGGGATAAACGCCTGCTGCATAAATTTGCCAAATTCATCAGCCAGTATGAAATGGGGCACAGCTGGCGGCCCTTCGTTCAGCAATTCCCAAGAATGAATGTGTGCCGAGTAACCCCAGCGCGCCTGTAGATAGCGCCACCACGCCTCTTGTAACCAACGCACTTTGGTTTGGCCCTCCCGTTCACGGCCGTTGCCAAAAAACAGGGGCTGCGGCTGATCCCCTGGCAGCAAAGAAGACATGCGCCCATCAAAGTTAAAAATATTGAGCGATAGGTCATTTTTCTCCATAACCACCAGCTTAAAATACAAGTCGTACTGCTCCGCCAGAGTCAGGGTTTGATCAAAGAAAAATGCCCCTCGCTGGTCAAAATATTGGTGCTGGGCCATCCAGGGTTGGGGAAGCACATTGGGCCCAAAAGTGCCATCGCTCCGCACCTCCTCCAACCATACGTAATCCACCAAAGCGTTGCCAGAAGTGGCATTTTCCAACGCCAGATAGAAGAAATCGATAAAATCCCGTTCGCCACTGTTAAAAACACCTTCCAATATCTCCCAGCCCGGATTTTCGGAATCGGGGGTAGTTAGCCCATACGATGCTGCCACCAATTCTCCACTTCCCGGAGTGTAACAGCGCTGGCTTTCGTCAGATTCGTGCCACAACCATCCACCCAACTTCACCGTCAGGCCTACAGGCTCTCCGGCAATTTTCGGCCCAGCTACCTCATGTAGGCGATAACGCACCCGCACACGGTAGTCCGTATGGGGTTTGACAGCTACGGGCAAAGAGTCCCATCCTACAACTGCACAAGGAATCAAGCGGCGTTGTAGACCATTGACTTCTTGCTCGTCATGAGAAAGCCACAAAAATACCTCACTTTGGGGCACGGCCAGGGGCGGGTCTTGGCCGGGTGTCAGGCTGAAGGGCGGTGCAACATCATAGCGCAAACGAGCATTGGGTTCAGAACCAGGTGGCACTGCACCAAAGGGGCGCCAGGGGCTCCAGGCAGAGCCAAAAATGGCATACTGGGCGGGCAGCCAGACTCGCAAAAGCTGTAGGCCGTTTTCAGAGAGTTGGGCCATTTCATTGGCAGTGGGGGGCTGTTGAAGGTTATAGCCCAACGCAGGAAAATAGGTTCCGTCAGAGAACTCAAAATAACGAGGGTCGGACTGGCTAACGCGCAAGAAGCCTTTGGCTGCGCGTGGCATCACGGTGAAGGGGATAGGGGTGGTTTCAAACCGACCACTGGCGTCAAGGGCTGTCAGCTTAACCTGCCATTGGCCTGCCTCGGTAGGAGTAAACCGAACTTTCCAGGTAGTATGGTCGGTGGGGTAGAGCCAAGTACGGCCGCTCTTTTCTGCTGCCTCAAATTCCTGATAAAAAAAGGCGGGTTGAATGTAAACCGTTTCCCAATTATCGGGGGTAAAGTGGGCATCTACCGACACGCCAGCAGCCCGGGCAATTCCCAGAGGCGGATCAGGCTCGTAGGGCCACTGCCAGTTAGCTGCGTTGGTGTCTACCTGAAAATCAAACTCTAGCCTGGCATATTGGTACAGGTCACCCCCAGAAAAATCCAGCTCATAAATACGCGGGCCTGGCCCAGCAGGGGCGGGCACGGCCGTTTCTGCCTCAGGGGTTATCACCGCTGTTTGGGGGGAGCCTGTAGGCGTTGCGGAAACCTGGGTGCAAGCAACGGCCGTTACCCACGACAACAACATCCATCCCCAACACGCCCAGCACCTCACTTCAAAAACCACCTAATACTGCGTGGGGTTTTTCCCCGCCACCCCCTCAAAATTCGCCTTAATGCGCGCCATATCCGCTTCCAAATCACCCGTTGGCCAGACCGGTTCCCCCAGCCCCACGACCTTACGCCCATAGTCAGCAATAACCGGCAAAATCGGCACACCCGCCCCCAAAGCAATGTAATAAAAACCCGTTTTCCAGCGATGCACTTTGCTGCGCGTCCCCTCCGGCGAAATGGCTAAAAGCAGCCTGTCCCGCTGGTTGTACGCCGCCACAATTTGCTCCACCAGCCCATTAGAGGCGCGTCGGTCTACGGGAATACCCCCCAACCAGCGCAGCACAGGCCCCAAAGGCCCGCCCACAAACGTATGTTTCGCCAACCAAGACATGCGAATGCCCAAAGAAAACATAATCGCCATGGCCAGAAAAAAGTCCCAATTAGAGGTGTGCGGCGCGCCAATGAGTACTACCTTCGGTTCATTGGGGAACTCTCCCTCGTACCGCCACCCCAGCGCCTTAAATATGGCGCGTGTAAACGCTCTCATCAACTTGCCGCCGCGTTTCGGCACGGCATCCCCTATCTGCGGAAAGGTCATTCTTTTGTGTATCTCCTACTCACGTGAAATTAAAGGCCATAATTTTGCGGATGTTTGCCGCGAACCCCACGAAATTGCGCCTGAAGTTGAGGTAAATCCTCTGCCAGGTTGCCCGTGGGGTTAAAAACTGGGCCAAATTCTAGCACCTTACGGCCGTAATCAAACTTTATTATCACCAAAGGCACATCTGCACCCACCGCAATGTGATAAAAGCCCAGCCTCCACTGCGCCACCCGGCGGCGTGTCCCCTCCGGCAAAATAGCCAGCACAAACCGTTCTCGCTGGGCAAAAGCTTCAACCATCTGCCCCACAAGCCCCTGAGGAGCGTGCCTCCGCACGGGCACACCGCCAAACCAGCGCATGATGCCACCTGTAGGCCAGCGAAACAGGCTATGCTTACCCATAAATGAAAGGCGCAAACCCAGAGCAAACATGCCCAACATGCCCACCGCCATATCCCAATTGGAAGTATGCGGCGCGCCAATCATAAGCATTTTAGGAATGTTGGGAATTTCACCGCTAACGCGCCAACCAAATAAAGCCAATACCACAATAGCTAACGACCGTGAAAAGCGATTACCGCGGCGCGGTACCTGCTCACCAGGTTCAAAATCCACCACACGATCCATGCGCGCCATCACCGGGTCCAAAACAAAATTTGCCATTTTCTACCCTCTCCCTACAAAATTTTCGCAGCTCGCCCCGGCCCTTATACATTTTTAAAAAAGAATGCGGGGGTTAGCCCGCATTCCTATTTATTCTTTCAACTCCAGCCAATTTTGTCCCACACTCGCTTCAACTTTCAATGGGACATCAAGCTTAAAGGCATTGGTCATAATCTCAATCATCAGCGGCTTCACCCTATCAAGTTCCTCTTGCGGAACTTCCAGCAACAACTCATCGTGAACTTGCAGCAACATTTGGGCACGGTAACCACCCTCCTCCAGTGCATTGTGCAAGCGCAGCATGGCAATTTTTATGATGTCTGCCGCCGTGCCCTGAATGGGATGATTAATGGCCTCCCGCTCCGCCCGCAGCCACGCCTGACGGTTGCTGCCACTCATTGACCTACTAAAAACGGGAAAGTACCGCCGCCGCCCCAACAAAGTTTCTACGTAACCCTGCTTCTTCGCCTTTTCCTTCGTCGCGTCCAGATAATGGCGAATGCCAGGAAAACGACCGAAATACTCTTTAATGTAGTTCTCCGCCTCTGCCAGTGTCAGCTCCGAATCGCGCGCCAACCGGAAAGCACCCATACCATAAATCAGGCCAAAATTGACCGCTTTGGCAAACCGGCGCTGATTGTAGGTTACCTCACCCAGGTCAATGCCGTACACCGCTGCTGCGGTTGTGCGGTGGACGTCCTGATTCTGCCGGAATGCATCTAGCAGCGCTTCATCCTGGCTGACGTGGGCCAAAATCCGCAACTCTACCTGCGAATAATCAGCCGCCAAAAAGAGCCAGCCAGGGCGTGCCACAAACCCCCGGCGAATCTGCTGCCCCACTTCGCTGCGAATCGGAATGTTTTGCAAATTGGGATTACTGCTTGCCAGCCGTCCGGTAATGGCCCCCGTTTGGTTGAAACTGGTGTGCAGGCGTCCAGTTTCTGGATTCGCCAGTTCTGGCAATGCGTCTACATAGGTACTCTTGAGCTTACCCAGCTCTCGGTGCTCCAAAATGCGCTTGATGATGCCAGACTTGTCGGCGTCTTGCAGGGCTTCCAGCACAGAAGCGGCGGTCGAATAGTAGCCGCTGCTGGTTTTACGCAGTCCTTCTGTGGGTAACTTCAACTTTTTAAACAGAATGTCGCTCAACTGTTGGGTGGAATTAATATTGAAAGGTTCTCCGGCAATATCATGAATTTCTTGTTCCAGAGCCACTAGCCGGGCGTCCAGGTCTTGTGACATGTGGCGGAAAAATTGCCGGTCGATGCCCACACCCGCCTGTTCCATGGCAGCCAGCACGGGAATAAGAGGCATCTCAAGTTCTAACACCTTCTCTAACCCCATTTCGCGGATTTCGTTGCGCAGCGGCGACACCAGGCGCAAAGTCATGTCTGCATCGGCAGCGCCATAAGGCGCAGCTTCTTCGATGGGCACTTCGGCAAAGCTTTTCTGCGCCTTGCCTTTGCCAATAAGCTGGCTGATTTCAGTCATTTCAGTGCCCAGGCGGTGGAATGTGAGATCTTTCAGGCCTTTGTGCTTGCTGCTGGGATCGGTCAGCCACTCGGCAATCATGGTGTCAAAATCAATAGGTGTCACGCGTAGTCCGTGGCGGTCAAGAACGGTGAAATCGTATTTGGCGTTGTGGGCAACTTTGGGGATGGCGGGGTTGGTCAATGGGCCGCGCAGCGCCTCGCGAACCTGCACCCAGGGAAGCTGGTCGGGAGCGCGCTGCGCCTCGCCGGCAAACAGGGAGAGTTGCCCGCTGGTGGCTTGGGCCGCATTGTCAAGGTGGTTGAGGGGAATGTAGTAGCCTACCGGAGGTTTGACTGCGAGGCAGATGCCGACAATTTCGGCTATCATGGTGTCCAGGCTGGTGGTTTCGACGTCGAAGCTGATCATTTCGGCCTGGTTAAGTTCTTTGACCAGGGTTTCGAGTTGGGGGAGAGTGCGGATGATACGGGTTTCGGTGAGCTTTTGTGGAGGAGGCGCCTCTATGGTCACGGCCGTTTCCCCCGTTTGTACGTTCTCCAACAACATACTGGTCAAGGAACGAAACTCCAACTCCTGGAAGAGGTCTAACACGCCGCGTACGGCAAAATCGTGGGTAACGCAGGCTTCCAGGTCGAGGGTAATGGGCGCATCGGTGATAATTTGGGCCAGTTTTTGGCTGAGATAGGCATTTTCCCGCCCCTCAGCCAGCTTTTTGCCCATAGCTCCTTTGATCTGGTCCAGGTTGGCATAGATATTGTCCAGAGTGCCATATTCAGCCAGGAGTTTTACGGCCGTTTTCTGCCCCACGCCGCGCACACCCGGAATGTTATCGCTGGCGTCGCCCACCAGGGCCTTGTAATCTACGACCTGGTCAGGCCGCACGCCCAATTTGTCAAAGACGGCCGTTTCGTCATACACCTCGGCTGGCTGACTGCTGCGTGTGGGCAACTCCACCCGCGTATTTTCGTCCACCAACTGCAGCAAATCCCGGTCTCCGGTAATGATGTGAACTGGAACGTGCAGCGGCTTTGCCTGGTGCGCCACCGTGCCCAACACATCATCCGCCTCATATCCTTCCAGCGTCAAGATGGGAATATTCAGCGCCTCAACCACTTCTTTGATGCGCTCAATTTGGCGGCTCAGTTCGTCGGGCATTTTTTCGCGGGTGCCCTTATATTCAGCAAAAATTTCGTCGCGGAAAGTCGCCCCCACGTCAAAGCTCACAGCCAGGTAAGCCGGGGGATTCGGCCCCAAAATCAAGTCTAGCAGCGTGCGCGTGAAGCCGAAAGTGGCGTTGGTGGGTTCCCCAGTTTTTGTAGTAAAGGATTCCAGGGGCAGGGCATAAAACATGCGGTAAGCCAGGGCGTGGCCGTCAATGAGAATAAGTTTTTGTGTACTCATGGGGATATTATAACAGGTATCAAGAAGCAACGAGCAGGAACCTGGATAGCTCAAAGATTACGACCAATGCCCAACAACCCGTCGATTAAAGCGTTGCAGATTTATCTGATTCCAAGAATAGGTTGAGTTCGGCTGCAGAAAGTGGCTCGGTGGTTTCCGTAGCATAGTAGCCTGTTTCCCACAGGCTGGTATGCACACCATACTCCTGCTGAATGATATTCTCCGACCCATTTTTGAACAGGTAAGAGGCCCATAAGCTATCTTTACCTGGCGGGCAAAGCACCACCAAATGCACCAGGTCGGATTTAACATCATTATGGGCCAGCACGCAGGCGTTGGCTGCAGCCAGGCGTTCAAACACACGGCGCATGGGAATAATCAAAGAAGGGGGCAACGGCCGTAACGGCCGCCAGACAATGGCAAAGGAACGGCGCTTGCCCAACAAACCCGTGTCTATTACCATATTTTCTTCATCAACATGCACGCGACCTAATAACGCTTCAAGGAGTGAACCCGACAACTTTTCTGCCCGCAAGCGCAGTTCGCGCAAAGGTGTTTCGGGTACAGCCAGCAGGGTAAGCAGATAATCTTCAGTGACAACTCGCGTGTAGAGAAGAACGTCATCGGCGCGGGAAGGCAAAGGCGCAAACTGAATCTGTACCGGCCCGCGGTCTTGGCCAGTATTGCCGCCAGCTTGTTGGGCCACACCCGCCACCACTTTCTCCGTCATATCTCCCCAATGGGCCAGGGGTGTTCTACCCTGACTAAACACAACCCCCTGCACCAGGTGCCCCAAGTTAGCCCGCTGCAAAATGGAAACCAATACGGCCGTATCCAGTTCTTTGTGCTTTACCGGCATGCCATTTTTACCTGCCGCTCCCTTAACCCAGACAGGTTGCCGCAAGGCGGCCTGCATTACCGGGCGCAAATCCATTTGTAGCAATGGTTTAATCAAAATACCCTGCATACGGTTAGCTACTGCATCTAGAATGCGATATTGAGAGGTCGGCACAGTGAGGATCAAACGCAAGTCGGGTTGCAGCGTGCGCAAAACCGTAATCGCTTCCTCGTCGGTCATGGTCACCGACAAAAAAGCAATGTCCTGATATTTGCGGTTCAAAACACGCCGCGCCGCATCCAAATTTGGGGCAATAATCGTTGAATATGTGTCGACCTGAGCTAATTCTGCCACCAACTGGCGGGCAAACGCTTCATCCGCGTCTAAAATGAGAACCTGCTTAGTCATGGGCTTTTCTACCATTGCCGATTCTACCTAATTTCAGCAATTCAGCACCTTACATGTTGCCATGCCTGATCATTGCTGGCAACGGCCGTTTTTGCCATAGAAGGGGCGTGAATTTATGATTTGCGGCGAGAAAAGAATAAGCCCGCCAGCAGCAGCAAAAGACCTGCTGCGCCACCCAGCACGGCACTCCAGGCGATTCCCTGACCGGTTGACGGCGCCTCCGGTTCAAGCGTTGGCGGCACAGTTTCCGTAGCAAGGGGCGGCCAGGTTGGGGTGGAAACGGCCGTACTCGCCTGTCCTTCCGGCAACTTCAGCACCACCAGCGGCAAATCATGGTCCGTCGTCTTGAAGGGCAACCGTTCCGGGCTGACGTCCGCCCCCCACGCATCAGGAAAGTCAGCGTTGGTGTGCATGATGTGCACGCTAACTACCAGGGGCAACACAACCGGCGACACCAACACCCCATCAATCATCTGCGAAACACCACCATACACGAAGCTATATCGCTCTGCCTCTGGCACTTGCCGCAGCACGTTGGTCAACGTGCCACCTTCGCCAGTCAAGGCCAACATGGGTGGCGACATTTCATAATCATTGAGGTCACCCAACACAATGATGGCCGCCTGGGAATTCTGGGCCAACATGTCAGCTACCAACCCATTCACAAACTCCGCCTGAGCCATGCGCCAGACGGCCGTTTCCGCCTCCCCCTCCCGCTTAGATTTGAAATGGTTGACCAAAAAGGTAAAAGGCTGCCCATCCACCAGGGCCACCATCTCCAACGGCGGGCGGGCAAAAAGGGGAAACTGCCCGGCACGGCAGTTGGCAGTGGGGTCAGCAACACCGGTGGCTACGGCCGTACACCCTTGCCGCAACTGCACCACCTGCACCTGCACCCGCGCCGAATCCACCAAAAACGCCACGTCAATTCCGCGCCCGTCTGCACTCTCACGGTGTACAACAGTATAAACAAAGCCGCACTCCGGACGTACCCGTGCTGCCAACACCTCCAGCAAACCAGCGTTCTCCACTTCTTGCACGCCCGCCACCGTGGGGCAGCCTAGCACCTGCACCAGGGCACTGGCCAGCTTGACCTGCTTCACCTCCAATTCTACGGCCGTGGGCTTGGGTTCGGCGTCGTCCCCCGTGTCGTCCACAGTATCAAAGTAGTTTTCCAAATTGAAGCTGGCTATGCTGAATTCGTCGGGAGCAAGAACTGGCGGTGTGGGCAAAGTTGGATGAGCAACGGCCGTAACCACCAAAGCCGCCCCATCCTGCTGTACCAACTTGTACTGGTCAAAATTATAAATCAGCGGCCCCACCAACCCGCGCACCTTGTCCCCCACCTGCACCACCGGGAAGCCCGTGCAGTCCACGTCGCTGGTGTGCAAAATAGGCAGCACTTCGCCAATGGGGTCGGCCAGTTGGCGGCGAAAAATCCGCGGAGCCGTCACGCTCTCGGTAACGATGGCGAACCCACAGCCGCTGAAAGTTGGCCCCACCACCCGCGCCTCCCCAGCCACCGCCACGCGCATGCTCTCCAACGGTTCAAAATAAGCCGTCAGCGCCTCCGCCTCCGCCGGGGGGTCAATAAAAATGGGGTCGGGCAGGGGCACATCGGTGGCTTCCCGCACAATTTGCAGTCCGCTATCGTCTAGTTCAGTAAAGCCAAAGAACTCGGTCACCTGCCCCGTTACCCGCACCTGGTCGCCCAGGGTAAAGGACGGCCGTTGCCGTCCCAAAAAGATAGCCATGCCGTCAGACGTGGCCGGGTCGCCATCCTCATAACCGGGCAAATCCTGCACAAAGAGGGTGTAATAAGTCACGCCAGCGGTATTGCGATCCTCGTAAAAGCCGGTGACTATTCCCCGAAAGCTCACCTCCTGGTCAAGCCATGGCGATACGTCACCAGCCCCCTGGATAAGACCAATGGGCGGCAGTGGTTCAGCTTCGGCTGGATTAACTGGGGCAGTGCATTCACCCTCAAAAGTGATGACGCCCGGATTGGGCACCGGTTGGGGCTGCCAGTCAGCGGCAGTGTCGGTGTCACAGTTGGCGGGCACGCGGGCTATGCTTTGACCGCGCAGCACCCCCGCCACAGATGGGGTGAAAACGGCCGTACTCTCCCCATACCCCACCCTATCAATACGCTGGTCTTGGGCATCTAGCAACAATACCTCATCCCCACTGTTGGACAAAGCAAAGTCGCCGGTAGACCAGATGAGGTAGCGGCGCATGTCAGGCACGTTGGGGTCGCTATCCGTAATCTCGTAGTCAGGGTTTTGCCCAAACAGGGCGCGGAAGCCAACGGCCGTTTGCGCCACCACCATCACCTGCCCCGGGGCCGCTTCTGCGCCTACAGGGAAACGCACCGTCCCTTCGCGCCCGCCCAAAGATGCCGCATCGCTCAGCTTCACGCCGCTCAGGTCAACGGCCGTACTGCCCAAATTGGCTATCTCCACCCACTCTTCAGCCGCGTCTTCGCCGGGCGTATCGTAGTAAATTTCGGTGAGGAGCAGGCCAGAAACGGCCGTTTGCCCCCATGCCAGTCCGCGAGAACCAGCCAACACGCCAACCAACAGCAGCCAAAACAACCCCTTGCGCATGTCACGTCCCCTTTCTAAACGAGTTTGCGAATATGCTACCCGCCCCCACACAAACCCGCAAACTCGTCATCAATAACATGCCTCCACCAAAGGGCACAAAAGTTAGAAGGCTAAGTAAGGAAGGGGGCAAAAGGCGCCGGGTTCTTTTTCTTCGCTCCCTTTGTCACTTCGCTCTTTTGCGCAGAAAAATGCAAATTCGGTGAAGGCGGCTAGTGATGATGGCGGTGCCGCCGACGCGGCCAAGAGAGCAGCAGCACACTGCCCACCACCAGCAGCGCGCCCAGCATTTGCCAGCCATCCATAAGCTGCCCCAACAACAAAAAAGCCAGCAGCGCCGCAAACAGCACCTCTGTCACGGAGACAATGACAGCTTCGCTGGCGGGCAGCAGGCGCAGGCTGCTGGTGTACAAACCATAGCCGCCAATGGTGGTCAGCCAAACCAAAGCAGCAAAGGCCAACAGGGTGGTGGTCGCTACAGGCCAGGGTAAAACTTGCCCAAACTGCATGGGCAACAGCGCCAGGGTAGAAAACGCAAACACATAAAGGATAATCGTCCACTGACTGTAGCTGTCGGCCAATTTCTTGCCAAAGAGGGTAAAGCTGCCGTAGGAAACGGCCGTGCCCACGCCCACCAGAAGCCCCGGCAGCGTCAGTCCCGCTGCACCCACTACCCCAATCCGCGCAATCAGCGCCGTACCCGTGATAGCCAATACCATCGCCCCCACCTTGCGCCGCGTAAACGGTTCACGCCACAGCAGCCAGCCTACCACCGCCACCAAAATAGGCGCGTTATACTGCATTACCGTAGCTGCCGGTACGCCATTGGTCATAATGGAAACATTCCAGGTAACGTGCAGCCCACCCATGCTCAGCCCCATGCCCGCCAGCCAGGGCAAATCGCGCCGGGCTACGCGCAGCAATGCAGGCCGCAGCAGCGCCAGCCCCCCCACCAACGACAAAAAGGTCAGCAACTCCCGCCAAAAAGCCAGCGTCCAGGTGGAAACAGCCTGGGCGGACATGATGCGATTAATCAGCAGCCCCGACGTGCCCCAGCAAGCCGAAGCCAGCACCGCCAGCATCAGCCCCAGGTAACGGTCGCGGTTTAGCGTTGATGAAAGTTGCATAAGCCCAGCGTGATACGTGATTCAGTCGCCAAAAACAAATTACGTTCACGGATTACGGATTACGGATTTCGGATTACGGTTCACGGATTACGGATTACCACTTACAGCCTCACCCGTCTGCACACGCCACAAGCTGGCGTAGACGCCATCCATGTCTAGCAGCTCTTCATGACGGCCGTGTTCCCGTAAACGGCCGTTTTCCAGCACAAAAATACGGTCAGCGTGGCGCACCGTAGAGAGACGATGGGCAATGACAATAGTCGTGCGCCCCACAATGATGCGCTCCATAGAACGCTGAATAGCCGCCTCCGTCTCGTTATCCACCGCCGAAGTCGCCTCATCCAAAATCAGCACCGGCGGGTCCTTCAGCACGGCGCGGGCAATAGAAAGCCGCTGCCGCTGCCCGCCAGAGAGCTTCTGCCCGCGCTCGCCCACAATGGTGTCGTAGCCGTCGGGCAAAACCATGATGAAGTCGTGCGCTTCGGCCACCTTCGCCGCAGCCACAATCTCCTCCAGGGGGGCATCAAAGGTGCCATAGGCAATATTTTCGCGCACCGTGCCATGAAAGAGAAACACGTCCTGGCTGACAAAGCCAATGGCGCGGCGCAGATCGGCCAGCTTTAGGTCACGAATGTCTATACCGTCTAGGGCAATGCGCCCCTGCTGTACGTCGTAAAAGCGCAGCAGCAGCTTCACCAGGGTGGTTTTGCCGGAACCCGTCGCTCCTACCACAGCAACCGTATCCCCGGCGGGCACGCGAATGGTTAGATCACGAATAACGCGGGGGATGGAACGGCCGTTTTCTGAACGGCCGTTTTCGGAAGGCCCACCATTGCTATAAGCGTACTCAAAGCCAATATTCTCAAAGCACACCTCACCCTGCACCTGCGCAACCGGCAACGGCCGCTCGCCATCCAAAATTTGCGGCTGTGTATCCAGCAAATCTAAAATGCGCGCCGTCGAGGCCATCGCCCGCTGGTACATGTCTAGCGTATTGCCCAGGCGCGTCAGCGGCCAAAGCAGCCGCTGCGTCATAAACACCAGCACGCTGTAAGCGCCCACGTTCAGCGTGCCTTGCAGCGCCAACTGCCCGCCAAAAACCAAAATGGTGGTAAAGCCAATGACAATAATCATGCGAATGAGGGGCACAAAGGCAGAGCTAAGGCGAATGGCGGCACGGTTGCGCTGCTGGTACTCCTCACTGGCAACCCGCACCCGCTCTGTCTCGTGGTCTTCGGCGGTAAAGCTCTTAATAGTAGCAATACCGCTAAGGTTATTAGACAACTGCCCATTCAACACACTCACCTGCTCGCGCACGGCCGCATAGCGCGGGGCCAACTTCTTCTGAAAGCGCACCGACCCCCAAAAAATAATCGGCATGGGCAACAAAGCCATCCACGCCACCGTCGGGGCCAATCCCACAAAAATGGCGCCAATCACCAGCACCGTCGTTACCACCTGGATGACTTCGTTGGCGCCAATGTCCAAAAACCGCTCTAGCTGGTTGATGTCGTCGTTGAGAATCGCCATCAATCCGCCGGTAGAGCGATCCTCAAAGTAGGCCAGCTCCAGGTTTTGTACGTGGTCGTAGGTGTCCAGGCGCAAATCGTGCTGCAACACCTGGGCTAAATTGCGCCAATACACCTCGTAAAGGTACTGGAACAACGACTCCAGCGCCCAAATGATGACGGTGGCGACGGCCAAAATCCACAACTGGGTGTTGACCTCGGTAAAGCCCAGGCTGGCAATGAAGGAATCTTCGCGCTGCACGACCACGTCAACGGCCGTGCCAATCAACGCCGGTGGCGCCAGGTCAAAAACCTTATTCAAAATAGAAAACAGCGTCGCCAGGTTTATGGCCCGGCGATGCTGCCGTGCATACGCTATCAGGCGCAGCAGCGGGTGACGGTTCGATGATTGACTCATAATATACCTCTCCGAAGCAATAGCGAGAGCGAGAGGGAGACGAAAAAATGACCCTAACTCTATCTCTCGCTCTGGCTCTAACTATTAGATAAGCGCCTAATTGTATCACGGCTGACCAGATTGGCAGTTAGATGTAAAATGGGTTGGTCGGTTGGGGAGTTGGATGATTAGCTGACATTCAACCAACCAACCAGCAAACCATCTAATCACCAAACAAGGAAAACACCATGAACACCCACGAACTTGGTAAAACCGGATTAACCGTCACCCCCCTTGGGCTGGGGCTGGCGGCCTTGGGCCGCCCTGGCTACATCAATTTGGGCCACGCCCAAGACCTGAACGAAGAGTATAACATCGCGGCAATGGAACAGCAGACCCACGCCGTGCTAGATGCAGCCTGGGCAGCTGGCATTCGCTACTTTGACGCGGCGCGCAGCTACGGCCGTGCGGAACAATTCCTAAGCACCTGGCTGGCTACGCGCAACATTGCCCCCCAAGACGTCACCGTTGGCTCCAAATGGGGCTACACCTACACCGCCAACTGGCAGGTAGAAGCCGACAAGCACGAAGTCAAAGAACACTCCCTGCCCGTGTTGCAGCGCCAAACTCAGGAGAGTATGGCCCTGCTGGGCCGCCACCTGAAGCTGTACCAGATTCACTCCGCCACGCTGGACAGCGGCGTGCTGGAAAACAAGGCGGTCATTGCCGAGCTGGCACGGCTAAAAGTGGAAGTTGGGCTAAAAATTGGCCTCTCGCTCAGCGGGCCAGCTCAGGGGGAGACGCTGCGCCGGGCGCTGGGCGTGCGCCTGCTGGATGGCCCGCCCCTTTTTGACGCGGTGCAGGCCACCTGGAACCTGCTAGAGCCTTCCACCGGCCCCATGCTAGCGGAAGCCCACGCCGAGGGGCTGGGGGTAATTGTAAAGGAGGCGGTGGCTAACGGCCGTCTTACCCCCCGTAACAATACCGCCGACATTGCCCCCTTGCGCCAGGTGGCGGCAGAGCTGGGCGTTACGGTAGATGCGCTGGCGCTGGCGGCGGTGTTGGCCCAACCCTGGTTGGGCGTCGTTCTTAGCGGCGCGGCCACCATAGAACATCTGCAAGCCAACGTGCAAGCGCTGCAAATCTCCTGGAGCGATGACCTGGCCCGACGCCTGAGCAGGCTGGCGGAGCCGCCAGAGCTGTATTGGCAAACCCGCAGCAATCTGCCCTGGAACTGATAACGGCTTCCTGTTTACCGGTTACTGATATTTCTTGATTACCCGCTCCAGAGCGTCCAGCCCCTGCACAAGCTTCTCCATTTCCGGGCCAAAGCTGATGCGGCAGTAGTTGCGGTAGCGGGCAAAAGAGCGGCGCTTTTCCGGATTCACGTCAAAGAAAAGACCCGGCACAGTGATCACCTGTTCCTCCAGGCCAGCGTGAAAGAAAGCCATCCCTTCGTTAATGGGCGGCGGCAGCTCCGCCAGGTTGGCCCAACAGTAAAAAGTGCCCTGAGGTTCCGCCTCCACCTGAATGCCCATGTGGCGCAGGCGCCCCAGCATGTAATCCCGTTTTTTGCGGAACTCGGTTTGGGTTGCGGCCGTTTCCTGCATCACCATTGCCGGATCTAGCAGCTCCAGCACGTGGCCCTGAAACGGATTGTTGGCCCCGCCGTCCAAAAAAGAACCGGCACTGGCAATGGTGTCGATCACCTCTTTCGGCCCCAGCGTCCAGCTAATGCGCCAGCCAGGATAGCGCCAATTCTTCGTCAGCCCATCCACCACAATCACCGGATCCCCGTTCACGTCCTCCACAAAGGCCGCCGCCGACACCAGCCGGGGCGGGTCATCCGCCGCGCCGGTATACACATAATGGGAGTAAAACTCGTCTAAAATGAGGGAACAGCGATACTCCCGCGCCATTTGTACCCAATCTCGCAGATCGTGACCTTCTGTTACCTGCCCGGTGGGGTTACACGGGTTACTGGCCAGTAACGCCTGTAAGCCGCGCCCCATAATTTCTCGCTTCAGCTTGTCCAGGTCGGCGCGGTACTGCTGGTCAGAATCCAGCAAAATGGGGATGGGGATGAAGGCCTTGAACACGCTGAGCAGTTCTTCGTAGGCGGTGTAGTCAGGCAAAAAGTGGCCCATGTTGATGTTACCCAGAGCGGCCGCCAGCCGAGTGAGGGCTACGCGCCCGCCACCGGAAATGCTCACATTTTCGTAGGTGTACTGGGATGGCTTGCCCTGACGGTACAGGTAGTTGTAGAGGTCGGCAACCTTTTGACGTAGGGTTACCTGCCCGGTGATGGGGCCATACTCGTGGTGGTTCGGGTTGATGCTAATTTGCTCAATGCGCGGCGGCGAGTCGGGTAGGGGGCCGGTTTCGGGTGCGCCCTGGCCTAAGTTGGCCCAGTTGGGGTTGTTGTAGCGGAAGCCGCGCTGTTCGGCGCGGTGCATGACGTAGATGACGCCGGTGCGGGGCACGCGGCGGAAGCCAGGAATGGAAGGTTCGCTCATGGGTGTCCTTTCGAGAGGTTAGAAATTGGGCGCGTGAAATCTCTCGCTAAGCCGCGCTGTACAAATCTGGGCGGCGGTCAGCAAAAATGGGGATTTGGGCGCGGACGCTGTCTACCAGGCTGAGGTCGAGCACGGCCGTTGCCAACCCCTCCTCCTCACCCATCTCCAATACCGTCTCTCCCCACGGGTCCATGACGCAAGAATGGCCGAAAAATGTTTGTTTTTTGGACGTGCCCACCCGGTTACAAGCCACCACAAACATCTGGTTTTCGATGGCCCGGGCGCGCAGTAACGTGCGCCAGTGGGCCAAACGGGGATGAGGCCACTCGGCGGGCAGCAAGACAACCCGCGCGCCCTGCAGCGCATAGCGGCGAAAGATCTCCGGAAAGCGCAAATCGTAGCAAATAGCCAGGCCCATCTGGCCCCAGGCAGTCTCAACCAGAGTCAGGCTGTCACCGGCGGTCAGGTACTGCTCTTCGTCCATCAGGCGGAATAGATGGGTTTTGCTGTAGGTGGCCTGCACTTGGCCGGTGGCATCGTAGAACACGGCCGTGTTCCCCACCTTCCCGCCACCCAAATCAGACAGGCAAGAACCAACAATGGCCAGATGGTGCTGGGCAGCCAACACGGCCGTTTCCGCAAACACGCCGCCCTCTACGGGCGTGGCATATTCCTCCGCCCGCTCCAAATCATAACCCGTAGACCACAACTCCGGCAGCAGCAGCAACTCTGCGCCCAATTCACCAGCCTCGGCGGCAAAGAGGCGGGCAACCTGTAAATTCGCCTCAGGCTCCCCCAACTGCACGTTCATTTGTCCTAAGGCCACTTTCAACAACATACAACCCCTCTTCTCTAATTTGCCCGTGCCCAACGCTCAAATGCGGGCCACACATTCTTCTGGATTTCTTTTACCTCTGGGTCATCAGGCTGCTGCTGCACGTAAGCTTCCAAATAGTGGGCCGCTTGCAGCATTGCACCCGTCTGAAAATGGAGCAAGCCCAAATCGCGCAAATGCTGAGGGTCATCGGGCTGCATCATCTGCACATGCTCCATCACCCCCAGGGCTTCAGGCCATGCTTCGCGCTGCACATAAATCATGCGCAGATTACTGAGCAGGCGCAGTAAGATGACCTGGGGCAAGGCGGGGGTTAACCAGGCGTGCCGGAAGGGTCCGCTGTACCCGCTGGTGCGGCGCACCAATTCTCGGCAATCTTCTTCGCCAATGCGCTGCCCGCCATGAAAGGGATCGTAGAACAAATCACCCTTATCGTCGTGGACCAAAGCAATGAAATGCCCTGGCAAACTCACACCATGAGCGTCTAAACCCGCGCGGCGAGCAACGTGTACAAAAATAATTGCCAACGTCAGAGGGATACCTAAACGGCGATCTAGCACCTGATTCAGGAAGCTGTTGCGGGGGTCGAAATAGTCGTTTTGGTTGCCGTGGAGGCCGTAGGTATGGAAGAGGTACGTGGCAATGGCGTCAGCCTGGATGTGAGTGGGGGCGGTGGGATCGGTGTAAGGCTGCACGGCCGTTGCCAAGCCATCTAGCTGTGCCATGTACGCCCCTACATCCAAATGCGGGTATGCCAATCCGCGCGCCAGGTACAGCGCCGCCCTGGCCATATTGAGTGGGGAAAGCTGCAATTCATCGCGAAAAGACCATTCACTCATGGCGTCATTATCAACCATCCCTGCCAAAATGACAAAGGTTAATAATGGGCGGCGGCGCGGCGCAAGTCGGCGGCAATTTGGGCGCGTAGCCAGGCGGGTTCTAGCACTTCTACGGCGGACCCCCAACTGCGAATCCATGGCTGCATCTCCTCCGGGCGCGCCACCTGCACGCGCAGCAAACAGCCACCCTCGCCAGTTTCTTCCAAGGTTTGCGAGGGATGCCATTGGCGTTCATAGACTCGCGACCTCATTTCTGGGGCAAAGCGCAGCACCACCTCATTTTGCTCGTCTCCGGCCATGATGCGCCAGCCAGTCGCCAGATGCGCTTCCAGGACAAAGCTTTCCGGGATGGTATAGCGCTGCTTGAGCAAAGCAGCGCTCTCCAGGCGGTCTAGCTTAAAAGTACGCAAGTCACCGGCCCATTCGTCGTGGCAAATAATGTAAAAGCCAGACGGTGTTGGCTCAATGGCATACGGGTCAATGACCCGCTGGCGCAGCAAACCGCTGCGCGGCGAGCGATACCCCACTTTCACCTTGTGCCCAGTCCCCCACCCTTCTGCAATGGTTTCCAATACGGCCGCCTGGTGCTGGTTGCCCTGGCGAGTACGTACACGGGTGATGGCGCGGTCTAAATGGTCTATGAGGGAGGGGGGCAGAATGCTGGCTAATTTTTGTAGGGCGCCAATAACGTGGGGATTGCGTTCATCTACGGTGCGAGAAAGAAGCAGCCCGGCCATCACCAGAGTCAGGGCTTCGTGGAAGCTAAGGCGCACGTTGGCCAAGTAACGGGCACGATTAATGCCGTAACGGCCGTTGGCCTGCCACAACGGCACCCCCTGCTCTTCCAAAAATCCCAGGTCACGGTAAATGGTACGCCGGTTGACGTCCAGGCGGGCAACGATTTCTTGAACGCTCAGGCCTTCAGGGTTCATCAACAGTAAATCTTCGATTTCACGCAAGCGGGCGGTGCGGTTTGCCAGTCGGGTCATTAGAGCCTCCGTGTCAGGGGCAAATGGTGAACAGAATCAGAACATATATTCTAATAGGTATTGCGCAAAATGACAAATACGGGTCAATTTATGAGAATCAGGGGAAGGCACAGGCAGGGAATGAAAGGCGCAATGCGTTATCGGGTAGAGCCTGCCCGGTGGCATCTCGGGCAGGCAGGCGTTCTCCGGTGAGGTAATCATAAGCGCCGACCAGCAAGGAAACGGCCGTGTCCCCATCCACAGGCAGGCGACGGACATCCTGCAAAACCAGCGGGCCGGCGGGTAACAAATCAGGCGGAATGCGCAGGGGCGGGCCGTCAGCCTGGGTAATGAGTTGCCCATCCGCATCTAACCCCTGCACAAAAAGCGACATGGTGGCGGCGACCAGGCCTTGCACCTGCCAGGTCAAGGTAACCGCAGCAGGCGGGCACTCTACCTGGAACAGTTGGTAAGGGCCGAGGGTGGCGACGGGGTTGGACACGGCCGTTTCCGCCAAAATGGCCCCCGTGTACCGCGCCTGAGGGCCTTCAGCCAGATAATCTACCACAAAAACGTGCTGCGCCCCTTGCCGCGGCTGCCACTGCACCGCTTCCAGGGGCGTCTGCCGGTGCAGGCCATAGCTGTAGGCCACTTCCTGGCGCAACCCGGGCAACACCACGGCCTGCACCGGGTGATTCACGCGCAAATTTTCGCCCAGCAACTCTTCCACAAAGAGATAATCGCCCAGCATAGCCACAAATTCTGGACCCACAGCATAGGTTGAACCGGGTTGGTCTAACCATTGAGGCAGGTTCACGATTAAGATGCCGTCTGTTGCCGGTTTACCAGCCATTTCGGCGGCAATTTGGGTGACGGGCGCGGTTAGGCGCGCATAATCTTGCAAACGGGCCAGCACAAATTGAGCGCTAGTGAGGAGGATGAAGGCCGCCACGGCCGTTGCCAACACCCCCACACCCCGCACCGTCCATAACCGGTCGAGCATCAGCGCCCATAACAGCGCCGCCCCTACCGCGGATAGATAGAGCAGCCGCGGGCCATGCAACAGGTACCCAGTGGGCAATGCCAGGCCCACCAGCGCCGCGGCCAGCCCCCACCACCCCAACGCCAACGCCAGCCCAGGGCGGTTGGCAGGTTGGCGCAAAAGCCAGAGGATCGGGCCAGCTACAAGAAGCAGCCCCCCCCAAATATAGCAACGGCCGTCGCCCACCCCAAATCCGGCAAACCAGGCCACAGGGAACACCAACCCTTGAGCCAGATACAGACTGCTGAGGAACAGGTCTAACTCCCCCCCGCCAGTTTGCGGGGCACGCTCAATGGGTAAAAATTGGTACAGCGCCAGGTAAGCGATACCCAGCAACAGCAGCCACAGCCAGGGCATACGCCAGTCCAGGCGCGGCGGCCTCAAGTTCACGCCCGGCAGCCGGCCAGCTTCGTTCCAGTGCAACAAAAAAGCCAAAAGGCCCAGCAAAATGGCCGATTCGTGGGTGAGTAGGGCCAGCGTCGTGAAAACGGCCGTTCCCCACCACCACCGCCTTTGCCCCGTCCGCAGCCCGCTCAGGTAGGCGTGCAAGGCCAGCAACATCAAATTGGCAATGGTAGGATGCACATTGTGCCCATACACCGCCACCGCCTGGTAAGAAAAAGGGTACGCGGCAAAAATCAGGCCCGCCAACAGCGCCTGCCGCCCGTTACCCCACAGCCGCCATGCCAGCCAGACCAGCAGCCCCACGTTCAGAGCGTGCTGCGCCACGTTTAGGCCGTGAAAAAGCCAGGCCGGATAGTAGCCAAAGACAGCCTTTATCAGCAAAATGGGGAAAAAGGTGAGAGGGCGGTAAAAACCAAAGGCAGGGGTCGGCAGCCACACGCTGGCAAAGTCCAGCCCTTTGCCAATGCGAATGTGCAGAATGGAATCGTAGATGATGGGCAAACGCAGAGTAGGCCCATAGAGAAGCAGGGCCAGCAGCACGGCCGTTGCCCCACTCCAGGCCAGACGGTGCCGGCGAAAATGCTGCCCCATCTCATCCATCATGGACATAGGAGTCTGCTAAAAGGGAAAGAGCACCGGCAGCAAGAGCACGGCCGTCACTAGGGCAATTAAAATCAACGGCACGCCCACTTTAATGTAGTCCCCAAACCGGTAATCACCAGCGCCCATCACCAGCGTGTTTACCGGCGAAGCCACGGGCGTCGCAAAAGCCATGGACGCCGCCAGAGCAACAGCCATCAAAAAAGCGTGGGGGGTAACACCCAAATTATTAGCTGCCGCCAACGCCACCGGCGCCACCACCACCGTAGTCGCCGTGTTCGACAACACCTGGGTAAACAAAGAAGTCAACAAGAAAAGGCCCGCCAGCACAGCCAGCGCGTCAATCTGGCCCAGGGTGTCTACCAACCCCCGGGCGGCTACGTCTACCAACCCCACTTTTTCCAGCGCCGTGCTCATGGGCAGCATACCGGCAACCAGCACAATGCTCTTCCAGTCAATGGCGCGATAGGCGTCATCCATAGTCAGGCAGCCAGTAAGCACCATCAGCAGGGCCGCCAACAGGCTGGCGGTGGCAATAGGCAGTAAATCCACCACCAAAATGACCACCATCCCTAACAGGATCGCCAGCGCAATAGCTGCTTTGGGGCGGTTGGGGGCGCCCATCATGGCCTCGGGCTGGCCCATAACAACAAAATCTTGCCGCTGTCGCTTCAGTTCAGCAATTTGCTTCCAGGGTCCTTGCACCAGCAGGATGTCACCAAAGCGCAGCGGGGTGTTTTTGATGTCGAGCTTGCCTTTGGTTCCCGGCCCAGTGAGGCCCAGCACCGTGAGCTTGTAAACAGAACCAAAACGGGCTTCTACCAGAGTTTTGCCCACCATACTGGAGCGGGGAGGGATAAGCACCTCGGCTACGCCGACTTCTTCATTGAGCAGCCCTTGAGCATCTTCGTCTTCCCGCGCCGGGCGCACGCCCAGGTTCCATCGGGCAGCCATCTGGGTAATGGTGTCGGCTTCGCCCTGCACCAACAGCACGTCGTCGAGTTCTAGCTTTGTTTCCGGCTGGGGGGTGATGGAGATGTAGGTGGGAGACGGCCGTTCCGTTTCCCGCTGCCGGCCCCACACCAGTTGCAGCACCGGACGCGGCTCCTCGCGGCGTAAAATATCTAGCACAGTCACCCCATACCGCTGCCCTAACTGGGCCGAAACCAGCGTTTCGCCAATTAATGGGGAAGCACGGCGTATTCGCAAACGGTACAAGTTATCCGGCAAACGGTATAGGTCCACCAGCTCTTCTGGTGTTTTATAGGGTTGCGTATCCACTTCCACCCGCCGGTCGGGCAACAGCCGCCGCCCCAAAAAGGCTACATACCCCAAGCCCAGCACAATGAGAATTAGACCGATGGGTGTATAGCTAAAAAAGGAAAAGGGCTGAAGCCCATTTTCACGGAGTAAGTCGCTCACAATAATGTTTGGCGGCGTGCCAATGAGCGTGCTGGCCCCACCGAGCAGCGACCCATAAGCCAGGGGGATCAGTAGTTTGGA
>CAZDEO010000077.1:0-22911 GCA_964504445.1 uncultured Anaerolinea sp. | reverse complement strand
TTAAAGAATGGTGGACGACCAATCGCTTTTTTCAAAACTGTAGGTTAGCTAGTAAAATTTCTCTATGTCAAAAGAACCTACCCATTATGAACTGCCCCTAATCATTGGCTTTGTCTCGGACCTCATGTTTAGCACCCGAATTGGGACTGTTGCAGAGAAGCAGGGGTTTCGCCTACACTGGATCGAAGATGCGGCGGCCATGGGGGCTGTGGATGCCGATACCCCAAAGGAAAGTCCCGGGGAAATGCTGCACGGCCGTGAAGGGAAGTTGTTTGAAAAAATTACCGACTGGCAACCGGCGCTGCTTCTGTTTGACTTGAACAGCCAGGCCATTCCCTGGGCCAAGTGGATTCCCATTCTAAAATCCTCTCCGGCAACGCGCCGGATTCCCATTATGGGCTTTGGCCCCCACGAAGATGTGGCGGTGATGGCGGAGGCCCGCCGGGTTGGGGCAGACGTGGTGTTGGCGCGGTCTCGGTTCACCAGCGACATGGCCCACCTGTTCCAAAAATATGCGCGGGTTCCCGATCGCGCCGGGCTGGCAGCCGCCTGTGCGGAACCTTTGGCGCCCCTGGCCCGCCAGGGTGTGGCGATGTTTAACGCCGGGGAATATTATAAGTGCCACGATGATCTAGAGGAGGCCTGGATGGCGGATAAGGGGCCAGGGCGTGATTTATATCGCGGCATTTTGCAGGTAGGCATTGCTTTGTATCAGGTACAGCGGAACAATTACCGCGGGGCGATAAAAATGCTGCTGCGGGTGCGGCAATGGTTGGATCCTTTGCCGGCTATTTGCCGAGGAGTAGACGTGGCGCGCCTGCGCGAAAATGTGCAACAGATTTACGACCAGGTCCAAGAATTAGGCGCGGATAATCTGGCAGCCTTTGACTGGTCTATTGTAAACGTGATTGAATACGCGAAGGAGTGAGAGGTTTGTCCCCTCGATGGAGTACAGCGACGCGCTTTTTTGTGGTGGCGCTGATGCTGTTGTTGTTTGGGGTTGTCATTTATTGGATACGGCCGTTGCTCAGCCCGCTGATCATTGCTGGCCTGACCGCTTACTTGCTGTACCCATTGGTAGAACGCCTGAATCGGCATCCCCGATTTTCATACAAAACGGCCGTTCTGCTCACCTATTTGCCCTTTGTCGCCATTCTCATTGCCACCCCCAGCACCCTCATTCCCCTTCTCGTTCGCCAACTGCGCACGCTCAGCGACGAATTGCAATTAATTCTGCTAGAAATTGAAGCGCTGGCAAGCAACCCCATCGTCATTCTAGATCGCACCATTTCTCCAGCCCAGCTAGCCAATTTCATCAACGAAATAACCACTACCTTCACGCCGGCCGCCACCCAGGCCATTGATGTCATTGAGGCCACCTCCACCAGCCTCGTCTGGCTGCTCCTCATTCTCGTCACGGCTTTTTACCTGCTGCGCGACTGGCATGATCTGCACCGCTGGTTTTTCAATCTGGTGCCCGAAACTGAAAGCGCTGACCTGCATTATCTACTGCAAGAAATCAACGCGGCCTGGCGCGCTTATCTGCGGGGGACGCTGGCGCTGATGCTGATGATGGGCATATTTTTCACCATTACCGGCCTGGCCCTGGGGCTGCCCGGCGCCGTAGCCATAGGCTTGCTAACGGGCGTTCTCAGCATCATCCCTGAACTTGGCCCCATCATTGCCGGCATCGTGGCTTCCCTGGTCGCTTTGTTCCAGGGATCTAACTATTTGCCCCTGTCCAATTTTTGGTTTGCCGTTCTCATCATCTCCATTTACATTGTCGTCATGCAAATCAAATCCTTTTGGATACGGCCGTTCGTCATGGGTCGCTTCATGCATATGAACACCGGCCTTGTCTTCGTCGCCATCATCGGCGCGGCCCTCCTCTCCGGCATTCTCGCCGCCCTCATCATCTTGCCCGTCATCGCCTCCATTTCCCTCATTGGCCACTACATCCACTGCCGCCTGACAGACATTTCCCCCTGGCCGATAACCACCCCTCCCGCGCCAAAAGAAAAGGGGAGCACCGTCACCCAGCGCTCCCCCTCACCAGCAAATAGACAAAAGGAATAACTATCCTTCATTCCGCCGCCGGCGCAGCCATTTCTCCAACTCCACCGCAAAGAACACCAGCGAACTGGCAAACAAACTGATAATCAACTCCACGGGCGACAAAGCCACCGTGTTGAAGATATCCTGCAAAAACGGCACGTAAATTAGCATCATCTGCAATGAGAAGGTCAACAAAACTGACACAACCATCAGGCGATTAGAAAAAATGCCAATGCGGAACAGCGAATCAATATTCGAGCGAATCGCTAACGCATTTCCCATCTGGGCCAGCGTCAACGTTGTGAACACCATGGTTTGCCAGGTTCCATGCGGTTGCGGATTTTGCGGATCCCAATACACATATCCCATCAAGAGAGAAATCAGGCCCATCAGCCCGCCAATCCACAAAATGCGTTTCCCCATGCCCCGGCTAAAAATACTCTCTTTCGGGCGAAAAGGCGCGCGTTTCATAATGCCCCGCTCGCTCTCCTCAATGGCCAGGGCCAAGCCGGGCAACCCGTCCGTCACCAGGTTAATCCACAAAATCTGCAGCGGCACCAGCGGCAGCGGCATGCCCAGAAAAGGCGCCACCAACATAACAAACAACTCGCCGGTGTTGCTAGAAAGGGTGTATTTGATAAATTTGCGAATGTTATCGTAAACTTTACGCCCTTCCTCAATGGCGGCCACAATAGTGGCAAAGTTGTCATCCAGTAAAACCATATCCGCCGCTTCCTTAGACACGTCGGTTCCGGTGATACCCATCGCCACACCAATATCCGCCTTTTTCAGGGCCGGCGCATCATTCACCCCATCCCCTGTCATGGCTACCACTTCCCCCTTTCCTTGCAAGGCGTCCACGATGTTGAGTTTGTGCTCTGGCGATACGCGCGCATAAACGGGCACATCATGTACCACATCTTTAAGAGCCGTCACGTCCATAGCCGTCAGGTCCCTGCCGGTCAAATGGCGGTCGTGCTTAGCAATGGTCAGCTCTTTAGCAATCTGCTGCGCCGTTAAGGGGTGGTCGCCGGTGATCATCACCGGGCGAATGCCGGCCATGCGCGCGGTCATTACCGCATCCTTTACTTCAGGGCGCGGGGGGTCTATCATGGCTACGAGGCCAATAAATATCATATCGCTTTCCAGGGCCTCTCCGGCATGGGCATCAAACTCGTCCATTGGGCGAAAAGCGACGCCTAAAACACGCTGGCCTTGTTGGGCCAAGCGCGCATTACCCTGGAGGATGCGCTCGCGTAAATCATCGTCCAGGGGCATGATTTTATCGCCGTCCCACAAACGGTTGGAGATTTCTAACATGTTATCGACGCCGCCTTTTGAAAAAGCGACGAAGGGGTTTGTACTCCAGGGCGCGTCGGTATCTTCGACGTCTACGTTCACCTTGTGGATGGTAGTCATGCGTTTGCGTTCGGAGGTGAAGGGAACCTCACCTACGCGAGGCCAGCGTTCAGCCATCCGCTCTTTGGTGTGGCCGAGCTTGGCCGCCGCCACCACCAAAGCGCCTTCTGTAGGATCACCAATGGTGCGGGTAACGCCCTCATCGGTTTCTTGGAGCACAGCATCGTTGCACAGCGCGCCAGCTTTGATGAGCAGGCTGAGGGTACGCTCGTGGGCGGGGTGGTCTTGGTGCAGTTCGGCATCGAAAATAGCGCCGGATTTGTCGATGAGGGTTTCGATATCTTGGGTGTGCCCGGCGACGTCCAAGACGGTAACGGTCATGCGGTTTTCGGTCAGGGTACCGGTCTTATCGGAACAAATGACGGTTACCGAGCCGAGGGTCTCTACGGCGGGGAGTTTGCGAATGAGGGCGTTGCGCTTGAGCATGCGTTGGGAACCAAGCGCCAGGGTGATGGTGACGACAGCGGGCAGCCCTTCGGGCACAGCGGCCACGGCCATGCTGATGCCGGTAAGCACCAGGACTGACCATTCTTCACCGCGCAAGCGGCCAAGGATGACGACGACAATGATGATTGCCAGGGCGATCCAGGCCAGGGATTTGCCCAACCCATCAAGGCGGCGTTGGAGGGGGGTTTGCTCGCCTCCTACTCCTTGGATGAGGTTGGCGATTTTGCCTAGCTCGGTGTTCATGCCGGTGCCGGTAATGACGGCCGTTCCCCGACCGTAGGTGACTACGGTGCCCATAAAGACCATGCCGTGTTGGTCTCCTAATGCCACATGATCCCCATTAATCGGCGCCGTATCCTTTTCCACCGGCTCAGATTCCCCGGTCAGGGCGGCTTCTTCTACCTTCAGGTTGATGCTCTCCACTAAACGGCCGTCGGCGGGCACCAAGTTTCCCGCTTCCAGCAGAACCACGTCGCCGGGAACCAGTTCACGGGCAGAAATTTCCACAATACGGCCGTCTCGCCACGTCCGCACCGTGGGCACGGCCAGCTTCTTCAAGGCCGCAATCGCCTGCTCAGCGCGGTACTCCTGCGAAAAGCCAATACCCGCATTCAATACCACAATAGCCATGATAACGATTACATCGGTTAGCTCTTCGCTAAGAAAGAACGAAACCGCGGCGGCGATCAGCAAAATAATCACCATCAAATCTTTAAATTGATCAGCAAGAATCAGCCAGGGGTTTTTCTTTCCCTTATCAATCAACTCGTTGGGGCCATGCTCTGCCAGCCGTTTTTTCGCCTCCGCATTGGTCAACCCACTCTTCAGGTCAACACCTAGCGCTTGAGAGGCTTCCTCTACCTCAAGGTTGTACCACGTTTTCATGTCACTTGTCTCCGTTGTCGCATCATGAGTTGGGTGCAAGTATAACACAAGGAATAGGGAGTTTCAGACAATAGCACTTCTTGACTCCTTGAGAAGATAATGAACAGCCATAAGCATCTGGTGAGAAAGGATATAATGAAGGCCCAATTAAACAAATCGGAGGTTTTTAAACCATAATGACCAGTAATAACTATGTACCCGAGCGGGCACTCTTCATTTATGCTCACCCTGACGACATTGAATTTAGCGTTGCCGGAACAGCTGCAAAATGGGCGAGTCTGGGGTGCGAAGTTACCTACGTGGTTATCACAGACGGCAACGCTGGCAGCCACGAAAGCGGCATGACGCGGGAAAAAATTGCCGCCATTCGCCGCCAGGAGCAGCAAGCAGCTGCCCAAAAAGTCGGCGCACAAAACTGCATCTTTTTGGGCTATGATGATGGCTTTTTGCAGCCCACGTTAGAATTGCGCAGAGATCTGGTACGCCAGATTCGGCGCTTTAAGCCCAATGTGGTCGTTTGTGGCGATCCTTCCTATTATTATAGCGAAACCTATATCAACCATCCTGACCATCGTGCCGCAGCCGTTGCTACGCTGGAAGCCGTCTTTCCTGCCGCCGAAATGCCCTTGGTCTTTCCCGAAATGGCCGACGAAGGGCTGACGCCGCACAAAACCAATTATGTTTACATCTCCCACGCCCGAGACGCCGATTACTACCTGGATATCAGCGATACCATGGAGCAAAAAATTGCGGCGCTCAAAGAGCATAAAAGCCAACTTGGAGATTGGGATCCCGCGCCACGGTTAAAGGAATGGTCCGCAAATACGGGTAAAAAAGTGGGCTTCAAGTATGCAGAATGTTTTCACCGCATCACCTTGAAGCCCATTGAAGAGAAAAAGGAGGATTAGCTAAAATAGCACACCCTTCCAGATGGGACTGAGTTTTTCGGGATCCCCGCAGCTATTACCGTGTCCACCACCCCAGAGATGACAGTTTTTTTGCAAAGTAGGCTATTGTGCCGACTAAGCTTACCCGGTCCCGGTAAAGTGTTTTTTGCGGTAGAATCTCAGCCAGATTGTACAACTATAGGGTACAACAGTCAACAATAATGTACAACCAAGTGCGCGTAAAAGACTATTTGACGGGTAATGCCTTATGGATGAGCTGAAAACCGAGCAGCAGGAAACAAATATTGGCAGACGAATACGGCAATTGCGTGAGGAGGCTGGTTTATCATTGCGGGGCCTGGCGGAGTTGTGTGGTCTCTCTTTTAATGCGATTAGTCGTATTGAGCATGGTGAAAATTCGCCTACTGTGGCCACGCTGCACCGGTTAGCGTCGGCATTGCACGTGCCAATTACCGACTTTTTTGCCCAGGCGCCAGCGCAGATGACAATTTTCACGAAGGCCAATGAGGGCTTACGGACTCATTCAGAAGGAGTTGTCATTGAAAGTCTGGGCAGCGGGTTCCAAAATCAGCAAATTGAAGCATTTCGCCTGGAGATTGCCGCGCATAGTGACACGTTACAAGCTCCCGTTACGCACCCGGGTGAGGAGTTGGTGCTTTGTTTGCACGGCCGTATCACTTACCACATCGCCGGACAGGCCTATGATCTGGGTGTTGGTGATAGTTTGCTTTTCAAGGCCATCCAACCCCACGCCTGGGAAAATGTAACGGATGAATCGGCCGTCGTCCTGGTTGTGTTTCAGTCTTCCCCAGAAGCCCCTCTGTTGTGGCAGCAGCATTTAAAATGACCGGTTTTTTTGCCGCGAACCGGAGGTGTTCACACCGCCAATGGCCATTTTCTCGGCTAGGAAAAGGCCGTTAATCATTCCTGCCATACCCGGAACCCATGAACATTGTGAACATTGTCATCGATCAAGTAAAATTGACGCCGAGAGGTGACGAAAAGGTGATGCACGTCCGCGGCGAAGTTGAACGCGAAACAGGAGAAGCCCTTGAGCTAGATGTGGCTGGAGCCGTTGAGCCACCCTATAATGTATACATACACAATGACGAAGTAACGCCTTATGATTTTGTCATTATTGTCTTGCAGCGCTTTTTTGACCTGGATCCCCTACAAGCAGAACACGTTACTTTTGTGGCGCACACAGCAGGCGTTGCTTACGTAGCCACCTTTCCCCAGGGAGAAGCCCAAAAACGGGTAGGCAAGGCACGATTCGCCGCCAGCCTGGAAGGTTACCCTCTCTCTTTTTCTATTGAACCCGCATAACGGCCGTTTCTGAATGGCAACGGCCGTGCCACACTTACAAGGAGACCAACATGAAATTCACCCTCCAGGGCGCCGGACCCAAAGGGCGCGCCCTCATCGAACGAGACTTAGCAAGCCTCTCCCCCTCCTACGCCCGTGAATACCCCCTTGTCGTTGACCACGCCCAAGGCTCCGAACTGTGGGACATTGACGGCAAGCGCTACATCGACTTCATGGCCGGCGTGGCCGTCCTCAATGCCGGCCACCGCCATCCGGCCGTCGTCGAGGCGGTGCGCCAACAAGTAGACAAATTCTGGCACATTTGCCTCAGTGACTTTTATTACCCGCAAGCCGTGGAGCTGGCCGAAAAGCTGCGCGAAATTGCCCCTATGCCCGATACGCAAGTATATTTTGGCAACTCCGGCACCGAGGCCGTGGAGGCCGCCATTAAGTTGGCCATGTATAAAACCGGACGCACGCAATTTATCGGCTTCATGGGCGCCTTTCACGGCCGTACTCTGGGCTCCCTCTCTTTCACTGCCAGCAAAACTGTACAACGCGCCAGCTACATGCCCGGCGTCAAGGTATATCACGTTCCCTACCCCAACCCCTATCGCCCCATGCTCATGGGCCGCGATGGCGAAGATTGTGGGCAGACCGTCATCAACTACCTGGAAGAAGAGCTCTTCCGCAAAATGGTCTCCCCCTACGACGTAGCCGGCATCCTCATCGAACCCATTCAAGGTGAAGGGGGCTACATCATTCCACCAGCTAACTTTTTGCGCCAATTACGGCACCTGTGCGACAAATACGGCATTCTCCTCATGGTGGACGAAGTGCAAAGCGGCGCAGGGCGCACAGGCAACTGGTGGGCCGTAGAACATGAAGATGTCGAGCCAGATATTGTGTGTTTTGCCAAAGGCATCGGTAGCGGCATGCCCATAGGCGGCATCATTGCCCGCAAAGAGATCATGATTTGGAAACCAGGCGCCCATGGCAGCACTTATGGGGGCAACCCACTGGCGGCTGTTTCTGCCCTGGCAACCGTGCAAGCCATTGAACAAGAAGGCATGATGGCTATGGCCCGCGAAACTGGGCAGTATATTCTGGACGCCCTCCACGAAATACAAATGCGACATCCCATCATCGGCGACGTGCGTGGCCGCGGGTTGATGGTCGGCCTTGAGTTTGTTAAAGACAGAAAAAGCAAAGAGCGCGCCGTAACCTTACGTGACACCATCATTCAGGCAGCTTTTGAGCAGGGCTTATTGCTTATCCCTTGTGGTACAAACTCCATCCGCATAACGCCGCCTCTCAACATTCCGCACAATTTAGTAGAGGAAGGACTGCACATTTTTGAAGCCGCCATTACAGAGGCAGAAAACGGCCGTCCCTTGCCATAAAACCCGGTAACTACTGTTTTTTTAACGGCAAACAAGCCCAGCAAATCAAGGCTACTTAGCATGTCTCAGCGACCCATGTTTACGCAAAGAAAGAGGAAAAGGTGCACAAGGTGGAAGAAAAAATAGCAGCACTCAAGGCAAAACTAACATTAGGGGTAGCGCCGGCTATGGCAACGCCACTAGACAGTGATGGATACTCTGTCAATTTGCAAGAAATTCCGCCCCTGGTCGATTTTTTAATAGCGCAAGGTGTCAAGGGGTTATTCGTGGGGGGCACTACTGGAGAAGGTATTTTGCTGGACGACGATGAGCGCATGCAGCTACACGAAGCAACGGTGGAGGCTGGCAACGGCCGTGTCCCTGTTTTGTTGCACATTGGCGCCAACCGCACCGACACGGCCGTTGCCCTGGCCCGGCAGGCCGCCGCCATCGGCGCCGACGCCATTGCCGCCGTTACACCCACGTTTTACGCCATGCACGATGACGCCCTGGCTGTTTATTATCACGCCATTGCCGAAGCAGCGCCGCAACTGCCACTGCTGCTCTACGACATTCCACACATGGCCGTCAACGGCATTAGCCCAGCCCTGCTCAGACGCCTGAGCAAAGAGCTGCCCAACCTGGCTGGAGTAAAAACCAGCCAGGGCAATGCCCAGGTGTTACGGGAGCTTATCCATGCCACGCCAGAAAACCTGATGGTGCTGGCAGGCAATGAACGCATTGCCCTGGGCACCCTAGCCATGGGCGCCGATGGACTAATAAGCGGACTCAGCACGGCCGTTCCCGAACCCTTTGTCGCCCTCACCGCCGCCTTCGCCACCGGAAACCGCACCGAAGCACGACACCAACACCGCCTCATCAACCAACTCCTTGACCTGCTGCCCGCCGGCGCGCGCATTGGGGCCATTAAACAAATTCTGGCCGAAAGAGGGTTGAACGTTGGTAAAGCCATTCCCCCGCGCCCCATGCCCACCACCCCCATCTGGCCCCAAATGGCCGCCCTTTTACCCGGTAAGCGGTCATGAAACTGCTGCTTTTCGACATTGACGGCACCCTCATTCGCAGCAATGGTGCGGGCCGCGAAATCCTGGCCGCCACCCTGGAGGAGCTTTTTGGCACGGCCGGCCCCATTGATACCTACCCAATAGGTGGAAAAACAGACCCACGCATCATTACTGACCTGCTCACCGCCGCAGGCATTCCTAAAGCCCGCATCCAGGACGCCATGCCCGAGATTTTCAATCTGATGGCTCAAAAAGCAAAGAGCATTTTCCCCATCAAAAAAATGGCTCCTTGCCCGGGCGCCCAAGAGTTACTCGATGCCTTAAGCTGGGAAACTCAAATAGTGCTGGGGCTGCTTACGGGCAATGGGGAACTCACAGCGCCACTTAAGCTTCTGTATGCCGGGCTGGATCCCACCATTTTTAGAATAGGAGCCTATGGTTCAGACCATTCTGACCGTAATCAACTGCCAGCCATTGCCATGCAGCGGGCCACAGAGGTCATGGGGCAGCCCTTCAATGGGGCCAACACAATAATCATTGGGGATACGCCTGCCGATATTTTGTGTGCTCGAGCTGGTCAGGCTACGGCCGTTGCGGTAGCCAGCGGTTGGCATTCTGCTTCAACTCTGGCAAAATACCATCCAGATCACCTATTAGACAACCTGGCCAACACAGACACCGTGTTACGCATATTGCTTAGCCAACAGGAATTGCCATGACTCAAAATGCGCACCGCAGCATTGACAATATTCCCTTTCAGACAAACAAACCTACCCCCGTGTCCGCGAATACGATTTTTAATTGGGTCATCTGGCAATTTCCGCACACGAAGGATGACGGGTTTTGTGGGGCGGTGCATCCTCCTCTTCCCGATCACACCTGGTATCCGGCAATTATTCACAACGAGGGGCAGCAAATTCAGGTCTATGCCCATCTAAACATGCACTTCAGTTCACCGGAAGAGGCCCTGATCTACCTATGCCAGCCCAAAACAAGCTAATATGAGTCGAATTATCCACACCGAAAGCCCAACAAAAATCCGGAACCAAAATCGCCGCAGTATCGCTGAAATTTTGCGTCGCCTCAGCGAAAAGAGCCAGCTTGATGAAGAAGCAAAAGATATGGCAGCTATCCTCGTCTACTTGCTGCGTGAAATTGCCGCGGGTGTTGAACAATCCGCCACAGCCTGGGAAAAGCGTGGTTATTGGATGAAGGCGGAACGGTTTTTACGAGAGTGGGATTGGGTGAAAGAAGCGGCGGCGAATATTGAGGACGTGCTGCGCCATGATGCCCTAGATTTATTGCCAGAACTACTGGCAGATCTGTTTCCCCGGTTTGCAGACATTCAGCTTAAAACGATGACACGCAAAGCAGAGATGTGGCGCGGCGCTTATGGGCAACTGATGGCCGAACCACCCAGCGATCTGCCGTGGTAGGATTGCGCCAGGTTTGTGGCCTGCTGCTTTTGGGTGTCAGTCTGATCATGGTCTCTTGCCGCCAGGCAGAAGAATGGGTAACGGCCGTTGCCCCACCACAAACCCCCTTGCCTCCCCACATCTACTTACCCATTGCCTTGGCCCAAGGGGCTGCTACCCCCACCCCGCGCCCTGCCAGCACCGCCACACCCAGCCCACCCTGCACCCAACCAGGTGAAATCGTCACCAACAGCTTGGCCAGTCAGTGGGCAGGTACGCTTAATTACCGCATTTACTACCCCCCATGCTACGGGGAAAACGGCCGTGTCTATCCCACCCTCTACTTGCTACCCGGCAACATCCACACCGACAGCATCTGGCAGGATTTAGGCCTGCAGCAAGTCGCCGACACCATGATGCTGCGCAACAATGGGCCTTCCATCCTCATCGTCATGGCCGACGGTGGCTGGATAGCCCAAAACACCTCCGGAGGCCCTGGCTCTTACGAAAGCGTAATCCTCCAGGAACTAATTCCCCACGTGGAAGCCACCACCTGTGCCTGGGCCGACCCGCAAGGCCGGGCCATAGGCGGCCTTTCCCGGGGGGGCTATTGGGCGTTGGAAATCGCCTTTCGTCACCCCAACGAATTCGCGGGCGTGGGGGGGCACAGCGCCGCCCTGGTAGACAGTTATGCCGGGCCAGACCTCAATCCGCGCAATACCGCCCTCACCCAAGAACTTGGCAGCCTGCAGATATATCTGGACATTGGGCGCAGCGATTATCTTCTCCCCCCCCTGCTAACATTGCATGAGGAAATGACTGCACAGCAAATTGCCCACACCTGGGTCTTGCAGGATGGCGCTCATGAAGAAACCTATTGGGCAACCCACCTGCCGGATTACCTGCGCTGGTACACGGCCCTATGGCAAGCAGCCCAACTGCTGCGCCCACGCTGTGCGCCATAAAAAAAGCCAGGCGGTGGGCCTGGCTTTCATCAAGGAACATCAACAATGGTCTCAGGGTCACATTTCGGAGAGTTTTGCTTGTATCAGGGGAGAAACTGTATCGGATTGCCAGGATTTACGGTAGACAATTTTGCGAATGTCTTGGATACGTTTGACAACCTGTACATTAATTTTATCGGTCAGTACATCGTAACGGGCTAAATCAGTAATGTTAGCGGTTAGGAATTTATCTGATTTTGGCATTTCTGGACTTCCTTTACGGTGACGTTTTACAAGCATGCTAACTATACAACACGTACTTTGGCAGCAACAGGATACTTATCTGCTTCCAATTTATAGCAATCGTGTTACAAGGCATCTTAAGAAAACGGATCGCTAGTGCGGGTTAACCACACCAAAAGCAGGAAAACGGCCGTGCCCAGCATCACCAACATCATCAATTTCAGCAACCCCGGTGCAAATATCGCCACCAATCCAAAAACCAGGGCCACTGCATAATAACCCAGCACAATATGCCGAATAGAAAAGCCGCGATCTAAAAGGCGAAAGTGTAAATGGCCCCGATCGCCCTGAAAAGGGCTGCGTCCGTGTCGTAGGCGGTTAATAATTTGCCAGGCAACATCTACGATGGGTACAACAAGAACCAGCAAGGCCGTGGCAATTTTTGCCGGAGAAATGATAGCGAGCGTCGCAATTTGATAACCGAGCAAGTAGGCGCCAGCAGAACCGAGAAAAATGCGCGCCGGGGCAAAGTTGAAGAGTAAAAACCCGGCAAGGGCGCCGCTAAGCACCAAGGGGAAAGCGGCTACGGTGTATTGCTCCAGGTTAAAACTGTGCCAGGCAATGAGCACGGCCGTTATCGCCACCACACCCCCAGCCAACCCGTCCAATCCATCCAAAAAATTGATGGTATTGATCATGCCCACAATCCAAAAAAAGGTCAGCAAAAAGATCACCACGCTGTCCCAGGGCATGGTCAACAGCGTGCGAAAAGAAATGACGCCCCCACCCAACGGGTCAGAAAAGCGCTCGATGAAAACTTCGTAATACACGGCAATGACAGCCCCCGCCGTGTGCATGCAAAACTGCACCCAGGGAGATAAATCCAGCCAATCATCCAACAACCCACCGACGGCTACAACGGCCGTGCCCAGCAAAATACCCTGCAAAAGTCGCCCATTGGCCTCTGGCGGAAACAAACCGCCGATGAGCAACCACCCCACCACCAGACCCGCCAACAGCGCCAAACCACCCAGCTTGGGAATATCTCCTGCATGCTGGCGGCGCCCGCCAGGGCGCGCCACCAACCCCAGGCGAAAAGACAGCCACCGCACCGGCGGTACAGCCAGCGCCGCCGCCCCCAGCGCCGCCCCAAAAACCACCAGGTACGCCAGGGGTAAATTAGCCTGTGCCAAACTGCCGGTCACCAGCATCTCCTAATCCGGGCACAATGTAGCCAATTTCATTCAGATGATCATCAATCTTCGCCAGGTGAATCGACACATCTGGATGCGCCGTGTGCAAAGCATGCACGCCTTCAGGCGCAGCCAGGATGCCCACAAATTTGATGCGCTCCGCCCCCCATTTCTTCAGCACGTCCACAGCCGCCACCGCCGACCCACCTGTAGCCAGCATCGGATCTAAAACCAGGCAAACTTGCACCGTGGGTATGGTCGGCAATTTATTGTAATAAGAGACGGGTTGCAAGGTTTCTTCATCGCGGTAAAGACCCAAATGCCACACTTCCGCGCCGGGCATCATTTGCCAGATGCCCTCCACCATGCCCAAACCCGACCGCAAAATGGGAACCAGGCCAATGGTATCCACCAGTTCATGCCCGGCAGCCTGGCCCAAAGGCGTTTGCACCTCTTTGTCAGCCACCTGCAAATCAGCCGTGGCCTCATAGCACAGCAGCATCGCAATTTCTTGTATGAGTTCACGGAATTTCTTGGGTTTGGTGTGCACGTCACGTAGCAAGGAAAGCTTATGTTTCACCAAGGGATGTTGGGATTCAAAGATCATTGTGTCTGCTCCATATTCAATCATGCCAATTGATTATGGCCCGATTATATGGGAGTTTGGCAAATCGGGGCACATTCTTGCTGCCAGGCCAAAACCTATACTTCTGGGCAAGTCCATTGGCGGGCAACATTGCTTTCCTCAACCCGGTAGCCTTGCTCTGCCTACCTTTTTGTCTGGCGGTTGTCAGACAGCCGCGGCCGTGTTAATCTCACCCGGGTATGGAACAGATGATGAATTGGGAAGAATGGGAGGCGCAATTTGCCCGCTTTTTGGCGCAAGAGATGGATGGCGATGGGGCCCACGACTTGCAGCATGTACGGCGGGTGGTGCGCCATGCGCGGCAATTTGCCGCTGAAGAAGGAGCAGACCTGGCGGTGGTGTTGCCGGCGGCCTGGCTGCACGACTGCGTGAGCGTGCCTAAAGATTCACCACAGCGTGCCCGGGCTTCGCAAATGGCGGCGGAAACGGCCGTACAGTTCTTACAAACTATCCATTATCCGCCAGAGTACCTGAGCGCCATCGCCCACGCCATTGCCGCCCACAGCTTTACGGCGCAAATTGCCCCCCAAACCCGGGAAGCGCGCGTGGTGCAAGACGCCGACCGCATCGACGCCCTGGGCGCGGTGGGTATTGCGCGCGCCTTCATCACCGGCGGCAGCCTGGGGCGCCCCTTTTACCACCCTACGGACCCTTTCTGCCAGCAGCGCCCACCTGACGATAGCGCCGCCTCAGTAGACCATTTTTACACCAAACTGTTAGGTCTGGCGGACACGATGCAAACGGCCGTTGGTCGCCGTGAAGCCCAGGCCCGTACCCAGTTCATGCAGGCCTACCTGCGCCAACTGGCCCAAGAAATTGGCATTTTGCTGGCAGCAGAATGACTCTTGCCCCCTGGTTATAAAGGACGCGAGCGGTGTTTGAGATCTGGCAATGCAACAATGAGGGATGCCGTTTTCGCTTTCCGATAGAGAACAAAGACGGCCGTTGGCGCCCACCCCCCTGCCCCCGCTGTGGCGCTTCTCTACAGCAGGTTCCAGTGCGGCACCCACCCGCTGTAGCCGAAACGGCCGTTGCCACACACCAACAGCCTCTTTCCGCCCTTCTCGACAACATTCGCAGCATTCACAACGTTGGCTCCATGTTCCGCACGGCCGATGGCGCCGGGGTGGTCCATCTCTACCTGTGCGGCATCACCGCTACGCCAGACCATCCCAAACTTGCCAAGGCGGCCCTGGGCGCCCAAGAAACGGTATCCTGGTCACACCACAACAATGGGGTAGATACGGCCGTGGCTCTCAAACAGCAAGGGTACGCCCTGTGGGCTATCGAAGGCACACCCGATGCCCGCCCCCTATTCACCACTTACTGCCTCCCCAGCCAGCCCACCGTTCTCATCGTTGGCAACGAAAAAGCCGGCGTCGACCCCCACATCCTGGCCCTATGTGACACCATATTTAGCCTGCCAATGGGCGGCCACAAACATTCCCTCAACGCGGCCGTCGCCTTTGGCATAACCCTATACCATTTACAGTTTGTCCCAAAGCAAGTTAAAGAAATCGGCGAAAACGACTAACGCTTCACCTCCCCCACCGGCAAAAGAACATGAAAGCTCGTGCCTTCACCCCAAACACTTTCCACCCAAACACGCCCGCCAAGCCCCTCCACATAATCCTTTAGCCAAAACAACCCAAACCCCATGCCCGCCGCCTTCGTAGAATAGCGCAGGTCAAAAACTTGCGTTAAAGATTCCGGAGGAATCCCGGCGCCATTGTCTTGCACCACAATCTCTAGCGTTTGTTCATCCAGCATGTGGCTCTCCACCCGCAACACACCCAAAAGCATGCCCGGTAAACGCAGCAGCCCGGTAGAGCCTTTCACATGATGCTTCTCCAAAACAGCTTCCATGCCATTTTTAATCAAGATCTTGAACGCCTCTACAAACATCTCGTACGCTGTGTATACCGGCGGCAAGCCCTCAGAAAGCTCCATCTCCACGTAAATTTTGTCTTCCACATTCAGCCGCGCCACAGTTTTTTGCACCGCCTCCTGCAACGCTTCATTGACGCCCACCGGTTCATCAGACTGCTCTCTCCACGGCTCATGCAAACTATCCAAAATGGCAATGGCCTCTTGCAAACGCTGCACATAACGGGGGCCAGACTCCAGCAGCGCCGGCAGGCGGTTGGGGTCATTTTTGTACATCAGCGTCAACTGCAAATGGGTGCTAAAGGCGCCAATGTGGTTGCGCAAAGTGTGCACATTGGCCGCAGCATTAAAGGCCATCTTGCCAAACATTTCCGCCACTTCCCGCCGCTCTTCCCCTTTGCGGTACAGGTCTTCAATTTCCCGCCGTTGCTGTTCAGAGCGGTTGAGCAACTGCTCCACCTCGCGATAAAGCCGGGCATTGCGAATGCCCGCAGCCGCCTGTTGGCCAAAAGCTTTCAGCAGTTCAACTTCCTCCGCCTTGAAGCCATCAGGGTGTGTGGTTGCCGCAAACAGGTTCCCGACAATTTCCGGCTCCTTATCTTCGGCCGTTTCCAGGAAGAAGGGGACGGCGATGACTTGGGAAATGCTGACGGTGCGCTGCAATAATTTGAGTACTGGTTTAGCCGCGGATGGCAAAAAGGGCACAAACAGCGTGTACAGATCGTCGTGAGTGACGGGTTCCCGGGCTTGCACCGCTTTGGTACTTAAGTTTTCTTGGTATGCTTCGTCTTCTACAAAGACGCGGGCTATTTTGGGATCTGGGTGGGCAATGCTAATGGGGTTCCGCATGAGACGTAAGACGCGATTTTCCCACTTCTCAATTTCTAGGGAGGGGTCAAAATAAACGGCACGCAGCGGCAAAGACCGGTCGCTTTTTTCATAGGTAGCCAGCATGGCCCCGATGTAGCCCAGCACATTGACCACGCCCTCCACAATCCGCTGCAGGATCTGGTCTTCGTGGCTAATGCGCGTCTGGATTTCTGTGGTGAGTTGGCGCGCAACTTGCAACACCTGCATCCGCTGGCGTTCGATTTCCATGGCCGCCGCTGCCTGTCGGCCAAAAGCGGTTAAAATTCGCAAATCTTTGGCGGACACTTCGCCCGCTTTCGCCGCACAGAGCGTACCCACAATTGTTTGGTCACGTCTATCAGCCGTTTCCAGAAAAATAGGCACGGCAACAACCTGCATGATGTTCAGTGCCGGCTGGATGGTCGAATGCACCAGGGTTTGCGCATCGTCAGGCAGCACAGGGGTTAGCAGTGCAAAGAGGTTATTGCTGACAACGGGCTTGCGTTTGCGTACTGCCTGCACATTCAGGTTGGCCTGATCTGCTTTGCGCTCAGGGTCAAAACGCAAAAGGGCCTGTTCGGCCCCCGTTAAGGAACGGCCCATCATTTTCTCTAATTGTTCTTTCCAGGCGGGAATTTCTTTGTGCGTGGCGATTTTGGTATCGACGTGATACGCATTGACTACGATGACGTTATCAGCCTCAAAGGTTGATACTATGGAAGCCCGGTAACCCAGAGCATCAACGACATCGTGGGCGATTTGTTGGAGGGTAATGCTTAATCTAGTTACATGAGACTGCGATGTTGATTGTATCATACAAGCCTTTGCGAGCATGCCCCGCGCTTAACCAGGACATCGGCATTATAACATACTGTCCTCAGGACAAACCGGCACGTTGTTATAATTCACAACCATTTCACTGGGAAAGTGGTGGCTCCCTACCATGATGGTGGTTACTGGAAGAGGCGCACCTCCACCCATTCGCCAGCGATGACGCCACCTTTGTTCAAGGGGATTTTGATGAGGCCATCAGCATGGACCAGGGTGTAAATGAGGTTGCTTTTGCCAAAAACGGGGATGGCGTGCAGGCCATCGGGACCGGCGCTCAGGCGGGCGGGAATGTAATCTTCACGGCCGCTTTCGCTGGCGATATTTTGCGTTAATTGGGCCCAAACCAGGCCGCGCCGGGGCGTGGCCATTACGCCTTGCAACCGGTAGATGGCGGGCACGCCAAACATGTCGAACTGGATCATGGCGGAGACGGGATTGCCAGGGAGGCCGAGGATGGGTTTGCCGTTGACGGCGCCGACGATGGTGGGTTTGCCGGGGCGGGTGGCGACGCCGTGGAGTAACACGCCGGGGCTGCCCAGGCTGTCTATGACTTCGACGGTCATGTCGCGGGCGCTGACGGAGGAGCCGGCGGACATGATGAGCATGTCGTTGGCGGCGAGGGCGCGCACGGCGGCGGCTTGGAGGGCGGCGAAGTCGTCGGGGATGATGCCGCCGTAAACGGGGAGGCCCCCAGCCTGCTGCACCTGCCCGCCAACGGTGTAGCTGTTGATGTCGCGGATTTGGCCGGGGCCAGCGGTCTGGGTGGGGGGCACCACCTCATCCCCTGTGGCCAAAATGCCAACGCGGGGGCGGCGGGTGACGGAAACTTGGGTAATGCCCAGGGCTAGCAGGCCGCCTAAATCTTGGGGGCGCAGCCAATGTCCGGCAGGCAAAATTTCGGCACCGTCTTGGACATCTTCGCCCACCTGCAACACGTTTTGGCCTACGGCTACGGCTTTCATCACTTCAATCTCGTGGGGGGAGAATGGGGAATGGGGAATGGGGAATGGTGAATGGTGAATAACTTGGGTGTGCTCGACCTGGACGACGGCATCGGCCGTTTCGGGAATCATGCCGCCGGTGTGGACGATGGCGGCCTGGCCGGTTTGCAGGGTGATGTGGGCGGGCTGCCCCATGGGCACTTCACCAATGACTTGCAAAAAGGCGGGGAGGCTTTCTGAGGCGCCGTAGGTGTCGGCGGCGCGCACGGCGTAACCGTCCATGGTGCTGCGGCGGAAGGTGGGCAGGTTGTGGGGGGCGGAGATGGCGACGGCCGTTACCCGCCCCACCGCCTCTTGCACCGGCACATTTTCCGCCGGCAACACCTTTGTGAGGTGCTTAAACAGCAATTCTCGCGCTTCATCAGGGGGCAAGACGTTGAAAAATTCAGGCATAGGCTCATTATACGGGCATCAGGTTGTATCAGTCCAAATTAGGCACCGATTACCGATTTTAATTCATCTTCGCTGAGGATGGGTATGCCCAACTGCTGGGCTTTGGCCAGCTTGCTGCCGGCCTTCTCGCCGGCCAGCAGGTAGTCGGTGTTTTTGCTGACGGAACCGGTGACTTTGCCGCCGTGCTGCTCGATGAGGGCTTTGGCTTCGTCGCGGCTGAGGGTGGGCAGCGTGCCGGTGATGACGAAGGTCAGCCCGGCCAGGGTAGCGGGCTGTTTGTCCCCCGGGGCGGGCTGCGCTTTGGCAAATTGCAGGCCAGCGGCGCGCAGCTTTTGCAAGATGGCGCGGTTTTTCTCATTGGCAAACCAGGTGACGACGGACACGGCCGTTTCTGGGCCAATGCCTTCAATTTGCTCTAACTCCTCCTGGGTTGCCGCCGCCAATGCGTCAATGCTGCCCAGGGCATCCAGCAGCAGCCCTGCCACCACGCTGCCCACAAAGCGAATGCCCAGGGCGGTAAGCACGCGCGCTGGCGGCTGGGCCTTGCTGGCGGCAATGCCCGCCAGCAGGTTGTCTACCTTCTTCTCCTGAAAGCCTTCCAGGGCCAGCAGCGCTTCGCGCTCCAGGCTGTAGATGTCGGCTACGTCGTGAATGAGACCCTGTTCAACCAGCAGCACGCCGGTTTTGGCGCCGAAGTTGTCTATGTCCATGGCTCCGCGGCTGACGAAGTATTCGATGCGGCGCACCAGTTGGGCGGGGCAGGCCGGGTTTTCGCAGTAAATGGCGACTTCACCGGGGGGCTGTACGGCCGTTTCCCCACACACCGGGCAGCGGTCGGGTTTGGCGATCACCTGTTCCGTGCCATCCCGCAGGTCTACCACTGGCCCCACGATGTAGGGAATCACCTCCCCAGCCCGCTTGACAATGACCGTGTCGCCAATGCGGATGTCCTTGCGGGCGATTTCGTCGTAGTTGTGCAGGGTGGCGTTGCGCACAATGACGCCGCCAATTTCTACCGGTTCTAACACGGCCGCGGGGGCGAGAATGCCGGTGCGCCCCACGTTGACCACCACGTCGCGCAGTTTGGTGGTTTTTTCCTGGGCGGGGAACTTCATGGCGATGGCCCCACGGGGGTCTTTGCCCACAAAGCCGAGGCTGTCGGCCAGGGGGCGGTCGTTGATTTTGACGACGATGCCGTCTACTTCGTAATTCAGATGATTGCGCTTCTCCGCCCATTCGGCATAGGCGGCGGCCACGCACTCCAGGTCGGGGCAGTAGCGGCTGTCGGGACTTACGGGGAAGCCCCATTGGCGCAACCGTTCCAGCCGCGCCCACTGCTGGTCGGGCACGTCCCCCCCTTCCCAGGCCACAAAATCATAAACGAAGAGGGTTAACGGCCGTGCTGCCGTAATGGTCGAATCTAGCTGGCGCAGGGAGCCGGAAGCGGCGTTGCGCGGATTCATGTAGGCCGCCTCCCCCGCCGCCATGCGCGCCTGGTTGAAGGCTTCAAATTTGTCCAGGGGGAAGAAGACTTCGCCGCGCACCACCAGGGTGGCGGGCGGCGTCGCGCTGCTGGCCGGGTCTACGGGGATGCGCTGGGGCAGGCTGCGGATGGTGCGCAGGTTTTGCGTCACGTCTTCGCCGACTTCGCCGTTGCCGCGGGTTGCCCCTTGGGTGAAACGGCCGTTTTGGTACGTCAGCACAATGCTCAAGCCATCCAGCTTCGGCTCCACGGTGAAGTCCAGGGTCGCCTCCGGGTCGGGCAGCATCCGCCCAATCCGCGCGCGCCAGGCAAATAAATCTTCCACACTGAAGGCGTTGGCCAGGCTGAGAATAGGCGCAGGATGGACCACTTTTTCAAAAGCGTCCAGCGGCTCGGCACCGGCGCGCTGGGTGGGGGAATCTGGTGTTACCAGTTCCGGGTGGGCCCTCTCTAATTCTACCAATTCGCGGTACAGCGCGTCGTATTCGGCGTCGCTGATGACGGGGGCGTCAAGGACGTGGTAGCGGTAGAGGTGGTAATTGATTTGTTGGCGTAGTTGGGTGATTTGGGTTTCGGGCATTTTTGTGTTCCGTGTTCCGTGTTCCGTGCTCCGTAGTCCGTATACGAATTACGGTTTACGGACAACGGTTCACGGTTCCTGTTCTACAAAATAGGCAACGGCCGTTTCGCGCAGGTAGTTTTTAGGGTTGCAAAATTGGTCGGCTTTGCCGATCATGCCGCCGATGAGTTGGCCAAATGCGTTGACAGTGAGAGAGAAGCTGGTTGGCTTCGGTAGGGGTGAGATAGTGGCAGTCAACGGCCGTTTCGATCCGATGTTGCGTTTCTTGCTGTTCGCCATCTGCATCTGTTAGTTTGCTCATAAAATGCTTTTCATACCGACGTTTTGCCCAGGCTTCGGCAATGTTCGCGCCAATAGAGCGGGATGAACGTCGAATTTGATCCGTGAGCGCATAAGCTTCTTCCTTAGGAAAGCTTTTCGTGCGCTCAAAGACAAGCAATGATAATTCACGCGCCAATTTATAGGCAAGCAAACCGCGAAAGCTTTGTGTAAAGGTTAGTTTTTCCAAATTGCACTTTGGTCACTGTTCCGTATTCCGTGTTCCGTATTCCGTGTTCCGTGTTCCGTGTTCGGCTAACGGCTTATGGTTCACGGATTACGGTTCACAGCCTACGGTTCACGGATTACGGTTCACGGCCTACGGTTCACGGATTACGGCTTACGGTTCACGGCTTACGGTTCACGGTTCACGGTTCACGGATTACGGCTTACGGTTTACGGAATACGGATCACGGCTTACGGTTTACGGATTACGTCCAACGGGCTGCGCACGGCAAGGCCGCCCTGATTGAGGACGTGGGTGTAGATCATGGTGGTTTTGACGTCGGCATGGCCGAGAAGCTCTTGGACGGTGCGGATGTCGTACCCATTTTGCAGCAGGTGGGTAGCGAAGCTGTGGCGAAAAGTGTGGGGGCTGACGCGCTTGGGGATGGCCGTCAATTTTGCAGCTTTGTGGACGGCTTTTTGCACGCTGTTTTCGTGGAGGTGATGGCGGCGTACGGCGCCGCTGCGCGGGTCGGTGGAGCGGCGGTCGGCGGGGAAGACGTATTGCCAAAGCCAGTCGCGAGCGGCGTGGGGGTATTTACGGGCCAGGGCGTGGGGCAGGTAGACAGCGCCAAAGCCTTCTTCCAGGTCCCGCTGATGCCATTGTTGGGCACGCTGCAACTGCTCTTGAAGGGCGGGAATAACCGCCTGGGGCAGCATGGTGACGCGATCTTTACTGCCTTTGCCATCCCGCACAATAATCAGGGTTTGGGCAAAATCTATATCTTTCACGCGCAGGCGCAGGCATTCCATGAGGCGCAGGCCACTGCCGTAGAGCAGTTTACCAATGAGCTGGTAGACGCCTGGTAAGCAGGCGATCACCTGCTGCGCTTCCGCCGGGGTGAGGACGGTGGGCAGCTTTTTGGGCTTGTCAGCCCAGGGGACGTTAACGGCGCCTATCTCTTTGTTGAGAACATCTCGATAAAGAAATAGCAAGGCGGCGAGGGCCTGGTTTTGGGTGGAGGGGGCGACGTTTTGGTACGCAGCCAGATGGGCAAGAAAAGCCTCGATTTCGGCCGCGCCCATCTCAGCCGGATGGCGCTTGTTGTGGAAGAAGATGAAGCGCTTAATCCAGCCAATGTAGGCCTCTTCGGTGCGCAGCGCATACTGCTTGAGGCGCGCGCGCTGACGGGCCAGGTCCATCAGTTTAGGAGCGCGGGAATTACTCATAAAAACTCCTTGACAATAGGTAACGGGGTATTGTATTGTTGGCTATTATGAGTGCTGGATGAGTCGCGCATAGCATCCATAAGGGAATTATACAGAAAAAATGTTCTATGTAAACCCTATTCAACCAGAGGAACTGCAAAAACTAATGCCGAAAGTTTTCGGCATATTCTGCTGAGGCGGCTTTATCCAGAAAATATTCGGTGTACGAGCGGGTAGCAGATATTCGGCCGAATATTCTATGTCGAATGAATAGTTAGGCAGTGTGATACGTTCTAAAAAATTGTCCAAAAGATGGCAGAAACCTTTA
>CAZDEO010000076.1:0-22975 GCA_964504445.1 uncultured Anaerolinea sp. | reverse complement strand
ACAGTGGCCTATTGACCCTCAAACCAAATTTACAGAAACTAATTTACACTACCACTAAATGTGTTATACCCAATATGGGTAATATTTGTGTATGGATTCTTCGTATAACTGATTGAGGTGCAATTGACCTGATTCACATTGCTGGTAACTATTTTTTGCGCAACGGCCGTTGTAATACCGGCAAAGCCAGTGTTTTGGGTTTCGTTTGCGGCGGCGTTAACGGTTAGGACCATTATGCTAAAAAGAAGGGAGATCAAAAGTGAAAAGATTCTTCGTTTTTTTGTCATGATTGGCTTTCCTCGACTAGTGTGGCTGCTTCGTCAAGCTTTTGCTTTAATATTGGAGGTAACTCTTCAACCATTCGTTGCTCCAGCAGAATATGGCGTTCCGTAACAATCCATTCACCACTTGTTAATTGTCTCTTTACTTCAAACAATTCAACAGCTCCTGTTTCCGAATTAAATCCATATATGACTTGGCTACCTTGTACAGCTTCATCAGCATTATTAGTTCTTGGTTCATCATATATCGTTGTGTACATTACAATATATTGATTGCCCTCGAACCATGCGGAAATAATTTGACCATCCTCTTGAGCCATTTCTAGAAGGGTTGCAAAATCACTTTCGTTGGCGATGGCTGACCGAATGGTATGTTCAGACCTTATGGCTTCTTCAGTTGCATTAACTAATGACAACGCAATAAACGAACCGTTGGTAACAGCCCATTGATTACGTATAACACCATTAGTATCGGTCATTTGGCCAATTTTGCGTTCAAAAAAGCCTTGTGTATCGACTTCATACCATTCCTCATGGGTCACAGTATCCGTCCCATACAGGTCTATTACAGAAATGCCATAAATATCACCCGTGTTACTCACGTATTTTAATGGTTGATAATATTCGTGTTTTTGATATAGCCAGCCTGGTTGCCCGAACAGGTTGGCTTCATTTTTCTCAACGAATACCATAATCTGTTCCAAGATTTTTGAAACATCTGTTTCGGGGTTGTCCACCGCACTCAGTTCAGGGCTAATCCCTCTTTCCTCGCTTACACCCTCGCTTGTGTCCTGATTGGTTTCGGGGATGGCAGCCATACCCAGCGTGGAGCCAGAGCGACTTTCCGTGCTAATAGATAGTTCTTCGTTTAAGAAGTTCGTATTTAATCCGGGATCGTTGGCTGGTACATTGGCAGAATTACTTGCTTGCGTTGAGGGCAATAAGAGAGTTAAGGCACCAAAGATAACTAGAAGTGTAAGCCCTGCCCCTATTACCATGTATTGGAATTTTCTTTGCATCATCAAAACTCCTTAAATTTGTTTGTTTTTAGAGCTGTGTTGACACAAAGTCATCATAAATCATTTTTCGACATAGCACATCGGCGGATCAGGCATTCTTTTTTGCCCGATCCGCCGAAAGTGTAACAGGTTGCCGTTACTGGGAGGATTGATCCGAAATCAAGTTTAGTCTAATGGCCTGCACCGCAGCCCCGACCCGTGACGACACACCGAGTTTGCTGTAAATGTTTTCCAGGTGAGCGCGCACGGTCCGTTCGGCCAGGTTTAAAGCCTGGGCAATTTCTGTATTGGTCTTTTCTAATACCAGGAGGCGTAAAATCTCGATTTCCCGGTCTGTTACATCCCTGCCTTTGTTTGGCAGGCGTGACTGCACAAGTTGGGACAGCAGTTCAAGGCTAAACCAGGGCTTACCCTGTGATACCGCATCAATCGCCTCCAGCAATTTTTCCGGGGCGTCGCTTTTCAAGAAGAAACCGTTTACCCCAAGGTCAGCTAATTGGGTTAAGCAAATTTCTTCAGAGTCAGACAACATGATGATTATTTTGCCGGCGGGGCACTGCTCTTTGACGATCGTCAACAATTTTTCGCTGCATGAATCAACCAAATTTGGCGAAAGGAGAAGGATATCGGGATGGCATTCCTGGCAGTTTTGCCGCAATTCGTGGCTGTTGGTGGCTTCCCCAACCAGGATCATGTCATCAGATGTAGCAAGAAGCGCGCGAATAGCCGGAAGCAATAAACGATGTGGGTCGGCTAACAAGACACGAATCATAATTTCCTCCTGACCTGGCGGCAGTGAGGGCGTTGCATGCTGGTCTTTACAGGTCGTTTTGCAAAGAGAATGATACGACATTATTTTCTTCCGCCCTGGTTGTCAAGCATGCGTATGATTGGTGTGGGGAAGTTTTCATGAGAAGCTCATGATGCCGCCGCTTGCAATTGCCCTGCGCAATCCGTACAATAAAGGAAATGTTGTCTGACAATTTCATAGCAAGAAACGGCCGTTCGGGAGAGAATCTTCTTCACCAAAATTCACAGAAGAAAAGGGTCGCCGAAGGGGCAACGGGTAAATACTTGCCCCGAAACTCTCAGGCAAAAGGACCGGGCGGACGGGCAACTCTGGAAAGCCCGCTACAGTAGGCGGGCACCGAAGGTGCAAAAAGCGACGATCAACCCGCGCTTTGAATCTCTCAGGTTAATGACAGAGGACGCTGGCAAATGAACACCCTCGTTTGCCATGCGTCCTTTTTTTGTTGGTTGGATGGTTTGCCGGTTGGTTAGTTGGCTGGCAATCTCGCTGCCGACCAACAAACAAACCAACCAACCAACTAACTAACCAACTCACACACCTGGAGGATTATCATGAGCAAAATTTTAGACGGATACCTGTACACAAAAGAAGATGAATGGATCAAAGTAGAAGATGGCATTGGCACCGTGGGCATTACTGATCATGCCCAAGACGCGCTCTCTGACATTGTGTTCTTAGAGCTGCCTGAAGAAGGGGACTTTTTTGGCATTGGCGAAACCTTCGGCGTGGTAGAGTCCGTGAAAGCGGCGGCTGATTTGTACATGCCGGTTTCAGGGGACGTAACGGCCGTTAACGAAGACCTCGTGGACACCCCCGAACAACTCAACAGCGACCCCTACGGCGCATGGCTCATCAAAGTCACGATCAGCGATGAATCGGAACTAGACAAACTGATGAACGCCGCCGCCTACAAAACCTACTGTGACGAGCGCGAATAAGACCTTTGTCGTAAACCGTGAACCGTAAACCAAAACGGACCACGGATTACGGACCACAGATTACGGATTAACCGGAGAATGCCATGACCCTAAAAACCCCCACCCTGAGCGGCAACGGTTCCAGCCAGGTGCAGAACCGGGACCTGCTCACCCCCACTGACCATTTTGTAGACCGCCACCTCGGTTCCACCGGGGCCAAGGTGCAGAAGATGTTAGAAGCCTTGGGCGTGGCTTCGCTGGACGCCCTGATGAACGAAACGATACCGGCCAACATTCGCATGAACGGCCGTCTGCAACTAGAGGCCCCCCGCAGCGAATCAGAAATCCTGACCGAACTGCGCGCCATCGCCGCCCAAAACCAGACCTTCCGCAGCTTCATCGGCATGGGCTACTACGACTGCATCATGCCCCCTGTTGTCCTGCGCAACATTTTTGAGAACCCCGGCTGGTACACCGCCTACACCCCCTATCAGCCCGAAATCGCCCAGGGGCGCCTGGAAGCCCTGCTCAACTTCCAAACCATGGTCAGCGACCTCACCGGTCTGGAAGTGGCCAACGCCTCTCTGCTCGACGAAGGCACCGCCGCCGCCGAAGCCATGACCCTCTGCGAGCGCAACAAGCCGCGCAAATCCCAAGCCAACGCCTTCTTCGTCTCCGAAAAGTGCCACCCGCAAACCATTGCCGTGGTGCAAACCCGCGCCGAACCATTGGGCATTGACGTGCTTGTGGGCGACCACAACAGCTACGACTTCAGCACCCCTACCTTTGGCGTACTGCTGCAATACCCCGACACCGACGGCAACATCCTGGACTACGAATCCTTCATTGCCCAGGCCCACGAACACGGCGCGTTAGCCGTTGTCGCCACCGACCTGCTGGCCCTGACCTTGCTGCGCGCCCCCGGCGAATTTGGCGCCGATGTGGCTATTGGCAACAGCCAGCGCTTTGGCGTCCCCATGGGGTATGGCGGCCCTCACGCCGCCTTCATGGCCGTACGCGAAAATCTCACCCGCACCATGCCTGGCCGGCTCATTGGCGTCTCTGTAGATGCGGCAGGCAACCCAGCCCTACGCCTGGCCTTGCAAACCCGCGAACAGCACATCCGCCGCGAGCGTGCCACCAGCAACATTTGCACGGCCCAGGTGCTGTTGGCCATCATCGCCTCCATGTATGCCGTCTATCACGGTCCTGAGGGGCTAAAACGCATTGCCCAGCGCGTGCACCTGCTGACCCTGACGCTGCGCAAGGGGCTGCAGCAGTTGGGCTACACTACGGAAAACGAAGCGGTTTTCGACACCCTGAAGATTAGCGGCGGCCCCCGCACCCAGGAAGAAATCCGCGCCGCCGCTTTGGCTCACGAAGTAAACTTGCGCTACTTTGCCGATGGGGCAATAGGCATCTCTCTAGACGAGATTACTCTGGTGAAGGATTTGGAAACGCTGCTCGCTATTTTTGGCGCAGCTGCTGGGCAGCTAGATGTGGCTGCACTGGCAGACAGCGTAACCCTGGCCTACGCCCCGCCCCATGCCCGCACCAGCGCCTATCTCGCGCATCCTGTTTTCAACAGCTACCACTCCGAAACGGAGATGATGCGCTACATCAATAAGCTGGAATCTCGTGACCTATCCCTAACCCATTCCATGATTCCCTTGGGGTCTTGCACCATGAAGCTGAACGCCACGGCGGAAATGCTGCCGGTGATGTGGCCCAAGTTTGGTGCTTTGCACCCCTTTGTGCCCCAAGAGCAGGCCGCGGGGTACCGCATTCTGTTCGACCGCCTGGAGAAGTGGCTGGCGGAGATTACTGGGTTTACGGCCGTTTCCCTCCAACCCAACTCTGGCGCACAAGGTGAGTACACCGGCATGCTCGTCATTCGCGCCTACCACCACGCCCGGGGCGAAGGGCATCGCAACGTGTGCCTCATTCCCAGCTCCGCCCACGGCACCAACCCCGCCAGCGCCGTATTGGCGGGCATGCAAGTAGTGGTGGTTGCCTGTGATGACAACGGCAACATTGATGTAGCCGACCTGCGCGCCAAGGCAGAAAAGCATAGCGCCAATCTAGCCGCCATCATGGTCACTTACCCCTCCACCCACGGCGTCTTCGAGGAAGCGATTGAGGAGATTTGCACCATTGTGCATGAGCATGGGGGGCAGGTGTACATGGATGGGGCGAACATGAACGCCCAGGTGGGGCTGACCCGTCCTGGGGACATGGGCGCGGATGTGGTGCACTTGAATTTACATAAAACCTTTGCTATTCCCCACGGCGGCGGCGGCCCCGGCATGGGTCCCATTGGCGTGGCCGCGCACCTGGCGCCCTTCTTGCCGGGGCATCCGGTGGTGGAAGGTGTGGGTGGCAGCCAGGCGATTGGGCCGGTTTCTTCTGCGCCGTGGGGCAGCGCCAGCGTGCTGCCCATCTCCTACGCCTACATTGCCATGATGGGTACGGCGGGGCTGGAGATGGCGACGAAGATGGCGATTTTGAATGCCAATTACATCGCGCACCGGTTGGACGCCCACTTCCCGGTACTGTACAAGGGGAAGAACGGCCGTGTGGCCCATGAGTGCATTGTGGATTTGCGGCCGTTGAAAGACGTGGTGCCCGTAGATGACGTGGCCAAGCGGCTAATGGACTTTGGCTTCCACGCGCCCACCATGAGCTTCCCCGTGCCGGGTACGCTGATGATTGAGCCGACAGAAAGCGAGTCGCTGGAAGAGCTGGACCGCTTCTGCGAGGCGATGATCTTCATCCGCCAGGAAATTGCCATGATTGAAAATGGGGAGTGCGACCCGGTGAACAATGCGCTGCACAACGCCCCCCATACGGCCGAAGTGGTAAGCGCGGATGTGTGGGAACGGCCGTACACCCGCGAGCGCGCCGCCTACCCGTTGCCCTGGGTGCGCGACTTTAAATATTGGCCCCCCGTCAGCCGCGTAGATAACGTGTACGGCGACCGCAACCTCTTGTGTACCTGCGTGCCCGTAGAGGCTTACAATGATGGTGAAGTAGAACGAGAGCTGGAGCTGCCGGCGTGAGTCACTAGATTTTAGCAATTAGCTGTTAGCAAGAGCCTGGGAACTGCATGTGGTTGTGGTTTCCAGGCTTTTTTGTTGATTGACAAAGGGTTGTATTTGGTTCCATAATACAACCAGAACGAAACCGTTTTGGAGGTATGTATGGCAACGCTGACGATTAAAAATATGCCTGATGAGCTTTACGCGCAGATTAAGCGTCGCGCCAAAGCTAACCACCGCAGTATCAATAGCGAGGTTCTGATTTCCTTGGAGCAAATGTTACACAGCCATCAGGATGACGTAGAAGAAATTATTGCCCAAGCGCGTGTCGTACGCGAACACACCGCTCATTATTTGCTGACTGATGAAGTGCTGGAACAGGCAATTAATGAAGGGCGACCATGATCGTTGCAGACACAAATATCATCTGTTATTTATATTTGAGCAGCGAACTATCCACGTGGTCGGAGCAAATTGTGCAAAAAGACCCGCATTGGATCGCTCCGCGCCTTTGGCAAAGCGAGTTCCGTAATGTCTTGGCGCTTTATTTACGCCAAAATTTACTTTCTTTGAATAAAGCAACCGCCATTATTGCCCAAGCGGAAAAGCGCATGCTGCACCGTTCTTTTGTTGTACCATCCGATTTGGTAATGAACCTGGTTCTTTCTAGCACCTGCTCGGCTTATGATTGCGAGTTTGTGGCTTTGGCCCAAGATTATGAAGTGCCGCTGGTGACGTTTGATCAGCGGATATTGCGCGAGTTCCCTGATACGGCCGTTTCCCCCATCACTTTTTTGGAGACTGGAGATTAGCTAAGTTTGTAATTTCCAGTCTCCAACCTCTTTTTATGCTAGCACCTTGATGAGGTGGTACATCTTCTTACCCTTGCGCAGCACCATAAATCGCCCCTCAATGCTGTCGTTCATGGTCACCATTTGCTCGGCGCCACTAACCCGCTGGTTGTTCAGGTAGATGCCGCCGCCCTGCACGGCGCGGCGGGCAGCCCCTTTAGATTGCTCCACGCCGGTAAGAGCCAGTAAATCCACCACCGGCATGCCTTCACCGGCAAACTCGTGTTTGCCTACCTCGCTGGAGGGTACGTCGGCAAAAATATCGCGGATGTCGCCCGCGTCCAATCCGTCCAGGTCGCCGCCAAAGAGCACGGCTGACGCTTTTTCTGCTTTGGTTACGGCCGTTTCCCCATGCACCAAGCGCGTCACGTCTTGGGCCAGCTTACGCTGCGCTTCCCGCAGATGCGGCCGTGCCAGCAGAGCGGCCTCCAGCTCAGCCACCTCCAGCTTATTAAGCCAGGTAAAGTAACGCAGGTAATTGATCACGTCGGCGTCATCCGTATTCAGCCAAAACTGGTAGAAGCGGTACGGCGACGTGCGCTGCGGCGACAGCCAGATAGTGCCACTTTCCGTCTTGCCAAATTTGGAGCCATCTGCTTTGGTAATCAGCGGGAAGACCAGACCATACACCTTTTCGCCACGCAACCGCCGAATCAGCTCTACGCCAGCGGTAATGTTGCCCCATTGGTCGCTGCCGCCTGTTTGCATGGTACAACCCTCGCGGTCAAACAGGTGCAAAAAGTCGTAGGCTTGCAGCAGCATGTAGCTAAATTCAGTAAAGGAAATGCCGCTCTCCCGCTCCACGCGGGACTTCACCGAATCTTTGGCCATCATGTAGTTGACGGTGAAATGTTTGCCCACATCACGCAAAAAATCCATCAGGCTGACGGTGTTGAGCCAGTCGGCGTTGTTGATAATACGCGCCGGGTTACTTTTGGCCTCAAAGTCGAGAATCATGGCCATCTCTTTTTGGATGCCTTTCAGGTTAGCTTCAATTTGTTCCCGTGAAAGCAGATTGCGCTCGCTAGATTTACCGCTGGGATCACCAATCATGCCGGTGCCGCCGCCGGCGATGGCAATGGGCGTATGCCCATATTGTTGCATGCGCGCCAGTTGGATCAGCGCCACCAGGTTGCCAATGTGCAAAGAGTCGGCTGTAGGGTCAAACCCATTGTAGATGGTCACTTTTTGATTGGCGAGGATTTCAGGCGCGCTTTCGGTGTGGTCGTACACCAGGCCGCGCCATTTCAGTTCGTCGAATGCGTTGGTTGTCATGTCCTTACTCCATATTTTGCTGAATGATGATCCTAACCGCCAGGGCAGTGGTTGTCAAAATAAAAAAGACGCGGCTGCCACACCGCGTCTCTTTGTTTTGTGGTTTGAAGGGTAACGGCCGTTACGTCCCCGGGCAAACACGTCTCCCACGCGGGTGTGGTAGCAAATGGTTACCATAATAATAGGGAAAAAGGGTTACCCACAACATCATGGGCATAGCATATCAAGAAGCCAGGAGCCTGTCAACGGCGGCCGAAAGCTGCGCCAGGTTGCGCACGGCAAACACTTCGTCGCAAATTGGCGCGTACTCCAGCATGTCGCTGTCGCCAGTGCCCCATTCGCGGGGCTGCTCCGGGTTAAACCAGACCAGTTTGCGCACGCGGCGCTGCAAATCCTTGACCAGGTCGAGGCGGGGGGCGTTGAAGTTATTACGGCCGTCGCCCAAAATGATGAGGGTAGTACGGCCGTTTACCGCGTTCAGGTGCTGGTCATAAAAGGTTTGCAGGCAATTCCCCAGGTCTGTGCCATAAGGCCGGTAAGGCAGCATCCGCCGCAACGTGTCAAAGGCCGCCTCCGGCTCATTGTGGCGAATGGCATCCAGCACCTCATTAGGCACCTCCACCAGCCGGTCATAATAAGCAAAGCTCTTCATCTTCGACACCTGGTCATGCAGGGCGTGCGTTAGGTGCAGCATAAACTCCACCACATTCTCCGTAGAGCGCGACACGTCGCACAAGATAACCAGGCTGGGCTTTAGCTTGCGCTTTTTATACTTCAGCTCCACGGGCACGCCCCCATACCGCTGGTTAGCGCGAATGGTGCCCTTAGAGTCAAACTTGCCTTTACTGCCCCGCTTGCGCCGCAGCGCCGCCCGCGTGCGCAGTTGGGTCACCAGGCGCTGCACTTCCTTCCGCAGCAGTTCCGTCTCCTCGCCGGTTAGAGAATGGAATGGTTTGTACATCAGGTCAGACCCGTGTAATTCTTCCGGGCGGTTAGCCCGCTGCTGCGAGATTTGCAGTCCTATTTGTTGGGCGACCTGCTCCGCCAGGGCCTCCCGGTTGGCTTCCACCACGCCCATGAGCTTTTCCATGGCCTGCTGGCCCATGCCCATCTCTTGTAGCTTTTGCATCAGCTCTCGCAGCTGGTCTTCCAGGTGCGCAAACCCCATTTGCTGCAACATGCGCCGCGTCACCCAGCGCGCTTGCCGGGGATCGTCGGCCCAATCCGCGCCGGCGCGGCGGGCCAGCTCCTCCAGCTCTTCTTTGGTGGGACCTTCGCCGCTGGTCAGCCAATCTAGCAGCTTTTGCAAACGGCCGCTCATCGCTTCCAGCGCCGCCTTCAGCATGTCCTGATCTTCTGGGGAAAGCTCTTCCAGCGCATTTTGCAGGGCTGGGCCACCGCTGCCAAAGTAGAGGGGGAACAACTCCTCAAAGGCGGCAAAATCGTCAGCCTCCTTCACCAGGGTAGCCCGCAATGATTCGCGGAACAACTCTTTGTTGGCGACGCCCAGCACCTCAACGGCCCGCAGCGCGTCCATAGACTCGGCCAGGGAGACTCGTACCCCGGCTGCCCGTAATCCCCGCACGAATTCAATAACGCGATCTTCCATTACTTGTAATCCGTTGTCCGTAATCCGTAATCCGTTGTCCGGTCACGGCTCACGACTTACCGCTCACGGCCGTACCGCCCGCCGCGGTAGCTGCCACCATCGCCCATCATGCGCCGCGCTTTGGCCACGTCAGACTCATATTTCAGCAGCACGGTCAGGGTGTTATTGAGGGTTTTTTCGTCAATTTCTTTGGCATTGAGGGTAACCAGCGCCCGCGCCCAGTCCAGCGTCTCGCTGATGCTGGGCACTTTGCGCAAGTCCATGTTGCGCATCTGTTGCACCACAGCTACCGCCTGCCGGGCCAGTTCTGGCCCCAGGTTGGGCACCTTCAGGCGCACAATGTCCAGCTCGGCGTCCAGGGTGGGGTAGTCCACGTAGAGGTAGAGGCAGCGCCGCTTCAGGGCTTCGCTGAGTTCGCGGGTGTTGTTACTGGTTAGCAGCACCATGGGCTGGTGTTTGGCTGCGATAGTGCCCAGTTCGGGCACCGTCACCTGAAAATCGCTGAGGACTTCTAGCAAAAAGGCTTCAAATTCCACGTCGGCACGATCAATTTCATCAATGAGCAGGACGACGGGTTCGTCGGAGGTGAGGGCTGTGAGCAGGGGGCGGGGCAGCAGAAAGTTTTCGGAGAAGAAGACGTCTTCTTCCTGGGCTAAACGTTGGGCAGCAGCGGAAAGGCTGTCTACGTCGCCCAAAATGTTGCGCAGGGTATCGCGCAAAAGCTGGGTGTAGAGCATTTGCTTGGCGTATTCCCATTCGTAGAGGGCTTTGCTTTCGTCCAGGCCTTCGTAGCACTGCAAGCGAATGAGGGGCGCGCCGGTGGCTTTGGCCCACGCTTTGGCCAGTTCTGTCTTGCCCACCCCGGCTGGCCCTTCGGCTAAAATGGGCTTGCACAGGGATTGGGCCAGGTAAACGACGGTGCTGATTTCGTCAGAGGCGATGTATTGCTGGTCACCCAGTCTGTTTTGTACGTCGGCAATATCTTTGAACATACCTGTCTTCTCCGTTTTTAAGCTGCAGGATGCGTGCAAGTTGGGGCGATGTGGGCAGCGAGGGATGAACGATTTTTTGAGGCTGCAGGTGTGCAGCGGCATAAAAGGCTGCACTGGTGTGGAATATCTTACGTGAATGGTAAGATTTTAGAAGGATGGCAGGGGTTGGTAAAGGGGATGGGGCAAAAGGTGAAAGGGTTCTCATTTTACCCGCCTGGGGCACCTTGTTTTTATTCCAGGTTGTAGGCGAGGTAGGTATGGGTTTGGTGGTGGCAAAAACCGAGGTTTTGGTAGAGGCGCACGGCCGTTTTGTTGCTGCGCCAGGCGGTGATTTGGGCAGAGGTTGCCCCGCGTTGGGCTAACTGATGCAGGGCGGCGTGGAGGAGGAAACGGCCGTACCCTTTGCCCTGCCATGCGGGCACAATGCCAATGGGTTCAATCTCGCCCACGCGCCCATTCAAATGCAGCCAGGCAAAGCCAATGGGTGTTGGGGGCTGGAGATTCGAGGGTGCGGATTGGAGGAAGAGGATGTCGGTGGAGCTATTTAGCAAAGCTTTCACTTCGGTGGAGGTGTAGGGTTGGTACCAGGGATGGGGAGCAAAGGTCTGGTCATAGAGGGTGAGGAAGGTGGCTACGGCCGTTTCCAAATCAACAATGAGCAATGAACAATTAGCAAGCGTCGGTTGTTCATTGCTCATGGCTAATTGTTCCTTGATCAGGGTCCATTCTTCGTGTTCTAAAAAGAAGCCGTGCCCTTGCAAAAAGCGAGCGGTGGCGCTGTCCATTCTGGGTACGTTGGCGGAAAGCTGCCGGTAGGGTGTGGTAGGCATCTCTTGCAAAATGTGCCGCAGCAGGAAACGGCCGTATCCCTGGCGCCGTTTACTCGCCACAATCCCCCCCGTCAACTCGGCCAGCCGGGGCAGTCCGGGCACAGGCAAGAGGGCGGCATATCCTACGGCCGTTCCGGACCCATCGCTGACTACCCAGAAACGGCCATGGTTTTGCTGCAACCGGGCCACGTAGCGGGCATAAGCCGCTGGAGAGAGGGGGTGTTCGGGCAAGAGATGATTAGTGAGTTGGGTGAGTACGGCCGTGTCGGCCACCTGAAAACCGCGGATTCTCATGCCTGTAGTTTAGCAAACTTCCCCAACGCGCCCCAAAATGCGCTTGACCGAACCAGGGCGGGGTGATAGAATTCTCGACGCTTGCCCTCATCGTCTAGGGGACTAGGACGCAAGCCTTTCAAGCTTGAAACCGGAGTTCGAATCTCCGTGAGGGCATAAACAAAAAGAGCGCCGCAATCCGGCGCTCTTTTGCTTTCAGGTGACTTTAGCCCGCTGCCAGGGCCAGGCGCCCACCGTAAGATTGCGATTCTCGAAGAAGAACACCGCCAGAACGAAGGCTACCAGCCCTATGCCCAGCAAAACCAGTATGTCGCCAGCTTGTTGGCCTTCAGTAACGGCCGTACCAGTGGCGTCCAAATAGGTAAAGAGAAAAAATGGCTCAAAAGGTTCTAAGGCGGTTGTGGAAGCAGCCAGATTGCTGCCAAAATAGCTGACCACAAGAATGGCGGCGGCAATCATGGCCGCAATGCGCTGTTTGGGGCTGAAGGTAGCCAGGAATATGCTGATCATCCCCATGGCAAAGACCAGGGGCCAGGCAAAGAGTACGGCCGTAAACAAGTCCCATCCCGTCAGCTCTGTTTCAATCTGGCTCTCAATGGCTTGAAAAACGAGGAAAGAGACCGTAGACACCACCACAAACATCAGCAAAGAGGAAATAACGAAGGCAATGGCCTTGGCGATGATAATTTGCCAGCGCGGCAGGGGCAACGTAACGATCATCTCTAAACGGCCGTCCTCCTCCTCGCCGGCCAGCGTCCCCGTCCCATTTAGCACGGCAAAAATTGCGGCGACGAGGGGCATAAACACAACGAGAATAGACCCCACCCAATCAGGGAAAGTGCCCAAACTCATGCCCAAGGCCTGATAAAGCTCCAAATCCGCCAACCCGGCCATTTCATCCGCAACCTGGGGGTAGATGCCAATATACACAACGGGAAAAAAACAAAGGCCCAAGCTCCAGCCAATGATGGCGTTGCGCCGAAATTTAAGTTCTTGCCAGATGAGTCTAAACATGGTTGCCTCCGTTTCCTTTACCATAGTAGGTCAGGAAAACTTCTTCCAGGCTCACATTATGGGTTTCGATGTCCTGAATATCGTGTTGGGCAGCCACCCTGAGAACCTGTGGTAGATTCTCCTGAACCTCTAGCATGATGCTTTGCTCGGTGCGGTTTAGTTCAGTTACACCCGGCATGGTAAACACGCCAGCCGGCGGCAGCGTGGCAAATGTCAGGCTCATGCGGTTTATTCTTTGGGCGACCAATTCTTCCACCCGCTGGGTGACTACCAACTCACCCTCGCGTATGATGCCAACGCGATCGCAAACGGCCTGAACTTCTGGCAAAATGTGGGAGGAGAAAAAGACGGTACGGCCGTCAGCCTGCACCTCACGCACCATCTCCATCACCGTTTGCTGCACCAACGGATCTAGCCCACCCGTTGGCTCATCCAAAATAAGCAGGTCTGGGCGATTCATGAAGGCCGCCACGACGCCTACTTTTTGCTTGTTTCCTCGCGAAAAGGTGCTGATTTTACGGGTGGTATCTAAATTAAGCCGGGCAGCCAGCGTGCGCCAATACCCTTTCGTACCGTTGTCGCCCCGCAAATATTCATACATGGCAAAAAACTCACTGGCGCGCATCTCTTTGTAAAGGGCCAACTCGCCGGGTAAATAGCCGACCCGTTTCCGCAATTCCACACCCTGCTTACGGCAATCCAGACCAAAAATAGCAGCCCGGCCCGCTGTAGGGCGAATAACATCCAGCAAAACCCGCTGAGTTGTGGTCTTACCCGCCCCGTTTGGCCCCAAGAAGCCAAAAACCTCTCCTTTTTCCACCGTTAAATTCACGTTCTTAATACCCCGGTGCTTGCCGTAGTAAACAGTCAGGTTGTGGGTTTCAATAACTTTGTCGCTCATCGGTTCTTCCCTTGGTATCTCTCTAGCCATTGGCAAAAATGGGCATCACGCCGCCGAGAAGGCGCCTTTTACTGCAAAGCGTGCCCGATCATCCTGTCTTACCTTTCTATAATTAGAATTTGCAAGCAAAATGCATATTAGCTGAGTTTGCATAGGGGGTCAATGACCCACGCTGGCAAAGCTTTGTGCGGGTGGCTGCACGGCGACCAATTGCCAATAGCTAATTGTCAAGTATCATTCCTTGACCATTGGCTAATAACAGTTGACCATTTTCCTGGAGGTTGTGATGAGACTCGGTTTAATGTTGGGCTATGCTGGTCGCAAAATAGAGTTGCCGCTGGCGCTGGTGCAAGAGGCGGACCGCCTGGGCGTGTACGCGGTGTGGACGGCCGAAGCCTACGGTTCTGACGCTATTTCGCCCCTGGCGTGGCTGGGGGCGCACACGGAGCGCATTAAGCTGGGCACGGCCATTATGCAGATGCCGGGGCGCACGCCGGCTAACGCGGCCATGACGGCCATGACGCTGAATCAATTAAGCGGTGGGCGCTTCTTGATGGGCCTGGGTCTTTCCGGGCCGCAGGTGGTGGAGGGGTGGCATGGGGTGAGCTACGGCCGTCCTCTCACCCGCAGCCGCGAGTACGTGGAGATTGTGCGCCACATTTTCCGCCGCGAAGAGCGCTTGACCTATGACGGCCGTATCTACCAAATTCCCTACCGGGGCGACGACGCCACTGGCCTGGGCAAGCCGCTGAAAAGCACCCTGGCTGCCCAGCCAAACATTCCCATCTACCTGGCGGCCATCGGCCCCAAAAATGTAGAACTCACGGCCGAAATCGCCGACGGCTGGCTGCCCATCTTTTTCTCGCCGGACAAGTACGACGCCATCTACAAAAAGAGCGTTGAGGCTGGTTTCGCCAAAGCAGGCGGCGGCAAAAGCGTGGCCGATTTCGACATTGCGCCCACCGTCTCCGTGGTCATCAACGACAATTTGGACATCGCCTACAACATGCTGCGCCCCATGCTGGCCCTGTATATTGGCGGCATGGGCGCCAAAGGGAAGAATTTCTACAACGATTTGGCCGCCCGCTATGGTTATGAAGCGGCGGCGACGGAAATTCAGGAACTGTACCTCTCTGGCAACCAGGGGGCGGCGATGGCGAAAGTACCCGGCGCCCTGATTGATGAGGTGGCCCTGGTTGGTTCGCGGGCGCGGGTGAAGGAGCGGCTGAGCCGCTGGCTAAACAGCCCCATCACCACCATGAACATCACCGTCTTTGACGTGGAGACGCTGCGGACAATGGTGGAGCTGGTGGCGGAACTTTCGTGAAGAGGGGATAGAGAATTGGCAATTGCTAATTGTCAATTGCCAACTGTTTATATGATGCAAACCTGGAAAACCGTTTCGCGCAAGACGATTTTAGATCACGGCCGTTACCTGCGGGTGGAAGCGCACGAGATAGAGCTGCCCGACGGCCGCACCATCCCTGACTGGCCCTGGATCATCACGCCCGATTTTGTGAATGTGGTGGCGGTGGCGGAAGACGGCCGTTTTCTCTTTTTCCGCCAGACCAAATACGCCGTAGAAGGGGTGTCGCTGGCCCCGGTGGGCGGTTATTTGGAGCCGGATGAAGAGCCGCTGGCGACGGCGCAGCGGGAACTGTTAGAGGAGACCGGCTACGCGGCCCCTGATTGGCGCTTTCTGGGCCGCTTCCCCATCGACGGCAACCGCGGCTGTGGCGCGGGCCATTTTTACCTGGCGCAAAACGCCTGCCCCGTGGCCGACATCGACGCCGATGACCTGGAGGAGCAAGAACTGCTGCTCCTTTCGCGGGCGGAGGTAGAGACGGCGCTGGATGCTGGCGAATTCAAACTGGCAACGTGGACGGCCGTTGTCGCCTTAGCGTTGCGGTGGCTATAACTGAAATCAAGCCGGTAAGTGATACAATTGCCAGCGTGGTTCAGAATGTTTGTCCCGACCTTTACAGATGAAAATATATGAAGCTGATTTAACCGTACACATCTTTGCGATGCCCAACTTTAACCACAAAAATGGTTATTTCCTGGTCATTTACAGCGTAGACGATGCGATACCAACCTTGCCGCACACGGTACTGCTCGCGCCCGCTTAGTTTCTTGCTACCGGGTGGGCGTGGTTCATTGGCTAGGGCCTGAATGCGGCTTATAATTTTTTGACGATCTGTTTTGGATGGGATGGCCTCGATTTCTTTAACGGCCGTTGGCTTGATGCGAATGTCATATTTTGCCACGTTGCTGCAAATCCTTTAGCACATCCGCAAACAACAGGTCAGGTTCATGGGCACGTTCCACAAAGGCGGCGATGTCTGCCAAATCTTCGGCGAGGCTTAAGCGCACGGCTTCATTCACCAAATCAGAAATAGACCGGTCTGTTTCGGCTGATTGGATACGCAGCGCTTTGTGTAGTAGGGGGTCGAAATAGATAGTGGTTCGTTTTGTCTGTGTACTCATGCTTGAATTTTAATGTTCTGGTATCGTGATGTCAAGATGTCAAGATGCTGCGGTGATGGGTAGGTAAGGCTGGTGCTATCTCTTTAATTGCTATGAATTCATTACGAAATTTTGAATACGTTCCCGTTGTGGAAATAGATGAATATGACGCGGAGTGGCAGGCGAAGCGGGAGGCGGTAGATATAGACGGCCGTCAACCCCTCCTGGCCGCTTTGATTGCCGAGTTGGTGAGCAAACGGCCGTTAACCGGCAAAAAATACTCGCGCACCATGCTCAAATACGTCAAGCAAGGGCTGCCCTGGCTCTCCAAAAGCCAGGTGTTGCAGGCATACCAGGAGTTGTGTGACCAGGGCTACCTGGATTTCGACCCCGATGTGCGCGTCGCCCTGCAAACCAAGCCGGTACGCAGCCAATCCGGCGTCACCGTCGTCACCGTGCTGACCAAGCCGTACCCGTGCCCCGGCGAATGCATCTTCTGCCCCACCGACTACCGCATGCCCAAAAGCTACCTCCACGACGAACCGGGGGCGCAGCGTGCCGAGCGGTACAAATTCGACCCCTACGACCAGACGGCCGGGCGCATCCGCGCCTTAGAGCAGATCGGCCATCCCGCCGACAAAATTGAGCTGCTCATTTTGGGCGGCACCTGGTCTAGTTACCGGCGCGATTACCAGGAATGGTTCGTCAAGCGCTGCTTCGAGGCCATGAATGGCGAAGAGTCGGCCACGCTGGCTGAGGCGCAAGCGTGCAACGCCACCGCCGCGCGGCGCAATGTGGGGCTGGTGGTGGAAACGCGCCAGGACCACATCACCCTGGATGAACTGCGCTGGCTGCGCTATTTGGGTGTGACGAAGGTGCAGGTGGGCATTCAGAGCATGGATGAGCGGGTGCTGGCCCTGAACCGACGCGGCCACGATACGCAGGCCACCCGCGATGCTTTTCGTCTGCTGCGCCTGGCCGGGTTCAAGATTCACGGCCATTGGATGCCCAATTTGCTGGGGGCGACGCCGGAAAGTGATGTGGTGGATTACGGCCGTCTCTGGAACGACCCCGCCCTGCACCCCGACGAGCTAAAAATCTACCCCACCATGCTGCTGGAGAACGCGGAACTGTACGCCTACTGGCAGCGCGGCGAATATCAGCCGTACACGGAAGAGGAAGTGGTAGATGTGCTGGTGCAGTGCAAGCTACAAACGCCGCGCTACACGCGCCTCACGCGCATCATCCGCGACATTCCCACGACCAACGTGGTGGAGGGGTTCAAGAAGGCGAATTTGCGGCAGATGGCACAGCAAGAATTGGCGCGACGCGGTCTGCGCTGCCAATGTATTCGCTGCCGCGAGGTGAAGCGGGAGCGTTTGACGACTGACGATTTACAACTGACGGTTGAAACGTATGTGACAGAGGGCACAACGGAGCATTTCCTCAGTTTTGTCACGGAGGATGACCGGATTGCCGGCTTTTTACGCCTCTCGTTGCCCGATAAAAGCCAGCCTCATCCGCTGCCGGAGCTGGAAGACCACGCCATGATCCGCGAGGTGCATGTGTATGGCCCTGCTTTGCCCATTGGCGAAGAGAGCCAGGGGGAGGCGCAGCATTTGGGGCTGGGCACGCGGTTGGTGGAGAAGGCGCAGGAGATGGCGCGGGGGGCGGGTTACGGCCGTATCGCCGTCATCAGCGCCATTGGTACGCGGGAATATTACGCCCGGCATGGGTTTGTGGTGGATGGGTTGTATATGACGGCCGTGTTGTAACATCTACAAAACAATCAGGAGGGTTTTTGTGGGCGCCATTATCCAAGTAGATTACGAACAATTACAAGACATAGCCCAGCGCTTTTCCGTTGCCGCACAAGAAGTCGAGCAAATGACACAAGGCTTGCAGCAGCGGGTGAGTACTTTGAGCAGTGGGGGTTGGCAGGGGCGCGGCTCTCAAGAATTTCTCGATGAGATGGAAGGGGTTGTCTTCCCTGCATTGCAGCGATTGAGTACGGCGTTGCATGACAGTTATGAGACAAGTAACCAGATCAGCAGCCTATTCCAGTTAGCTGAAGAAGAGGCCGCCGGTCAGTTTCAGGTAAGCTACATAGGCGGTGCAATGAGGGGGAGCGCTGCCGGGGTTTTGGGCGGTTCTGACACTCAAGACTATACAAGTGATAGCGATGGTGGGATGGGGCGGCTTTTTAGCAAATTCCAAGGCGGCGTTTCTGATGCGGCCGGCTGGGTGGGTGACCGCGCACAAGAAGCGTGGGGCTGGATTGAAGACCATCGCAACGAAGTTACTTTAGGAACGGCGGTTTTTGCAGCAGGGGTGGCGACATTGGCAACAGGGGGGTTGCTTGCGCCCGTGTTAGCCGGAGCTTTGGCGGCTGGGGGCACAACTCTGGCGATCAATAGTGCCTCAGAAAAATATACGACATGGGATGGTGTCTTGGGAAATACAATCGCCGGAGGATTCGTAGGATATGGCGTGGGATCAGTGGGATCGACGTTATCAGCGTTACGAAGTACAACAATGGCGACAAATTGGGCGGCGGGTACGGGGGCAGCGGCCTCGCAAGTAACAGGCATGTCGCAAGTAGCAATGCCTCTGGCGCGGGGCCTGACGTATGCGCCTCATGTCTTGAATGCAATAAGCGGCGGGTCTATGGTGGTATCTGCTGGTGGGTTGGACGTATTTATTCCTGAGCAATATGAAGGCACTGTACATACAATAAGCAATTATGTGGGTGCGGGTTCGGCCGTTGCCAATTTGGGGTTGGCTATTGGGGGGAATAGCCTTATCCGTTATGCTTGGGACAACCCGCGTATGCATCCGCCAGGAGATAGTTTAATAGGTGGTGGTAATAGCCGCTTATTCCAGTCTCATCACCTTTATCCGCAAAATCAATTTGGGAAGTTGCCTTTTTCTGCTTCTGTTTTAGATGATACGGTGTTTCTGCCAACTGGGAATCATTCTTTTATTCCCAATTTGCACACGGCCAAGGGAGGCATCCATCCTTTTCTTGCCCAAACATTTGGCGCAGGCGCGTCACCTTCGTTGAGCGCTTTGCAATCTGCTAACCAACAGTTTATGCAACGCACATTGTTAACGGGGTTGGCAAAGCCTGGCGCTAATGTGTCTGCATGGGCTGGCTTGCTGTTTGCCCAACCATAAGTTGGAGGTTTATCATGAGCGATAGGGTTATGGATGGCGCACAAGCGATTGTTTTGCACTATGATGTGGCAAGGGAGGGGGAACGGCCGTTGGCAAGTTGTTTAGGCGGGTTGCCCCCTGTACCCGTAGGTTTTACCTGGCCTGTTCATCTGGAATTGCAAGAGCCTCTCGCTTTTGTAGGGCAAATTAATTTTGGCGATTTCCCCCTTGAATTGACGAGGGCTTGCGCTTTGCCCAGCGAAGGGTTGTTGCAATTTTTTTACCGCCACCCTGAGAGCTTACTGCGTGATGGTGTAGAGGGCGAATCGCAGCGTGAACATCGCGCCTTTTGGTATTCTGACGTAAATGCCGTGCAATGGACGGCCGTTGCTCAGGCAGCCACTATTAACCCCACACGTTTTACTTTGCGATCATATTCAGACATGGCAGCCCAAACTTCAACATCCCCTGCACACCAATTAGGCGGTGTGCCCAAACGAGTGCAGTACTCTCCGTTTGAGGCTGTGCTTACGCATAAAGAATCAGCGTCAGGATCATGGTTACGCCGTTGGCTACGACCTGCATCCCCCCAACACCCGGCTGCAAGGTGGCGATTGTTGTGGCAGATCGATTCCGACTCTAAGGTAGGATTGAATTGGATTGACGGCGGTACACTTTTTCTGCTAATTAAAGAAACAGCGTTGCAGCAAAGCCAGTTAGCCAACCTGCATGTCAATTTACAAACAGCTTAAAGGAGTTCGACTCATTGAGTGAAGTTGCGCTTCTAAATACAAATAAACCATGTGGAGGAATAAATGGACAACACAACTCAAACGAATCAGTTAAATGAATTGCAACAAATTGCTCAGGAAGCCTTTTCCAGTGTGCCCAATACGTATGCCAATGGGTTTATCAATGGCGTTGGTTCAGCTGATATGTATGTCGTTTTTCAACTTAATGGAAAATCTTCGCTGGTGCTAAATATGACGCCATCTCTGGCTAAAACTTTAGGGGAGAGCCTGACCAATATGGTTGAGGTGTATGAGCGTCAGACTGGGCAAACGGTTCCACCTTTGGCTTAGGTAGCGTTTGTTATTAGCAGATTGGCTGATTTTATGAACTTGTTGGTGCAGGGTTCAAAATTGGTAACTGCTAAGGCTCTTTAGATAGGTTGGTTAGTTGGTTTCCAGCCAACCCTCCAACCATCAAACTAACGCACGGGTTAGTAGTTACCAAAATTGTACCGATAAGTGGCGGGGTTATGGCCGTACGACCACTGGCAAATAGAGCCGAATTTCTGGCTCAATAATTACCGTGGCGGGGACGCTGACAGCCACGTAATTGAGCTGAATACGCGCCCCGGCGGATGTGGTGTTGTCGCCCAGGGCAATAATGTTGGGTGTTTCGTAGGGGTCTATGGCGCCCTCAAAGCCGGTGTAGTCGCGAATGGGGCCGCTGAGAAGGGGAGCGCCATTGGCTGCCAGGTGGTAGGTGTCGGTGATGACGTGGAGGGTGTAGGTGATAACGGCCGTGGTCGTATCCCACGCCACCCCTTCCCCATGCGTAAAGTAGTCCCCCTGGGTAGCGTCATTCTGCGCCCACACCTCATCCTCCCAAAAACCCAGCTCAATGCCCTTCACCGGCTCCGTGCCATTGTTGTCATCGCTTAGCGCCAGTAGGCTAAACCCGGCGCGGTCGCTGCTGCTGTGGGTTTCTTGCAAAACCTGCACCGCCACGGTGACGGTATAGCCAATGGTGCGGCTGAGGCGGGGCAGCAGTTCCGGATTGGGAGCATAGCCCGCCTGGTGGAGCTGCCCAAAGGGCGCAACCAGCGTGTCGAAGATGACGCCGCCAGGGGTGAGGGTTTGCGTGGGGCCGCTGAGGGCGGAGGCGTAGAGCATATCTTGCGCGGCGGGCAGCGTACCGAGACGGCCGTCGTAGTAAACGGTGGTTTCCCCTTCTCGAGGGGTGGCGGTAACGGCCGTTGGCAGATTGATCACTCCAGTTAATCCCACCAAGATTGTTAACAAAATAGCTGCTATCTGTCCTTTCATCGCCGCTTCCCCCTGATGGAAGAGCCAGAAATAAACATAGTGGCTGGTAACGTAAACCCAAACTGGCGCAGTCGCGGCTCACAATTCGGCCGTCCGCCGCCGGGCACAAATTCCCCATACACCTTGCCATCCTTTTCGGCCGTTTCCTCAAAGCGGAAAATCTCCTGCATCACCACCGTCTCTCCCTCCATGCCCGTCACCTCCGTGATGCTCGTCACTTTGCGGCTGCCATCCCGCAACCGCGCCTGCTGCACAATCATATCTACCGCCGAGGCAATCTGCTTGCGGACCACCGACAAAGGCAAATCCATTCCCGCCATCAGTACCAGCGTCTCCAGACGCGAGATGGTGTCTCGCGGGCTGTTCGCGTGAATAGTCGTCAGGCTGCCGTCATGCCCCGTGTTCATTGCTTGCAGCATATCCAGCGCCTCTCCGCCGCGGCATTCACCCACCACAATGCGCTCCGGGCGCATGCGCAATGAGTTAATGACCAAATCCCGAATGGGTACTTCCGTATCGCCCACGTGAGATGGCTTCTTGGTTTCCAACCGCACCACGTGGGGTTGGAGCAAACTCAACTCCGCCGCATCTTCAATCGTCACAATCCGGTCACCCGCAGGGATAAAGCTAGACAACACGTTAAGCAGCGTAGTCTTGCCAGAACCCGTACCGCCCGAAACCACAACATTCAGCTTCGAGACCACCGCCGCCTGCAAAAACAGGGCCATATCTTCGTTGAGGCTGCCAAACCCAATCAGATCCTGCATATTAAAGGGGGTTTTAGAGAATTTGCGAATGGTAATATTGGGACCGTCAATGGCACAGGGCGGCACCACGGCATTCACCCGCGAACCATCTGGCAGGCGCGCATCCACCAGGGGCGAGGTTTCGTTAACATAACGCCCCAGGGGCGCCAAAATTTTATTGATGACGCGCAGCACGTGCTCATCATCTACAAAAGCCGCATCGGTCAGCACCATTTTGCCGCGGCGCTCTACGTAAATCTGGTCCGCGCGGTTAACCATCACCTCCGTCACCGAATTGTCTTTGAGAAAGCTTTCCAAAGGGCCAAACCCCAATATTTCGTCCAGCAACTCTTCAAAAAAAGTCTTCTCTAGTGGCGTAGGGATTTGAATTTTGGCGTGCTGTCGGGCTTGTTGAAAGCGGTTTTGAATAAGCGCTACCGTTTCCGGTGTGCGCTTCAAATCTGTATTCTCTGGGAAGGAAGCTTCAATTTTGCCTGCCAGCCACAATTTAGCTCGTTTCAGTTCAGGATCTGTAATTGTCATTCTATCTCCAGGTTGATTCACGTAACCATTTCACCTTTTCCCCGTAACTGGCCAAAGCTTCCGGGAAATCCGTACCCAAATTTATTATAGCCATCTTTACCGGCTGGCGTATAGGCAGATGATACCAGGGCAATTGCATTCTGTTTAACCAAAGAGCACTTTCAGCAAATAGTCGTTG
>CAZDEO010000075.1:21816-23014 GCA_964504445.1 uncultured Anaerolinea sp. | reverse complement strand
AACCGAAGGTGCTCATTCTGCACGCCAACGGCACCAACCGCGACCACGACGCGGCCCTGGCGGTGCAAATGGCTGGCGGCGCGCCGGAAATTGTGCACATCAACCAACTGCTGGCGGGGGAACGGCGGCTGCTGGATTATGGCATGTTGGTCATCCCCGGCGGCTTTTCCTACGGCGATGACCTGGGCGCAGGCGTGCTCTGGTCGGTGGACTTGCAGTACCGGCTGAATGAGGAGATGCGGGCTTTTGCGGAAAACGGCCGTCCCATCCTGGGCATCTGCAACGGCTTCCAGGTTTTAGTAAAGGCGGGGCTGCTGCAATTGCCAATGGCCAAGGGTCAAGGGTCCATGGTCAACCGCAAGATCACGCTCACTTACAATCAGTCGGGGCATTTTGAGTGCCGGTGGGTGCTTTTACAGCCGAATCCGGCCAGCCCCAGCATCTTCACCCAGGGATTGACGGAACCCATCTACTGCCCCGTGGCCCACGGCGAAGGCCGCCTGGCCGTCAAAGACGCCGACACCCTAACTGAATTGGAGACGCAAAATCTCATTCCGCTGCGTTACGCGGCTGACAATCTCCAATCGCCAATTCCTTATCCTTTCAACCCCAACGGCTCCGTGCTGGACATTGCCGCGCTGTGCAACCCGGCAGGCAACGTCATGGGCCTCATGCCTCACCCAGAGAACCACATTTTCCCCTGGCAGCATCCACGCTATCATCGCGGCGAACAGGGCATGAGCGGGTTGAACCTTTTTACAAATGGTGTCAAAAATGCCAGGTAAGAGTGAATTATGTTAACTCATGAAGAGCTATTAGCAACCATTCCCAACTGTTTGGACAGCACCGATTTCCCGGAATTGGGCCAGAAATATGCGGGTAAGGTGCGCGATGTGTACCTGCGCGACGGCGAGCGCGTGCTGATTACCACCGACCGCATCTCCGCCTTCGACCGCGTGCTGGGGCTGATTCCCTACAAAGGGCAGGTGCTAAACCAGCTCAGCGCCTGGTGGTTTGAACATACGGCCGATCTCGTTCCTAATCACGTCATCAGCGTGCCCGACCCCAACGTGACCATCGCCCACGAAGCGCAGCCGCTGCCGGTGGAGGTGGTGGTGCGCGGGTATATCACTGGCGTCACCAAAACGTCGCTGTGGACTTTGTATGAGCAGGGAGAGAGACGGCCGTATGGCATCCA
>CAZDEO010000075.1:7019-21716 GCA_964504445.1 uncultured Anaerolinea sp. | reverse complement strand
ACCCTCATTGACGAAATCCACACCCCCGACTCCAGCCGCTACTGGCTGGCCGACAGCTACAAACCTGGGGGCGGCATCCTCAACCAACCCGCCCATTTTGACAAAGAATACCTGCGCCAGTGGTACGCCGCCAAAGGGTATCGCGGCGACGGGATACCGCCCCAAATGCCCCCCGACTTTGTCGCCCAGGTCGCCGCCCGCTACATGGCTGCCTACGAAAAGCTTACCGGGCAGACATTTGTGCCAGGGCAGCAGCCTGTGGCAGATAGGATTCACAAAAATTTAACCCAAAGATTCAAAGGGTAAAGGCCAGAACACCTACATGGACTCCCCCCAATTTCCCCCAGAATTTGCCCCGCGCATGGCTGAACTGCTAAAGTCCGGCGACTTAAAAATTCCCCCACCCATCTTCCTGGAGATGGGCGGGGAATTTATCGCCTTTGACCCGCTCGCCAAATCCTTAACCGTGCGCTTCCCCGTGCAAGAGCGGTTCCAAAACCCCCTGGGCTACATGCAAGGTGGCATGATTGCGGCGGCGGTAGACAATGTCATTGGCCCGCTCAGCTTCATGGTAGCCCCGCCCAGCGTGACCAAAACGCTGGAGATGACTTACCTGCGACCAGTTCCCGCTTCCCTTGCGGAAATCACAGTACACGCGTGGTTGGTGACCGCTGAAGGGCGAGAATTGCTGTTTGAAGCCGAGGTGCGGCGCGGCGAAGGGACTGTGCTGGCCAGGGCAGTGGCGCGCCATCATACGGTCAGACCCCAACAAGGTTGATGGGGCCTGACCCGTTTGCGCGTGCTATTCAGCAGAACGGCCGTCCCCATGCGGCTCCAGCAATCCTTCTAAACGGCCAATAAGCGTAGGCCAGTCTCGAAAGTAATATGCTTCACCGCTGGGCAAATGCTGCACCTTACCACGCCATTCTGCCTGCCCCGGCCCAATCTCCTCACGCCAGAGATCCAAGAGAAAGCTGTGTCGTTGGCTATCGGGAAACATGTCCTTACCTATCACCGAACAATGAAGGGTATGTAAACCTGAAAATCGTTTCCGCTCAGGGGCGGCGCGTCAGGCGCACAAAGAAAACCACTGCACAAAGTCAGCCCATTTTGGGCCACGCCTCCCACACTGCCTACCACAGGCTGGCCGATGGCGCTGAGTAACACAGCCTGACCCTGGCTAACGCTGCCGCCACCGCTGCTGATCAGGCTGCGCGGCAGGAGTTCGCCATTGGCCGCCACCAGGGAAACCATGAGAAGTACGGCCGTAATCATCACCAACCACAGCACCCGTTTCTGATACCTTTGCATGGCTATCTCCCCCTTAATTACAAGCCGTGCCTGACGTTGTGCCGTCAGACGCCGGCGTGTAGTTGGCCTTGTAACTGTTCACGCAAGCAAAATTACCGGTGCCGGTATACTTGTTACCCACGTAAAAGACACCAGAATTCGCCATGATCACCGTTGCCGAGGAAGTCGTTTCCACCATGAACGCACCGCTGGTACTGCCCACCCAAAGCTGGGAATGGTGCAGACGAGCCTGACCATTGACCCCCAAAAAGACGCCGCGCCAGTCACCGCAGAGGTAGCTATCAAACACTTGGGGCGCCGCATTCACGCCCTGGATGGCAAAGCCGGTCCCGCTGTTGCCAGCGCAGCTCAAGCCATTGGCATCCACGTTACCTCCCATGAGCCGGCTATTTTTGATTAATGGCTGGGGAAAGCCGCCGCTGATGTTGACAATACCCAAGGCAGCGTTGACGCCTGTGCTAAACCCTGTCGCCCCGCTGGCGCGCAAAATGCTGTTTTGAATGGTCACCTCGGCGTCATTCAGGTACACGGCATAGTGGCCCGTGCCGCCAGCGCCGTTGGCCTCAGCCACCACATTATCTACCACCGCCGCGCGGCTGGTCTCAGCGCTATACAGGGCGATGCCAAAGGTCCCTGTGGCCGTGTTGTGAATGGTCAGGTCCGAGAGACGGCCGTTTTCCAGCAGGTCTACCGTTGCCGCCCCATTTCCTGGCGTGCCGCTGGTACGGCTAGACGTCACCAACGTGGCGTTTGGCCCAGCACCTTGCACGTGGACATATTCTTTCACTGTAACCAACCCCGTTTCCACGTATGTGCCCGGCATCACCTGTACCAGATACCGGTTGTCAACCGCAGAGTCGGTAATGCTGTTTAACGCCTCCGCCACCGACGAATAATCGCCGCCACTTTGCGCTACGACAATAACATTCTCATAGCCGCCACCAATATCGGGGGCGTCGGTCACGCCGCTCCAGGGTACAGAAGCAGCCTGGAGGGCATAGGGCACAGAAGCTAGCTGCTGCCGGGGAAAAGTAACCAGCCCGCCTCCTGTGTCCACACTGGTTTCCAAATAGCGATTGGCCTGGCTAAAAGAGCCAGCCGCCAGAGGGCAGCCGGTGGTACAACTGCCGCTGCCCAGCAGCACAGAAAAATAGCCCCCACCAACAGCTACGCTGCCCTGAGTCTCTTCCCAGATTTTTGTGCCGCCGCTGGCCGTGTCGTAAATGGAAAAAGTCATGGCGTAACTGCCATCGGCCAGCGGGTCACCACCACTAACACTGAGAAAGCCTTGATAGCTGATCAAGGATGGAGCCGTATTGCTGGCATTCGCCTCGGCCCACAAACGCTGCCCGCTGCCCAGGACTAACAGCGCGATACAGAGCAAGCCTAAACCCATGACCGTAAACCCATTCTTATTCATTTGATCAAACCTCCATTGATGTATGATTTTCTGCTGCCGGAAACATTAGCAGGCACAGCGTTTCTAAATCGTTTCATCAGAAAATGGGTTTGAATGGGTGTCAAAACAAACAAGAAGTGGGGTCAGCCCGCGCCATGTAGCTCTTGCGCCGCAGCAATCTGACGGTTCAGGTAGACACGCTGAAAATGCGCTTTCGCTTCTGGCGGCAGACTGCCGGCCATTTCTGCCCTGGCTTGGGCCGCCTGGCGCAGATAGTCAACGGCCGTTTCTACATCCCCCGCCGCCAGCCACACCTGGTAGGCCACAAAAAAGGCCCAGCGCCGCCAGCTAGGGTGATCCTGCTGCGCGTCTAGCCCAGCCAGGGCTGCTGTCACTTGCCTTTGCCCCTCCGCAACTTGCCCTTCGGCCAGGGCAACCAATGCCAGAGCAGCGCGACTTTCCGTCAGTTTCAGCCGCTCGCCCAACTTTTGCCACAGGGCGCAAGCCTCCTCCAAGGCGGCGCGCGCCGCTGCTGGCTGATGTTGGTCCAGGTATGATAAGCCCAGGCCATGGTAGGAATGCGCTTCTCCACGCTGATACCCTTTTTCGTGGTTCAGCGCCAACCCCTCCTGATAATACCCTAAAGCCTGGCCTGGCTCTCCCTTTTCGCGGTACGCTTCACCCAGATTATTCAGCGTCATGCTCAGGTCCCGCGGGCTGTTCAGCTGGCGGACCAGGTCGAGGGCGGTTGTGTACCAATGTACGGCCGTTTCATAATCCCCCAGTTCAAAAGCCACGTTACCCAGCAAAATTTGCTGCGTCCACTGGTTAACCCGGTCATCAGACGCCACGGCAGCGGCCAAAATTTGCAAATGAGTTTCACGCGCCTGCGCATAATTGCCCAACGCCTTCAACGCCAGGGCCTGGCCACTCAAGGCGCGGAATTCATAAGGCGTAGCCCCTAGTTCATTGAATACACTGGCCGCTTTGGCGTGCATGGCTGCAGCCTGCGCCGCATTTCCAGCTTCAAAGGCCAAATTCGCCAGCTTATCCAGGGTAGAGGCCTGCCCAAAGCGGTCGCCTACGGCCGTAAACCGTTCATGGGCGGCTGTTACCCACTGGTGCGCCCGGCGGTAATCGCCCTGGTTGCGGGCAATCCGCGCCAGCGTCTCCAACAATGCCGCCTCCCGCGCCCCATCCCCCACTTGCTGGGCTAGGACCAGGCCCTCTTCGGCCAACTGCTGCGCTACGGCCTGATCCCCTTGCAGCCAGGCGAATTCTGCGCGCCGCCAGGACACTTCTGCCTGCCAGCGTGGCTCAGCCTGAGCATCCACCAGTACTTGCAGTTGCTCCAAATCTGCTTGAAGGCGAGGCTGGTCATGCAGCGCATGCCACGCCTGAGCACGGCCACTCAAGGCGCTGTAAGCATCAGACACATCGTGCGGCGCCAGCAGCGCAAGTGCCTGGGTAAATTGGGCGGCAGCCTCGCGGTGGGCAAAGCGGCTCAGAGCAACCTGGCCAGCTTGCAGGGCAAAACGGGCGGCATCTGCGCGGCGGCCGGCCTGTTGGGCATGATGAGCCAACACGCCTATTGTCTCCTCCAGCCGGTCGTGGTAAAGAGTGTGAAGGGCATCCAGAATACGGCCGTGCAGCCAGCGGCGGCGCGCAGGGCTGAGACCATCATAAACCACCTGGCGCAGCTTATCGTGGGTGAAATCATAGTCACTTTCCCCTTGGGGAACCACCATACGCCGCTGCCACAATTCGTCCAGGGCAGCCACCAATTGGGCTGTGGACAAGTCGCCAGCGGCGGAAAGAACCTCAAAAGTAAAGGAGCGCCCAACCACTGCCGCCAGGTTCATGACTTCGCGGGCCACCGGGGCAAGCTGCGCCACACGGCTCTCCAGCATGGCCTGCACCTTTTCCGGCAGCGGCAAACGAGCATCGCCCCATTGCCATGCGCCCTGCATGGCACGCGCTGTTTCGACAATAAATAGGGGATTACCCTCCGTATGGCGGAAGAAAGCGGCGGCTGTTTCTGCATCCAGACTATCCTGCAACAAATCGGTGGCAAGAACGGCCGTTTCCGCAGCAGAAAGCGGTTCCAAGGAAAGAGTCGTTAAGCGCGCCATCTGGCGGCCATCGGCCAGCAATGTCTCCAGTCCTGTCGGCAAAAAAGCGCCCCGCCGCAGAGTAACCAGCAGCAGCAGCCGGGTTGGGCGAACGCCCCGCAGCAGCGTATGCAGCCAGGACAACGTCTCCTCGTCGGCCCACTGCGCATCGTCTAACAGCAGCAAAATGGGTTGTTCGGCTGCCTGGACAGCTTGCATCAGGGCCGTAAAGAAGCGCTGCTGCTGCCACGATTCCATCAATGGCCCGGGGGGTGGGAGGTCAGGGTCATCTACCAGCAGCTGGGGAAGCAGCCGTGCCAGTTCAGTTCGCCACAAGGGGGCCAGACGTTCCAGAGGCAGCGCAGACAGCCAACCAGGCAGCGGGGAAAAAGCTAAGCCAGCGTCGGCAGCATAACAGGTGGTCACGGCCGTTGTCGCCCTTTGGCGCCGTGCCCAGGCCACAAACTCTTGGGCCAGACGGCTCTTGCCAATGCCCGCCTCACCCTCAATGAGAAGCAGATGTGGCCCACCCTCCGGCAGGGTAAGCCACTGCTGCCGCAAAAGCTGCCATGCCGCTTCCCGGCCTACCAGTTTCGCCATCTCGCGGGTCGGTTTTGTCACGGCGACGCCATCTGGGACGGCTAAAAGCTGCTGATGCAACGCTTCGGTCTCGGCGCTGGGAGGCACTTCTAGTTCCCGCTCCAGCGCCGCAGCGCAGGCGTGGTAAACGCGTAGGGCGGCGGCGCGGTCATCCTGCGCCAGGTGCAAGCACATCAGGCGACGGTAGGCCGCCTCGCGCAGCGGTTCTTCGCGCAGCAACCGCTGGGCCAGACGAATGGCTTCGGACCAATCCTGTTGGGCGATCAGCATATCCAATAGCTGTTCCAGGGCAGTCAAAAATCGCTGGCGCAGGCGGCCCCGTTCTGGCAAGATCCATTCATCATAGCAGCTTGGCAGTAAGTCGCCCTGGTAATAGCCGATGGCTTGCTGTAAGGACAGGATAGCCTTGGGGGGAGAAACGGCCGTTTCCGCGGCCCTCAGCCTATTCTCGAAATCGGCGACATCCAGGGTATAGGGAGCCACGGGCTGCCACTGCACGCTTTTTGTTTTAATTTGTAGATAGTCGTCCGCCTGGCCCCAGCTTTGGCGCAGGCGGTGCAGCAGGTTGCGCAGGTTGGTTTGCGCCTGGCTTTCAGTGGAATCGGGCCAAAGTTGAAAGGCGAGATGGCGGCGCAACTGCGGGGCGTCACGGCGCAGCAGCAGCAAGGTCAGCAGGGCTTGCAGGCGGGGGGCGTCCAATCCGGGTAACGGCCGTCCAGCCTGCATGATTACAAAATCACCCAGAAGCCGGACTTCCAGGGGAATTTCTGGGTAGGGAGGTGTGTCGGCGCGGGGAGGGTGCTTTGCCATAGCCTTAGTTTAGCCGATTGCAAAAAACGGGGTCAAGGGAGTGTTTTGTTCCTGTGAAATTCCGTTCCGACAAAGTTGGCAACCTTTCCCTTTATAATGACCCAGATGGTACCAAAGCGAAGGCAGCATGAACGGCCGTTTCCATTGCGGGTGCAGATCCCAATTGAGCAGTTGCGCGTCAGCTAGGCCGTTAACGCTATAGGCGTCCACGTCAATCAGACCAACCTGCTGCGGCCGAAATTTTTCTTCAACGGGCAATTCTGATCTTGTCAATACCGCAGCGGGGTTGAAAATCAGGGCGTAACCATCACATTAGCGTAGAAATTTGTCGTTTACCTTGACCATCCTTTTCTCATTCGCCATACTAGCGTCAATCAATTGCGAAATGACCAGATGTCCCCTTTATTGTGGGGTGCACACTATTTATCAGGGGGTAAAAAATGCGTACACAGGCTTTAGTTGGCGTGATTATGGGCAGCACCTCAGACTGGGAAACGATGCGCCACGCCACGGAAACGCTGGAAGAGTTTGGCGTACCGTATGAAGCAAAAGTGGTCTCCGCGCACCGCACCCCGGAGTGGATGGGGGAGTATGGGGCAACGGCCGTTTCTCGCGGTCTCGAAGTCATCATTGCCGGGGCCGGCGGGGCCGCCCACCTGCCAGGCATGACCGCCGCCCACACCGTGCTGCCCGTCCTCGGCGTGCCCGTACAAAGCCACGCCCTCAACGGCCTGGACTCCCTACTCTCCATTGTGCAAATGCCAGGTGGTGTGCCCGTGGGCACGTTGGCTATTGGCAAAGCAGGCGCAAAGAACGCCGCCCTGCTGGCCATTGCCATCTTGGGCAACAAGTACCCCCAATACCGCGAAAAACTGGAAGCATTTCGGCAAGCTCAAACAGAAAAAGTCCTCGGCGACACGCTTCCCCCAACATGACAGAGCCTATCTTCCCCCCCGCCACCATTGGCATCCTCGGCAGCGGCCAGCTTGGCCGCATGTTAGCCATGTCCGCCCGGCAAATGGGCTATCGCGTCCACGTCCTCTCGCCCGACAGAGATTCGCCCACCGGCCAGCTTGCCGACCAAGAGTTCACCGCCGCCTACGAGGATTTAGACGCCGTGCGGCAGTTTGCCCAGGGCGTCGACGTCGTTACCTATGAATTTGAGAACGTGCCCGCCACCACCGCGGCCGCCTGCCAGGAATTCTCTCCCCTCCGCCCCGGCGCCCAAGCCCTACACGTCGCCCAAAACCGCCTGCGTGAAAAGCAGTTCTTCGTGGCCCAGGGTTTGCCCACCACCCCATTTGTAGAGGTTCGTTCGTTGGATGGTTTGTTAGTTGGCTTGGAAGAGATTGGCACGCCCGCCATCCTCAAAACCGCCACCTCTGGCTACGACGGCAAAGGGCAAGAAAAAATTGTCCATCGTCAATTGTCAATCGTCAATCGTCAATGGGAGGCCATCGGGCAGCAGCCCGCCATTTTGGAAGGCTTTGTGGAATTTGAGCGCGAGGTGTCCGTGGTGGCGGCACGCGGGCCAGATGGCTCTTTCGCCCACTACGGCCTCATCCACAATGACCACGTCAACCACATTCTGGACGTGTCCCAGGCTCCGGCAGACGTGCCGCCCAAAATAGCCCAGGAAGCGGTAGAAATGGCGCGAACTGTGCTGGAAGGGCTAGATGTTGTGGGCGTGCTGTGCGTCGAATTTTTCCTGACGGCCGACGGCCGTCTCCTCCTCAACGAAATCGCCCCACGCCCCCACAACTCCGGCCATCTGACCATCGAAGCGTGCGTCACCAGCCAGTTCGAGCAGCAGCTCCGCGCCGTGTGCGGCTTGCCCCTGGGCAGCACCCGCTACCTCAGCCCGGCTGCCATGGCGAATTTGTTAGGCGATTTGTGGTTTCAACGCAGAGGCGCAGAGGCGCAGAGAGAAACCCGCCACTCGCCCGACTGGACGGCCGTACTCACCCACCCCCACGTCAAACCGCACCTCTACGGCAAAGCTGAAGCCCGCCCCGGCCGCAAAATGGGCCACCTCACCGCCCTGGCCGACACCGCCACAGCAGCGGCAACCATTGTACGCGAAGCAAGAAAGAAGCTAGAGTTAGAGCAAGAGTAAGCGTAAATTCTTCCTCTAGCTCTTACTCTCGCTCTCGCTAACCCTGTAGGAGAAAACATGACTTTAGACTACTTAACCGACGACAAAGCCCACGACGAATGCGGCGTGGTGGGCGTGTATGGACCAGGGCGCGACGTGGCGCGGCTGGCCTTTTTTGGCCTCTACGCCCTGCAGCATCGCGGGCAGGAGAGCGCGGGCATTGCTTCCAGCGACGGCCGTACCGCCCACACCCACAAAGGCATGGGCCTCGTCGCCCAGGTCTTCAACGAAGACAACCTGCGCCCCCTCAAAGGACACCTGGCTATCGGCCAAAACCGCTACTCCACCACCGGCTCTTCCAACCTACGCAACGCCCAGCCCTACCTCATCGAAACCATATACGGGCCGCTGGGCGTGGCCCACAACGGCAACCTGACCAACGCCCTTACCCTGCGTAAGAGGCTGCTGGAGCGCGGCGTCGGCCTCTCCTCCACCTCCGACAGCGAGGTGATTACGCAAATGCTGGCTGCCCCCGCCGACACCTGGGCCGATCCCCTGGGCAACGGCACGGAAGATGACCGTTGGGTGGCGCGCATCCGCAGCCTGATGCAGGTGGCGGAAGGGGCTTATTCGCTAACCATCCTCACCCGCCACGCCATCTACGGCGTGCGCGACCCGCTGGGCCTGCGCCCCCTCTGCCTGGGCCAATTAGACACCGGCGGGCACATTCTCGCCTCCGAATCTAGCGCCCTGCACACCATTGGCGCCAACTATCTACGCGAAGTGGAACCGGGGGAAATTGTACGGCTAGACGGCAGCGGGCTAACCTCTTTTGTAGGCCAGCCATCCCCCAAAAAAGCGCTGTGCATTTTTGAATACGTGTACTTTGCCCGGCCAGATTCCCATTTTGAGGGGCAGGTGGTGCACCTGGTGCGCCAGCAAATGGGGCGGCAGTTAGCTAAAGAAGCCGGTGTAGACGCCGACATCGTCGTCGGCGTGCCCGACTCGGCGACGCCCCACGCCATCGGCTACAGCCTGGAATCGGGCCTGCCCTACACCGAAGGGCTGACGAAGAATCGCTACATCGGGCGCACCTTCATCCAGCCTGACAACCAGCTGCGCAAAGTAGGCATCTCGCTGAAATACAACCCGCTGACCACCAACTTACAGGGCAAGCGCGTGGTCCTCATTGACGATTCCATCGTGCGCGGCAACACCGCCGGGCCGCTGGTGCAGCTCATCCGCGACGGCGGCGCGACAGAGGTACACGTGCGCGTGGCCTCGCCGCCTGTGCGCCATCCCTGCTTCATGGGCGTAGACATGGCCACCTACAAGCAGCTCATTGCCCACAAAATGGACATTCAGGGCATTCGCCAGCGCATCGGTGCGGACAGCCTGGATTATTTGAGCATTGCGGGATTGGAAACGGCCGTGCGCGACGCCATCGGCCAGCAAACCGGGCACTGCAACGCCTGCTTCAGCGGTAACTACCCCATCAACATTCCCGACTGGCTCTTCGAGGAAGACCGCGATAAGGTGATGTTTGAAGGCATGTGGGGCGATTAATAGTCAATAGTGAATGGTCAATTGCCAATTGTTAACGGGAGGAAGCATGAGTAAGTTGTCGATTTTGGTGGTTGGGAGCGGTGGGCGCGAACATGCGCTGGCCTGGAAGCTGGCGCAGTCGCCGCGCGTGGGGGAGATTTTTATTGCGCCGGGGAATGCGGGCACGGCCGTTTACGGCACAAACCTGCCCATCAGCGTAGAAGAAATTGACCGGCTGGCGCTGTGGGCCAGGGAAAGAAAGATTGGCCTGACCGTCGTAGGGCCAGAAGTGCCCCTAGCCTTAGGCATCGTGGACACCTTTCAAACCGCCGGGCTGCCCATTTTCGGCCCAACCCAGGCCGCCGCGCAGTTGGAGGCGTCGAAAGCGTTCGCCAAGCAGTTTATGCAGGAGGTGGGTATTCCCACGGCCGTTTTCACCACCCACACTACTTACGATCAAGCGCTCAAGGCACTGCACAAAACACCCACAGGCCACGGCGTCGTCATCAAGGCCAGCGGGCTGGCGGCGGGCAAAGGGGTCATGGTGTGCGACACGCAGCAGGAAGCTAAAGCCGCTTTGCGCGACATCATGCAGGCGCGGGCCTTCGGCGCGGCGGGCGACAAGGTGATTATTGAAGAGCGGCTCAGCGGGCCGGAGGTGTCTGTACTGGCCTTCTGTGATGGCAAAACGGCCGTTCCCCTTTCCCCCGCCCGCGACCACAAACGCGCCTACGACGGCGACACCGGCCCCAACACCGGCGGCATGGGCGTCTATGCGCCGCCCCCTGACGTAGACGCCGCGCTAGTGGCGAAAATTATGCATACCGTCATCAATCCCGCCGTACGGGGTATGGCGCAGCGCGGCGCGCCCTACGTCGGCGTGCTCTACGCCGGCATTATGCTCACGGCAAGCGGGCCAAAGGTGCTGGAGTTCAACTGCCGCTTTGGCGACCCGGAAACCCAGGTGATTTTGCCCCTGCTGGATGGCGACCTGGCGGAAATGATGCTGGCCTGCATTGCCGGAACGCTGAAACCGGAGATGGTGCGCGTCAAGCCGGGGGCAGCAGCCACAGTGGTGATGGCCGCGCCGGGCTATCCAGGCAGCTACCCCAAGGGGCTGCCCATCACCGGCCTGAACGTCGTGCCGCAGGACGTGCTGGTCTTTCATGCGGGCACCAAAATCAGCAGCGACCAGGTTGTCACCAGCGGCGGGCGGGTGCTGACGGTTACTGCGCTGGGGGATGATTTGGCCACGGCCGTTTCCCGCGCCTATGCTGGCGTACAGGCCATTCATTTTGAGGGGGCACATTACCGCAAAGACATTGGCAGGGAAGCAGGGGAGCAGGGGAGCAAGGGAGAAAATGTTCTCTCCTCCGCTCCGCCGCCCCGCCGCGCTTCTGCTTATGCCAAAGCTGGCGTAGACATCGCCGCCGGTAGTCGCGCTACAGAACTGATGAAAACGGCCGTACACGCCACCTTTGGCCCGGAAGTGCTGTCCGGCGTGGGCAGCTTTGGCGGGCTGTTTGACATAAGCAAGTTAAAAGGGATGGATGCGCCGGTGCTGGTCGCTTCGACTGACGGCGTGGGCACCAAAACCATGGTCGCCGCCCAGATGGGGCGCTGGGACACCATCGGCCAGGACATCGTCAACCACTGCCTCAACGACATTTTGGTGCAGGGGGCTGTGCCGCTCTTTTTCCTGGACTACGTGGCCTCGTCCCGGCTGGACCCGCAGCAAATTGCCACGGTAGTCGGCGGCGCGGCCAAAGCGTGCCGCACGGCAGGCTGCGCCCTGTTAGGTGGGGAAACGGCTGAAATGCCCGGCGTCTACCAATCTGGCGAGCTGGATCTGGTGGGCACCATTGTGGGCGTGGTAGACAAGGCAAAAATCATTGATGGCGCCCGCATTCAGGCCGGCGACGTAATTTTGGGGCTGCCATCCAGCGGGCTGCACACCAACGGCTATACCCTGGCACGTTCCGTGCTGTCAAATCTGGATTGGCACACGCCTCATGCGGAATTGGGGCAATCTATCGGCGCAACGCTGCTGGCCGTTCACCGCCCCTATTTGCGCGAAGTGCAGGCGCTGTGGGCGGCGGGGGTGGACGTGCGCGGGCTGGCCCACATCACCGGCGGCGGGCTGGTGGACAATCCGCCGCGCATTTTCCCGGAAGGGTTGGGCGCAGTGCTGCGGCGCGGCAGTTGGCCGGAGCCGCCCATTTTTAGCCTGATTCAGCGGCTGGGTGACATTGACGATGCGGAAATGGCCCACGTCTTTAACCTGGGGCTGGGCATGCTGGTGATGGTGCCGCCAGGGGATGTGGCCCAGGCGCGGCAGGTTGTGCCCGAAGCGATGATCGTGGGCGAAATGGTTGCCGGGGTGCGCGAGGTGCAATTAGTTCAATCTTCAAGATTGAACCAATCTCTACGATGCGGGGCGGAAATGGTTGACGGAGTGGCGCAGCAATCCTAGCAAAATGGGTGAAAAGAAGATGGCAAGGGCAATGGTTGTGGCAAGAATCGTGCCGGGAACGCTGACCCAGCCATTTTGCAGCCAATAGAGGGTGGGGGCAACGGCCGTTACTAACACCACAATCAACACCCCCGCGAAAAGGCTGGCGACGCGCTGCCAGGTGTACCGGGCGCGCAGGTAAAGCACCACCGTCCCCACCATGACGGCCGTCAGCAGCACCATAAAGGGTAGGGAAAAGAGGCGATCTACTTCATCAAACCCAATGGCAATCAGCAGCGGCATAAAGCCAAACATGGTGTAAGTCACCAGCGTCCAGTCGCGCCAGGGCTGCACAAACAGGTTGACCAACGGGCGCAAAGAGCGGCTGACGAGCAAGGCCACGAGCATAATTGCGGCTAGAGGAATCCAGGCCCGCCAGCCCCACAACTCGCGGCCAAATATGGGATAGCCGAAGAGGTTTAGTCCGGGGGTCGAGGCGTTCATCTGGAAAATAGTCTCCACCAGCGCCATGCCCAGAAAAGGATAAGACCAGCGCGGAAAGCGGCGCACCCAGGCAATGCCGGTTACGATGGGGGATAAGAGTATGAAGATGACAAAAAGCATCTTGCCCACGGGTTCCAGAAAGGACAGCGGCGGCGCCCATGTATGGGGTATTTCGTGTAAGATAAGGAAAAGGCCAGGCAGAAAGAAAAAGATAGCGCAAACGGCCGTTTGCGGCCAGGGTGTGGGGGGTATTGGCGCTGGTTTGGCAACTGGCAAGTCACTCATTTTCATCTCCTCGGGGAACGGCCGTTTCTCATTCCGGTAGCTTTCTAGCAGCAGCGGAGGCAGATCCCACAATTCGCGCAGCAGCAGGCGGCCGATTCCCTCCGGCTGTGCGGCACAGGCTGCCGCAAATACGGCGGCCATCTCGTCGCCAAATTCTTCGTGGAAGGGGCGAGGGTACAGCCGCAGCAGCAGGCGGTAAAAGCGCACGGCCGTGTTCATCGTCACGTCCCTTCCCAAAGCGGCTGGTTTTGGGCGGCAGCCAGCAGCGTCCGCAGCCGCTCTATTTCGGCGGCCAAAATACGCTGGCCTGTTTCCGTCAGACGGTAACTTTTGCGCTCCCGCCCACCGCCGTCGTTTTCCTCGTTATCTAGCCGCGCAATCCAGTCCTGGTCTAGCAGCCGCTTGAGGGCGCCATACAACGTGCCGGTGCCGAGTTGCATACGGCCGTCGCTCAACACCGTCACATCCTTCATGATGGCATACCCGTGCCGGGGTTCCGCAGCTAGAGCCAGCAAGATGAAAAAGGTTGTTTCCGTCAGGGGAAGCTGGGCTTGCAATTCGGCATCCATAAATTCACCTTTTACGTCGCAGCACAATATGTCGCCTACTGATATATTAACGGAGGGAAACCGCTTTGTCAAGTTTGTGGTGTTGCCATACACTACGCCAACTTCTCAAGCACGAGGAAAGCCATGAACGAATCTCCTATTCTCAATCTCAAACCTGCTCGCCTGGTGGTCATGATTTCCGGGTCGGGCACGAATTTGCAGGCGCTGCTGGATGCGGTGGAGAACGGCCGTCTCCCCGCGCAAATTGTGGGCGTCGTCAGCAACCGCAAGGCGGCCTATGGGCTGTTGCGGGCGGAAAAAGCGGGCATTCCCACGCGCTACCTGCCCTTCAAGCCGTACAAAGAGGCGGGCAAAAGCCGGGCAATCTACGACGCCGATTTAGCCGCCAAAGTAGCCGCCTTGCGGCCCGATTTGATTGTGCTGGCGGGCTGGATGCACGTTCTCAGCCCCGCCTTTCTCGAACGCTTTCCCCAGCAAGTCATCAACCTGCATCCCGCGCTGCCGGGGCACTTTGCCGGAACTCACGCCATTCAGCGGGCCTATACCGCCTTTCAGCAGGGGGGCATTGCGCACAGCGGCTGTATGGTGCACTATGCTATCCCTGAAGTGGATGCGGGCGAAGTCATTGCCGCCATGCCGGTACCGATTCGGGAAGAGGATTCCCTGGCGGATTTTGAGGCGCGGATGCACGCCGCCGAGCATGAGCTGATTGTGGTGGCCACAGGCCGGGCGCTGCTGCGGCAGCAGGGCATTACCCCGGCCAACGTCCTGGCGTGGGTAGATTGGGCGTGGGCGCAGTGGCAGGGTTTGCTGGCGCAAATTCCGGCTGTACGGCTGGCGGAACCTGGATTGCCTGGCGGCTGGGCGGTGAAAGACGTGATCGCGCACCTGACCTGGTTTGAGCGGGAGATGGTAGACTTGATCAACACACGGGTACTGGCGGGGTCGGAGCTTTGGTCGCTGCCCATAGATGAACAGAATGCGGCGATTTATGAGGAGGGCAAGGAACGGCCGTT
>CAZDEO010000075.1:0-6919 GCA_964504445.1 uncultured Anaerolinea sp. | reverse complement strand
GCAGTCCAAAACGTGGTCGTTGACCATGCCCACCGCCTGCATAAAGGCGTAGCAGATGGTGGGACCAACAAAGGTGAAGCCGCGCTGTTTTAGGGCTTTGCTCATGGCCTGTGATTGGGGAGTTTGGGCGGGGAGGTCTTGTAGTGTGCGCCACTGGTTTTGCAGGGGACGGCCGTCTACAAACTGCCATAAGAAGTCGCCGAAGGAGCCTTCCTTCTCCACAATGTCCAGGTAGCCTCGCGCATTTTTAACGGCCGCCTGCACCTTAAGGCGGTTACGCACAATGCCCGGGTTTTGCAACAGTTCAGCGATTTTTACCTCATCGTACCGGGCGATTTTCTCTGGATCGAATTGATCAAAGGCGTGCCAATAATTCTCGCGTTTGCGCAAGATGGTAATCCAGCTCAGGCCCGCCTGGGCGCCATCGAGAATGAGCTTGGCAAAAAGCTGACGGCCGTCATATTCCGGCACGCCCCACTCTTCATCGTGGTACTGCACGTAAAGCGGGTCTTCCCCGCACCATTCACAGCGGTTTGTCATGGAACCCCTTAAAGGTTGGTCTACTCTGCACAGAGTTGACCAATGTTAGCCGCTAGTTTTGCGCGTCTAGCTCTTGCATCATGGCCAGGGCAAAGCGGGCGGCGCGCTCGATGCCTTCGGGCTGCACGTTGGCAAAATTGTCGCTGTACTGGTGCCAGTTAGCCAACCAGCCATCTTCGCCGACGCCGACCAGGCAAATGCCGCGATAATCCCGGCCGCGCAGAGCGCCGACTTCTTCGCCAATGACCATGGCACGGCCGTTTACGGCCAGTTCCGGGTGGTGACGGGCGGTTTTCTCGGCCAGGCGCAGCGATTCCGGGTCGGGACGGTAACCGGTGAGGGTGCTAAAGCTGCTGTGCGCGGTGACGTAGGCAATTTCTTTGCAGCCCACCATCTCAAAATCAATGAAGTAGCTGTTGTGGAGAATGTGCCCGTATTCGTCCAGCAGTTTGTGCATGCCCACGCAGCCTACTTCTTCGGCGCTGGTGAAGGCCAGCCACACTTCGGTGTGCTGCAAAGGGTGGTCTTTGAGGTGGGCAGCGAGGCCGAGGAGGGCAGCAACGGCCGTGGCGTTGTCATTGGCCCCCTCCACATACCCCTCCAATTCATCGGCCAGCAGCAGCCCCAAGGAAAATAGCATCCCCCCCACGCTCAGTTTGCGCAGCAGCCTGGCCTTTTGGCCTCCTCCAAATGCCTCGGCAAGCTGTGCAGCGCCGTTCACCAAGGGGAAGGCGATGTTGAGGGTGTCTAGAAAGGGGATGTACTGCTTCATGGCTGGGGCAAAGGTTTGGCGGTGCTTGTTGGTGTCGGTGTGGCCTACCAGCACCACGCGGTGTCGCCGTTCGCCCGTAGGCGGAATGCGGACTAGCAGGTTTTTGGTTTGTTTTTTGTTGGGGTAAAGAAAGGCCAGCGGTTGTTTACCACAATCTGACGCTTGTAGTAGGTGGTAGCCACTGAAAAGGGCGAGCAGTCCACCCCAAAAGCGGCTCATTGGTCCTGTGGTCATTAAATTGCCCAGTAAGCCCAGCACATTAGGCATGATAGTGGCATATCCCCAGGTGTCCCAGGTGTCGAAGGGCATTTCCTCGACGGCCGTAAAACCCAGAGCTTGTAGGGCATCGCGCACGTACTCTTGGGCTACAGCTTCGGCGGGGTGCCCGGTAGGACGTGGCCCAACGCTTTGGGCCAGGGCTTTGACGTGCTTTTCCAGGTTGATGGCTAAGAGGGAATCGGTCATGGCAGGCTCCTTTCCGAAATTAGACGTTGTTTAACTTGCGTTTTTCCAATGGAGACTGGAGGCTGAAATTGGGCAACCTTGGTCCTTCTTGGAATTATTTCCATCACGAACAGGTTTATGTCAGATAACGGCCGTATCTTAAAACAAAGGCTGGCAATTGTCTAGCCCGGTCATCAGGCTATTACAGGTGTAACGGCCGTTTGCGCTTCTTTCACCGGCACGCGTACCATAAAGGTAGAACCTACGCCAACCTCGCTTTCCACAGTGATAGCCCCGCCCATCATTTGGGCAAAATGTTGGCTAATGGCCAATCCCAACCCCGTTCCTTCATACCGCCTCGTTGTAGAAGGGTCCACTTGTACAAATGGGCGGAACAGTTTTTTCACGTGTTCAGCAGGGATGCCAATGCCCGTGTCAGCAACCGCAAAAACCAACCATTGCTCTTGGTCGCCCCGGTTCTCTTGCTTAACCCGCAAAGTTACAGTGCCATGGCTGGTGAACTTTGCGGCATTACCCAACAGGTTATACATAATTTGCCGTAGCCGCGCTTTATCACCATAAAAATTTCCCAAGTCAGGATCAAAGTCGGTTTCCAACTGGTTGACACGCTTTTCTAGCAACGGCCGTGTCGTCACCACCACCTCTTGCAACAACAGGGGCAGCGAAAACCATTCTTCATACAATTCCATACGCCCGGCTTCAATCTTCGATAAATCCAACACGTCGCTGATAATTGCCAGCAAATGATTACTAGCACGAATAATGCGCTGGAGTTGCTCCTCGAAATCATCATATTCCCCCACAGCGACTTGCTCCAACATCAGCTCGCTATAGCCGATTACGGCGCCCAAGGGTGTCCGCAACTCATGGCTCATATTTGCCAAAAATGTACTTTTCGCCCGATTGGCGGCTTCGGCAGCCTCTTTAGCACTTTGCAACAAAATTTGCGTTTGTTTATGCTCCTCAATTTCCCCTTCCATACGCAACAACGTCTGCTGCAATTGCCCGGTCATCCGGTTAAAATGCTTTGCCAGGCGCGCCAGTTCATCACCACGATTCAACAAAACGCGCTGGGTTAAGTCGCCCTGGCCCACCCGTTCCGTGGCTTCTACAATCTGCTGCAAGGGTTCAGTAATAGAACGGCCAAACCACAAAGCCAGCCCAAGCCCAAACAGCATTGCACCAGCAGCAACAACCACGCCTTCATTACGGGCCGCCGCAATTTTGGGATCTAGCGGCGCGGTCGGCAGCCCCACACTCACAGCGCCAATGGTCTCTGTTCCTAATACCACCGCCTGTCCGGCAATGAGCTGCTCCCTTTCCCAAAGGTACACAATATCTGGGGAACGGCTAATGAGCTGAAGCCCAAATTCGTCAGGGTTCAGGTGAAAGAGGTTACTGGGATCATAGGCATCGGCTATGATACGGCCGTCAGCATCATAAATTCGTCCAAAAGAAACTACCTCAAAGCGGCCCAGATCTAGCATCATATCCGACAGAAGGTCCGCATCCAAGAAATAAAGCGGGTCTGTAGTGCTGGCCGATACCGTTTTCAGCAACAAAGCTGCTTGTTGCTCCAACTCAATCTGGAAATTTCGGCGCTCACGCCGCACCGACAAATAAGTAACAACCAAAACCACCATCACCACAATTATCGTGATGGTTATCGTCAGCTGGACAGCCAGCGACCAACGCTTCCAAATCATTGCCCCCTGCCCCTATTGGCCTTGGGCCAATTCGTAAAGTACGCGCATACGGTTTAAGGCAGTCTCAGCGCTTTCCGGAAATTCGGTAAATTCTGTCGTCAAAAAGGTCTCCAAAACTGCCTCACCCTCTGGGGTTTCATCCATCTCCAAAAGAATTTGCTTGATTGCCTCTTGTATGGCTTCATCCATACCCGCTCTTAGCAACACCATCTGCCGGGGGACGTCTTCCGTTTCGGCTAGCACCGTCAGTTCGGCCCGCGTTTCTGCCGGAATAAACAGTTCGTAGCTAATATTGTCGACAACACCTACCGGCGCACGGCCGCTCACCACCCACTGAATGGTGGTATTATCAGCGGTGCTAAATACATAACCAACTTCATCCGGCATTACTACAGACTCCAGGCTGGCTTTTTCGACCGGGGTAAACCCTTGCTCGATCAGGTATGTATAAGGTAGCATAAACCCTGATGTCGAAAATGGCTCCTCGAGAGCCAACAGCTTTCCTTGCAAATCCGCCATGGAAGTCACCCCCGAATCTGCACGGGTAAAAAACAAGGAGTGATACTCCGCAACACCGTATTTTAAGCGGCGCAAAATGGGTACTGCCCCTGTTTTCTGGCTAATCACTAGGGCCGGATATGGGCTGTCAAAATAGATGTCTACCACCCCATCAGCCATCCACTGCGTCATGGTTTCCAAGTCGGGGGCAATTTTCACCGTAGCGCCGGTAATCCCAAACTCACCCAAACGCGCCGCAATATAGTTGGCCGTGGGCTGTGTGCCCAAAATTGTTTCTGCCGCCTCGTCAGATATGTCCCCCAACACCAATATGCGCCCCTGTTCAATGGTTTGGGTATCAGCGGTAGACGGCCGTTCCGGTTCCGAGTTACAGCCTACCAACAACGCCAACATCAAAACCAAATAACCCCATTTTGCCATTTTGCGTGTCATAGACACCTCCCATGCAACCCTTTACCTGATTATGCCAGTGAATGACGCCCAATGCCGTAAAAAGAACAAAAAAGCAGCCCGACAAGGTGACCAATATCCTAATCCACCTGATGAATGCGTAAATTAAGGGTCCCCAATAGCTCATTCTGAGTTATGGCCCAGAGGGCCAACCCCTTTGGCTAAACCCTTGACCATCTTGTATAAATTCCAACCGGTTGCCAAAGGGATCATAGGCATAAAAACGGCGCACGCCAGCCACAGAATGATCCCATTCAACCACCACCCCAGCCCGCTGCAAGTGTGCAAAAAACAGTTGAAGGTCCTGCACCCAAAAAGCTGGATGCGCTTTGCGCGCTGGCACAAAATCGGCCTGCGCTCCCAGGTGAATGTGCGTACCTGGCCCCACAAACCAGCAGCCACCCCGTTTTTGCAAAGGCTGAGGCTTCTCCACTTCTGTCAGCCCCAATACCCCCTCATAAAACTGGCGAGCAAGCTCTTCCGCGCCCGGCGGCATTGCCAATTGTACGTGGTCTAGCCCAACAATCATCGTACCCTCGCAAATAGCATACAGAGATAGCGACCCCTCGCTAGCCACTCTCCCTGCCTATCTTGTCAACTTGCGGTAAGTAATGCGATGCGGGCGGTCTGCCACTGCGCCCAACCGCTGGCGACGGTCTGCCTCGTACTCGCTATATGTGCCAATAAACCACTGCGCCACGCTGTCGCCCTCGAAGGCCAGAATGTGGGTGGCCACGCGGTCCAAAAACCAGCGGTCATGAGAGATGATCACGGCCGAACCGGCAAAGTTAAGCAGTGCCTCTTCCAGCGCTCGCAATGTGTTTACGTCCAGGTCATTGGTTGGTTCGTCCAGCAGCAGCAAATTCGCCCCTGATTTGAGCATCTTTGCCAGGTGCACGCGGTTGCGCTCGCCGCCGGAAAGATCGCCTATGCGCTTCTGCTGGTCAGAGCCGGTAAAGTTGAAGCGGCCCACGTAAGCGCGGGAGTTCATGCGCCGCGGACCCAGCTGAATATTCTCTTCGCCCTCAGAAATCTCTTGCCAGACGGTGTTATCGGCGTTTAGCGTCTCCCGGGATTGGTCCACATAAACCAATTCTACGGTGTCGCCCACCCGTAAACGGCCGTCGTCCGGCTGCTCTTGTCCCACAATCATGCGAAACAGCGTCGTCTTACCCGCCCCATTTGGCCCAATGACGCCCACAATGGCTCCCGGCGGCAAATCAAAGCTCAAGTTATCATAGAGCAGCAGATCGCCATACCCTTTGCGCACCCCCTCTGCCCGCACCACTATGTCCCCCAGGCGCGGCCCCGGCGGAATATAAATCTGCAAATCTTCCTGTGCCGTCTCGGCCCCCTGCGCCAAAAGTTGATTATAGGCGTTGATGCGCGCCTTTGACTTGGCCTGCCGCCCTTTGGGACTCATGTTTACCCACTCCAGCTCGCGCTCCAAAGTTTTGACACGCTGAGCCTCCACCTTTTTCTCTTGGGCCAGCCGCGCTTGCTTTTGCGCCAGCCAAGAAGAGTAATTGCCTTTCCAGGGAATGCCGTAACCGCGATCCAGCTCCAAAATCCAGCCCGCCACATTATCCAAAAAGTAACGGTCGTGGGTAACGGCAATAACCGTTCCGGCATACTCTTGCAGGTGCCTCTCTAGCCAGGCCACAGTTCCGGCGTCCAGGTGGTTGGTAGGTTCGTCGAGCAGCAGGATGTCGGGCTTTTTGAGCAGCAGGCGGCACAGGGCCACACGCCGCCGCTCGCCGCCAGACAGTACGGAAACAGAAGTATCACCCGGCGGGCAGCGCAGGGCGTCCATAGCCAGTTCCAGACGGCTGTCAATGTCCCAGGCGCCCATGTGGTCGAGCTTGTCTTGCAGCTTGCCCTGCTCTTCGATGAGGTCATTCATCTCCTCATCGCTGAGGGGTTCGCCGAAGCGCAAATTGAGTTCGTCAAACTGCCGGAGGGCATCCACAATTTCTTGCGCCCCTTCTTCGACAATGTCACGCACAGTCTTACTTTCGTCTAACTGGGGTTCTTGTTCCAGATAACCAATGGTGTAGCCGGGAGCCAGAACGGTTTCGCCGATAAAGTCCGGGTCTACACCAGCCATAATGCGCAGGAGGGTGGATTTGCCCGCGCCATTCAGCCCTAATACGCCAATTTTGGCGCCATAGAAGTACGAAAGGGAGATGTCGCGCAGCACTTGTTTGTTGGGGGGCACTATTTTGCCCACGCGAATCATAGAGTAAATGATTTTTTTGTCGTCTGTGGTCATTGTTTGATTTGTATTCCTTAGAAAATAAATTAGGAGCGCAGAGTTACAGAGGAAGCGCAGAGATTCGCAGAGAGAAGAGAGAAATAAAACTGCGTCATTGGTGGATTTTCATTCATGGTGTTGAGCCTGCGCTCATGCCGTCTCCTTCGAAAATAAAAGTGGGTTAAGCGGGTGCCAATTGAAACTTGGCAGGCT
>CAZDEO010000074.1:0-23707 GCA_964504445.1 uncultured Anaerolinea sp. | reverse complement strand
TGCAAATCACAGACCGCTCTTTTTCATTTCTCGAGTTTTATCTAAACTCGAGTAACAATGAACAACGAACAGCGGGCGATTGCTAATTGTTCATTTCTAATTGTTAATTGTTCATCACTTTAGAGGTGAAAAATGAATGACTTAATCCAAAAATTAGTAGAAGCCTACGGGCCGTCGGGTTTTGAAGATGGGATGCGGGCGCTGATTCGCCCGGAAGTAGAGCCATATGCCGACGAGGTGTCGGTGGATGCCTTGGGAAATCTGATTGTGCTTAAAAAAGGGGATGGCAGCGGCCTGAAGGTGATGATTGCCGCCCATATGGATGAAATTGGCGTGATGGTGACACATATCACCAAAGAGGGCTTTTTGCGCTTTACCAATATCGGCGGGGTGCGCCCTCATGGATTATGGGGTAGCCGGGTACAGTTTGCCGACGGCCGTATTGGCCTGATCTCATCTGACCGCATCACAGACCGGGGCAAAATTCATGGGCTGGACAAGCATTTCATTGACGTAGGCGCGACGAGCAAAGAGGATTGCCCAGTGGAAGTGGGGGCGGCGGCGGGATTTCTACGGCCGTTCCACGCCAACGGTAAATTCCTCTCCGCCAAAAGCATGGACGACCGCATCGGCTGCGTTATTGCCATTGAAGCCCTAAAGCGACTAGAGAATCCCCCCCACGACGTCTACTTCGTCTTCAGCGTGCAAGAAGAGGTAGGCGTGCGCGGCGCACTTACCGCCGCCAACGCCATCAACCCCGACGTAGGCATTGCCTTGGATGTCACCACCACCGGCGACGTACCCGAAGCCCATCCCATGGATGTTAGCCTGGGCAAAGGAGCCGCCATCAAGGTTAAAGACAGCGGCATGATTGCCCACGTCGGACTGGTGAAACTTATGCGCCGCCGCGCCATAGAGGCGGGCATTGCCCACCAGCTAGAGGTGTTAGAAGGCGGCTCCACCGATGCCCGCTCCATCCAAATTTCCAACGGTGGCGCGGCGGCCGGCTGCATCTCCATTCCCTGCCGCTACGTTCATTCCCAAAGCGAAACCGTCCACGCCGACGACGTGGAAGCTTCCATTCAGTTACTGGTAGAAGTTTTGGCTAAGCCCATCGAGTTGTAGCATGTTAGCATGTTAGCCAGTCAGTCAAAAAAGCTGATTGGCAACATGCTACCGTATTAATCTAGGGGAATCTGAGGAAAGAGGCGCACGAAGACCCAGGAAAGGGTCATGGTGGGGATAGCCTGGGTGAAAGGGATAAGGGCTTCGACGGCCGAAACGCCGCGCAGCGCTTTTAGCCCTAACCGGTCCAGAATAATCCAGGCAAAGGGCGCCGCCAAAAAGTCCAGACCAAAATCTAGCAGGTCAATAAACAAAACCACGCTGAAGGGCGTATAGCGCAAGGTTTCACTAAAGCCGGCGTGGGGCGGGATATTGATTTTTTTGACCTGGCGCCACACAATCGCCAAAAGCAGCAGCGCCAAAATAAGGGCAATGAGCATACTTATGCCCAGGTAAAGGGCAAAAGTGCGCAGGGTTTCGGCCGTGGTCATATGCATTCCTTGTTTTAGTACGAATTTTGAGACTAAAGCATAAACAGTAGAGATTGCGCCAACTGCTAATCGCTAACCTCAACTCACTTGCTAAAGGGCAAGCACGCGGATAACAAAGATGAGAAGGATGAGTAGGCCGCCGCCAGCCTGCACGGCCGTGGCCACCCCCCAACTCGCCAAACCCTGCAAGCCCATCTTTTTGGCCATCTCCCAATCCTCATATTTTTGATATTCACCCAAAATGAGACCACCGATGTACCCGACGACGGTGCCCACAATAGGGATAGGCAGCAAGAAGGTGCCCAGGATAGCCCCCACGGTGCCTAACAGCAAAGCCCGCCACGACGCGCCCCCCGTTTTGGCTCCCAGCAGCGGCAGCCATAAATCGGCCGTACCGGTGACAAGGGCAATCACGCTGATGATGAGGAAGGGGGCCACGCCAAAGACTTCTATGCCCACGTGCCAGACGTATACGGCCGTGCCCAACCAAATCAGCAGGGTGCCCGGAATAACGGGAATCAGCGTGCCTACAATCCCCACCAAAATAAAGGCGACAATGACGCCAAAGGTAATCGCTTCAAAGATCAGAGCCAATGAGAAACTCCTTGTAAACGGTAAGGATGAAGGATAAGGGAGTAGAAAAACCTCACCCTTCCTGTGTTTTATCGTAAACAGCTACGCCCATCCATTACGCAAAACGCCACAAATCGTTTTATGAGGATGTTGGGTAATTGGATGGCTAGCAAACCTGCGAACAACCCCTTACAAAGTCCGGTACGCCTGCAAAAAACGGCCGAAAGCATCTTGCAAATGGGCGCGGTAGCCAATAATAGCCTCAAAGCGCGTGCCCACCAGATCCTGGTCGGGCAGGCGGTTGACCTTTTGCCAGGTGTACACGTTGGGCATTTCGGCAAACCAGGTGGCGAAATGGGGGAACCAGGTGAGCAAAATGTGCAGGCAGCGGGCGGCGGGGATGGCTTGCCGGAAGGCGCGGGCGTCAAAGGCTTGGCGCAGGCGGGTGCGCATAAGCAAAATGTAGCTATCTACCAGGGTCTCTTCGCTGGTGGGCGTTTCGTGGCGGGTGCTGACATGCCAGGGTAGATCAGGCTGGTACAGCACATTGAACTGCTCAGTGAAGCGCACCAGGTCTAGCACGGCCGGGCCAATATGCACGTCTTGCCAGTCAAGCAGCCGAGGACTGCCCAACAAACAGGTGCGCCAGTGGCTGTTTTGTGGGTTACCATGCAACAGGGTGATGGGTAGTTCGCCCAGGCGGTGGAGTATGGGCACCGGGTCATCTAACAGATCGGCGGCAGCGGTTAAATGGCTTTCCCCGAGGATACCGGGCCAGCCGCCCAGGCTGCGCATGACAGCCAGGCCGTTGGCAGCCTGCAAAAAGGTGGGGGCCAATTGTCCGGCGTGGTGTAGGGCGTGTTCCGAGAGGATGGCAGCAGGGCCTTCGACAAAGTAAGGGGCTTGTTGTTCCTGAAGCTGGGGAAGGGTGTACGGCCGTTTCTGCCCCACAAAATGCGCCAACCAGGGGTGATGCCGGTTTAGAGTGGCGTCATTCCAAAAAGCAGCATGCAGGCGGGTGAGGGCTTGTATCAGGTTAAGGGCGTCTTCCGCCGCCCAACGCTGGGGGGGGATGTCGTTGGGGACATCATCCAAAATGACCCAGCATGTTTCCTCACCCAATTCGTAAAACCAGCAGCGTGGGGCCAAGTCCAGGTCAGGAGCCAGATCGCGGTAAAAGTGGGCCTCGGCCTGGGTGGTGCGTTTGCCAATGCAGGTGAGGGGGTCGCTGTGTCCTTCTAGGGTGAGGGTGTAGCGTAGCAAGTGGGGGCTGTAGGGTTCTGCCTTGTTGTTGAGAATGCGCTGACCAGTCACGGCCGTGACCCGTGGCAGTTTTTCTCCGCCATCACCAAAGCGGCGGTGTAACACGGCCGTCCAGGCGGCGGGGTCTTTTTGAATCAGTTGGGCGACGTCCACGTGCGGTTTTGCCATACCGGAGTCATTGTAAAGCGTGGCGTGGGCGATGGCAAGAGGGGGAGGCACGTTACATGTTACAGGTGGCAAGGCGCAAACGTCTTGTTACTTGTAACTTGTAAGCCGCAGGCAATGGAACCAGGCCGGGTATTATAACGTTACTCATATAACCCTAATACGCCGAAAGGGGTTAGTCATGTCAAGCAAGGAGAAGAGATTATGAGGCTTAAAGGATGGTTATGGAGTACGATGGCCCTGCTAGCTGCGCTGCTGGCGCTGGCAGCTTGCGGCGGCAGCGCGGCCGAAACGGTGGAAGTCACGCGCGTGGTTATGGAAGTTGTTATGGAGGAGGGAAGTGTTGTTGAAGTGACCCGCGTTGTTGTGGAGAGCGTTATCGAGACCTTTGAAATGGATACGGCGGGGAATGCGGCATCTCCCGCGCCAGGGGTGGCCCAGGCCACGCCTGTGCCCAGCAGCGCTGCCCCTGGTAGCAGCCAGCCCCAGCAGCGGCTCATTATCAAGGACGGCCGTATGATCATAACGGTGGTGGATGCAACAACGGCCGTAAACCGCGCCACAGAATTGGCCGTCGGGTTGGGTGGTTACATCATCAGCCAAAATATGCACGCCGGCGACCAGGGCTACACCTACGCCACCATGCGCCTGGCCGTGCCCGTAGACCAATTTGAGTTTGCCCTGCGTGAGCTGCGCAATCTGGGTGAAGTCACCGACGAGTCTAGCTCCGGCGAGGATGTGACGGACGAATACGTGGATTTGAACGCTCGCCTGACCAATTTGCAGGCTACCCAGCAGCGACTGCTGGAATTTTTGGATGCGGCAGAAACCATTGACGAAATTTTGGAGGTTAATGAGGAGCTGACAAGGGTGGAAGAGGACCTTGCCGTCATTCAGGGGCGTCTGAACTTTTTGCGCGATCGGGCCGCCTTTTCTACCATTGACCTGACGCTGAACCCGCTGCTGCCCACGCCCACGCCCTCCCCCACGCCCACGGCCACGCCGCTGCCCACACCACAAACCTGGTTGCCGGGCGACACGGCGGAAACGGCCGTGGTGCAGCTGCAAAACACGGCGCAAAATGTGGCCGACTTTACCATTTTCTACGGCATTATGTGCGGACCGTGGCTGCTGTTGCTGCTGCTGCTGGCTTGGGTGGCGCTGTGGCTGCGCCGCTGGTGGTCGGGGCGCGGGGCAACGGTCGTTGCCCAAGTCAATGAAGGAGGGGCAAACGATGAAGCGTAAAGAACATGGTCTCTTTCTGCTGGGTATGTGGTTGTTGGGACTGTGGGGCTTGAGCCGCCTGGTGTTGCCCCAGGCTGCACTCGTGACTGCCCAGGGCGACGCCCCGGGTGGGCGCCTGGTGATGAAGCATGGTGAGGTGACGGTCATGGTGCACGGTGTGGATGCGGAAACGGCCGTAACCCGCGCATTGGGGTATGTCAACAGCTACAAAGGCTACATCCTTAGCCAGCGCACCTGGCTGGACGATGAGGGATTCCGCTATGCTACCGTGACTGCTGGCGTACCCGTCACTAACTTCGAGGCGCTGCTGGGCGCCTTCAAAGGGCTGGGGCAGGTGCAAAGCGAAAGCGTCAGCGGGCAGGATGTGACTGACCGCACCGTAGATTTAAGCTCCCGCATTGGCAACCTGACGGCCAACCAGGTGCGCACCCGGGGCTTTTTGACGCAAACCACCTCCATTACGGAAACGCTGCACGTCTTTCAAACTCTGCGACAAATAGAAGGCCAAGTGGGTGATTTGCAGGGAGAGCAGAATTTCCTGACCGACCGAGCGGCGGTAGGCACCATTACGCTGACGCTGCTGCCGGCTATTCCCACACCGACACCCACGCCAACGCACACAGCCACGCCCTTGCCCACCCCCGAAGGATGGCGACCAGAAGATACAGCGGAAACGGCCGTGACCCTGCTGCAAAACAATGCCCAAAATACGGCCGACTTCTTCATCTATAACAGCATCGTCTGCGGGCCGTGGTTGCTGCTGCTGGCCCTGGTGGGAGTGCCCATGGGTCGCTGGGCCTGGCGGCGCTGGCGGCAGCAGAAAATTTAGAGGCTTGTTATAATATCTTTTTCTGCACCCGCTATATGGTTGCCTTTACGAGGAGTTGCCAATGAAAACACTGCTCATTTTGCGCCATGCCAAATCTAGTTGGCAGAATATGCACCTGGCCGACCACGATCGACCTCTTAACGAGCGTGGCAAGGCCGATGCGCCACGCATGGGTCGGTTGTTGAAGCAGGAAGAGTTGGTTCCTGACCTGATTATTAGTTCTTCAGCAGAACGGGCGCTGGCGACTGCTGAAGCTGTAGCCCTGGCCTGCGGATACGAGACCGAAATTGAGGTTACGCGACAGCTTTATCATGCTTATCCAGACAGCTACTGCGATGTGTTGCACACCCGTGGCGGCAAGCAGGAACGAGTAATGGTTGTGGGACATAATCCAGGCATTGAGGAATTGATTGAAGCGTTAACGGGCCAGGTTGAACAAATGCCGACGGCCGCTTTGGCGCAGGTACAACTCGACATAACCCATTGGAAGGAGCTGACGCCAGAACCAACAGGCAAACTGGTGAACTTGTGGCGGCCAAAGGAACTGCCTGGCGCCTAATAATTGGTATCCCCGTGCCCGGCGATGGGTGCTGTTTTTTTGCTAGGGGCTGCTGCCAAGGATGGTCCATACCCAGGTTATGATGCCCACCAGCAGGACAATGCCGAGGCCGGACAAGGTGGCTAGTTTGAGTACGCGCCCTTCGTCTGCGCCGGGCACGGTGCTGCAGCCGACAATGACTTTAGCTGGCGCAAAAAGGCTGCCAATGGCGCCCCCCGCTGTTTGCGCGGCCAGGATGAGGGGGACGGAGAGCTGTAGGGCTACGGCCGTTTGCTGCTGCAGTTGCCCAAAAACCACGTTGCTGTTGGTATTGCTGCCCGTCATAAAAGCGCCCAAAGCGCCAATGAAAGAGCTGAGCAAGGGGAAGATGGGGCCGGTGTTGGCACTGAGGGCTTCGGCCAGCATTTGCGTCATGCCGGCATGCTGCATGGTCAGGGCCATAGCCACCAGGGTATACACGCCAATGGTGGGTTTGATAGAGCCTTTGAGGGTTTTCTGCCAGATGAGACGGCCGTTGTACGAGCCATCTTTTTTGGTAGGCAATGGACCCCGCCAGCGGTACCAGCCAAAAACCAACAGGCTGGTGTACAGCAGCAGTGCCCCGGCGTGCCCAAACACGTCAATGGAGCGGGCCGGCCCGGCTTCAATCAGCCAACCAAAGCTTGTTTCCGTTTCGCCAAACCGTGGCGCAACTACCCAAAAGTCCAGCACATCGCCCAAAACAATTTGCCCTACGACCACCACCACCATGAGAATGGCGTAGGGGAAAAAGGCCCACATCAATTTGCGGGCATCAAAAGACGCCCCTGCGCCCTCATGATTTCTGGCGATGCGGGTAAAGTAGAAGATAGACACAATGAGACCTGCCAGCCCCCCGCCAAAAGCGGCCAAAGTCCACAGACCAGCTACGGCCAATGCCCACTGCGTTACACCCATAATCAGACCTATAATTAGCAAAAACCACCCCTGCTGCCGCACTGCTTCCCAGCCGCCGGACAGCCACAGCACGGCCGTGCCCGTCGCCAGGGCGCAAAGCCCCAGCATAATGCCCGCATCGCTGGCTAATTCCGCCCCGCTCAAGCCCGTGGTGGCAATCATGGAAATGAATGAGGAACCGAGGGAGCCAAAAGTGACGGCCCAGGCGTGGCCTAACAGGGCCAGCGTGACGGCAATGTCCCCGGCAAAGCCCAGCCCCACCAGGAGAGGGGCCACCACGGCTGCGGGCACGCCAAAGCCGGTAGCGCCCTGCAAAAATGAGCCAAAAATCCAGGAAAGCAGCAGCGCCTGGGAGGGACGCGTCTTGGCCAGTTTGGGCATTTCTTGCCCAATGGCGGTGATGACGCCCGCTTCGTTGACGACGTGGTAAAGCAGCAGTGCCATCCAGATGATGTAGAGGACGAAGAGGGCTAGAAAAATAGCCCGTCCGGCGGCAATGAGCAGCAGCGTTAAATTAGCGCCAAAGAAGAAAAGGGAAATGAGTACGGCCGTTGCCCAGCCCGCCGCTCCTGCCTCGCTGCCGCCCCAATTGCGGCCAATCATCAGGTACAGCACCACCAAAACAGGGCCAGCAGCCAGGAGAATGTTGAGTATGGTTAAGGGTGGTAGAGACATAGCACCTGAGTATAGCATGAGATTTTAGCATGTGAAACGGCCGTGCACTATTTGACGCTTCCCACCAAAACCCATAAAATTAGCCTGACTTGAGTAACCTAACCCATTGCTACCTTGTCAATGATCATGCTAACATGCTAAACCCTCAGAATGGCTGCAAAAAACTCAATACACATTACAGATTCCCCAAAGCGCACCAGGCGACCCCCCAAAAAGGCCTTGATGTTGTTTTTCCATTTCTTCATTTTGATCCCCATTTTTGGTTTTACCTTTTCTTACCCGTAAGCAGGCAAAGTAAGGAAATAGCTTAACATTGTTGTTCAGATGATTCAGTCCCCAAATCGCATAATAATGCCTGATATGTAGATGGCAATATGGAGGTAACTTGTTTATGAAGTGATGGATAAGAAGAAAAGTATTTCATTTGATGGGAGTAAAAATAGTTGTTAGTCACATCCGTTCAAACTAGACGACCACAAATGACGACAAACGCCGTTATGAAGCTCAATGTGACATCTAGTCAACTTAACCGGAGGAAACTTGTTATGAATTTCAAATCAATGCGGACCCTTATTGCAATTGGCGTTATTGCCTTGTTTGCAATTGTGGGCAGCACGTTACTCGTTCAGGCGCAAGAAACAACAGTTGCGCCTGAAACAGCGCGAACCCCTGCGCTCAATGAAGCTGGGCAGGCCGTTTATATTGTCCAATTAGAGGGCAGCCCTTTAGCGAGTTATCGGGGTGAAATTGCTGGCCTGGCGGCTACCAGCCCGGCTGTTACCAATGCCAACAAGCTGGATGTAAACAGCCCCGCAGCCCAGGCTTATCGCAATTACCTGGCCGATAATCGCACGGCCGTTCTCAACGAAATGGCCCAGCTTACCGGTCGCGATAACTTTAACATCCTCTACACCTACGAACTTGCCTACAACGGTATGGCCATCGAGCTAACCCCTGCCGAAGCCGCCCAGATAGCCAAACTACCCGGCGTCGCATACGTTGTGGAAAACTTCCAACGGTACATCCAAACCGACACCACCCCAGAGTTCATCAACGCCTGGGGTATTTGGGATGGCACCAATACCGTCCTTACGGGTACCCAGGGTGCAGAAATTGTTGTCGGCGTTATTGACACCGGCATCAATATGGGCAGCCCTTCCTTCGCCGACGTTGGCGATGACGGGTACGACCACACCAACCCCCGTGGCCAATTCTACGGCTGGTGTAACCCCACACATCCTAGCTACGATCCTGGGCTGGCATGTAACGACAAACTGATTGGCGTGTACAGCTACCCCGATTCCGGCAACAACCCCATTGATGATAATGGGCATGGCAGCCACACGGCCAGTACTGCTGCCGGTAACGTCGTTTACGATGTTGAGTACGATGGCTTCACCTTCGATGAAATCGCCGGTATGGCTCCCCATGCCAATATCATCGCCTACGATGTGTGTACTGCTGCTGGCTGCCAGATTAGCTCCATTTTGGCCGCTTTGGATGACACCATCGCCGACCAGGTGGATGTGATCAACTATTCCATTGGCGGTGGCCCCACCAACCCCTGGGCAGACCCAGACTCTCTGGCTTACCTGGCTGTGCGCGATGCGGGCATCTTTGTAGCCACCTCCGCCGGTAACAGTGGCCCCGGCCCCGGTACCGTTGGCTCTCCGGCCAACTCCCCCTGGCTGACCTCTGTTGGTAACTCTACCATTGGCCGCGTGTTGGCAAACACCCTGGATGTCACCGGCCCTGGCGTTGTGCCGCCGGAACTGCAAGGCATTGCTGCTCTCCGTGGCCCTGATGGCCCCGAGATTCCTGCTGACATTGCCCGTGACATCGTCTTTGCCGGTGATGTCGATCCGGGCAACGTGCGTGGTTGTGCCGCCTTCCCGGCTGGTTCCTTCACCAATAGCATTGCGCTGATTCAGCGTGGTGATTGTACCTTTTTTGACAAAGTAACCAACGCCACCAATGCTGGTGCGGACGCCGCGATCATCTACAACAACTCTGGCGGCCCGCCCATTGTTATGGGTGGCCTGGCGGGCACTACCATCCCCTCCGTCTTTGTGGCGCAGACCGATGGTGAAGCCGTGGTAGCCTGGGTTCAGAACGAAACCGATCCTACAGCGCGTATCAATACGGGTGTGGAACGAGTTGTTAACCCTGTTTGGGCGGACACCGTTGCTGCTGGTAGTTCCCGTGGCCCCAACGTAGTGCCTTCCTTCATTAAACCCGACATCGCTGCCCCTGGCACGAACATCCTGGCCGCCGTTGAAGGCGATCCCAACAACTACTCTATGCTCAGCGGTACCTCCATGGCTAGCCCCCACGTAGCTGGCGCGGCAGCCCTGATGCGTTCGCTCTATCCCAGTTGGACCCCGGCTGAAATTCAGTCGGCGCTGATGATGACCAGTTGGCCAGACCTGCTGAAAGAAGACAGTCTGACTCCTGCCGACGCCTTCGACATTGGCGCGGGCCGTTTGGACTTGACCTACGCCGCCCTGACTGGTTTGGTGTTGGATGAGACCACTGCTAACTTTGAAGCAGCCGATCCGGGGATGGGTGGTGATCCCACCGCTTTGAACCTGGCCAGCCTGGCGAATCCTTCCTGCGTGGGCCAATGTACCTGGACGCGTACTTTCAGCAGTGTGCTGTCTACGCCAGCGACTTACACCATTACCTTTGATGTGCCTGTCTCCATGACGATGACCGCCGATCCGGCCGTCTTCACCATCAACCCCGGCGCAACGCAGGTTGTGGAATTCACCGCCGATGTCTCCGACATGCCGGTAGACGTATATGCCTTTGGCACTATCATGCTGGAAACGGATGCGGTACATACCCCAGCGATGGTAAATGCGCCTACTGACGTCTTGCTTACTGAGGATTTTGAAGGTGCCTCGTTCCCACCCACTGATTGGACTCTTGTCAATCTCGGTGGTGATTGTGACTGGACTGGTGATGATCCTGGTGGGGAAGGGAATTTAACCGGCGGAACAGGCCTGTTTGCGGATGCCAACTCTGATTTTTGTGGCTCTGGCACCACGATGGATGCTGTTCTGCAAACACCTTTGCTAGACCTTTCATCTGGGGCTGCAGCTATTCTACAATTTGCTTACGATTATCGTGATCTTGGCGTTGCTGATCGAGCTGATGTGGATATCAGCACAGATAACGGAGCAACTTGGACAACTATCTGGACACAAGGCGTGAATGATCGTGGACCTAAGACGGCTACCATTGATCTAACCCCATACCTTGGTTCAACAGAAACGTACATCCGCTTCCGCTACGTTGCCCCCAGTTGGGATTGGTGGTGGCAAATTGATGACGTAGTTGTTGAGACTTTTGCTACTGTGGGGCAACCCGTAGCGGATAATCACCTGCCGTTGGCGGTGATGCCGGTTTCGGCCAGCTTGCCCGACGCGGTTTCCATTGAAACGATGTACCGTAGTGGTTCCGTGGATGTAACTGACCTGGTAGCTGGCGAGGAAATTACCGACCTGACGGCAGAATATGGCGGTCTCTTTGCGGCGGACATGGCTTATGAGGAATTGTCGCAAGATCCTACCAATGGTGATCCATACGACAACCTGGCCAATACCTTCTATGTGACGACAACGGTGCCTGCCAATGCAGTGTACATCGTGGCCGAAATTCTTGCTTCTGAAGCGCCGGACCTGGACCTCTTTGTTGGTACCGGAGATACGCCCAGCGCTGCCACTGAGGTGTGTGCCAGCACAACCGGTTCTTGGAATGAGTATTGCGCTATTGATGCGCCCGCAGCTGGAACCTGGTGGATGTTGGTGCAGAACTGGCAAGGCTCGGCTAACCAACCGGATGCCTTTACCTTTGCTGCAGCTGTGGTGACGGATGTAGACGAAGACAATATCACAGTTGATGGCCCAGCTACTGTACCTCCTGGCACGCCTTTTGACCTGACCTTGAACTGGGATGAACCGGCGTTGATGGCGGGCGAAAAATGGTATGGCTTCTTTACGCTGGGTACCGATGCGGCTAACGCCGGCAATATTGGTACTGTGTGGGTAGATTTGCTGTACACCGGTGCGCCAGCAGTCGATGTGGATGCGGCCATTAGTAATTACCAGCCGGAAGGTATGGTAATGACCGGTACGCTGCACATTGCTAACGTTGGTGATGCCGCGCTGGATTGGGAGATTGTCGAGGAAGCGCCTCCAGCTTCTACGGCCGTTACCCTGCCCGGAGTGCCGACTGTTTTACCTGAGTTGGCTAAGGTGACCGGTTTGGCTGCGGAAGCCAACGCGCCCTTTGTAAATGCCGCTCCTCGCGCAGTCAACAGCGAAGTGCTGTGGGAACAGGTGGTTAATGGCACCAGTGGCATCGTTTCTGACTACTTCATTGGCAGCAATGCCGGTGCCTATAGCGCCAGTGACTTTGTGTTTGACGAGGCCGCTACCATTGAGTACATCTTTACGCCGGGCTTTGATAACTTCAATGCCTTGGCTGCCCAACCGGCCATTAACTGGGCGATCTATGCGGATGCAGGCGGCGTACCGGCTGGCAATCCTGAAGATGGCACAGGCATGGCAAGCGCTTTGTGGTCCTACTCTGCTCCCGTAAACGGCGCCGGTGTAGACATTACTGACAACAATATTGCTCTTGACCTGGTGGCGGCTGGCGAAATGCTGAACCTGCCTGCTGGCACTTACTGGCTCACTGTTTACCCAGACTATGATGTGACCGGGGCGGGGGGCGCACGCTGGAACTGGTACCAGGCCGCCCAAGTTGGCGCAGAGACACAGCTCATCTCCCCCGGAATCTTTGGGGTGGGTAGTTGGACTTCACTAAGTGCCTTGGGGGTGACCTTCTTCGATACCGCTTTCCGTATCGAGGGAACGCCGGGCGCAGTTTGCAACCCTGGTGATATCTCCTGGCTAAGCCTGCCCGTAACCAGTGGTACCGTGGCTGCCGGTGGCAGCGTCATGGTAGACGTGGTCTTTGACTCGACGGGCCTGGCCGATGGTATCTATACCGGGCAGTTGTGTGTATCTACCAATGATCCGATGAACCCCACCACGTTAGTGGATGTAGAGTTGGAGGTTGGTGACTTTGCACAGGTGCAGGTAGCCCATCTGGCTCCCTTTGCGATGGATCCGGGCACGGCCGTTACTGTGACGGTAAATAGCGCGAATGCCTTGACTGACTTTGCCTACGGTGACTCCACTGGCTATCTGGATCTGGCTCCCGGCAGCTACGACCTAGCTGTATGGCCGGCGGGTAGCGCCTCGCCAGCCATGACGGCAACGGTGATGCTGGATGCGGGTGTTGCCTACTCTGTGGTCGCCACAGGTGATGGGGTGAACCAACCCCTGGAACTGGTGGCGCTGGTAGACGACAACAGCGCGCCAACCGCCGGCACCTTCAAGCTGCGGTTGGGCCACCTGGCGCCCTTTGCCGCCGGTGATGCCTTGGCGGACATCCGCCTGCAAGATGGTACGCCGGTGCTGACCGACGTGGCCTACGCGGACATCACGGGTTACATTGAACTGCCAGCTGGCACTTACGACCTGAAGGTTACTACCCCTGGTGGGGACACAACGTTGATTGACCCGCTGCCGGTGACTTTTGCCGACGGGGACATCATCACCGCCTTTGCCACGGGTGAGGGCAGCAATCAAGCGCTGGGCGTCTTTGCCTGGCCTCCGGATGCGGAAGGTTTCTTCCTGCCGCTCTTCGAGAGTTACACCCTTTACCTGCCGCTTGTATTGCAGCCGTAAGTCTGTCATCTGACTGACTGTTGTGAAAGAAAACGGCCGTTTCCCCGGAAACGGCCGTTTTTTTTGCTAACTCTCATATTATTTACAAGTTGTTATAGTACTATAGTCATAGGATCGAAGGGAAGCGCGGGCACTTGTCCGCCATAAGTGGATAGCCAGCCCGTGTTTCCAGGCCATTATTCTAGATTTACACATAAAAAAGGAGAAGCCCATGAAACAAAGTAAACGAAGTTCATTATTCTTGTACCTCGCATTACTTGGCGCAATCATCATGCTGCTGCCCCTGGCAGCCATTGCCCAAAATGACAGGGCAGTTGAAGCAGACTCCGACGAGACGCTGCAAGAACAATCTTTGGCCCTTGCAGCCGAACAGGAAGGTGCAACCCCTGCATCCATCCCCGCAACTCTCCAATCATTGCTAAACGTTGATTACCCATTATTTGTGGGTGTGGACGATACAACCATACCTGCCTACCAGATTGACCCGGCTACCAGCAATGCCATTCAAGCCTTTATTGGCGGGGAGGTTTGGGGCGCCGCCTTTGATGAGGTCAACAACATCGTCTATTTCAACAGCGGCTCTTCCCTGTATGAATGGCCAGTGGGTGGGGCTATTAACCTGTTGGGCACGATTGTTGATGGTGGTGGCGCAACCCAGAGCATGGTCGGGTTGGCTTTTTACGACGGTCAGCTATACGCTACCAAAAACATCGCCAACGAGGCGATTTGGGCTGTAGACACCAATACCCTGGTGGCCACGGTACACATTGATTACGTGGACGCCGACCTGGATTGCGGCGGTTTTGCCGCTGACCCGAACACCGGCACTTTTTACTGTGCCAATGATGACGCCGCCCCGTATGGCACTGGCCTGGTCATCATTAACCCTGATGCAAGCGTGACCACGGTGGCCGCCTACCCAGATGGCCAGACAGATATTGATGGCCTGGCTGTTAGCGATGATGGCTATGCTTACCTGGTCATCGACGAGCCAGGCTCAATTTACGTCTATGATTTGGTAGGTGGCGCATACACAACACCCTTGACCAACCCCTGGACCACTTCGGAAGTGTTCTCAGCCGGAACCTGGATTTGGGAGCCACTGCAGGGTGGCCAATGTCCAGCCGGGCCAGAAGTGGGTGAATTAACAGTTGACGACCCAACCTTTAACCGGCCTACTGGTTTTGGCGGTTCTTGTTTGCCTTCTGGTGTGGGAACTAACGTGTATTACGATGTCTATTCCTATGACATGAGTGGCCCGGCGCCCCATGATCTTTTTGCCAGTCTGGTGGATGGAACGACAATGGACACCGTTTTGGTGTTTTACCAGGCTCCGGATGGTTCAGCAAACCCCTTTGATCCGGCTCAGCCCTGCCTGAATAGTGTGGCTTACAACGATGACTTTGGGGGTACCCTTCAGTCACAAATTAGCGCCACAGACCTGGGAACTGGCTGGGTGGATGTGGTAGTTACGACTTTTGGCAACGATACGACCGGTGCGTACACTATGGACGTTTCCAGCCAGAGTTGCCAGGCCCCATTGACGGATGCGCGGCTGGCGGTGGCGCACCTGGCGCCCTTTGCCATGGATCCAGGAACGGCCGTAACCATCACCCTCAACGCGACCCCCGTCCTCACCAATTTTGCCTATGGCGATTCCACCGCCTACCTCACCGTGGCTCCTGGCAGCTATGACGTGGAGGTCTACCCGGCCGGCAGCCCCACCCCGGCCATGAGCGGCACCTTCACCCTGACGGGCGGCGTGGACTATTCCGTTATTGCCACCGGGGATGGCAGCAACCAACCATTAGAACTGCTGGCGCTAGTGGACGACAACAGCGCGCCGGCCGCAGGCAACTTCAAGCTGCGGTTGGGGCATTTGGCCCCCTTTGCGGCTGGCCCGGCTACGGCCGATATCCGCTTGCAAGATGGCACGCCGGTTTTGACCGACGTCAACTTCGGCGACGTAGCGCCCTATCTAGAACTGCCCGCAGGCACCTATGACCTGAAAATCACCACCCCTGGCGGGGCAACGACGCTGATAGACCTGTTGCCGGTAACCTTTGCCAACGGGGACATTGTCACCGCTTTTGCGACAGGTGAGGGCAATAATCAGGCGCTGGGCGCCTTTGCCTGGCCCACAAACAGCCCTGGCTTTTTCTTGCCCCTAGCCTCGGCCATCTCTGTAGATCCTGCGGCCTTTGATGTCACTGTTACCCTAGGCGACAGCCTCACCCTGCCGCTGACGGTGACGAACAGTGGCGGTGCCCCGCTGACCTTCCAAATTTACGAGCAGGATGGCGGTAGTATGCCCACATTGCATCGGGCTACGGGTCTGTCGCAGATTGGTTCAGAGCAGAGCCAATCACCAGAAGCTGATGGCGGTATGATGACGTTGAGCGGGCCTGCTCCAGGAACACGTGGGGCAACGGCCGTTTCTTCGCTGGTGGATCCTTGGATGACGGTAAGCCCTGCTCCTCAGGCCGTTTCTCGTCCGGCTGGCGCGGTGGTAGATGGTTTGTTTTACGTAGTTGGTGGTGAATCTACTGGCGGCGTGCGGCTGGGCCAGGTGCAAATCTATGATCCCGGTAACGATACATGGGACAATCTATCTGCCCCAACAATGCCCATACCGGTTTCTAATTTATGCGCCGCCGCTTTAGATGGTGTTATTTATGTGCCGGGTGGCTATACGGGTGTGGTGCCAGAAACGGCGTTGCAGGTGTTTGATCCCGTAGCGAATAGTTGGAGCGTCAGTGCAACAGATCCCTTGCCTGCCGGTCGATTTGCCTCGGCTTGTGCTAGCCATGATGGCAAGCTATATCTATTTGGCGGTTCAGATGGCGCAGCAGCGACTACGACAGCCTGGGTTTACGATCCTGCGGCGGATCCTGGGTCACGTTGGGAAGCCTTACCTGACGCACCGTTTATCGGCGCTTACGGTGCGGCTTTGTCAGTGAATGGATTGATCTTCTATGGTGGTGTTTCTGATAATCTTTCTGGGAATTTTAGCGACGTCGCAGCTTATGACCCGGTCAGTAATAGTTGGATTACCTATCCGTCCTTACAAGTCGGACGCGGTGGGGCCGGCATGTGGGCTGTGGGTAACACACTGTATATCGGCGGCGGCGGTTGGAGTACCTACCTTACATCAGTAGAGGCATACGATACCACTCTGGGTACGGGCGGAAGTTGGGAATTCGCTAATTCGCTCAACCAGGGACGGCGTACCTTTGCTTATGCAACAGACGCAGAGAATGGGCATCTTTATGCGGCAACTGGTTGGGCTGGCGCCTTTCTGACGCATGTGGAAAAGAGCAACTTTTTGACCCTGACGGATGTGCCCTGGCTTAGCCAACAGCCCATCACGGGTACTGTTGCGGCGGGGGAAACGGCCGTCATTGACATCACTTTCGACGCCAGTCTGCCCATTACCCAAACTGGGCAGTATTTCGCCACCATGGTCTTCTTAAACAATTCGCCGGAAGATGTGATGATGGTTCCGATTACCATGACGGTGCAGGAAATAGCATACTTGCAAGTAGCGCACCTGGCGCCCTTTGCAGCGGACGCCAGCGTAACCGTTGAGGTAAACGGCATGCCGGCGCTGACCGACTTCAACTACGGTGACTCTACGGGCTACATGGAACTCCCGGCGGGTATGTACACGATAGAAATCATCCCCACAGGCAGCATCACGCCGGCGATTACGGCCATGGTAGAACTAATGGGTGACACCTACTACAGCGCCATAGCCACGGGGGATGGGGTAAACCAACCTCTGGCCCTGGTGGCCCTGGTGGATGACAACAGCGCGCCAGCCGCGGGCACCTTCAAACTGCGGCTAGGCCACCTGGCGCCCTTTGCCGCCGGTGATGCCTTGGCAGACATCCGCCTGCAAGACGGCACGCCGGTGCTGACCGACGTAGCCTACGCAGATATCACTGGCTACCTGGAACTGCCCGCAGGTGAGTATGATCTGAAGATCACCACGCCTGGTGGCGGCACGATGTTGATTGACCCGCTGCCAGTGGCCTTCGCCGATGGCGACATCATCACTGCCTTTGCCACGGGTGAGGGCAGCAACCAGGCGCTGGGCGTCTTTGCCTGGCCACCGGATACGATGGGCTTCTTCCTGCCGCTGTTTGAGGGGTACACCCTCTACCTGCCGCTTGTGTTGCAGCCTTAAGTCTGTCATCTGATTGACTGATGGGAAAGAAAACGGCCGTTTCCCCGGAAACGGCCGTTTTTGCTTGCTCCTTCTCCATAAATACAAGAAATTTGACGAATAATATGGAAAAATAATAAAATTTGCGGACCTCAAACAAACTCTGGTCATAAATTCAGCAAGAACATCGAACCCGGATCATCTCATTTTCTGGCTTGTTGCTGGCAAAGCGGAACAACGAATAAGGAAATTTACTTGCTTGCTTTCTGCCGCGATTTACTGTTTTCTGCAACAAAAAACAGCAGAATTCCGCCTTCTTTGATGGGCTAATTCCTATTTTAGGGGCAAGTAAAGGAGATAATTTCGTTATGGCATAGATAATCTTTTCTTTCTCTACCATTTGTTCGTGGGAGGAATTTTAATTTTTGAGGTTAGGAAAAGGATGAGCGGGAAATCAAGTTGGCGCAAACTCTTTGCCCAGCTTGCCAAATTTCACCCATTTATCCTCAAAGGTAATGGAAAGGAGTTAGATATGGTCCACAAGTTATCAAGATTTCTGGTATTGTTATTGGTTGTCGCGGTTTCGGCTGTTGCTGTAGCCGCACAACCCCCCATTGACGATACGGCCGTTAGCATGGCTCATCGTGTTTACAATGAAGCGCCAGGTGAAACAGAACCTGCCTTCTACATTGTGCAACTGGCAGACGCCCCGCTCGCCACGTACACGGGCGGTGTCGCCGGTTTAGAGGCGACGAGCCCCCTGGCTACCGGCGCCCGCAAATTGGATAGTAAAAGCCCAGCTAGCCTGGCTTATGAACAATATTTGGCGGGCGTACAAGACCAGTTTGTGGCTGACATGAGCGCCTTGCTGGGGCGCAGCGTCGAAGTTAGCTTCTATTACCGGCATGCCTACAACGGTGTGGCGGTCTTTTTGTCTCCTGATGAAGCAGCCCAGGTAGCCGGGCTGGATGGCGTCATTCTGCTTTACCGTGAGGGCGAAGAGGAAATCCTGACCGATACCGGCCCAGAATTCATTGGCGCGGCCGAGATTTGGGGAGGTAGCCACTCAGACCGGCAATACGCGGCCACGCTGGATGGCAGCCAGGAAGTGCCCCCCAACGGCTCCTTAGCCAGCGGTACCGGAGAGTTTACCTACAATCTTCTAACAAAGGAGCTAACCTGGAATATTGCCCATGATGTAGCCGCGCCAACAGCTGCACACATCCATTTTGGCGATGTTGGCGTTAATGGCCCTGCCCAGGTTACTCTTGACCATACCGCCAATCCCATGGTTGGCTCAGCGACGTTGACGGACGTGCAGCAAGGGTATCTGGTGAATGGACTGCTCTACGTCAACATTCACACGGCAGCCTTCCCTGGTGGCGAAATTCGTGGACAAATCCTCACAACCGGCACCCTGGGCGAAGGCATGATTATTGGCGTCATTGATACCGGCATCAACTCCAGCCATCCCTCTTTTGCCGCTGTGGGGGGCGACGGTTACATTCACACCAATCCCTATGGCGCCGGCAATTACGTTGGCTACTGTGCCACCAATCCTGGGTTCTGCAACGATAAGTTAATCGGCGCCTGGGCTTTCCATACCTCATCAACCAACCCGGAAGACACCAATGGGCATGGGAGCCACACGGCGGGCACGGCCGGGGGTAACTTCTTGCAAGATGCGGCCTTGTATGCGCCGACAACTACCTATACCTTCACGGCCGTTTCCGGCGTCGCCCCCCACGCCAATATCATCGCTTACCAGGTGTGCTTCCCCTCATGTCCAACCACCTCCACCACGGCCGCCGTGAACCAGGCGGTCATTGACGGCGTGGACGTGACCAACTACTCCATAAGCGGTGGCACCAATCCATATGTGGAATCAACGGCCGTAGCCTTCCGCAATGCCGTAGCCGCCGGCGTCTTCCCGGCCAATTCTGCGGGCAATTCCGGCCCTGGCGCCGGCACCGTGGGTCACCAAGGCCCCTGGATTATGACCGTGGGCGCCAGTACCCATGACCGCACCATTCTCAATTCCGTGGTGGATCTGAGCAGCAGCAATGGCCCATTGTCCGACATCCTGGGCCAAAGCCCAACCCTGGGTTATGGCCCGGCGCCGCTAGTGTATGCGGGGGCTGCTCCATATAACAACCCGCTTTGTAACCCATTCCCCGCCGGCACCTTTAGTGGGCAAATTGTCGTCTGCGATCGCGGCACCATTGGCCGGGTCGAGAAAGGGCAAAATGTCTTAAATGCCGGTGGTGGTGGCATGATTTTGGCTAACGACGCTTCCAGCGCGGCCAGCCTCAACGACGATACCCACGTTTTGCCCGCCACCCACATCAGCTATGCAGATGGCGTCGCGTTGAAAGCGTGGTTGGCTTCCGGCAGCAATCACGTAGGCCGAATCACCGGGGGTATTGTCGATTACAACACCCTCTATGGGGACAATATGGCCAGCTTCAGCTCCCGCGGACCGGCTGGTTCTATTGCGCCAGGGCTGGCAAACCTGGTCAAACCAGACGTGACTGCCCCCGGCCTTAACATTCTTGCTCCTTACTTTAATGGCTTTACGCCGCCTCCTTCCTTTAATATCATCAGTGGTACCTCCATGTCCAGCCCCCACGCCGCGGGGGCCGCCGCCCTGATCCGGGCGATGCACCCGACCTGGGCCCCAGCCGAGGTGAAATCGGCGCTAATGCTGACGGGTATTACGGCCGTAGACAAAGAAGATGGCCTGACGCCAGGCGGCCCCTTTGATTTTGGCGGGGGGCGCATTGATCTGACGGCTGCCGGGTATGTAGGCTTTGTGCTAGACATTACCAATGCTGAGTATCTGGCGGCCAACCCGGCCACCGGAGGCGATCCCAAGCTGCTCAACCTGCCCAGCATGGCCAACAACGCCTGCCCTGGCACCTGCAGTTGGACGCGCACGCTGCGCAGCACTCTGAGTACAGCGCAGGAGTACAATGCTTCGGTAATTGGGCCAGCGGGATTTTTTGGCACGGTGACCCCGGCTAATTTCACCATTCCGGCGGGCGGTACGCAGGTGATCACCATTACTGCCAACATTGCCAGCGGCACTTTGGGCGCTTGGGCCTTTGGCACGGCGACCATTCAGCCGGTGACTATGACGAGCGCCGACGTTCCCGCCGCCCAAATGCCCATTGCCGTCATTCCCACAAGTTTTGCGCAGCAGCCGGCCATCAGCCTGGATAAAACCGTGGGTACCAATGCCTCCATTTGCGCCGTGACGGATGCCATCACGGTGCCAGAAGGAACGGCCGTTACCTACTGCTACACTGTCCAAAACACGGGAACCGTCACCCTCAATCTGCACGACCTGGATGACAGCGAACTGGGCAGCATTCTCAGTGGTTTTCCCTATGCCCTGGCTCCCGGCGCGTCAGCATTCCTCACCGAAACGGTGACCATTATGACCACCACGGTCAATAGCGCCATCTGGACAGCGTATAATGCAGGCCCCGTAGACCTGGTCACAGCGACGGATACCGCCACAGTTACCGTGGGGGTACCGAATCCTCCCTCCATAGTTGTCGATCCGTTAGCTATTGACAGCACCCAAGAGCCGGACACGCAAACGCAGCAAACAGTGAGCATTAGTAATATGGGCGGCAGCGACCTGGAGTGGGAGATCTTTGAAGAGCCGGCTGCCCGTACCGTTGCCCGACCGCTCTTCTCAGCCTCTCCGACAGGCTTCAATGCAGAAGCGGCCCTGGAAGCTGAAATTGCCGGAATAGAAACAGGAACGCCGCGCGCAAGCATCCAGCCCAGCCCGGAAGCGCGTGCTCTGGCTAAACGCGCTTTGCTGACCACCGGTATTTTGCTGGTGCCAGACTCTACCAATGACCGCATTATGGCTCTGGATCCCCTTACCGGCGATGTGATTGACCCCGACTTTGTGCCCCAAAATACGGTTATTGGTACAGGTGTGCACGCCATTCTCAGCGCCAGCGGGAACAGTATTTTACTTTCTGACCAAATTGGTGACGTGGTGCACGAGTTTGATCTGGATGGTAACTACCTGGGGGTCTTTGCCCCAGCTGGCGGCGCGAACACAGCCATCATGGACAATATTCGCGGCATTAGCCTGGACGCCAGCGGTAACCTGCTGGTAACCGTGGGCAGTGGCGCTAACGCGAATGCGGTGGCCATGTTTGACACGGCGGGTAATTACCTGGGCAACTTCATTGCCAACGTGGCTGGGGGTTTATTATCACCCTTTGATGTTTACGGCCGTTCTGCTGACTGGCTTGTGGGCGGTATTGACAGCAATGCCATCCACCGCTATGACCTGACGGGAGCATACATTGCCAACCTGACGGCCGTCAACAGCTTCCCGGAGCAAATTGGTGAGGCCGGCAATGGCAATGTGTTGGTGGCTAATTTCAGCCCTTCCACCGAAGAAGGCGTTCTGGAATATACGGCTGCTGGCACTTTTGTAGGCCGTTATGATCCAGTAGGATTAGGCGGGTACAGAGGTGTCTACGAATTGCCCGGCGGCACTATCTTGACCACCACCGGATCTGGCGTGCACGAGATTGATCGCAGCGGTAATCTGGTGCAAAGTAAAATCACCGGCATCAGCGGCCGTTTCATTGAGTACGTTGTTTTCGAATCGCTTTGCACAGACCTGGGGGATATTCCCTGGGTATCGGTGACGCCAGACAGTGGCATTACGGCGGCTGGGGCGTCAACAGACGTGATGGTGACCCTGGATTCTACCGGCTTGACGCCCGGAGAGTACAGCGGCAACCTTTGCTTCTTTAGCAATGACCCGGCACAGCCTGTGGTGGAAGTACCGGTATCCCTCATCGTCTCAGAACCAGCATCTGCCTGGCTGCAGGTAGCACACCTGGCGCCCTTTGCCATGGACCCGGACACGGCCGTTACTGTCACCCTTAACGCGACCCCTGTCCTCACCAGCTTTGCCTATGGTGATTCCACCGGCTACCTTGAACTGCCTGCTGGCGCCTACGACGTCGAAATCTTCCCTGCCGGTAGCGCCACGCCAGCTATCACCGCCACGGTGGAGCTGATGGCAGACACCTACTACAGCGCCATTGCCACGGGCGACGGGGTGAACCAGCCTCTGGCCCTGGTAGCGCTGGTGGACGACAACAGCGCGCCAGCCGCGGGTGCCTTTAAGCTGCGGTTGGGCCATCTGGCGCCCTTTGCCGTCGGTGATGCCTTGGCAGATATCCGCCTGCAAGACGGCACGCCGGTGTTGACGGACGTAGCCTATGCGGACATCACCGGGTACATTGAACTGCCGGCTGGCACTTACGATTTGAAGGTTACTACCCCTGGTGGAGGCACAACGTTGATTGACCCGCTGCCAGTGACCTTCGCTGACGGGGACATCGTCACCGCTTTGGCCACGGGTGAGGGCAGTAACCAGGCGTTGGGGGCTTTTGCCTGGCCGCCAGACACAATGGGTTTCTTCCTGCCGCTGGCGGAGTATGGTGTGGCGTTGGCTCCGGCAACGGCCGCGCAATCTGGCGCACCTGGTGACGTGGTGACCTATACCCTAACGCTGACCAACACGGGTAATGTAGCCGACACCTTCAGCTTTACTGCCGCGGGCAACGCCTGGACGGTGGATCTGCCTATGGCGGTGATGCTCAATGTGGGTGAATCGGCTACCGTAGAAGTGACGGTGGCGATTCCAACTGACGCAGCCGATGGCGCGGATGACACGGTGACGGTAACGGCCACGGCGATGGGTAATGGCGCCACCGCCGCCAGCGCCCTGACGACTACGGCCGTTGTGGAAGGTTACACCCTTTACCTGCCGCTTGTGTTGCAGCCGTAAGGCTATCTGCTGATTGATTGTTGTTAAGAAAACGGCCGTTTCCCCGGAAACGGCCGTTTTCTTGCGTAAATCATACATTCTACTACCTAATGTACAACTTTTCCTGAATAGAAAATAGACATCGGATAACTTCTATT
>CAZDEO010000073.1:0-23904 GCA_964504445.1 uncultured Anaerolinea sp. | reverse complement strand
AAGCGTGTTGCTGTTGGCGGCTGGCGAGGGTGCGCTCTAACTCGCGGCGGATGAGGGGGTCGTCTTCTGCGGCAATGCGCTTTTCCAGATCAGCAATGGCTTTGGGGACCCGCTTCAGGTCTGCGCGCAGCAGCTCGTTTTGCTGAAACTGGTCAATGCGGTTGGCCAGGTTGACAATGGCTTGCACCCACCAGGACACGCGCTCCACAATGGCGCTTAGACGGTCACGCTCTAGCTCGTTGCGCGGCTGCTGGGCCATACGTTGAATTTCAGCCTGATACGCTAACGCTTGTTGGTACTGGGTTTCAACAGCAGCAGTTTTGAACATGGGCACAGAGGAGGGGGTCTGTGATGGAGGGCTTTGGGTCTGGACACGGCCGTCTGCCACACCCCCCCCTCCTCTTGGCTCACCCAACTCAACGGGTTGGTTGCGGGTTTTTGCCCGCTGCTGCCACCAGCGCAGCAAGCCTTTCAGCAAATCTTTCAGCAAGTCATCCAGGTCATCCAGGTCATACTTTGCCTTCAAGCCATACTGCTCGCGCCACTTCCTTGGGATTTTTATTTTGGCCATATTTTGTAACGTCCCTGACAAAGAGCACAATCTTGGCTACTAATTGTGGTGCATTTCACGCTGCAAATCATCCCGCTGACCAACCATGGGTATCCCCAGCCGGTAAGCAGCCGAAGCAATAGCATGACTCGTTGTCGGCCCGGCAATTAGCAGCAGCACAATGAGTACCAATCCTTTGCCAATACTCAGCGGCGTACTTAACGCTGCCGCTACTAACAACAGCACGGCGCCAAATACTCCGACTTTCCCCGTCGCATGTAGCCGGGTATACACATCTGGCAAACGCAGATAACCCAATATACCTACCAAAGAAAAGATGGTGCCGACAATGACGGCCACGATAGCCATTAATTGCAAAAAGGTTGTCATAATCTGTTATCCTAGTTCAGGTGTTCAGGAAGTCAGCACCTCGGTGTGGCAAAATAGCGTGCTGAGCAGTTGAACAACTTGTTAAAACATTTGCTCATCAGCCAGGTACTTTGACAAAGCAATAATGCTAACAAAGCCTAACGCCGCTAGTCCTAAGGCCACATCAATAAAAATGCTGCGCTCGCTAATGAGGGCGAGAATAACCAGCAGAGCCAGGGTAAATGTGCCAATGAGGTCTGCGCCAATCAGGCGATCAATGACATTTTCGCCATGCCACACGCGCCATACCGTAACGCCAATCATGGCAATGTGCAGCAATAAGGAGATGTATAAGACAATAATCAAGACTTTTTCAATCATTTTTACCGTTTTGTAAGTATGTTCTCTAACTGTTCTGGCCGACAGCGCGATAAATTTGGAAATTTATCGAATCGCCCTAGTTACGCAAAGCTAAACGAAAATGCGCCCCAAAAGCCGCAGCCGCATCTCCTGTGCCCGCTGCACATAGTCGCTGGCTTTGTCTGCCTCCAAACAATGGGTATACATAACCCCTTCTTTGTTGATTTCTACCACCATTTCGCCAGGGGTTACGGTAATGGCATGGGCGCTGAGCGCCGTGCCCAACTCCGATTCGCAGCCAGAGGGGATGGCGATGATGCCCGGTTGGATAGGCTTCTTGAGCAGGATGATGGCCGCTACCTGTATGCCGCTCTGCACCAGGTCCCAAAGGAGGATGAGCAGGTATTGCAAGGCAGCCAGGAAGGCACTGGGCAAACGTTGCCAGGGGATTTTGCGGCTAGACGGCCGTAACAATAACGTCACCCCCATAGCAATCACCAACCCCACGATTATATTGCTCATCTGTAAATTGCCTGTTAGTAACAGGTATAACAACCACAAAGGCACAATGACACGAACTCGGTGCATATTCTACCTCCAACCACTATGGGCCAAAAACGGCCGCAATATACAAATCCGGCTGTAACAGCCATGCGCTGGTATCAAAAGCTAGCTGTACCAACGGCTCGGCCCAAATGCCCAGGGCCAACACCAACAGCAACAACAGCATTGGGGCCAGCACCATGTCCCCTGTGGGCTTGAGCTTGATGCCCGGCGCCGGCTGCTCCCACCATATTTTGCGGAAAGCGCGCATGGTGTACACCAACGTGATGGCGCTGCCTACGCCCAAAAGCGCCAGCGGCCAATAAGATGCCGCCTCAATGCCGCTGCGGAAGAGCATCATTTTGCTAATGAAGCCGTTGGTGGGCGGAATGCCCGCCAGGCCTAGGCTGCCTAAAAAGAAAAGTACGCCTACAAAGGGGAGCTTTTTGCCCAGGCCCGTCACCACGGTGAAGGCGGCTGACTTTACTGAAGCCCGGCTAGCAACGGTACCAGCCAACATGAGCATGGCGGCCTTAACCAGGGAGTGATTAAAGGCAAACACGATGGCGGCAGCAATGGCAAAGGGAGTGCCCCAACCAATGGCTACCAAAATGAAGCCTAACTGCCCCATGGTGGAGTAGGCTAACATGCGCTTTACATCGTAAGTGCCGGTGGCCCCTAACCCACCGTAGAAAATGCCAATTAGCCCGGCAACGATGAGGATGGATTGAATGATGGGTGCATAAGCCACAAAAAGCAGGGTGGTCATGCGCAAAAGGCCATAAATGCCTAGCTTTACGACAACGGAAGATAAAACGGCATGGACGGGCGTGGGCGCGGCCGTGTGGAAATCGGGCTGCCAAAAATGGAAGGGGAAAGCCGCGCCTTTGATCATGAAGGCGGCCATGAGGAAGCCAATGGCGTAGGGCAGCAACGGCCGTTCCCCATCCGCAGCAATCCGTTCCGCCAGGTCGGCCATGTTTAGAGTGCCATAAGAAACGTACAGGCTACCCACCGCCAGCAGTAAAAAGGTGGCGGCCATCAGGCTAATGTAGAAGTATTTGTAGGCGGCTTCCGTGCCAAACTTGTCGTCAGAAACGGCCGTTAGCACCGTCCCCGAAATCACCAACAACTCCGCAAACACAAACAAGTTAAACAAGTCACCCGTCAGAAAAGAGCCGGTCAACCCCGTTGCCAGCGTCAGAAACAGCGGGTAAAACGTCGGGTACTGGGCCACGCTATCCTTACAACCCAGGGCATACAGCATCCCCATACTAATCACAAGCTGGCTCATCAGCACCATCACCGCCGAGAGCAGATCGCCCACCAGCGAAATGCCAAAAGGGGCCACCCACGCGCCAGACTGATACACCAACGGCTGCTCCCCTTGCCACACCACCCACAACAACCACGCACTTGCTACCAGGGAAGTCACCATCGTCCCTAAGGCCCAACTCGCCTGCATACGGCGGCGCTGCCGCAACAGTAAAGCCACAGCCGCACCCGCCAAAGGTATTACAATCGGTAAAATTACAAGATGTGTGTCCATAGTTTTAACAAGAGCGCCTAATACTTCAGGCCATCTACCTTATCCATATCACTCGTTTTATAGCGCGAAGAAATAATGTACAACATGGAAAGCACAAAGGCTGTGCCTCCCATGCTAATAACAATCGCCGTAAGAATAAGCGCCTGGGGCAAAGCATCGCTGCGCTGCCCCACCACATCGGTGTAAGCCGGCACATTTCCGGCATACGCGCCAGCGCTCAACAAAAAAAGGTTGATGGCATTTGCCAAAAGAACCAGCCCAATGGCTGAACGAATAACATTACGCCGCAATAGCTGAAAAACACTAATCGCCGCCAATCCCCCAATCGCCAAAGCTGTTAATAATTCCATCGGTAAAACCTCCGTTTCATGACAAACTTAACCTGGCTAAAATAGCAATTACTTCTCTAACCGGGCTATCTCATCCAAACGCCCCTCAATTTCCTGGTCTGGCTGCAAGGGATGACCCAAGGTGTTGAGCATAAGGGTCACGCTACCCACCACAGCCAGGGCAATAGCCACCTCAAACAGGAAAGCGGTGCTGAAATAAAATCCGTCAGGCAGGGGCAGCCCCCACATTTCGCCAAAATTTACTGGCGACAAAAATGCGCCATTGATCACGTAGGCCAGGGAGCCAGAAACGATGACCAATAGCAGCCCTGCACTAATCAGCGGTGTGCCGCGCAGCCAGGAAAGCCGCTTCCGAGTTTCATAGTAGCCAAAGACCACGTACCAAAACCCAATAGCCAGGCTGATTATGACGCCGGCCGTAAAACCATCTCCGGGTTGGTCATGTCCATACATCATGTGGGTAATGGCCACAACCAGGGCCAAAGGCAAGGAAAAGTAAGCTAAAGCGCGAATAAAATTAGAGGTTTGCTGGCCCCCAATGCCCAAAGAACGCAAGCGGCGCGCCGGAACGGGTAACTCGTCCACCTGGGCGCCCGTGTCGCCATATTTGCGCGTGGCGTAACGCAGCAACGTGTAAATGCCGGCGCCCGCCATGGCAAAGACAGTAATCTCAATCAGCGTATCCAGGGCGCGGAAATCAACAATGATGGCGCCGACGATGTCGGTTGCGCCAGCCAGGGGCTTGGCGCTGGCTTCGTAAAATGGCGTGACGATACTATCGCGCATGCCGCGCGAGGTGAGGGCAATGAGGGTAACGGCCGTTACCACCACCCCCACACTCAGCGCTACAAAGCCATCCCACAACAAACCTGCCCGCGACTGCTTAAAGGTAAACTCCTGCGCCTTCCGCCGCTGCGGGCGGGGCAAACGCGCCAAGGTCAATACCAAAATTACCATCGCCAGGATGTCTACCACCACCTGCACCAGCGCCACGTCAGGGGCGGGTTCTAGCACCAGCAGCGCTACAATGCCCAAACCAGACACACCCATCGCCAAAATTGCCGAAAAATCTCGCTTCAATAGCACCGTAGCCAACGCCGCCCCCACAATAAAGAGCAGGGAAAAGACCCGCAGCACTGCCAACTCACCATCTCTATCAATGGTTGGCCAGGTCAAATTGTTGAGGGTATCAGCCAGGGGCAGGTTAGCGCCAAAGAGCAGCACCAGCCCCACCATACTCAAGAGCATCACTGCCAGGTAAAAGCGCAGCCGCCCCCCCTGCAGGCGCGTGGCCCAATAAGCGCCACCGTCTACCACACGCAGCGCGGCGTCATACACGCCGTTAAAGCTCACCCAGGCCGGCACCTTGTTTTGCCAGGCGCGCACCTGCGCTCGCCGCCAAAACAGGAGCGACCCCAAAGTAATAGCCACTACAGACAAAAACAAAGGCAAATTGAGGCCGGTCCACAAATCCAAAGATACCTTTACCTCACCGCCAAAAGCCGCCGCTGCCGCTTTTGCCAGAAAAGGCTCCAGGAATTTGGCGTTGGGCAAGCTAACGGCCAATGAGAGGAAAGCGGGCACGGCAGGGGCCAGCCACATGGGCCAGGGTGCTTCGTGACCATGGACTTTTTTGTCTTTGGGCTGCCCTAAGAAGGTTTCATATACCAGCATACCCGACTGGGCCAGCAGCAAGGCCCCGGCGGCTACGGTGGCCGCCACCAGCAAGTAGCTTTCAAAAAGGGTGAATGAGGGGTGCACGGCCGTTGCCAACAACGTCTCTTTAGCCAAAAAGCCAAACAGCGGCGGCAAACCCGCCATAGATAATGCGCCCAAAGTTGCCAGCACAAAGCTTACCGGCATCACCTTACGCAGCCCGCCCAACCGCCGAATGTCTCGCGTCCCCGTTTCATGATCAACAATGCCCGCCACCATAAACAACGCACTCTTGTACAGCGCATGGGCCAAAATGCCAATGACCAACGCCTTGTAAGCGGCGTCCATCTCCTGTCCGATCATCATCACAAACACACCCAACTGGCTAATGGTGGAGTAGGCCAGCAGCGCCTTCAGATCATTTTGCTTCAGCCCCAGGTACGCCCCCGTGATCATTGTGAGGCCACCCACAATGGTTAGCAGCCAAAACCACAATTCGGTGTTGCCCAAGGCGGGATTAAGCCGGGCCAGCAGGTAAACGCCCGCCTTGACCATGGTAGCCGAGTGCAGATAGGCGCTGGCTGGCGTGGGCGCACTCATGGCGGCCGGCAGCCAGATGTGGGCCGGAAACTGGGCACTTTTGGTGAATGCGCCAAAGGCCACCAGGGCCAGCATCGCCGGATATAGAGCGTGGTTGCGTAAAGCCTCGCCATTTTGCAAAATGGTGGCAAAATCGCTGCCACCAGCCACGTAACCCACCATCAGCAGGCCGCCCAACATGGCAATGCCGCCACCGCCGGTGATGAATAAGGCTTTGAATGCACCGGCCCGCGCCTCTTCGTATTTGTATTTGTAGGCCACCAGCAGGTAGGAGGTGATGCTGGTGCCTTCCCAAAAGATGAAGAGGGTGATGATGTCTCCTGCCATCACTACGCCAATCATGGAACCCATGAAGAGCAGCAGGTAGGTGAGGAAGAGCCAGGCGCTTTGGTCGCCTTTGAAATATTGCCCGGCGTAGATGAGAACCAGGGTGCCAATGCCGCTGACCAGGAAGACAAAGAGAGCACTCAGGCTGTCGAAGTAGAGGCCGAGGCTATAGCCGGCGGAGGGCAGCCATTCTATTTGCCAGGTGAGGGCACGGCCGTTGGTCAAATCCAGCCAGGCGCTGCCTGCCAACAAAAAGGCGGAGAGAGAAAACAGGGCCAGCACACCGGCAAAAATGGGCATGGGGAGCCGCTGCCGCAGGGGGGAAATGCCAACTCCCAAAGCAGCCAGCGCGCCAACAAAAACGATGAGTATGGGCAAGAAAAGTGTTGTTTCGGTCATAATTTTCTATTGCGTAACAGGTTACTGGTTTCTTGTTGCCGACTTTTGGCGCCGGTTACGCCAATCACGAACGACCAGAATGCCGATGGTTAGGACGGTAATGGGGACAACAAATTCCAACATGATAATGCTGTATTGGGGCAAAGCGTCATGTTCGGCGGCATCCAGAATGAGGTAGGCGGTGTAAGCAACATAATAAGCGAGAAAAACGAAGCCTTCCCAGCGGGCAATGAGGTTACCGGTGAAGAAAATGGGTAAAGCAGCTACGGCAACGGCCGTCATCACCGGAATGTCGAAATTAATAGCCGCCGGGGCCACGGGCACGCCGCCGGGGGCAATTACCCCCGTCAGGGCCAACACAGCCATAATGTTAAACATATTGCTGCCCACGGCATTGCCCACGGCTATGTCACGCTCGCCGCGGATGGCAGCCAAGACGGAAGTGGCCACTTCTGGCAATGAGGTGCCTGCGGCAATGATGGTAAGGCCGATGACGAGTTCGCTGAGGCCCATGGTGCGGGCCAGGGCCACGGCACCCTCGACTAACCAGCGGGAACCTAAAACGAGCAGCAGCAGCCCAGCAGCCACAAGCCCAAGATTCATTGCCCACATTTGCCAGCTCTTGTTACGGCCGTTGCCAAACTCCGCCGCATATTCATCCTGTACCGCCTGGCTTTCTCGCCGACTTTGCCAGATTAGGAAGGAAATATAGACAACCAATCCGGAAAATAGCACCACACCCTCGACCCGCCCAATCAACCCATCCGTTGCCATCCACCAGGTCAGCAGCGACATGCCAATAAGGAGCGGCACATCCAGGCGCACCAACTGCTGGGCCACCACCAGGGGCGTTATGATGGCGGAAAGTCCCACAATCACCAGAATGTTAAACAGGTTGCTGCCTACAACATTACCTACGGCGATATCAGCCTGCCCCTGGAAAGCAGACTGTAAACTAATGGCGAGTTCCGGCGAGCTGGTACCGAAAGCGACAACGGTAAGGCCTATTACCAATGGCGAAATGCCTAAGGCCGCCGCCAGGCGAGAAGAGCCGCGCACCATGGCCTCAGCCCCTCCAATTAACAATATCAGACCACCTATGAGCAAAAGCAAAGGCATACTCACACCTGTAATTGGGACCGTAGACGGATCGAATGAATAATCTGCTCGCGGGATAACACGCCCACCATCTCCTGGTTGCTACCCAGCACCGGAACCTGGGCCACATTGGCCTCGTCCATCACGTGCAAAGCATCTAGCACGGACATTTGCCCCTGGACTGTAACCAGCTTTTCCCAGGGAAGCATGACTTGATCAACGGCCGTAAAAGGCCAGCTTTGGCGCGGAACACGGGTAACGTCAGTTAGGGAAATCATGCCATAGGGGCGCGTGTCCCCTTCTTCGTGGCCATAGCCATCTCGTTCCAGGAAAGCATAACGCGGGCCGCCGCGCAGCATTTGCTCTTCCACCAATTGGTTGAGCGGTGTTTTGCTGGGAATTTGCGGCCAATTCCGGGCCATCACTTGCGCTACTAGCAAATCCTGAAGGGTCTGCTGCATGGTAGATTGGGCGTAACTAGAGGCCGCGGCATTTTGCAGGAACCACCCAATGAAGATAAGCCACAAGCCATTAAACAGGGTACCGCTTAGAATCAAAAAGACGCCCACGGCCATGAATCCGAAGGCCACAATTTGACCAGAAAGGGTTGCCGCGCGGTTAGCTTTTTGGAAGTTGCCGGTAAATTGCCAGACGGCGGCACGCAAAACCCGCCCGCCATCCAACGGAAAGCCCGGTATCATGTTGAAAACCGCCAAAATCAGGTTGATACGCGCCAGCCAGATGCTGGGGGCGGCTAGCCAGGGTATGTTTTGGTCAAGCAACCACAGGGCGCCGAATAGTGCTGCCAGCAGCAAACTAACCATGGGGCCGGCTATGGCAATGCGAAACTCAGCGCCGGCTGTTTTTGGCTCGCCCTCAATTTGGGCCACGCCGCCAAAGATGAAGAGGTTAATGGCCCGTACGGGAATTTTTTCGCGCAGGGCCATGTAAGCGTGGCCTAACTCGTGGAGCAATACGCTGCCGAAGAAGAAGATGCTGGTTAGAAAGGCCAAAAACCAGGATACGGCCGTTCCTAATTCTCCATATTCTTGCGGAAAGTACCCGGTGGCTAATGACCAGGTAATCAGCCCAAAGACCAAAAACCAGCTGAGATTTAAGCCGATGGGTATGTCCCATACTTTCCCTAAACGAATGCTTGATTCCATTTTTCTTGATATGCCCCCTTTACCCGGTTGCGTTGTTTTTTTGTTTATTGCTGTTTTTCAGCCGGTGCAGCAGCACTTTGTGGGCGATCAGGTCATTCCATACACAGCGGTTTACCATGGGCGCCCTGTCCATGGTCAGGCCACCATGCACGGCAGCAATAACAGACGCTGGCGGGACCATGCGCCGCATTAAAAAGCAAAATTGTTTACGTCCAGTTGTGTGGCTCCGACCCCGTTGTCTCGGTGCCAAACGATTAACAGAACCAAACCGCCTGGTAAATGAACGACGCCCATATTCATACCTGCTATTTTGTCTGTAGGCGAATAATCTAATCAATCGCTATTCTGTAAAACGAAAGCCAGCACTTCGCTCAGGCGCAAATCGTTGATAACACGGCCGTTTCCATCGATCACGGGAATGTCAATCAGGTTATGGCGCGTCATTTTATCTAACGCATCAGCCAGGGTGTCGTGGAGGGTAACGGCCGTTTCCACACTATCAGAGCGTGCCAGATCCCCCACTCTTTCCGCCTTTACCAGCCGCCGCACCTGGGCAATAGAGGGGGGCTGAGCTTGCGGCGGCAGCGCCAGCCCCACCCGCACCCAATCTAGCAAATCCTGCGTATTCACCACCCCCACCAGGCGCTCATGCTCATCGATTAAAAAAATGCCCCGCAGATCATGATCTTGCGCAAAATGCCCAATAGCCTCTTCCAAAGGCATGTCATACGAAACCACCAGGGCACGCATTTTCGAAGTCTCACAAATTTTAGCTACAGCAACCGTTTGCATAATTTGTCACCTTACAATCCTCCTCTCACAAAAGTGAGATAGCTTAGCCACAACTGCCCACGGCGTCGGTCCCCACGCAAACAGGATATCACAGCAGCAGCCACGCGTAAGCGCCTAAGCAGATTTCCCCTCAGTACAAAGGGAAAATCCACATTATCAGTGGCAAAGCAACTATCAAAATAACCGTTTGCAACAGCAGCCCCATGCGCCAATAATCGCCAAAATGATACCCGCCCGGCCCCATTACCAGCGTATTCGATTGGTGCCCAATGGGTGTCAGAAACGCACAAGATGACCCAATCGCCACGCTCATTAAAAAGGGATCAATGGATGCCCCTAACCCATTGGCAATGGTCACCGCAATGGGCGACATGAGCACGGCCGCTGCCGCATTGTTTACCAAATTTGAGAGTAGCATTGTTACCAACAATAACAAGCCCATAGTCATGGGGGGCGACAACCACGCAGACAAATTCAAGGCTTGTTGAGCAATCAATTCTGCTCCGCCACTCACCTCCAACGCCTGGCCCACGGGAAGCATGGCACCCAGCAAAACGATAATCGGCCAGTCAATGCTCTCATAGGCTTCGGATAAGGAGATAATTCGGGTAAGCAACATAGCAATAACAGCCAGAGTAAAGGCTATTTGTACGGGAAAAATGCCGAAAGCGGCCGTGAGCAGTGCCGCGCCAAAAATAAATAACGAAAGATACAAGCGGCGGGGTTTCCCCAATTCCAAACCGCGCCCGGCCAGGGGCAGGCAGCCCAGGCGAGTCAAGGTTTTCGCCAGGGTGCCCGTTGCTCCCTGCAAAAGCAAAACATCCCCTTCCCGGAAATTAATATCAATCAGGCGCGTTTCCACGCGTGTGCCCTGCCGCGAAACAGCTAATAAGTTAATGCCATATTGCCAGCGTAAATCTAGGCTCAGCACAGTTTGCCCAACCATAAGCGAGCTGGAGCGCACGACACACTCCATAATGCTCACGTCGTTCGACTGCAAAACGCCATCCGCCAACTCCTTGCTGCCCACCAATTCCAGGTTGAAAGAATCCACGAGGGTCTTCAAATCTTCGGAATTTGCTTCAATAATGAGAATGTCGCCTACCTGAAATTGTTCATAAATTGCCGGGGATGGAATATGTAAATTGCCCCGTACCAATCCTACAACAATCACCTCTGTCTCATCGGAGGAATGGAAGTCGCGCAAAGTACGCCCCACCAATTGAGAATTTTCGGTAACACGTACTTCGGTAATGTAATTTTCAATCTGGAACATCTCTTCGCGGGATGCCTGCCCTTTTCGTTGGGGCACCAGTCGCCAACCAATCAGGATGATAAACAATAACCCCACTACTGTAACTCCCAAGCCAACAGGGGTAAAGTCAAACATTTGGAAGGCGGCAGAGCCGTTGCGCGCCCGGAAGGTGGCAACGATGATGTTGGGTGGGGTGCCAATCAGGGTGACCAAACCGCCCAGCAAGGAGGCAAAAGCCAGGGGCATGAGGAACAGAGATGGGGCACGGCCGTTCTTGCGTGCCATGCGAATCGAAACCGGCATCATCAGGGCCAAAGCCCCCACGTTATTCATAAAGGCCGAAAGAAAAGCGACAACTCCCGTTAAAATGCCCACCTCCCTGGTGACGGCCCCATTGCTAAAACGCGACAACCCCTGCACAATCAAATCCACCAGGCCAGCATTCAGCAGCCCCCGGCTTACAACCAGCACCGCGGCCACCGTAATGACAGCCGGATGCCCAAACCCCACAAATGCATCTTCACCCGGAATAACACCTGTTACAGACACAGCCAAAAGCGCCAGCAAGGCCACAACATCATAACGCCACCGCCCCCACACAAATAAGACCAACGCCACGAGCAAGACGCCAAAGACAACCGTTTGCTGAAATACCATCTGCGTTTCCTCCTGAGCGATTACAACGGGCATAGCAAAACAGAGAAAAACCATACCTGGGTAACGGGCTGCCGCCAAAAAACCTTCCGCAGTTACTAACCTCCTTGAACCCTCAGCTATTGAAAACAATTACTGGGCAGGGGGCATTTTTAAGAATACGCTCCACCCGCGGACCGAGGAACAGGCGTGTCGAACCAGGTCGCACGTCGGTGCCCAGAATGATTAAATCCACATGATGCTTACGCGCTTCAGCCAAAATAATCGGTTCTGGGTCACTGCCAATCTGAATATCCACACTGGTTTGTATCCCTTGCACCTGACCTAATTCGCATAAATCTTTGGCAATCTGTTGCCCCATCTCCAATTGTTTTTCTAAGGTTTCGCCGGATGCGTCGAGAAAATAACGGCTGGTGTTGTCTTCGACGACATGTAAAATCATGACCTCATCACCCTCATCTGAAGCAATGGCAAAGCCCAATTCTGCCGCATGGCGCGCCGCCAGGCTGCCGTTGGTAGGTACCAAAATTCGTTTGGGTTGCCAATCTGGCTGTATGCGCTGCCCTTGCACCACCAATGTGGGACAAGGGGCCATGCGCACCAAACCATCAACCAGGGGTGTAAAAACGATGCTGGAATCAGGCGTATTTTCTGACGCGCCAAAAACCAGCAAATCATAATCTTTTTCCGCTTCTTCCAGGATGGCGTTGCTAGGATGCTCATCTTCAACCACTTTTTTAACAATCTCTTTTTGCGAGAACATAGGCGCTAACTGGGATAAAAACTCCACGCCGGAAGCGCGACGGCCGTTCGTGGTCACATTCAGCAACGTCAAGGAAAGATCCGTCTTAGCCCCCACCTTCTCCATCACATGCGCTTCAATGGTCTGCACCCCATGTACACCCGGCTCACGCTGGCGCACGGGCAAAAGAACCCGGTGAATATTGGCCACTAAACTTCCCTCGGCCAGCTCCTCCTGGCGCAGCCGCCGCTGCTCTTCCTCACCTGGCTGTACGCGCTTCAGCACCCAGCGCAGCGCAGGCGGCGCCATCAACGACGTCGTCATGGCCATCAACACAATAATTGAAAACATATCTTGCGCTAATATGCCCAAATTGAGGCCAATAGTGGCAATAATAATTTCCATCGCCCCCCGCGCATTCAAACCCGCCCCAAAGCTGAGCGCAGTCCAATGGTCACGGCGACCAATGAGCCGCGCGCCGGTATACGTGCCCAATACCTTGCCACCACTGGCAACCGCAATCACCAATAAAGCAATGGCAATCAACCCCGGTTCCGCCAGGTTCAAAATATTGACCTTCAAGCCAGCCACGGCAAAAAAGATAGGGGAAAATATACCCAAAGCAACGCTTTCCAGTTTATGATGGACAGCTTCCGGCAGGCGCGGCATTTGCCCAAACAAAATACCCATCACAAAAGCGCCCAGCACTGCCTCCAAATTCAGCGCCTGCGTAATAGCTCCCCAGGCAAAGGTGAGCACGACAACCAAAGTCAGGAGGCGATCCCGGCTAACCACATTATCCTGCACAAAATCCAACGCCCGCTTGACCACCCATCGCCCCAGCGTAAAGCTCAGCACCATGAAGGCCAGCACGCTGCCAATAGTTTGCAGCACACTGCCCACCGTTACTGCCGCGCCGCTGGCTAACCCAGCCACAATCGAAAGCAAAATCCAGCCAATGGTGTCATCACTCATGCCGGCGGCGATAATCGTTTGGCCAATGTCTCGCCGCATCAAGTTCAAATCCATCAGCACTTTGGCAATGACGGGAATAGCGGAAATAGACATGGCGGTAGCGATAAAGAGGGAAAAAATAAGTCGCTCGTTGTTATCAGCTAACAAAAAATCAGGCAAAAATTGGCCCAGCAAAAAGCCAGATAAAAAAGTGATGGTGATGCCGCCAAAAGAAACGCCAACGGCCGTGCGCGCATGGCGGCGAATGAGGGATAAATCAGTTTCCAGGCCAGTAATTAGCAGCAAAAACATAGCCCCGATCAGGCTGATTACTTCGAGCAAATAGCCTTGTACCTCGGTATGAGGCACAATCCACGCGCCAAAAGCCGGAAACAAGCTGCTCAAAACCGAGGGGCCAAGCAAGATGCCCGCCAAAATTTCCCCTACGACAGACGGCTGACCCAAACGTTGGGCTATTTCGCCTAAAGCACGGGCGGTAAACAGTAATACGGCGATTTGAACGACTAAAACTAACACATCGTGATGGGAAGCAGCTGTAAAGACATCCATGCAATCAACTCCTTTCTATGGCCATTACGACCTTTTTCATGCAAAAAGGTTCTGGAAAGATGCGAGCATACCCTTTCAAGGTATGTTCTAGGAGGGCGGTCAGGGTTTTGCCAACAGAGGTTGGACAAATGTTGTAATTTCTACCATGACTTGTTATGCGAGTGTAGGATCAAACCAGAGTTTGTCAAGTTATGAGTAGCCCAATTCACATCGTTCAAGGTCGGCATTTTTCTCCATAATGCAGCGAGGGAAACACGCCAGGGGTGGTAAAGATGCTATCCAAGCTCGAAATCTAGGGTGCGGTGATAGGCGAGTTGCTGGGGAGTAATGTATGTCCGCATGACGGCAGCGCGCTGAATGACCCGCGAAAGCCAGCGGGTAGCCGGATCAGACGCCGTAAGCAGTTGTGGGGCGGCAACGGCCGTTACCCACCGCAGCGCATCATGCTCCGCACTCAGGCGTATGTTCTGTGCTTCGTCAGTCACGCACACAAAAACCACCCCAATCAACTCATTCTCAGGCACAGGCGCACCCCGGTAAAAATGGGTTGTGCCCAGAAAAAAGGCGATTTCTACCCCAATGCCCAATTCCTCCCGCACCTCCCGATGCAGCGCCGCCATAAACCCTTCACCCTGATCCACTCGCCCCGTCACACATTCCCACACACCGCTGGCAAAATCCTTGGTGGCGGCCCGGTGCAAAATGAGATATGCGTCAGCCTCCGGGTTCCAAATTAATGCGCCCACACCACCCAAAAAACGGCCGATTTCTGCCATCATTCATTCCTCCTTACCGTCAAGGTCTTCTACCGATTTCCCTTCCGGCTGCGTAAACGATTCCAGCAAGTCCAGAACCACGCTGTGCAAATCCCCCCGGTTAGGCAACGTGCCCATCATGCCATACATAGCGGCGGAGCGCGATGGCAAACCGCCGCCACCACCAAGCAGCGCTGCCGCCTTACCAGTCAGGGCGCTTACCCACCGGCGGGGCAGCAGCCGGGTCGCGGCGCCGGCTGTGCTTAACAAAACGCGGTTGCCCACCCTACGTAAAGTGGGCCGGCGCAAAATGGTCACCACTTCCGCCAAATCAGCTAAAAAAGCGTCAGCCTGCTGCACGTGGGCATAGTTGATGGTCAGGTGCAGGCTAGCCGGGTTGTGCTGCCTGTCCAGGTGCCATCCCCGCAAGCCCATCTCGTCGCCTACTTCGTAAATGTTTAACCTATCAGAAGCAAAGGCCATGAGGCTGGCGGGTGGGTCGCCCAAGACGTACAAATGCGGAATCTGGGCAATGCCCTGGCGGATTTTTACGGCCGTTTCCATGACCTGCCGCGCAAGCACCACATACCCCTCCTCACCCAGGTACTGCATGATGGCCCACGCTGCAGCAATGGCGCCCCCTGGGCGTGTGCCAGCCACCGTGGGCGAGGCATAAATTCCCCCCGGCCAATCTACGTAAGCAAAAAGTTGGTACCGCCGCAGTTCCCGGCTGCGATACAAAATGACGGACGCCCCTTTTGCCGCATACCCATACTTATGTAAATCTGCCGATACAGAGGTCACGCCAGGAACGCTAAAATCAAAGTCTGGCACCGGGAAACCGGCGCGGCGCACAAATGGCAGTAAAAAACCGCCTACGCAGGCATCTACGTGGCACAAAATGCCGCGCTCCTGCGCTATGGCCGCCAATTCTGGAATGGGGTCAACTACGCCATGGGGGTAAGATGGCGCAGAGCCTACAATCAAAATGGTGTTAGAAGTAACGGCCGTTTCCATCGCCGCCACGTCTACTCGAAAATCCGCCCCCACCCGCACGTGGACTACCCGCAAGCCAAAATAATGGGCGGCCTTCTCAAAAGCAGGATGTCCCGTCACCGGCAAAACAATTTCCGGCGCACTGACAGTAGGCCTATTTACCCTGGCCCACTCGCGAGCCGCCAGCACCGCCATCAAAATACTTTCCGTACCCCCAGAAGTCATATTGCCCACAACCTGTCCATCCCCGCCCAGTAACCCCGCACTCATCTGCACCACGTCGCTTTCAAAGCGCCGCAAGCTAGGAAAAACGGTGGGGTTCAGCCCATTTTCGGCAAAAAACAGATTATGTGCTTCCCGAATTACCTCATGCGCTTCTTCCCCCGCAAAAAAGACCAGGCTAAACACCTTTCCTTCTCGCCATGCAGCATCATTCTGCCGCATTTGGGCCATCTGCTGCAGCAGTATCTCCTTCTGCCTTCCTTTCGGCGGCAGTTTTGCCAGGTTTTCAGGCATAAGTTTCTCCCGTTTGGTGGGCTAGTTTTGTTGAGTTGGTAGGGTATTTTACCAGTTTTTCAGGAAAATCATGGGCCACCTGCCGTTAGCCAGCCACTTCGTGTATACTGGAATGCGTCAATAATTTTTGCGGAGGAATTTGCATGACAAAAAGAAAACTACAGAGTTTTTGGATCGGGTTTTTCCTGGCTTTTGTGGGAGGTGTTTTGTTGTGGTACTGGCAAAAAAGCACTTCCGCCGATGAAGGCGCGCTGGACCTGTTAGATGAATTAGCCAAAGTGAAAGCGAAACTAGAGGGAATGCAAAAAGGGAAAACAGAGGAAACGGCCGTTCCCCAAGGTACCCCCTCTACCCAAGCCGCGCCTCCGGACGATCTGACAACCATCAACGGCATTGGCCCCGTTTATGCACAGCGGCTACAAGAGGCCGGCATCACCACCTTCGCCATCCTCGCTACCCAAGAGCCAGCGCAAGTCGGCAAAATTGTGCAGATCAAAGCATGGCAGGCTGCCAGCCCAGCAGAATGGATCGCGCAGGCAAAGGAATTGGTCCAATAATCCCCACGACTCCCGCCAACTATTAAGCCCATTGGGGTTGGTTTGCCGCAATTTCACAAATCAAGGCTTGTGCACAGTTAAGGCCGGATCTCCCAACAAATTCACCAAGTGCAACACATCGGCAGCGTGCGTATACTCCGCAGGGCCAGATTTGGCGGCTAACAATGCTTCCCCGACGGTTGCCTCCTCCTCCGCAAAGATAGCGGTGTAAAAAGCCCCGGCTACAGCGGGTACGTCAGCGGGCAGCAGCCGCCCGGAGGGTGCGATGACTGCCACAGCGCCACCATGCTCCGCCCACAGCAGCTCTTCAGCCAAAGAGGTGGTGTTGGGCAGCGCAAACGCCCCATTGCTGCAAGTGAAAGTGGTAAAGACCGGCAGACGGCGTTGATTTTTGAGTAATGGCACATCGTCGGCAGCAAATACAAATTCATCCCCCCATACCCGTTCGTTACCGTGCCCCACGTAGTTGAGGAAGCCCACACCCTGATTAATGGCTCCAATCACTTCGTAACGGATGTTGTCATTTTCCGTCATGTGCAAATCGTAAACGCGGAAGCCGTTTGCCAGAAAAATGTCGGCTAATTCGTCTGATATCATGTCAAAATCGGGTTCGTCGTCATCGGCAACCAAGAGGGCGCCAGAAGACCAATGGGAATTGGGAGGGGTGCTTTCATAGAGCAGCGTTTTGCGCACCATCGTCGCTACCTGGGAGGCGGTTTGGGCGGGGAAACGGCCGACAGCCATTTGTGGAGCAGTCCCATCTCCCAGGGCAAACCAGGTGTCACTAGCCACAAAACCATTGTAGCTAATGTGTACCAACGCCGTGGGCAGCAGGTTTGCCTGGCCTGGGCTACCTGGGTTATCGTAAGTGGCATCCCCCACTAACAGCACATATTGGGGAGCGGGGGGCTGCCAGTTTTGGCTGGCATAGGTAAGAAAATGACGGATGGCCTCGGCGCTCTGCTGCCCAAAGCCAAATTCATCATAAATCTGGCTAAGGGAAACGGCCGTTACCCGTAATCCCTGTTCCTGACGATATGTCAACAACGGTTCCAAAGCCCTGGCAAAGCCATCCCGGTCTGCCACAATCGCAATATAATCTGCCCCCCGGTCTGGCTGGCGTAAAGGCTCTTTCCATACAGGCGCCAGGCTAATATCGGGCTGGTTAGCCTGGGAAGGCAAAAGCGCAACGTAAACCTCCCCTGTTCTAACGAAGTTGGCGCGGCCGTTTTCAATGGGAAGATCCTGCAACACCAGGGGGTTGTGAGGGTTGGTCACGTCGAACAGCAGTAAATTAGATGCCGCATCCTGTACTTGCACCGTTTCAGCCTGGGTATAAAAAGCTGCTGGCCCTTGGCGAACGGAGGTTTCCGCTTCGTAGGAAAGGTGTATCCAATCCAGGTAAACCGCTTCACCAGCAGCACCCGTGTCTCCTGGCGCACGCAAAGTCAGCACATTGGTGTCTGTACTGGATAATAAGCCAGGTGGCAAGGCGAGGGAAATGGTCTCTTGTTTTACGCCATCCCAAAACCAGTGGGTTAGAACACGGCCGTTGAGGGAGACCACCAGGTGATGGTCCGGCTCAACATAATCTTGCGTGCTGGACCAAAGGCGAATGGTCAACTCACCTAGGCCGCCACTGGGTTTGATGTCATTTAAAGCCAGGGACCATTCATCTGGGGCCAGCAATAGAGGGCCAAGCCAAATGTCATCCCCGTTGGTGTGGGGCAATGAGGTACTGTTTTCTTCCCAATAATAGTGGTATTGGGCCAGCGGGCTGCCAGTGGCAGAGGGAACCGCACGCTGCTGGGTCATGGCTACACCCTTGCCTGCCGTTAGCAGATAAACGGCGGGTGACTGGGTAGTTGGCTGAGCATAAAAATATAGGGCGGGCTGAACGCCGTTTGTTTGTGTATAAAAGGGTACCGGGCGGCCTTCGTGGGTCAGGCGCAGTTCATCGGCAGAAAGGGCATTAAAAGGAATGTTGGCTTGCTGAACTTGCTGCGCCGTCACGGTGGTAATCCCTGCTTCGGCCACGGTCAGGCGCAAAACGTTGGGGGTTTCGCTCTTGGGAAACGGCCGTGATTTCAACACCTCTTGCTGGCTACCGAAAAGAGAAATCTCCCCAATGTAAGCAAAAGCTGCCGCTCCAGCCAAAAACAAAAACGTCATGCTGGCCAACGAACTGAGAATAAATATTCGGTTCAAGTGCATAAATATTTTTTCTGCCAATCCTAAAAAATTTACCTTACTGCTTTGCGGGCTGTGAGGTTAACGACCCCGCAAAGGACAATTGCCCAGGCGAAATTGAAGCGTCGCCTGATTTTTTGTTTCATGGAAAGAGGCCCAACCGCCCCCGGCTCACCGAGGAGCTGTCGGTCAGTCATGCCTAATCGGGTTAAACGGCCGTTCAGCCAGGCCCCGCTGCCCATATCTAACCACAAGACGTGGTTTTTTCGGCGGCGCCCTTGCACACGCCCCACCACCTGCTCTGGCCGAACCGGAGGATCAAACTGCAATGGGCGATCGCCGCGAAGGAGCAATATCCCCGCATCCTCGTGCCAAAAGCGGTGGGTGATGAGGTGGCGACCATTAAAGTAGGTGATAATGTCACCAAATTGCAAACCTGCGGGCGGAACGGCCGTTAAAATAACCTGATCTCCCGGACAAAGCAGAGGGGCCATACTTTTGCTGGTGACCGTGAGCGTAGCCGGCACTCCTTGTTGCAGGCTTTCACGCAGCACATCAGCTACCATCTGCGGCTTTATCAACTTGGGAGACGCTCCCGCCTGGTTTTCCATCTCTCTCTTCTCGCCTTTTAAGCTAGTAACATTGTAGAAAAGGTTGGGAAATTGTGTAGGAGAATTAAGGGGAATGTTAGGTGTCTCTCAGTTTGGCACTGTAATTCTTAAGCAAAACTTATATTGGCGTTGCCCAACAAAATAATGATTTCACCACCAAGCGGCATTGACCACGGCGTTATTCACCATTTTTTTCGTGACCCCTTCTGCATATTAAATTCTGCCCTTTTAAGTCACAGCTTGAAAATTGGCACGGTTTTCGTTTACAATCATTTCACAATATGAAAACAAGAAACAGCAAGAACGTAAAAACGTGAGGCACCCTAAGACTTAGCCTCCCAGGATCGTTTACTTCCCCAGGCGTAAATATTTCGGAAGCGCCATACAAACAAGGAGATTTTCCATGAACGTACATTGTCCTTATTGCCGCCACTCCTTTAACCTATCGCGGGACTACCTGGCTTATGCGGTAGCCGAATCCGCAGAAAAGCAGCAAAAGTACCACGCCGTAGAATGCGTAAACTGCCGCAAAACTATTAAGGTATCCATCAAGCAAATAAAGCGGTTTGTGCCGGCCGAAGCCGTTGAAGCAGCTGCAGAAGCAATCGAGAGCGGAGAGGAAAACCAGGAATAATTGGTTTTCCTTTACAGAAAAAAAGAAGCCGGAGCTTATGCCCCGGCTTCTTTTTTTCTGTAAAGCTGGTGATGATGCATGTAGTCGGCCACGGCCGTTGGCACCAAAAAGCGCAAAGAATGGCCTGCCGCCGCCCATTGACGAATATGGGTTGATGACAGGGTTAAGGTGGGGCCGCCCAACCAATCCACCGCAGCGCGCACCCCCGGTACGGCCGTTTCCAGAGCCACCCAATCAATTTCCACCCCGGGCCGCGGCAACACCCCCAGGCGGCACAAACCAACAATACGCTGGGGTTCGGTCCAGGTAGGTAAGTCACGCAGCGAGTCGCTGCCAATGAGCCACCAAAAGTGCACGGTAGGATACTGCTGGCGCAATAATGGCAACAAACTCACTGTCGTGTGCGGGGGACAGCGGTCTACGTCCAGGGTATTCAGGTCAAAAGGGGTTTCCCACAAAGCCAGGCGAAGCATCGCCAGGCGATGGGCAACGGCCGTAACGCCATGACCCTGCTTGTGGGGTGGCAAACCCACGGGCAAAAACAGCACCGCATCCAGCCCAAGCTGGTCTCGCGCCGTTTCTGCCAACCACAAATGCCCAAGGTGAGGCGGATCAAATGTACCACCCAGCAACCCAATACGGCCGTTTACTCCCCCCATTCCAATTCTTCATCTCCTATGAAGACAATATCCCCCACTTTCACCCCCGCTTCCTCCAGCGCCTCCGAAATACCCATGCGCTCCAAAATCTGCTGAAAGCGGTTCAACGTCGCATCAAATTCAAAATAAGTCATCGCCGCAATGCGCTCAATCCGCTTGCCACGCACCCGCCAGCCGTCATTCTCCCGCACAATGGTGAACCCTTCGTCCTCATCCGGCCGAATCACCACCAGTGCTTCCTCACCCGGCCCCGGTTCCGGAGCCTCGTCCAGCATCTGCTTCACCTTGTACAGCATCTCCCGCACCCCAGCCCCCGTCACCGCCGAAATTGCCATAAAAGGATAACCGAGCTTCCGAATTTCCTCTTCCAAAATCGGTTCCCAGGCAATGGCATCCGGCAAATCCATCTTATTCAGCACCACAAGCTGCGGCTTTGTCTCCATTTCCACGTCATACACCGCCAATTCCTGGGTAATCATCGCCCAATCTTCCAGAGGTTCAGGGGCAGCGCCGTCCAGCAAATGAATCAGCACCCGCGTCCGCTCCACGTGGCGCAAAAAGTCATGTCCCAACCCCACCCCCTCCGAAGCGCCTTCAATGAGGCCGGGGATGTCCGCCAGCACCATAGTCTGGTACTCATCCAGTTCCGCCACGCCCAAATTAGGCTGCAACGTCGTAAACGGGTAATCGGCTATTTTGGGCCGGGCAGCACTCACCGCCGCCAGCAACGTTGATTTGCCCGCATTGGGCTTGCCCACAATCCCCACGTCAGCAATAAGCTTTAGCTCCAGTTCCAGCCATAGATCTTCCCCTGGCTCGCCCCGTTCGGCAATGCGCGGCGCCTGGTTAACGCTATTAGCATAGCGGGCATTGCCACGACCGCCCCGCCCACCGGTCAAGAGCACCACTTCCTGGCCCGCTTCCGTCAAATCAGCTAACAATTCTTGCGTTTCCGCCGCCCGGATCACTGTGCCGGGCGGCACCTCTAGCTGGAGAGAATCACCGGTGGCCCCGGTCTTGTTCGCCGTACCGCCATGAACCCCGTTACCAGCGCGAAAATGCACCTTGCGATGAAAGTAAACCAGGCTGTTCAGGTTGGGATTCACGGTAAACACAATATCGCCACCCTTTCCGCCATCACCACCATCAGGCCCACCAAAAGGCACAAACTTTTCGCGGCGAAAGCTAATCATGCCATCGCCGCCATCCCCACTTTTTACGTAAATTTTTGCCCGGTCGTAAAACATAGTTCAGTTGCCCATCATTCGTCCAACAATTTACCCAAAATCGCAAATCGCGGGTCACTATCATCGTCCTGGCAGCCGCAATCACCTTCATTCAAATTCGCGCCGCATTCCTGGCACAACCCCTGGCAATCTTCCCGGCAAATAGGCTGCATGGGCACCTCTAGAAAGCTCAGCTCTCTTACCAGGGGCGACAAGTCTATGAAACCATTCTCCCCGACCACGTATTCCCCCTCAGGAGCCGTGTATGGCGGGTAGTAGAAAAGATCGTCAAGCTGCAAAGTAATAGGCAAAGCAAAATCGGTCAGACAGCGGACGCATTCAACGTTCAAGGCGGTGGCTAACTTGCCGTCAATGTAAATACCTTCCGACGTACGGGACGCTTTGATCAAACCTTTTAGGGGTTTTAAATCCAGATCCTCCGCCACACGTATGGTTGGGTAATCCAGCTCAATTTCGCGGCTTTCGCCCAGATTGGCTTCTAGCAAAAAGCCAAAATTGAAGCGTAAGCGTGAAAGTAATTTTTGGGCCATCGTATAATTGCCTTTCTTGATTAAAATGGAAGTTTGGAGTATAGCATAGGGCAAATAAAAGTTGTAACGAGATGAGAGAATGGTGATGGCTAAATTGTTAGTAGCAACCCACAATCAGGGCAAGGTGCGAGAATTTGCCGAGATGCTGGGAGATATGACCATTGATTGGTTGAGCCTGAGCGACGTAGCGGTGACTGAGGACGTAGCCGAAACAGGCTCAACCTTCGCCGAAAATGCGCGGCTGAAGGCACAAGCATACGCAAAGAAAACGAGCTTGCTCACGCTGGCCGATGACTCTGGTCTGGAAGTGGATGCGCTGGATGGCGCGCCGGGGGTGTACACAGCCCGCTACGGTGGCCCAGGTCTGACTCACGAAGCACGTTACCGGCTGCTGCTACATAATTTGGCCAATGTGCCGCAAAAGGAGAGGTCGGCCCGGTTTCGCTGTGTAATTGCCTTGGCTGCCCCAGACGGCCGTATCCTGGCCGAAGCGGAAGGCACCTGCGAAGGAACCATTGCCCTAGAACCAGCCGGACAGGGCGGCTTTGGCTATGACCCCGTCTTTTACCTGCCAGAGTACGAGATGACCATGGCCCAGGTAGGGTCAGCCGTGAAACACCAAATTAGCCACCGGGGGCAGGCGCTGCGGGCCATAGAAGGGCGGCTGCGGGCTATTTTGGCAGAGGCGGCTGGCTGATCTACGGCCGTAACCCACATAAAATATCCTCATGCGTGCTGACCGTCTCCTATCTATCCTCATGCTGCTGCAAACTCGGGGCCAGATGACCGCTCAGGAACTGGCGGAACGTCTGGAAGTGTCCCCGAGAACCATCTACCGAGACCTGGACGCCCTGAGCAGCGCCGGCGTGCCCGTCTATGCCGAGCGTGGCCCCCAGGGTGGCGTTTCTTTGCTGGAAAACTACCGCACCAACCTCACCGGTCTCACCGAAGGAGAGGTGCGCGCCCTCTTCATGCTGACCGTGCCCGGCCTGATGGAAGACCTGGGCGCGGGGGACGCTGCTGAGCAAGCCCTGCTTAAATTGACAGCAGCTCTGCCCACCCCCTTTCAGAAAGATGTGGAAATGGTGCGCCAGCGCATTTACCTGGACCCGGTAGCCTGGTTTGCGCCGGAGGAACCCACGCCCTACTTGTCGCTGGTGCAAGAAGCGCTGTGGCGCGACCAAAGGCTGCGCATGGTATACCGCCGCGGGGATGGGCAATGGGTGAAACGGCTGGTGGACCCTTACGGGCTGGTGGCCAAGGCCAGCGTCTGGT